>SVLM01000003.1 GCA_015067945.1 Oscillospiraceae bacterium
TCGTAAATATCGGCGTATGGTTCATTGAGCAGATTTCCAGTATGGACTTTGAGTTTCTTTCGGTATCCTACATCATTACCGAGCTGTTCCTTTGCGGCGTTCATATGGTTATGAACGAAAATCAGCGTCTGCGTGAACTTGTACAGCAAAAGGAAGAGGCTCTGCGGGCAACGAGTGCTGATGATTCTCGCAGTGATCGCAGCGTATCGGCTGAAATGATGGAATATTTTGCACAAGGATTGGAAACGCTGACCTCGCAGGAGCGTCAGATCTACGAAGCCTATTTGAGCGGCACATCCACGAAAGATATTATGATTGAACTCAACATCAAGGAAAATACCTTGAAATTCCACAATAAGAATCTTTACAGCAAATTGGGCGTTTCCTCGCGAAAACAGCTTCTTGAAGTTTACAGGGCAATCAAGGCGGACATGAAAAAGAACGGAGATAAGGCAAATGTCATTATCTGATAGGTTGAATCAAATCATCAAGGAGAAGAATATCACCAAGCGTGAATTTGCAAGCCGTGTTGGTATATCCGAAAACTACCTTTATATCCTCACAAGCAACAGCCGTCCCGGCACCAACCAAAACAAGACTATCTCGCAGATGCTTGCAAAGCTCATCGGTATGGAGTTTGGTTATGATCCGGAATGGATATTGAATGGAAAAAAGGAATAAAAGAAAAAACTAAACCTCTGCATCCAAAAAATGCAGAGGTTTAGTTTCAATAGATTTTGGTTATTAAAAAATCCTCGTCGGGAACGAAAGCACCTTCCAGCTTGTGGAAGCCGTAGTGCTCTTTGCCGTTGGCTGTTCTTGAGATATCAGCCGTTCTATCCACATTCCGCCAAGCTGGATCATAGTACACGCGGTTCCAAGTGTGCCGAGCCACGCTGTTTTTATTGGATACACCGTCAACGGCATAGCACGGAATATTCTGACTACGACAGAACGCGACGAACAGGTGCGTGAAATCAAAGCAAAACCATGCTTGGTTTGTAGCGTCTTGCGAACATCAAAGTATTGGAAAATGGGATAGCAGTCATGGTCGTACTCAAAGTTGGATACGATCCAATTATAAAACGTTCGTACCTTTTCCTCGTCGGTTTCACAACCGGCACAAATTTCGTCAGCAGTTTGTCTTTGCCGTAGCTGTTATCGACAATACCGAAGTACATCACTTCTATAGCCGTAACAATAAACGTCAACATCGGCAGAAGCCTGCGGCAATAAAAAGAACTGACCAAACTCATTCCAAGGACGAAAAACAGAACAACGAGTACAATTGCACGCATTGGCGTTGACCGTATTTTCAGGACGAAAAATAAGGTCGGTAATGCTGATAGCAAATACAATGTCACCAGCATCGGTGAAAGAACAAAAAAGTCTTTCAGATACACGCCCAACAGCAGAATATATGCTGTCAGGATGAAAAAGAAAACAAGGCAGTATTTTGACTGCTATGTGATTGCAAACAATTTGGATATCTTCACGATAAGTCCTCAATTCATTTATAAATTCACATTGCAGCAGTTCGTTTCCCAAATCTAAAAACTAAAATTATGATGATTCTTGCCCTTGATTTTGCCCTTATAATCTTTCGGGGCAAGGGTAAAACGGTGTAACACCGTATAGTGGGATGAAATGAGTTGTTTGCGGAAAACCCTTTGTTTTCAACGGCTTTAGAGTTTTTTACTGTGTTATGAATAAGCAATAACATCTCAGAAAAACTTGCTATTCAAATTCAAGTTTATCGGTATGTTTATGATAGCATACTTTATTGAGAAAGATAACAACGAAAGGGTTTTTGCGGGCGATTTATGAATTGCCCCTACGAAACATCCTTATGAGTAGCAGTCCTTGGACGGTGTATTTTACAGACTGTTGAAATGACAACTGTAGGGGCCGATGTGGTCATCGGCCCCTACAAGAATTTTTTGAATTATAGCAGGTTGATCAGATCTTCAGCATACTGGGCACAGGTCGCCCCGCTGCGGTCTCCGGTGACGATGGTTTTGCAGTTAACCAGGGCATTTTCCAGCTTTTCCGCTGCAGTGGTACGGCAGATATGACGCAGGAGCATGGCCTCTGCTTTCAAAATAGAGGCAGGATTTGCATAATCACCCAGACCCTCCTCCAGCATTCTGGGTGCAGAGCCATGGATGGCCTCGAACATGGCATAGCGGTCGCCGATATTGGCACTGCCGGCAGTACCGACACCACCCTGGATTTGGGCCGCCTCGTCGGTGATGATATCGCCGTACAGATTTGGCATGACCATGACCTGGAACTGATTGCGAATGGCAGGGTTCACCAGGTTGGCGGTCATAATATCGATGTACCAGTCATCAACGGATATCTCCGGGTAGTCCGCAGCCACCTCATGGCAGATGGCAGTAAATTTGCCGTCGGTCTTTTTCATGATATTGGCCTTGGTAACGATGGAAACCCGGGTTTTGCCGTTCTGCCGGGCGTAGTCAAAGGCTGCACGGGCGATGCGACGGGTGCCGGCATCCGTAGTAACCTTGAAATCCACGGCCATACCGGGCAGCTCGATGCCCCGGCTGCCAAGGACATATTCGCCCTCGGTATTCTCCCGGTAGAACATCCAATCGATGCCCTCCTCCGGAATGGCCACGGGGCGGACATTGGCATATAGATCCAGTTCCCGACGCAGCGTTACATTGGCACTTTCCATCTTGCCGCCCATAGGGGTGGTCGTAGGGCCTTTGAGCAGCACATCGCAGGTTTTGATCTCAGCCAGCACATCGGAGGGCACGGGCTGATTCTTGGCAAGGCGGTTTTCGATGGTCAGACCCTCGATCCGTTTCAGAACCACAGAACCGGCAGCGATCTCGTCAGCAAGGAGCTTTTCCAGCACCTTTACCGCATGAGACATAATGATCGGGCCAATGCCGTCGCCATCCACAAGGCCGATGGTAACGGTCTTTTTTGTGGTGAAGTCCACCTTGTCCGCAGACATATTCTCAATACGATGGAGCTGCTGCTCCATCAGGGTGCGAAAGCTGGCACAGGCCAATTCCAATTGGGTCATAGTCCGCCCTCCTTGGTATAGTTCAGCAGACCGCCGCAGAGCAGAATCTTCTGCTGGCGTTCTGTAAGGTCACATTTTGCGTAGAAGGTCTTGCCGCCAGCGGTGACAACGATCTGCCCGGCAGCCATCCCGGAAGCCAGATTCTTCAATTCCAGCTTGCTTCCCTGATCGATTGTGTCGTAATCCCCTGGATCAGCAAAGGTCAGGGGCAGAATACCGGCATTGATCAGGTTCGCTGCGTGGATACGGGCGAAACTCTTGGCGATCACGCAGCGGATGCCCAGATACATGGGCACGAGAGCTGCGTGCTCCCGGGAAGAACCCTGACCGTAATTACTGCCGCCGATGATAATGCCATCCCCTGCTGCCTTGGCACGCTCCGGGAATGTAGGATCACAGACCTCAAAGCAGAATTTGGACAGATGGGGAATATTGGAACGGTAGGGCAGGATCTTGGCACCGGCTGGCATGATATGGTCAGTGGTAATATTGTCACCAACCTTCAGCACCACTTGAGCTGTCAGATTCTGTGCAAAAGCCTTGGATTTGGGGAATTCCTTGATATTGGGACCCCGGAGGACTTCCACGGAAGAGCCATCCTCTGCCGGAGGCAGCACGGCGGAATCATCGATACAGAAGCTGTCCGGCAGGCTGATGGCCGGAATGGGTTCCATGGTCATGGGGTCGGTGATATAGCCGGTCAGTGCAGAGGCTGCCGCGGTCTCCGGGGATACAAGGTATACCTGACCATCCTTGGTGCCGCTGCGGCCCAGGAAGTTTCGGTTAAATGTACGCAGAGATACGCCACCGGAGCTGGGAGAAAAACCCATACCAATACATGGCCCGCAGGCACACTCCAGCAGTCTTGCACCGCTGGCAAGAATGTCCGTTAATGCACCGCACTGGGCAAGCATACTCAGCACCTGGCGGGAGCCGGGAGAAATAGACAAACTAACCCCCGGAGAAATGGTCTTGCCCTTGAGCATAGCCGCTACCTTCAGCATATCCAGCAGCGAGGAATTGGTGCAGGAGCCAATGCAGACCTGGTCGACCTTTACACCCTTGAGAGAATCCACAGCCACCACGTTATCCGGGCTGTGGGGACAAGCGATCATAGGTTTGAGGGCAGACAGATCAATATCGATGATCCGGTCGTACACCGCATCCGCATCACTTTCCAAGGGTATATAATCGCCCTCTCTTCCCTGAGAGGCCAGAAACGCACGGGTTACCTCATCCGAGGGGAAAATGGAGGTGGTCGCACCCAACTCTGTGCCCATATTGGTGATGGTAGCACGCTCGGGAACAGTCAGGCCCACAATGCCTGGGCCGCCCCACTCGATAATGGCACCCACGCCGCCCTTTACGGACAAAATCCGCAGCAGCTCCAGACTCACATCCTTGGCAGTAACAAAGGGGCGAAGACTGCCGGTCAGATTCACTTTGAACATCTTTGGCATGGTGATATAATACGCACCGCCGCCCATGGCAACAGCCACATCCATACCGCCTGCACCGAAGGACAGCATACCCAAACCGCCGCCGGTGGGCGTATGGCTATCGGAACCAATAAGGGTCTTTCCAGGCTTGCCAAACCGCTCCAGATGCACCTGATGACAGATGCCGTTGCCGGGTCGGGAGAAATGCACGCCATGCTTAGCGGCTACGGTCTGCAGATACCGGTGGTCATCCGCATTTTCAAAGCCGCACTGCAGGGTGTTGTGGTCAACATAGGCTATGGAAAATTCAGTTTTTACCCGATCGATGCCCATAGTCTCAAATTCCAGATAGGCCATAGTGCCGGTGGCATCCTGAGTCAGGGTCTGGTCGATTCGAAGAGCCACCTCGGAGCCGGGTGCCATATCGCCGCTGACAAGGTGTGCGGCAATAATTTTTTGTGCAATCGTTTTACCCATTTTGCTTCAGCCCCCTGATCATGTGTTCCTTTGCATTTTCGATATGCTTGGTGGTCAGATCCATTGCCTTTTCCGCATCACCGGCCATCAGTGCATCGTAAATCGCCCGATGCTCGGCCTTAGTCTTGGCTGTACGGCTGGGATCTTGCATGGAGATGCGACGGAAGCGGCGGGTCTTTCTGTGCAGAGGAATCAGCGTATCCATCAGCACGGTTCTGCCGCTGAGCTGGCAGATCAAGTCATGGAACTGATCGTCCACCTGCTGCAGTCGGTCAGCGTCACCTTTGGCGTGATAGAATTCCTGCAAATCCACGATATGGGTCAGCTTCTGACGGCCATTCTCATCGATATTTAATGCGGCATAGTAGGCAACCAGCCCTTCAATTCGCTGGCGGATATTCATAATGTCCAGCAGGTCTTCCTCGGTGATACCCAGGACAATGCTGCCCTTGCCGGAATCTTTAATCAGACGCTCCTGCTCCAAGCGACGCAGAGCCTCGCGAATTGGTGTGCGGCTGACGCCCAGCTGCTCCACCAGCTTCAGCTCAGTAAGAATCTCACCGCGGGGATATACGCCAGTGATGATATCATTTTCCATTTTTTCAAATACTTGGTCAGCCAAAGAAACGGATTTAAAATCTGTCATGATGCTGCCCTCCTTACACTTTGCGGAATCTGCCGGGAGCAAGCCGCTCCAGCATGGCATCCAACTCTTTATCGGTCATAACGGTCTGGCGGCCGTCCTCGTACTCTGCGTCAATCCAGCTCTTCATGGTTTCCACAATGGGATCATGCTTATCAATCTGATCATCGTCCTTCAGGCGGAAATTCTGATTGATCCAGTAGGCAATGCCGGCAAGGCCGGAGGTCTTGCTGATCTCTACCACAGCAGGCCGGTTCAGCAGCTTACCGGTGTCGAAGATGGTGTAGATTTCTTCATCCTTCAAGAGTCCGTCCGCATGGATGCCTGCACGGGTAGCATTGAAGCTGCGGCCCACAAAGGGTGTCATGGGTGGAATGTCATACTCCAGCTCATTCCGGAAATAATCAGCAATCTCGGTAATGACTGTGGGATCCATGCCATCCAGAGAACCGCGAAGAGATGCGTACTCAAAGACCATGGCTTCCAGAGGCACATTGCCGGTACGCTCACCAATGCCAAGCAGTGAGCAGTTGACGGCACAGGCACCGTACAGCCAGGCAGTAGATGCATTGGCAACGCCTTTATAGAAATCGTTATGGCCGTGCCACTCCAGGCATTCGCTGGGGACATCGGAATAGTGCTGCAGACCGTAGATGATACCGGCAACGGAGCGAGGCATGGCCGCTTCTGTATAGGGAACGCCGTAGCCCATGGTATCGCAGGCACGGATCTTGACGGGGATGCCCGCTTCCCTGCTGAGCTTCTGCAGTTCATTCACGAAGGGTACTACAAAGCCGTAGAAGTCAGCACGGGTGATATCCTCCAAATGACAGCGGGGAATAACACCTGCATCGAAAGCATCCTTGACCGCTGCCAAATAATGCTCCAGCACCTGAGCACGGGTCATCTTCATCTTCTTGAAAATATGGTAGTCGCTGCAGCTGACCAGAATGCCGGTTTCTTTAATACCCAGGTCCTTAACCAACTTAAAATCTTCTCTGCTGGCACGGATCCAGCTGGTGATCTCCGGGAATTTCAGATCCAGCTCCATGCATTTTTCCAAAGCCTGTCGATCCTTCTTGCTGTAGACGAAGAACTCCGTCTGACGGATAATGCCGTAAGGTCCGCCCAGCTTGCTCAGAAGCTTGTAGATATTGACGATCTGGTCAACGCTGTAAGGCTCAACGGATTGCTGGCCGTCACGCAAGGAGGTATCGGTGATCCATATCTCCTCCGGCATATTCATGGGCACCCGCCGATGGTTGAAGGCCACCTTGGGCACGCTGCCGTAGGAAAACAGATCCCGCTGCAGGTTGGGTTCAGCGACATCCTGAAGGGAATATTTGTAGGTTTTTTGTTCCAGCAGATTGGTTTTGGAGGAAATCTCCAGCATAGAAAGGACCCCTTTCATGTGTACTTGGATTATTGTATACAATTATACACCATATTCCGGTTTTGTCAATGCCGAAAATACACTTGTCCACAGCAGGTGTTCTTGTACATCCTGTACAAAAGCACCCCGGCTTGCCGGGGTGCTGTTTCAGAAGAGCAGATCAACATGGTTGCTTCGCAGCCAGTAATCGATTTGTAAAAGGTAGGCTATGGTTTGTGGTTTTCGCATCAGCTGACCGTACCAGGGCCAGAGACTGTCCTTCTCCATAATATCCCGTGCTGCCTGCCTGGAAATCAGCGAAAACAGCGGTGCATCAGGGTCTGAAAGCAAAGCCTCCAGCCGTGCCTTCATCATAGCCAGGTATTTCGGGTCGAAGGTCTTGGGGTACGGGCTTTTCTTACGCCACATGACCTCATCGGGCAGCCAGCCTTCCATTGCGTGGCGAAGCAGCCCCTTTTCCCTGCCCTGCCAGTCCTTGAATTCCCACGGCACTCCATATAGGTACTCCGCAATACGATGGTCACAAAACGGCACGCGTACCTCCAGACCGGAGTACATACTCATGCGGTCTTTTCTGTCTAAAAGGGTCTGCATGAACCACTGCTGATTCAGATTCACCATTTCCTTCATCCGACGCTCCAGCGGTGATGTGCCGGGCAGGATATCGCTTTGCCGACAGGTATCCAGATAACGCTGACGGACATAGTCCATCCCGTCGATCTTTGTGGCCAGTTCCGGCGACAGCATACTACAACGTTGGGCAGTATTCTGTGCCCAGGGAAAACCGTCCGCATCCCGAATCTTTGGATCCCTATACCATGGATAGCCGCCAAAGATCTCATCTGCACATTCCCCGGACAATGCCACCGTCACATGCTCCCGGATTTGCTTGCAAAAGACCAGCAGTGAGAAATCCACATCCGCCATGCCGGGCAGGTCCCTGGCATCCGTTGATTCCTCCAAGGCAGCCTCTAAATCCTCCGGAGAAAGGATGCACCAGTGGTGGTCTGTATGCAACGAGTCTTGCATCAAACGGATATAGTAGCCGTCGGAATTGGGCTGAAAGGCATTGGGGACAAAATACTTGTCATTGTCCAGATAGTCCACAGAAAATGTGCGGAGGGTTTCCGGCATTTGCCTGGCACAGACAGCAGTGATCAGGCTCGAATCCAAGCCTCCGGACAAAAATGTGCCCACGGGCACATCCGATACCGTCTGGCGGCGAATGGCATCCAAGACCAATTCCCGCACATGCTCCGCCGTTTCTCTGAAGGATTCTCTGTGCTCACGATCCCTGAGGCTCCAGTATTGCTGTATATGCAGGCGGCCGTGTTCATAATAACCGCACCAGCCGGGCTTCAACTCCATAATTCCGCGAAATACGCCGCAACCCGGTGTTGTGCCGGGGCCTAACAGTAAAATCTCCGCTGCCCCTTCTTCGTCCAATTCCGACCGTACCGATGGATAACGAAGAATGGTCTTAATCTCCGAAGCAAAAATCAAGCCACCTTCGTGTTCCTTGTAAAACAGCGGCTTGACACCCATCCGATCTCTTGCCATGAACAGACGCTCCGCATTTTCCTCCCACACAGCAAACGCAAAAATACCATTGCATTTTGCGAGAACCTCCTGCCCCCACTGGGCATAACCATGGAGCAGCACCTCCGTATCGGAGTGACCGGAAAAGCAGTGCCCCAGAGCCGTTAGCTCCCTGCGAAGCTCTGCCGTATTATAAAGCTCACCATTATAGACGATCGTATAGTGCTCATCCCCCCAATGCAGCGTCATCGGCTGACGACCTCCTGCCGGATCAATAACCACCAGACGGGCGTGGAGCAGTGTGCAGCGTTGATGTTGATACCAGTGGGAGCTGTCCGGCCCACGCCGCAGCATGGTTTTCAGCATAGTGTTTATCAGTCTTTCACTGACCTGCAAATCGATCATACCGGCAATGGCACACATAGAATTCCTCCTTTCACAAAGCATTTTATGCCTGCATATCATTTTTTGGCACGGATATTCCGTTGCAAAACCGCACAAAATGCCATAGGGTGATAACGATGAAAACAAATAAGGAAATCCTTTCTTCCCTGCTGAAAACCACACAGATGGGGCAGATCGGTATTCGCTGCGTACAAAAACAAGCTGAAGATCCCAAATTAAAGCAGGCATTGGAGTCCCAGCTCAGAGAGTATGATTCCATTGAACGGGAGGCCCACAACATTGCCAATATGCGTGGCTGGGTACTGCCGGAGCTGAATCCGGGAATCCGGGCTATGTCGGAAATGATGACCCGTATGAAGCTGATGGGCGGTCGAAAGGATTCCAAGATCGCAGGCATGATGATCCAAGGAAACACCAAGGGTGTAATCACAAGTCTTAAGAATCTGCACCAATATCCAAACCGGGACAGCCGAATTGAAGAGCTTTCCAACAAGCTGCTGGAGAAAGAAAACGACAATATCCGACAGATGGAGCCCTATCTTTGAAAAAAATCCTTCCTCATCCGGGGAAGGATTTTTCACCATCGGTACATATCCTGCATATACTGTTTTCACAAGCCGAAAGGAGGTATTACTCTGAGTGCAACAGGTTACTTGCAGGTACACGCCTATTCCAGTTTTGCACAGATCCCGCTAAAGGATGTAGCCATTTCCGTTACCGCACCGGACGGAATGGCTATCGCTATGAAGCTTACCGACCGCAGTGGCAGAATCGAGCCAATTGCGATCCCCACACCGGACACAGAGCTTAGCCAAGCCCCCGACCCGGGGCAGACACCCTTTGCCACCGTTACACTCCATGCTCGACTCAAAGGCTATGAGCAGATCACAGCAGAAAATATACAGATTTTCCCGGGCACTGTAACATATCAGGATTTGGAGATGATTCCACTGTCGGAGCTGCCCAGTCAGTGGAGCAAATACGAACTGTTTGACACACCGCCGCAGCAGCTATAGGAGGTAGATATGCCAACTGTCATACCTTTTGTACCCCAGAACATCACCGTACATTTGGGCCCTCCCTCTTCATCTGCTGCCAATGTAACTGTACCGTTCATAGACTATGTAAAAAATGTGGCATCCAGTGAAATTTACCCCACATGGGAGGAAAGTGCCCTCCGGGCAAACATTCTGGCCATCGTCTCTTTTGCGTTAAACCGTGTCTACACGGAGTTTTATCGCAGCCGCGGCTATGATTTCGACATCACCAGCAGCACGGCGTACGACCAGTATTTCGTTAACGGACGCAGCTATTTCAGTAATGTTTCCCGGTTAGTGGATGAGCTGTTCAACGATTACCTGCGGCGACCGGGCTTCGTCGAACCCCTGGCAGCCAAATTCTGCAACGGCACCACCGTTACTTGCGAGGGATTAAGCCAATGGGGCAGTCAAAATTTGGCTCAGCAGGGACAAAGCTCCACACAAATTCTGCGAAACTATTACGGCAATGTGGAGATCGTAAACAACGCTCCCATTCGTGGAATCACCTCCTCCTATCCGGGTACGCCCCTGCGGAGGGGCAGCACCGGGCCCAATGTGGTCGTCATACAGGTGGAGCTGAACCGCATTGCACAAAATTACCCTGCCATACCAAAAATACCGGTGGTAGACGGGATTTTCGGCAGTCGGACAGAGGCCTCCGTCCGGGCCTTTCAGGAGATTTTCGATTTGACCCCCGACGGAGTCGTAGGTCCTGCCACATGGTACTCTCTTGTACGGCTATACACAGCAGTGACCAATCTATCGGAGCTTCGCAGTCAGGGACAGCAGTATTATTCCATCAGCTGGGAGTATCCCAATTCCTATTACGAGGGCGACACCGGTAACAGCATCCGGTTTCTGCAGTATATGCTGTCGGTTCTGTCTGCCTACATCAACGATATCCCAAGGGTGGAAGTGGACGGCATCTTTGGTCCGGCTACACGGGAAGCCGTGATTGCTGCCCAAAGATGGTTCGGTTTGCCTCAGACCGGCAATGTGGATGCGGCCACTTGGGATGAGATATACGATCAATACTCAGGTATCGAGAACACAAGCCTGCGGGATGGGGAGCGATTCCCAGAGGGCGGTGCTGTTCCGGCATTTTCCGGCAATAATACAAACCGCAGCCGCTATAACCGCACAACTACCATGACCCAGTTCCCAGGTGCTGATCTGCGTATGGGTAATCAGGATGCAGTTCGTCAGGAGGTGATACGATGAGACCGCCCGAATCCTTTGTGGGGCAGCCGGTAAGAAGCCTGCAGACCATGCTGCGGGTCATCGCACAAAACGAAAGCAATCAACCCAGTGTGATCCCGGATGGCATTTATGGAGCCCAGACCACCGCCGCCGTGTCTGCATTCCAAAGAAGCAGAGGTCTGCCGGTTACGGGTGTCGCCAATCAGGAAACCTGGGATGCCATCGTTGCGGCATACGAACCGGCGTTGGTTTTGGTTGGTGAAGCCGAGCCAATTGCAGTAATCTTTGAGCCAAACGAAGTGATCGTAGCCGGGCAGCAACATCCGAATTTGTATCTCGCCCAGGGTATACTGACCGTGCTTTCTCAGGTCTATGGCAGCATCACACCGCCCTCTCTGAACGGCACACTGGATATGCCCACCGGCCAATCCCTTTCATCCTTTCAGCGGCTCAACGATCTGCCGGAAACGGGAGAACTGGACCGGATAACATGGCAGCGGCTGGCACTGCAGTACCCCGGTGCGGCTTCTTTGGCACTGCGAACCGAAGATCGGGACTAATTTTCAATTTATTAACAGAAAATGCTTGATTCTTCCTAAAAAATGCCTATAATAGAATATGATGCACGCAGAAGAGCGGCATGGAGGAAAGAGCATGATCATCAAAGATTGGAAAAAAGATATCATTACCATACCAAATCTGCTCAGCCTGTTCCGTTTGGTTTTGATCCCGGTTTATGTTGTGATCTACCTGAACGCTCAGGATGTGACGGATTACTATATCGCCGGCAGTATTTTGGCCGTTTCCTGTCTGACCGATGCCATTGACGGAAAGATTGCCCGGCACTTTAACATGATTTCGAATTTGGGCAAAATTCTGGATCCCCTGGCAGACAAGGCAACCCAGTTTACGCTGATCCTTTGCCTTGCGATCCGCAACCCCGTGCTGTGGATTTTGGTCGCACTGTTTGTTGTAAAGGAAAGTTTTCAGCTCATCGCTGGCCTTATGATCCTGCGGCGTGGTAAGATCCTCTCCGGTGCACTGTTGGCAGGCAAAATCAGCACTGCTGTGCTGTTTGTAAGCTTAATCGTGATGGTCCTCTTCCCCCAGTTGGATACCAAAACTATTCAAATCATTACATTAGTGGATAGCGGTGTGCTGCTGGCCTCCTTTATTGGTTATGCAAGGCTCTACTACACCCACTCCCCCATGATCCAGGAACTGGAAGACAATAGCGAAAACGAAAAATCCTCCGGCTGAGCCGGAGGATTTCTATTATGCTGTTTGTTCAACGGCAGGCTTTTGGGAAATCTTGCGTGCAATAAGCCAAACCAGCATAGCCAGCAGCTGCATCACATAAGCCGCTGCGGCGAAGCCAATGATGTAGATCACCAGACTCCAGGGATAAGGCACAACCGCCTGAACGTTGGAATATAACGGCAGATGACCGGGCTGATGGGGGCTGATGTAGAACATATTGAAGCCCTCAGTTTCCAGCAAGCCGGACTGGAACGCCCATTCATTCATGCCCATGGCCACCAGAAGGAAGAATGCAAAAACGGGGATAGCCTTCAGAACGGTCTTAAAGCCCAGCTTTACATAGCCGGTAGCCATCAAATAGATGGCAAGGAAGATCATACTTCCGTGGCAGACCATGGTTTGGATATTGATACCGATGGTGTCGATAAAAACATCGCCGGGATAGACCATAACTGCAGCACCGGCAAACAGGGAGAAGGTTGTCATGTACGCACAGGCAGCTTCGTGAATCCTTCCCTTCTTGGTCAATGCGGCCAGCAGGCCAACATACATGGGTGTGGAACAAAACTGCAGAGGGAAAGCGTACCACTGATAGTCCCAAGACAGCCCCTCGGTATAGCAAACGCTGAAATTGAGTTGTTTATAAATTTCCAGGACGATGACAATGATCGTGGTGATCAGCAACACCTTCCGCTGGCGGTCAGCCGGGTGCCTGCGGTGCCACAAACTCAATACGATTGCTCCGCCGATACTGATTATCAACCACATAATATGGAACCACCCCAGCATAGTGGGTCTTTCCATCGATGCATCCAACATCTGGAATACAGATCTAAGAAATTCCACAGGAACACCTCCAATTTTCGCACTTTTCATCGATGATTATAGCATAATCTTAAGAAATGTCACTTTAAGGTTTTCTTAAATAGTCGTTCGTATTTCCACGCAAAAACAGATGTTTTCTTTGCGTAAACAAAAATCGCAAATGATGGATTTATTAACAAAAAAAGTTTTGTTGGGTCGCCCATTTGCGAGTATTTCAGATATTGACTGTGGTATTTGCTTTTCTGCGGAAAAGCCAGGTTGGTTGCAACATGCCACCGGCATGTTGCTAAGAGCCGCCTTTCAAATCCCTCCTTCTGAATGCCATGCCAAACAAAAAAGACCACCCGGTGGGTGGTCTTTTTTGTTTGGCGGAGAAGGAGGGATTTGAACCCTCGATACCCTTTTGGGGTATACACGATTTCCAATCGTGCGCGCTCGGCCAGCTACGCGACTTCTCCATAACGCATTCCTTGCGGTCAGCCTTGATATATTACAACACTTCCCCTGCTTTGTCAAGAGTATTTTTACAAAATATCGCATTGTTTTTCCAACCATTTTCATCTGGCTTTTCTTGACACAGAACCCGCCATCGGCTACAATAAGGAAAACATATTTTGGAGGGATATACATGAAAGTTCTTCTTATCAACGGCAGCCCCCGTCAGCACGGCTGCACCTATACCGCACTGACCGAGGCAGCTAAGGCACTGAATCGTAATGGTATCGACACCGAAATCCTTTGGGTCGGTGCTCAGAGCGTGCCCGGATGCACCGCCTGCGGCAGTTGCAAAAAGACCGGAAAGTGCATTTTTGATGATCTGGTGAATCGAATCGTCGAAAACATCGACAGCTACGATGGTTTTGTCTTCGGCACACCGGTATATTATGGCGGCCCCAGCGGTCAGATCCTGGCTCTGATGAACCGGCTGTTCTACACCGTCGCTCCCAAAATGGCCGGAAAGCCGGTGTCCGCAGTGGTTTCCTGCCGCCGTGGCGGTGCCAGTGCAGCGTTCCAGCAGATGAATATGCACTTCATGATAACAAATATGATCGTCATCACCAGCCAGTACTGGAATCAGGTTCACGGCAATACGCCCGAGGAAGTGATGCAGGATACAGAGGGCCTGCAAACCATGCGGACCATGGCCGAGAACATGACCTATGTTCTTCGTTGTATCGAAGCAGGCAAAACCGCAGGCGTGCCCTACCCTGCCTATGAACCCAAGGAACGGACCAATTTCATCCGCTGAGGATTACAAAAAGCTGTTGACATTCCGACCGAAAGCCGATATAATGACTGGGCGAATGCTAGTGTAGCACAGTCGGTAGTGCATCTCACTCGTAATGAGAAGGTCGCCTGTTCGAGTCAGGTCACTAGCTCCAATGAACACCGGGGTCTTACGGCTTCGGTGTTCTTTGTTTAGCGGCGAAATGACTCGAACGGCTAAATGCAACGCGGATGAGCGTTGCCGGCTCGTGCTTGAACGATCCGAACCTTAATTTTCGCCTTGGCGAAAATGCAATGAGTCAGGTCACTAGCTCCAAAAAGCACTGCACCCTTTTGGGTGCGGTGCTTTTTGCTTGCACCGGAGTGCGTTCTATGCTATAGTAAGTGCACCCGAAACTGTGGAGGTGCAGATGATGGAACGCAAGTTAACCCAACTGGATATCGGCGATCTTCCTTCGTCGCTTCGCCCATTTGCAGAAGGTGCCACTGTCTACGACAGCAGCTGCTCAAAGGCTGCCCGGGTTTATTTTCTGGATAAAGGCGAAGGCTTCTACCTGAAAAAATCAGCAAATGGCAGCTTACAAAAGGAAGCCGCTATGACAGAGTTCTTCCACACCAAAGGTTTGGCACCGGAGGTAATTGCCTTTGAGAGCAGCGATTATGACTGGATGCTGACGAAAAGGGCCTTGGGTGAGGATTGCATCGCCCCCATGTACCTTTCTGGCCCCCAGCGGCTGTGCGACCTAACAGCTACCCTTTTGCGTCAGCTTCACGAGGTGGATATTTCCGGCTGTCCTGTAAATCGGACAGCGGATTATCTTACCACCGCCAGGGAAAACTATCGCCATAAGCGTTATGATATCCATTTGTTCCCCGACAACTGGGGTTATGCAACACCGGAGGAAGCCTGGGCAGAAATCGAGCGAAACGGCGATTCCTTGCGGGCCGACACCCTGCTCCACGGCGACTACTGTCTTCCCAACATTCTGCTGAACAACTGGCAGTTCAGCAGCTTTATCGACCTGGACGCTGCCGGCATCGGTGATCGGCACATTGATCTGTTCTGGGGTATGTGGTCTCTGAATTTTAACCTCAAAACCGATGCGTACTGCCAGCGTTTTTTGGATGTATACGGCAGAGATTTGATCGAGCCTGAGCGTTTCCGCACAGTCGCGGCCGTTGAGGTATTTGGTTAATGGAGGACTTTATGAGCGTTCGCGAGAATATCATTCAGGAAATGATGGGCAAGATGGTTCAGGTGATCGTTGACCGTCCCATTGGCTATCGCCACGGTGACATTGTCTATCCGATCAACTACGGCTATATTCCCGGCATCATCGCCGGTGACGGCGAACCCCAGGATGCCTACATACTTGGCATTACAGAGCCACTTTCAGCCTTTGACGGTGTTGTGATCGGTGCTGTTCGACGGAAGAATGATGTTGAAGACAAACTGGTGGTCGCCCCTGCCGGTGTGGTGTTTCACCAAGGACAGATTGCAGAAGCCGTTCAGTTTCAGGAACAGTTTTTCGACACTTCCATTGAATCGCTTTTTCGTAAATCCTGCGGCGTGCTCCCCTATCGTAACAACAATGGAGTAAAAGAGTATCTATTGGTATATGAGCAATTCTCTCAATGTTGGAGCCTTCCCAAGGGACATATGGAAGCCGGTGAAACAGAGTCCCAGACTGCCCTCCGTGAGTTAATGGAAGAAACTGGCTTGACCGCCCAACTGTATACCGACAAAACTGCAACCTTTGAATATCCCATATCACCCATTTGCCGTAAACAGGTGGTTTTCTTCCTCGGTCAGGTGGAAGGCACTCCCGTCCTGCAGCACGGGGAAATTGAAAGCTGCAAATGGGTTAAGGCCGAGGATTTGACAAAATATCTCTACGCTGATATGGTAAAGGCCTGCTCACACCTTCTTTGAAACATTCACAAAGACAATGAGGTAATGCCATGCTCCGCAACAAAGTCCGCCATGTTTGTACCGCTGTATTTCTTGTGCTTGAAGCCATTCTATACTATTTTATTCTGACCACCAACGGACAGACGCTGGTAATCTGCGAATATCTTGCTATTGTGCTTTGCTTTGTGTATGCACTGCTGAATTGCAGCAAAAAAACACTGCCGATTGTTGCCGGATTGGTATTTACACTGGGTGCGGATTATTGTCTAGTGGTGGCAGATCCCATACAACAGCTGTTTGGCATGGTGTTTTTTATAGGCACCCAGACCATGTATGCCATTTACCTGCAAAACCGTAGCCGCAGCAAAGTACTGCTGATCATTCGTATTGCTTTGGTTTTGTTGGCAGAGGGAATTGCATGGATCGTCCTGGGCGACAAGCTGGATCCCCTGGCTGCCGTTTCCATGTATTACTACGCCAATCTGATCATGAATCTGATTGAGGCATTTACCATGTTCCGGCAAGAAAAGCTCCTGAGCATCGGCTTTGTACTGTTTCTGATGTGCGATACAGTCATTGGGCTGCAGGTGGCCTGTAGCGGTTACCTGCCAATCGAAGAAACTTTCCTGCTGTATCAGATCATTTTTATGCCCTTCCACCTTTCCTGGTTTTTCTATCTACCCTCTCAGGTGCTGATTGCACTCAGTGCCGGAAAAAGAGGTTCTGCGGCTCGTCATCAGCCAAAAGCAGCAGATTGACAAACCGCTCTGCCCGGGATATAATTGTTCATAGAGAATTCAAAATCTCATAAGAAAGCAGAGGTTTTACTATGTTCTGTACAAATTGCGGAAAGCAATTGGCTGACGGTGCCCGGTTCTGCCATAATTGCGGCACACCCCAGGCCGTCCAGCAACCTGCACAACAACCCACCCAACAGCCGGTTCAACAGCCCATTCCTCAACCTTCTGTGCGTCCTGCAGCACCTGTAATTCCTAATCCCGGTGTAGCCGCCGGCCAGGCCGCTGTAGTCTCCAGCAATGCAGCCGTGGTCACCAGCAACACCGGTGTTGTTGCAAGTAACGCAGGCGTGGTAGCCAGCAATGCTGCTGTAGCCACCAGTACCGCAGGTGTTATGGCCAGCAACGCTGCTGTAGCCGCAACCAATACTGCCGTGGCCGCTGCCACCGGTCTGAGTGCCGTTGCCAAGGTACTGATCGGCCTTTTAGTCACCGCGGTGATCCTTGGCTGCTGTGCCTTCTTCGTTCCGCTGAATGACTACGGTGATACTTTAACCGATTTTCTCTTTGGCAATGCCTACTGGGACGAAGATGAGAACGGAGTCTACCACTGCCTGGACAATCTTGAGACTTCTTTTAATGAGCGTGAGCTCAGTGCCATGTTCGATTCCTTCCCGCCCACCATCAGTGCCCAGTACAAGTTTAGCCTTGGTATCATGGATTTTGTCGGTGGCATGATAGGCCTTGAGGGACTTTTCACAGAGGATATGATGGGTGCAGCCTTTGGCGTTGCCTTGCAGAGCAGCTACATAGACTTTGAGATCATTGAATTTGATTTCAACGCTGCGAGAAATCGCTGTGCCGTTTTGGTTCGGATGGATGCCGACGGCGATATTGCGGAGGATTACATCAATATGATTAAAATCGGCAGCAAATGGTACATTTCCGACGAGTATTTCGAGTCCAGCGGTCTCAACTAAATATTATTTGCAATCCGGAGGTATCCAGCCTCCGGATTGTTTTGCACATTTGGGGTAAACTGAGAACGGTGATAGAATATGCTGGATTCTGTATGGACAAAAGGCGTACAATTGCCCGACTTTCCTTCTCTGGAGGGTGATACAAAAACCGATGTTTTGGTCGTTGGCGGCGGTATGGCCGGGTTACTGATCGCTCATAAGCTGACCCGGGCCGGAATCGACAATCTGCTCATTGAGGCCGATCGGATTTGCCATGGTGTGACCCGAAATACCACGGCAAAGATCACATCGCAGCACGGACTTATTTATGACAAGCTGGCACGGATGTTTAATGACGACACCGCAAAGCTCTACTATCAGGCGAACCAGGATGCCATCGGACAATTCCGGGAGCTTGCGAAGGATGTCCCCTGCGACTTTTCTGAGCAAAGCTCCTATGTGTACACCCGGCATTACACAGTGGATTTTGAAAAGGAAATGCAGACTCTGCAGCGACTGGGTATTCCCTTTGAGCTGAAGAAAGAAACACAGCTGCCCTTTCCCACAGATGGTGCAATCCGGTTTCGTCGGCAGGCACAATTTCATCCGTTGCTGTTTTTACAAGCAATCGCAAAGGACCTGAACATACGGGAAAACACGAGATTTATAGCTTTTGACGGGTCATCTGTGATTACGGACAGCGGGAAAATCCATGCAAAATGCATTGTGATGGCCACCCATTTTCCCATTATCAACAAGCACGGCAGCTACTTCATAAAAATGTATCAGGAGCGTTCCTATGCGGTAGCTTTGGTCGGGGCTGAAAATTTGCAGGGTATGTACCGTGATGCAGATCCCAAGGGTTTGTCCTTTCGGAACTGTGGAGATTATCTGCTTTTAGGCGGCGGTGCACACCGGACGGGCAAAACATCTGACGGTTGGAAGCCATTGGAGAACGCAGCTGCTGAATACTATCCAAAGTTCAAAATTTCGTACCGCTGGGCTACGCAGGACTGCATGACATTGGATCATCTGCCCTATATCGGGCAGTACAGCAAGCGAACACCCCGCCTTTTTGTGGCAGCAGGCTTTAACAAATGGGGCATGACCGGGTCGATGGTGGCGGCCACGGTGCTCTGCGACCTGCTGGAAGGCAAAGACGCACCTTACGGAGGTATCTTCTCCCCCTCCCGGTCGATTTTACGCAAGCAGCTGCTGATTAACGGCGTATCCTCAGCGGTGAATCTGCTGACGCCCACAAAGCCCCGGTGCCCCCACCTGGGATGTGCACTGAAATGGAATCCTCAGGAGCATTCCTGGGATTGCCCCTGCCACGGCTCCCGGTTTACCAATGACGGAAAGCTGCTGGATAACCCGGCAAACGGAGATTTGCCATGAATCAGTTCAGGAAAAAGGGCGTGCCGGTGGCACGCCCTTTTGGTTATGCTTATTTCTTGGGAAGCTTTTTGAATACAACAGCGGTGCGGCTGGGAAGGTAGATCCTAAATCCGATCTTGCCGTCTTCCTGCTTTTCCGCCTGATAGGTCTGGTGCCAAATCCGGCCCTGTCCGCCGAAGCAATAATCATCGGAAGAAAGGATGACCTTGTACTCCCCTTCTTCGTCTACTTCGATCCATCGGCCGTCATAGGAATTGTAGGGATGGAAATTGAAGGCAAGATACGCACCGCCCTTTTTATAAACCAGGGTTTTATCGGTATTATCAAGAGCCAGCTGCTTGTCCGCACCGCCCAGCACCCGGTTCTTTTTCGCCATTTCCACCATGGCCTTTTCAAAAGCCAGCAGATACTGGTATTTCAGCTCCGGATTGTCCGCCAAGCTCCACTGTCGGCGGCAATAGTGGAAGCTCCAGCCATTACCCTCTCTGGGGAAGTCGATCCACTCGGGGTGACCGAACTCGTTGCCCATAAAGGTCAGATAGCCTTCACCGCCCAAGCTCATGGTCAGCAGCCGCAACAGCTTATGCAATGCCATGCCCCGCTCCACCACCACACTTTGGTGATCCTTGTGCATGGAGGTATACATCTCGCTGTCACAAAGCCGGAACATAATGGTCTTATCGCCCACCAACGCCTGATCGTGGGATTCGCAGTAGCCGATGACCTTTTCATGGGGACGGCGGATGGCCAGCTCATAGTAGATCTTGTTCAAATCCCACCACTCGTCCGGGGTTTCCTTCAGCAAACGGATCCACATATCCGGCTCGCCCATGGCAAGGCGATAATCGAATCCAATGCCACCGTCAGCAATGGGCAGGCAAAGTCCGGGAATGGCAGAGGTATCCTCCGCAATGGTGATGGCATTGGGGTTGACCTGCCGAACCATCTCATTTGCCAGCTGCAGGTAGGTCACCGCCTCGGTGTCGGTGTTCATGGAGAAATACTGCTCATTGCCGGTAAAGGCGGTTCCCAAGCCGTGATCCAGGTACAGCATGGAGGTAACGCCGTCAAACCGGAAACCGTCAAAATGATACTCGTCCATCCAGTATTTCAGATTGGACAAAAGATAGTGCAGGACTTCATTTTTGCCGTAGTTGAAGCACTTGGTGCCCCATGCACTGTGGTCGCCCTTGGCACCCTCGTGGAAGAACTGGTAGCTCGTGCCGTCGAATTCATTGATGCCCTCTCTGGTGTTCTTGGAGGCATGAGAATGAACCACATCCAGAAGCACGGTAATGCCCATTTCATGGGCGGCATTGACCAGCGCCTTCAGGTCGTTGGGTTTGCCGAACCAGGAGGACGCAGCAAACAAATTGCTGACCTGGTAGCCAAAGGAAGCATAGTAAGGGTGCTGCATGATAGCCATAATCTGCAGTGTGTTATAGCCCAGAGCCTTGATCCGGGGCAAGGTATGCTCCATAAATTCCTTGTAAGAGCCGATTTTCCCCTCTTCCTGAGCCATGCCGATGTGACATTCGTAGATAAACAGCTTCTTTTCCGGCACGAAGCCCCCATCCGTCCAGGTAAAGGCATCAGGGTCACTGATCTCTGCCGTCCAGGCGGTGGTGGCAGGATCCTGACTGACGTAGTTTGCGTACAGCGGAATCCGATCCAACTCCTGTCCGTTATGGACAACAACAGTCATAACCTTCTGACCGTCCTTCAGAGTATCCTTGCCGGGCAGAAACAGCTCGAACACGCCGTTTTCACCCCTGCTCATAGGGTGGGCATGACGATCCCAGCCGCAGAAATCACCGGTCAGGTACATAGCCTGTGCAGCCGGTGCCCATTCCCGGTAGTACCAGCCATCCTCGGTCTTGTGGAATCCAAAGTACAGATGACCGTTGGCAAAAGCAGCCAAAGAGGGAGCATTTTGCAGGAGCTCCGCTTTTTTCTTCTCATAATTGGCCTTACGCAGATCAAAATCCGTTTCAAATGCCTTCAGATTGGGATCATATTTGAATATCTTATGATTCATTTACGAACATCCTTTCCTTGCAATGAGATTACTTTATCATTATAGCATACTTTTTTCAATTTCCATAGTGCCAATTTTATCATTTTCCGTTTTTCTTGCCTTTACGGGAAAAATATGGTAGTATACAATAAAAAGGAGGTGCGTTTCATGGAGCATATGATCTATTTCCGTACCGATTCGACAGACCCGGCCTATAATTTGGCCTTTGAAGAGTATGTGCTGACAAATTGCACCGAAGGCAACATTCTGATTCTTTGGCAAAATGACAATGCCGTAATCATAGGCAGAAATCAAAACACAGCTCAGGAGATCGACTGTGCATTTGTGGCCGCCAATGGCATCCGGGTCATCCGCAGAAATACCGGCGGCGGTGCAGTGTATCACGATCTGGGCAATTTGAATTATTCATTTATCACCGATGACAGTGCTGATCGCAAGGGCTTTACAGAGCCTGTCGTCAAGGCATTGCAGGGCCTTGGGTTGGATGCCTGCTCCTCCGGACGGAACGACATCCTCGTGAACGGACTGAAGGTTTCCGGTACGGCCCAGCAGATCAGCAAGGGCAGAATTCTTCATCATGGCACATTGCTCTTTGATTCCGACCCCTCCATGATTGCCGGGGCGTTGACCCCGGATCCAACGAAATTCCAATCCAAGGGCGTAAAGTCCGTCCGCAGTCGGGTGGGCAATATCCGTGCACAGTTGGTGCAGGACATGGATTTGCAAGCGTTTTGGCGGTATTTGGAACGCAGCCTGGCAGAGTCCTTGATTTTCTCTTCCCTAACGGAGCAGGAAATCCAAAAGGTATTGCAGTTGAAAGCGGAAAAGTACGACACCTGGGAATGGAATTATGGCAAATCCCCTGCCTATGCGTTACACAACAAGCAGCGTTTCCCCGGCGGTATGCTGGATGTACACCTATCTGTGGCAGGCGGTAAAATTACCGGGATCAAGATTTATGGCGATTTTCTGGCAGTCCGGCCTGTGGAGATTTTAGAAACCGGACTTGTGGATTGCCTCTGCCGGGCAGATGCCCTGCGTGCCACTTTAGACCGGTTACCGGTAGCGGATTGCCTTGGCGGCATCACCGCAGAGGAACTGATTCAAGTAATCCTGAGCAGCAATTAAGCGGAAGGCAGTGCCTTCCGCTTTTTTATATGTCCAGTTCAATGGTTTGTAAAGGATCGCACAACAGTTTTGCTGCCCCGGCGTATTGATTTAAGGCCAATTCCGCACTGCGGCGGTAGCCGTTTACATCATCCTCAGCATAGGGCAAATGCCAAAATACGCAGTTTTTCGGTTTCAGCCTATTCTCCAGACAGGCTCTTCCCTTCTTCAGTGTCAACCATGGAAAATTCAAAATCGCAAGGTCGATTTGCTTGCCAGACACCGCTTGGAGCAAGGCGTCATCAGCAACGGGGCAATCACCCGGAACCAGAATGTTTTTGCCTTGCCAAACAATCAAAATACCAAAATGGGGAACATTTTTGAATTGTTCTCCATCGTGGGTTAACGGAAAGAATGTCAGTTCCACGTCCTCGTCAGACAAGTGGATCTGCTGTGGTATGAGACATTTTGCATCCGGCCAGCGATCTAACGCAGCTTGCACCAAGGCTTTGGAATAATGGTCAGCGTGTTCATGGGTCACGCAGATCAGTTCCGGAAATACAAAATTGTCATGGGACAGTACACATTTCTCCAGATTTTCATCCAAGGTTGAAAAACCAGAAACCTTCCGATTGTGCAGAGCATCGATGAGCAACCGGTGGCTGCCAAGCTGTAATGCTCCGCCGGCGTTGGCACTGAGGGTCAGCTGAATCCGTGCCATTATGCTTCCAACGCCTTGACGAAGGCAGCCTTGTCCTCACTGCGGAAGAATGCAGAACCGGCAACCAGTACATCCGCACCGTTTTCCTTACAAATTTCCGCAGTAACGGTATCCACGCCACCGTCCACTTCCAGATGGCAGGCAGGATTAACCTGATCCAGCATCTGCCGCAGCTTCTTCAGCTTCGGCATCATATCAGCCATGAATTTCTGTCCGCCAAAGCCAGGCTCAACGGTCATAACCAGCACCAAGTCGCATTTGGCAAGATAAGGAGCAATGGCTTCCGCAGGTGTCTTGGGTTTGACCACAATGCCCGGTTTAACCCCGAGTGAACGGATCAGATCCAATGTCTTATGGATATTCTCCGGGGAGTCGGACTCCACATGAATGGTCAGATAATCCGCACCGGCCTTGCAGAATGCTTCCGCATATTTGATGGGGGTATCAATCATCAGGTGCACATCCAGCACCAGATCTGTGATCGGCCGCATGGCCTGAACCAAGGAATATCCAAAGGTGATATTTGGTACAAAGTGGCCGTCCATGATATCCACA
The DNA here is from genome assembly GCA_015067945.1 of Oscillospiraceae bacterium. GTDB lineage: Bacteria > Bacillota > Clostridia > Oscillospirales > Oscillospiraceae > Faecousia. Next base: position 23,934 of record SVLM01000003.1, read on the forward strand.
TGGAGCCATTTACAGCCAACATTCTTACACATCTGAAAATCCCGCTGCATATTCATATAATCGCAGGACAAAATAGAGGGGGACAAAATTGCCATAACGCTTCTCCTTACTTATCTTTTTTCTTCATTCAGCCGTTTTCCGACGGCCCCACCGGGATGAATCAATGCAAACTGCTCGGCACGATAGTCGGTCTGCTCGATGACAGCCGCCTGCAAGGCGTGGAAGATCACGCACAGACCGGTCATACTGGTAGTTCCCTGGGCATTCCATTTATCAGTCTCCCGATTGACAAACTGCTTCAGCACTACATCGGCTCCAAGAGCCAGTGGCGATTCCAAATTTTCTGTAACGGTAATAACGGACACGCCCTTCGCCTTGCAGATATCAAGAATCGGAAGCAATTCCTCCGTTTTACCGCCCCGGGAGGCAAAGACCATCACATCGCCCTTTTGCAGAAAGCCGGTCGCACCATGGACAGCCTCCGCTGGGCTGATAAATCTTGCAGGACGCTCCACGCAGCACATCAGGTGTGCAAAGTGCCGGCAAGCAATGCCGGAGTGACCGCATCCGGAAGTGCCGATACGGGGTGCGTTGCTTAAAAGCTCCACCGCACGGGAAAATGCATCCGTATCAAAATATTCCTTCATTTCCAAAATGCAGGCCGCTTCAATATCGTAGGCCGCTTTTGCCGCCGCCAGGGCCTCTTGGGTAACCATAAGCCGATCCCCTTTCTGCAGGTTTCTATTATCATATTTCTTTTTAGGGTTGATGTCAATCCTTTTTGCAAAAGGAAACCGCCCGGTTTGCCGGGCGGTGTGACTCATTTCCAATTGAGAATATAGTTCCAGAATTCGTGGCAACGATCCAGATACTTCGTATTGTTGATAAAACAGATGTACAGCTCTTTCCGGTTGGTAACACAATCCTTGGCAAAATCGGTATCGGAGATATTGACCGCATAGGCAACCTCACTGCCATCCTGCAATGTGGTTATGAGCAGCTTATCCTGCCATTGTGCCAGCTCTGCTTCGGTAAAGAATGTGCGAAGATCGATACAGATATCCGGATCCAGCATCATTTCCATGGCAACCTTATCGCCCATGATATAGTCGAGAGACGCATCCGAGCAATAGGCAACAATCTGATCCCGGGTGGCTTTGCTGGTTTCTGCGGCACTGTTCAGGGTGGTGTTGTAAATTCCTGAGATCAGCTGCACTTCCTGCTTGCCGGTGCCGCCAAGAACACCAAGGTAATCGTCGGTCAGATAAGCCGTGCCATCCTCGCTCAGCTCGGTGTTCACCACGAAACCGCAGAACATCACATCCGGTTTCGTTAGGAAGGCCACCAGCAAACCGATAACGAGGAAGGCTAAAACAGCCACGATAATAATCAATTCCTTATTGTATGTCCAAATGTGATCGACCTTCTCACCGAATGTCATGGGTTCAAGGTCAATCTTCAGCTGCCGAAAATATTCCTTTAATTTCATAAATACGCCTGCCTTTATGTGTGTCATATTTCGTGATCAGTATACCACAAACAAGTGAGCATAATGTAAAGAAACTGTAAAAAATAGGGGTAAATTGACATTAAATTGTATCTTTCAGCCATTTTGCCGCATCTGCCAGCCATGCATGAGCCTCACTGGCCGGAGGCTTCAGGGTGGTGCAGGTTTGGTCGTCCGCGGTGGCAAGACCATGGGCACCCAAAGGATAGATTCGCATAGAAAACGGAATCTTGTTTTCCGCAAGGGCCTGTGCATACAGAAGGCTGTTCATCACCGGCACCAGCTCATCGGCAGCGGTGTGCCACAGGAATGTGGGCGGTGTGCGATGCGTTACCTTATTATGCAGGGAGAATTTCTCCACATCCGCGGCGGTAGGAACCTCGTGGCCGGATACATTACTGATGCTGCCAGCATGGCAATAAGCAGGGTCTGCAGTAATTACCGGATAGGTCAGCACACAGGCATTGACCGGTTTGCTGACCGGCAGAACCTCCCGCACCTCAGGAATATCGTAGCAATTGGCATAGTGGCATGCCAGATGACCGCCTGCAGAGAAGCCCATAATGGCGATCCTGCTGGTATCCACGCCCCATTTTTCCCCATTGGCATGAATCAGCTCCATTGCTGCCGCTGCTTCGCGAATCTGCGTAGGAAAGTGATGCGGGGCAACGGAATAGGTCAAGACAAACACATGGAAACCCCAGGGCAGAAAATTCATTGCCATGGGCTCTGCCTCACGGGCACTGACAAAAGCGTAACCGCCGCCGGGGCAGACCAAAATCGCAGGCAGCAATTTATCTTTACGGTTGATCTCCGGATTCATGTCCAGCAGATAAGTCGTCAGTGTAGGATCGCAGCCGTTCTCGCCTAAAAACGGGAAATGCTCCTTCATATGAATAATTTCGTGAATCATAACAAACTCCTTTACAGCATACTCTGCCCATTGATCGTCAGCTTAAATTCCAAACCGAGGGCCTTTGCCGCCTGACGGCAAAGATTCATCCGGTTCATAAAGATTTCGAAGTAATCCATCACCGGACTAAACTGCGTATCGACGGTGAGCTCCAGGATAACCTGAGTTTGTTCTGCATTGACATCTAGATGGGATTTGGTAACGGAATAGTTTACCCGGTCGTGAATATCAAAGGTCACCGTTTGCTTGCTACGCACCCGGCTGCGTCGGACATCGGACTTATCTGCCAAAATCAATGCCGCAGCCACCGCACTTACCGGAACACCCGTGCCCTCGTCATGATTTCCAATCGCACTGACGATAACCGCTATTTCCTCAGGTGCAAAGCCCATTCTGTCCAGCAGACGGAAGGCCATCACCGCACCACTTTGGCTATGCTCAGAGCGATTTACAACATTGCCAATGTCATGCATATATCCGGCAATTTTGGCCAGCTCTACCGTACGCTGAGGATAGTGCAGCGTCTGCAAAAGGCTCCCCGCGGTTTGCGCCACCTTTGTCACATGAGCAAAGCTGTGCTCTGTATAGCCCAACACCTCCAATGTGGCATCCGCGTGAGTGATATAGGTATTGATGGCAGGATCCTTTTTAATCATTTCATAGGTCATATACATTTACTCCAATTTAAAATATACATGTAGTATACCTCTTTCCTTGCAACTGTGCAATACGGAAAGAAAATAAATTTCCATGTAGCTATTGCAAAAAATTGTCGAATATGGTATTCTGCAAAAAACGCTGGAGGTACAACATTATGATAGAGTTCAATTCCGCCCTGCGAGAATTTTTTGCATGGACAGCCTGGTCCATGCAAAGGCCCCCGGCATATGGGGCCTTTCATCTGACTTTTACATTTGTAGGACTGGCAATTTCCATACTGGCAGCCCGAATGCTGCGAAAGATCGGCGATCGCGGCAATCGGATTCTGCTGATCAGCTGCGGTGTGTTCCTGCTGGTGTGTGAGGTATACAAGCAGCTGTTTTACTACTATTACATCGGTGGCGAACATTACCAGTGGTGGATCTTCCCCTTCCAAATGTGCAGCGTTCCCATGTATCTTTGCCTCATTGCACCTCTGCTCAAGCCGGGAAAGGTGCAAAAAGCGATGTATAGTTTTATGATGCTATACAATCTGTTGGGCGGATTCATGGCTTTTGTTGAGCCCTCCGGCATTGTCCACGAATACTGGACCCTGACACTTCATGCCTTTATCTGGCACATGTGCCTGGTGTTTATCGGACTGTATCTGGCAATGTCCGACCGCGGTGGTAAACAGATGAAAGATTACCGCTCGGCATCGTACACCTTTGTGGCACTTTGTGTGATTGCCTTCTGCATTAATCTGGCTCTTCGTGATGTTTCCGGAGGCAGCGTAAATATGTTTTTTGTAGGTCCGAGCAATTCTTCTTTGATTGTATTTAAGCAAATCTCCGAGGCAGCAGGTTGGTATGTCAGTACGCTGTTGTATATCCCCACCGTATGCCTCGGTTCTTTTTTGATCTTTCTTCCCTTCCACCTGCATCACAAAAAACGCACCGCCGTAACTGTATAAGCACAGCCCTGCGAACGCATGCTTCGCAGGGCTGCAATTTTTATTCAACTGTAACGGACTTTGCCAGGTTACGGGGCTTATCAACATCGCAGCCACGGTTGACGGCAATGTAGTAACCCAGCAGCTGCAGCGGGATGATATTCAGGCTGGGCTGAACCATGGGATCGGTAGAAGGCACGGCGATGACGCTCTGGGCCTGCTTAGCTGCCTCATCCGCCAATTCCTCCAGCGTCACACACAGAACATCCGCACCCCGGGCACGAACCTCCCGGACATTGGCGATGGTCTTGTCGAACAGCTCACGAATGGTAGCCAGGGCAACGACCATGTAGCCATCCTCGATCAAGGACAGAGGACCGTGCTTCAGCTCTCCGGCAGGATAGCACTCGCTGTGGATATAGGCGACTTCCTTCAGCTTCAGGCTGCCTTCCAGGCAGGTTGCACCATCCAGATTGCGGCCAATATAGAACGCATTATTGTGCTTGGTCAAACGCTTGGCATAGTTTTTTACTTCTTCCACACGCTCGTCTGTCAACAAGGAAGCCACCTGATCAGGCAGATTCTCCAGGGCAGCGACCCAACCGGCATAGGTTGCATCGTCCACCTTGCCCAGGGTCTTGGCCATATGCATGGTCAGCAGATATACCACTGCCAGCTGGGTGGTAAAACCCTTGGTGGTAGCAACGGCAATTTCAGGGCCGGCACAGGTATAGATCGTTTGATCCGCAGCCTTGGCAATGGCAGAACCCACCACATTGATAATACCCAGCGTTCTGGCTCCGCGACGCTTGGCTTCCCGGACTGCCTCCAAAGTGTCCGCAGTCTCACCGGACTGACTGATGGCAATGACCAGGGACTTATCATCCAGTACAGGGTCGCAGTAGCGGAATTCCGAGGCCATCATGATCTCGGTTGTGATCCGGCAGTACTTCTCAATGATATATTTGGCCACACCGGCGGCGTAATAGGCGGAACCGCAGGCCACGAAGGTGATTTTGTTCAAACCTCTCAAGTATTCCTCAGACAGATCGATACCGTCCAAATAAACCTTCCCGTCCTTCAGGCGGGGGCCGATGGTATCCCGCAGTGCCTTGGGCTGTTCAAAGATTTCCTTGAGCATGAAGTGGTCATAGCCACCACGCTCAGCAGCGGAAATGCTCCATGTGATGGTTTCTTTCTTCTTCTGAATGGGATTACCAAGAGAATCAAAGAATTCCACGCTGCCAGAATCAAAGACAACCATTTCGCCGTCGTTCAAATAAGCTACCGTTTGGGTATGCTTTAGAATGGCCGGCACATCGGATGCAATAAAGTTCTCTCCTTCGCCAAAGCCAAAGATCAAGGGAGAATTCTTCTTAACAGCCACAATGCGGTCAGGGTTATCCACGCTCAGGATGCCCAAAGCGTAGCTACCCTCCAGCCGGGCGATGGTCTTACGGGTCGCATCGAGCAAGTCACCGGACTGGTCGTAATAAATGCCGATCATGGTCGCCACCACTTCCGTATCCGTCTCGGAACGGAACAGAATACCGGCCTCTTCCAGCTCCTGGCGCAGGCGGGATTCATTTTCGATAATGCCATTGTGGACAATGGCGATTTTACCGGAATCGGACAGATGAGGGTGGCTATTGATATCAGAAGGTGCTCCGTGGGTTGCCCAACGGGTATGGCCGATGCCAACAACACCCTTAACGGCATTGCCACCGTCGGTCTTGTCGCTCAAAATCTGCAAACGGCCCTTGCTCTTGGCAACATGGAACGCATTCTTGGTATGGACACAGATACCGGCACTGTCGTAGCCACGGTATTCCAGCTTAGACAGTCCTTCGATGAGGATAGGGGCAGCCTGACGGTTGCCTGCATAACCAACAATTCCGCACATGGAATAGTCCTCCTACTAACAAATTTGCTTTTTACATTTTACACTATTTTTGTATCATTTTCAACTCTTTTGAGAAAAATTTTTGACCAATAAGCAAGTTTTTTCTTATTGGTCAAAAAGACTAATGGCATTTGATGTTAAACCTGACAGATCCTGTAAATCTGCTCCTTCTACCGGTGTGGCCCCCATCTGTATCAGGTTGGTTGCACCGGCACTGCTGTCATTGAAGCAAAATACGTTGCTCCAACCGAATCGCAGATTTTTTACCGTACCGTCCCAGGTGCCGCCGCGTCCGTCGGTAACCTGTGCAACAAAGGTCTTATCTGCCAAACCATGGATCACCCGGTTGCGGCTTAATGCTCTTTGGGCGGTAAAAGGCAGATCAAAGCCATCTTCCGCCAGATACAGCAAATTTTCAAGAACGGGATATTTCTCCAACTCATCTGCCAGCACGCTGATAACCCTTCCACCGGCCTGCAGGCAGGCATTTTGGGCGGTTTTGTCAGCACCCCGGGCATTGCCCGAAACCAGAACATAACCTTGCCGTGCCGCATCTATGCCTACCTGCCGTGCAAAAGCTGCATTTTCCGCATTCAGCTCCCGGCTGCCGACCAAAGCGATCATGGGCTGTTTCAGCAAGGACAAATCCCCCTTTGCCCAAAGGCTTCCGGGACTGTCCAGACCCAGGCTCTTGCGGAGCTTTAGAGGATAGGCATCGTGCAAACGGCTGATGCTTTGGCAGCCTGCACGGTTGCAGCGGTATAAGTAATGCTTCAAAAGATCCTCCTGCGAAAGCAGTGCAAGGATCCGCTCAGCAAAGGCAGAACCGTAACCAAGGGATACGACGTCTTCTTTCGTCAACTCCCGATCTTCCATTTTCATTTCCGTCTGGGAAACCCGCTTGGCAAGGGTGCGGAATTGGGCTGTGGTAAGCACTTGCCGCTGGGGATCGCCCAGTGGGCAGGTCAGCAGCAGGAATCCCTGCTCGACCCCTCTCATCGGAACCGCCTCTTAGGGGGTGTGGGAGCCTTAACCGGTTCTTCTGTCAGTGTCCCATCCGGACCGAGGGTCATAGCCTTAATGGTATATTCGGAGAATTTTGCGATTTCATCCAGCTTCGCCTTTTCCGGGAAGTTGCCTATGATAGAGTATGCCACGCCCTTGCGTTTTGCTCTGCCGGTGCGGCCAATGCGATGAACGTAGTATTCGTTTTCTTCCGGCACATCGTAATTGATGACGCAATCCACATCATCCACATCAATGCCGCGGGAGGCAACATCCGTGGCGATCAGGATGGCAAGCTTACCATCGCGGTAACGCTGCATAGTCTTTTCACGCTGGCTTTGGCGAATATCGCCGTGGATGCACTCGCAGTCCATGCCTGCCCGTTTGAAATCATCGCACAGCCGCTGGCACATATGCTTGGTGTTGCAGAAGATCATCACCCGTTCAAAGCCCTGGGTGCGGATCAATCGCAGTGTGGTCTCCGCCTTTTCCAAGGGTGTTACGGTGATACTGAACTGGTCGATATCCGGACGGTCCTCCTGCCGGGGTTCTACGGTGATCTCCACCTCGTCTCGCTGGTACATCCAGGAAACGGTCATGACCTCCTGGGATATGGTAGCGGAGAACAGGCCCAAATTCTTCCGGTTCTTCACCTTTTCAATAATCCGTGTTACATCCTTGAAGAAGCCCATGTCCAGCATACGGTCCGCTTCGTCCAGCACAACGGTCTGGATCTTGTCCAGCCGGATAGTTTTACGATTATAATGGTCCATCAGTCTGCCGGGAGTGGCAACCACGATCTGCGGCTTCTTCTCCAGCTGCTTGATCTGCCCACCAATGCCGGCACCGCCGTACAGCACTGCAACGCGGATGCCATTGTAATAAGTCAGCAGGCCGCGAAGCTCATCGCAGATCTGAATGGCCAGCTCTCTCGTAGGAGCCAGAATCAGTCCCTGCACATCGGGGCATTCCGGATCCACATGCTCGATCATGGGAATACCGAAGGCAAAGGTCTTACCGGTGCCGGTAGGTGCCTTGGCGATGACATCCTTCCACTGCATGAATTCCGGGATCGCCTGCTGCTGAATGGTGGTGGGATAGCCGTAACCCTTCTTCTCAAGAGCCTTGAGCATGGCTTCGCTGAGGCCAAGGTCAGCAAAGGTAATGATTTCGTTCATATTTATCGTCCTTTGTGGTGTTTTGTTTTGTACATTCTATCAGCTTTTGTTAGAATTTGCAACCATATTTGCATTCCGGCCAACAGCAAAGGCATTTGCAGGAAATTCTCTATTTAGGTGGACAAACAGGAAAATATGTGGTACTATATGATATCATAGTATGGCTATGCCCGGAAGGAGATAAAACATGGGTAAACTGATTGTAATCGAGGGCACTGACGGCTCCGGTAAGTCCACACAGTTCAAGGCATTAACCGAACGTCTGCGCAGCGAAGGTACGGAATTTAAAACACTGGTATTTCCTCAATATTCCGAGCCCAGCTCTGCCCTGATCCGTATGTATTTGGGCGGTGAATTTGGTGCCAATCCTTCCGATGTGAATGCCTACGCAGCATCTGCCTTTTACGCGGTGGACCGCTACGCATCCTACAAAAAGGATTGGGGCGAATGGTTTGAACGCGGCGGTATTATCGTTTCTGATCGCTATACCACCTCCAACGCCGTACATCAAACCTCCAAGGAACCCAAGGAAAAGCAAAGCGAATTCCTGCGTTGGTTGTACGAGTTCGAATACGACAAGCTGGGTCTTCCCCGCCCTGACCTGACGATCTATCTGGATGTTCCCACTGCTTTTACGGAAAAGCTGATGCGTCATCGTGAGGCATCCACCAACACCAAAGCGGACATCCATGAACAGGATATGGATTACTTAGCGACCTGCCGGGAAACTGGCCGTGCCGCCGCAAAGTTTTACAACTGGACGATCATCGATTGCGTGAAAGACGGTCAAATGCGTAGCATTGAAGATATTCACGAAGAAATCTACCAAAAAGTACGTGCTTGTCTGGAGGATTGAGTATGGTTTACATCTTGCTGGGTACCGGCTTTGAAGAAACCGAAGCCATTGCACCCCTGGATTTACTGCGTCGGGCAGGCATTCCGGTTATGACCGTGGGCTTATGCGGAAAGACTGTATATGGCGGCCACAATATCGGTGTGGAAGCGGATATCACCGTGGGTCAGATGGATCTGACGGATCTGGACATGATTGTTCTGCCCGGCGGTTTGGGCGGAGTAGCCTCCATCCGCAGCTGCCAGGAAGCCCTGGATGCGGTCCGTTTTGCCTGGAATAACGGAAAATTTGTTGCTGCCATCTGTGCCGGCCCCACCGTCCTTGCGGACCTGGGCATTACGGACGGCAAGCACGCCACTTGCTATCCCGGCTGTGAAGACGGTATGGGCAATGCCATTATGGCTGAAAACACCCCCTGTGTCCGGGATGATAAGCTGATTACCGGCACCTCTGCCGGTTGTGCCATTCCCTTCGGATTGATGCTGATTGAGGCTCTGAAGGGCAAGGAAGCGGCTGATACGATTAAAAAGCAGATCGTTATCCGCTGATTGGAGGAATATCTATGGACAATGAAAAGAATACCAACCTGCCGGATGACAACGCGTGGCTGGACGAGCTGCTGGGTGCTGTTGAAGAAAAAGCAGAGTTTGGAATGGATGAGGACGCAATGGCTGCTCATGATATGAGTAGTATTTCCGACTTGGAACTGGAGCAGATCATGCGGGAGGCTCTGTCGGAAACTTTTCAGGAGGATCTCCCTGAAGAAACGGAAATCCCTATTCCCACACTGGACGACGAATACCGGGACAGTTACACTGACGGCAGTGACAGTCTCTTCCCCATCGATGAAACGGACGCTCAGATCGGTCCACTGTTTGAAGAAGATAAGCAGCCCGAGGAAAACGAAGAAGACGAAGAAGACGAGGAAGATGAATCCGTGGATCCGGATCGCCCGGTTCGCAAGGTTCGTCCCAAACCCAAAAAGGGCTACGGCCTGTTTGGTCTGCCCCACATCGTGTCCACCGCCGTGTGGCTGGTGCTTGCCATCGTCATCGGCATATCCCTTGGGCGGCTTCTTTGGGTCTGTGCGGCAGATGTTCTGGCGTTTGGTAAGCCCAATCAGGAAATTGCCATCACGATCACAGAAGATGATACTGTGGATACGGTAACCGATAAACTTTATAACGCCGGTTTGATTGAATACAAAGAGCTATTCAAGCTTTATGCCGCCTTGGCAAAAGCCGATCAGAAGATTTCTGCAGGCACCTATACCCTGAACACCCAGTACGACTATCATGCTTTGGTAAACGGCATAAGTGCATCCTCCTCTTACCGGGAGACTAAAAAGGTCAAGATTCCGGAAGGTTACACCTGTGCACAGATCTATGCCCTGCTGGAAAGTGAGGGTGTCTGCTCCGTGGCTACTCTGGAAAATTATGCCTCCACCAGTGAATTTGCAAGCTATGATTTCCTGGAGGGTGTGCCCAGAGGTACTAAGTACTGTCTGGAGGGCTTCCTCTTCCCGGATACCTATGAATTCTACACCAACGATACGCCCCAGCGTATTTTTGACAAGCTTCTGTCCCGTTTTGCCGATCAGTTCGATGCAGAGCTGCGTGCCTATATTGACACATTGAACGAAAAAATGGCTGCCAATCTCCGAAAGAACGGCTACAATCAGAGCTATATCGACGCAAACAAGCTGACCATGTACGATGTCCTCACCATGGCCTCCATCGTGCAGAAGGAAAGTGCCCACAGTGGTGAGAACTACGAAATCGCATCGGTATTCTACAACCGTCTTGCCAACCCCAACAGCTACCCCTTCCTGAACTCCGATGCCACCGTGGTCTATGCTCACGGCGGCAAGCAGGATCTGACCGCAGACGATTACAAGCTGGACAGCCCATACAACACCTATGTGGTGAAAGGTCTGCCTGCCGGCCCCATCGCCAACCCGGGTCTATCTGCTATCATGGCATCTCTGAGCCCCGCCGACACAAACTATTACTACTTTGTTCTGGATCCCTCCATCGGTGAGCATCTGTTCTCCGCAACCTATAAGGAGCATCAGGACAAGGTGGAAGCCCTGAGGAAATAACATGGCAAAATTGGAACTTTTAAGCCCCGCCGGAGATATGGAACGACTGAAAATGTCTGTGCTGTACGGAGCGGATGCGGTTTATCTGGCCGGCACCAGCTTCGGCATGCGTTCCTTTGCCGGAAATTTCACCCCGGAAGAACTGCCCCTGGCAGTGAAATACGCCCATGAGCATGGCGTGAAGGTCCATGTGACCGTGAACACCATGCCCCGGAATGAGGAAATTGCCCAGCTGCCCGCCTATCTTGAGCAGCTGCAGGATGCGGGTGTAGACGCCCTGATTGTTGCAGATATGGGTGCATTCACCTTGGCCGGCAAATATGCACCCAAGTGCCAGCGGCATATTTCCACCCAGCAGTCCATTGCCAACTACGAATGTGCCAAGGCCTGGTATGATTTAGGTGCTGCCCGTGTCGTATTGGCCCGGGAGCTGAACCTGGAGGAGATCCGCACCATCCGGCAGAACACGCCAAAAGAACTGGAAATCGAGACCTTTGGACACGGTGCAATGTGCGTCAGCTATTCCGGCCGCTGCCTGCTGAGCAACTATATGACCGGCCGGGACTCCAACCGGGGTGCTTGTGCCCAGCCCTGCCGCTATCAGTACGCACTGATGGAGGAAAAGCGTCCTGGGGAGTACTTCCCTGTTTACGAGGACGAAAAGGGCACCTACATTCTCAATTCCCGGGATATGTGCATGATCGATCACCTGGACGATTTGATAGATGCCGGTGTTGACTGTATTAAGATTGAGGGCAGAGCCAAGTCTGCCTACTATGCCGCTATCGTCACCGGAGCTTACCGGCATTGCATTGATGATATTGCCGCCGGAAAGCCCATCGATCCCGTTTGGCGAAACGAAGTGGAGCATGTATCCCATCGGATCTATTCCACCGGCTTCTATTATGGTCAGCCGGGCCAGTACACAGAAAATTCCCGGTATATCAGAGAGTGGCAGGTCACCGCCATTGTGGAAAGCTGCGATGAAAACGGACTGGCACTGTGCAGCCTGCGTAACAAATTCTCCGAAGGTGAGGAATTGGAAGTGGTGGGCCCGGATTCGCGGCCCTTCGCTATTACCGCAGGGAATATGACCGATATCGATGGCAACCCGCTGTCGGAACCCAGAACCCCCCAATCCAAATTCTACATTCCCCTATCCAAGCCCGTGCCGCCCTTTACTATTCTGCGGCACAGCGTGGAGCTTTCTGCGAAATAACAAAAAACGGTGCCCGAAATGGGCACCGTTTTTTTATGGGTTCATATACAGATTGATATCCACATTCCCGGAAATACCGGGGACTTTTCCGGTTTTGGTATACTGCCACATGGCAAATTCATTGGGATAATCCATGGTATCGCTGTACCACGCCACCCAATGGTCATATTCTGCCAGCTGCTCCAAAAGAAGCTTTTCCAGCTCTGGGCGGACATAGATCATAGGCTGCATATCCGCCGCAAGAATCGTATCGCAGAAGGCCGCAGCACAGGCAGTCACCGTTTGTGCATCGGTGTTCGCGGTACGAGCAGTGGAGCTTACATATTCCCAGTCAAAGACAATGGGCATATCCAGTTGCCAATCCGCCGTCAGTTCCATGGCATACTGAGCCTCTTCCCTGGCCTCCTCCGTGGAAATTGCCTGAGAGAAGAAGTATGCACCCACCTGCAATCCAGCAGCCTTTGCCCCTTGGTAATGGCTCTGTGCCAGTTCATCGGCATAGAGAGTTCCACTCTGGCCGTATCCCCTGCCCCCGATGCGGATCATCACAAATGTAATACCGTTGTCGGCAATCTTTTGCCAATCCACATTTTGCTGGTACTTGGAAACATCGATACCCAGACGGCAAGGTGCATTGACGCAGGTCAGAAAATCACCCCGGTAGGTAAAATCACCGGGAGCATAGGGATTCTTCTGTAGGGTCGGTTTTTCCGGCTCAGTGGGTTCCGTAGGAATAGATTCTGTTGGTGCAGAGACATCCGACGGCTCTGTAGACGGAGAATCACTAACCTGGGGATTACCGGTGGGCGGCAATAACAGCACCACTACAAGCAACCCAGCCAGCACAACACTCAAAAGCAGAATCAGCTTTTTCATATCAGTTCTTCAAGCTCTGGATGGGTGCAGGAATCCGTCCGCCTCTTGCCACAAAAGCCGCACTGGACTGGCTGTGGACGGGCATTACCGGAGCACTGCCCAGCAGGCCGCCCATCTCCACCCGGTCACCTACCACCTTGTTGGGGGCAGGAATGATACGGACAGCGGTGGTCTTGGTGTTGATCATGCCAATGGCGGCTTCGTCCGCAATGATAGCGGAAATGGTTTCGGGGGAAGTGTCACCGGGTACGGCAATCATATCCAGACCCACGGAGCAAACGCAGGTCATTGCTTCCAGCTTGGAAAGGGTCAGGGTGCCACTTTCTGCAGCAGCGATCATGCCCTCATCCTCCGAAACGGGAATGAACGCACCGGACAGACCTCCCACATGGTTGGATGCCATCACGCCACCTTTTTTGACAGCGTCGTTCAGCAGAGCCAAAGCAGCCGTCGTGCCGTGGGTGCCACAAACCTCAAGGCCCATTTCCTCCAGAATTCGGGCAACACTGTCGCCTACCGCAGGGGTCGGAGCCAAGCTCAAATCCACGATACCAAAGGGCACACCCAGCCGCTTGGAGGCCTCCACACCGACAATCTGCCCCATACGGGTGACCTGGAATGCGGTCTTTTTAATCGTCTCAGCAACCACATCAAAGGGCTGGCCCTTAACGCTCTGCAGTGCGTGGTACACAACACCGGGGCCGGAAACGCCCACATTCAGTACACATTCCGGTTCACCTACGCCATGGAACGCACCGGCCATAAAGGGATTATCCTCCACAGCATTGGCAAACACAACCAACTTTGCACAGCCCAATCCATCGTTGTCCGCCGTAATTTCAGCGGTTTTCTTGATAATTCTACCCATTTCGGCAACGGCATCCATATTAATACCTGCCTTGGTGGAGCCCACATTAACGCTGGCACAGACCCGTTCCGTACAGAACATAGCCTCGGGAATGGAGCGGATCAGCTTCCAATCCGCAGCGGTACAGCCCTTCTGCACCAAAGCAGAAAAGCCACCGATGAAGTTCACACCGCAGGTCTTGGCCGCGGCATCCAGAGTCCTGGCGATCTCCACATAGGAGTCAGCCTGGCAAGTGCCGGCCACCAAGGCAATGGGGGTTACGGAAATTCGCTTGTTGACAATAGGAATGCCAAATTCCCGTTCAATCTCCTCGCCTACCTTCACCAAATCCTTGGCACAGCGTGTGATTTTATCATAGATTTTCTGACAGCACACGGACAGATCCGGGTCGCAGCAATCCAGCAGGCTGATGCCCATGGTGATGGTGCGGATATCCAAATGCCGCTTATTGATCATATCCTGGGTTTGTAAAATATCCTTTTGATTCAGCATATTCCACCTCAGATCCGGTGCATGGCTTCAAAAATGTCTTCTCTTTGAACCTTAATGGAAAGGCCCATATCCACACCAGCCTGCTCCATAGCCCTGCACAGCTCAGCCAAAGGCAATGTGCAGCCGGAAACATCCACAGCCATCATCATGGTGAAATACCCCTGCATGACGGTCTGGCTGATGTCCAGAACATTGACATTGTACTCTGCCAGCTTAATACAAACGCCGGCGATAATGCCCACACGGTCTTTACCTACAACAGTTACGATTGCTTTCATTGCTTACACCTCATAATCCGCAGCGGTACGGCTGTCCAGCATATGCCAAAAATGTTCCTTAGCCTGCAAATGCAGAGGGTGGCTGGCATAATCCGTCAGGGCCTGCTTGCTTTCAAATTCCGAATACAGAGCATAATCCATGCCCTGATATGCCCGCCGGATCTCCATCTTCAAAAGGCCGGGGATCTGACCTGCCAGCGGCTCCAGTACAGATGCGATCAGCTTAACAGCCTCTTCCTTATCTACGCCCTCTTTCAGAGTGTACAAAACGATGTGTTTGACCATAATTTCCTCCACGAAATAGAAATACCGGGGCCGGCACTTGCCAGCCCCGGTATCGGTTAATTATTACTCAGCCACGGACTCGGTGGGCTCTTCGGACTCCACAGGCTCCTCAGTCTCCTCAACAACGGGCTCGATCAGAGCACGGATGGACAGAGAGATACGCTTGTTCTCTGCATCAACATCGGTGATCTTGACCTGAACGGTCTGGCCTTCGGACAGAACATCCTCGGGCTTGCCGATACGCTTGTCAGCGATCTGGGAAATGTGAATCAGGCCGTCAACGCCGGGCAGGATCTCAGCGAATGCACCGAAGGTCATCAGCTTAACGATCTTGGCATCCACAACATCACCAACATTGTAGTTGGTCATGAACTGATTCCAGGGATTCATCTCGGCAGTCTTGTAGCCCAGAGAAATCTTACGCTTCTCAGCGTCGAAGGAGATGACGTAAACATCGATCTCGTCGCCAACCTTCACAACGTCAGCGGGAGTCTTGATACGGTTCCAGCTCAGCTCGGAAACGTGCACCATGCCGTCTACACCGCCGATGTCCACGAATGCACCGTAAGAAGTCAGGGACTTAACAGTGCCGTGGTACTTCTTGCCTTCCTCGATCTCAGCCCAAACCTTCTCCTGAGCAGCCTTGCGGTCCTCGGAGCTTGCAGCACGGATGGAGCCGATGACACGACGGCGGGCACGGTTGACCTCTGTAACCTTCAGGGTAACAGTCTTACCCACCATGCCGGACAGGTCGCCGCCCTTGGCAACACCGGACTGGGAAGCGGGAATGAACACACGGATGCCCTTGATGGTAGCAACCAGGCCGCCCTTGTTCTCCTCGGTGATGACGCCTTCAACATTGGTCTTCTCTTCCACGTAAGTAGCCATCTCGTCCCAGATCTTCATGCCGTCCAGCTTCTTCTTGGACAGCTGAACAGTGCCCTCCTGGTCATTGACGCGTACAACGAAGACCTCGATCTCGTCGCCCACATGGAGAATGTCCTCAGGCTTCACAGAAGGATCGGCACTAACTTCGTCGTAGGGAATGTAGCCGGCATGCTTGGTGCCCAGATCGACCTGGACTTCGGTGTTGCCAATACCGGTAACGGTTCCGATAACCTTATCTCCTGTATTTAAAGTCTTGATGGACTGCTCCAGGAGTGCCTCAAAGGTTTCCTCCTGCACAGCATCAGCATTGATAATTTCGCTCATAGTCTTATTGACCTCCTTTATTATCCACGCCGGAGTTGATGCTCCGGCAGTGATTCCAACCTCATGCACGCCATGGAAGAAGGCCGGGTCCAATTCGGTGGCATTATCCACCAGGACGACCTTCGGGCAGTGCTCCCGGCAGATGGTAGCCAGGCGGCCGGTATTGGAGCTTTTGGCATCTCCAACCACAACCATGGCTTGAGACCGGGCACTTACCTGTGCCGCCTCAGTCTGCCGCGATTCAGTAGCTTTACATATTGTATCAAAAATTTTTACATTAGTAAACTGTTTTTTTGCAATTTGGACGCTATTTTTCCACAAAGATTCTGTGGAAGTTGTCTGAGAAACCATGCAAATTGGCAAATCCAAAGCAATTTCACCGGATTTGGCCCAAATTTCCAGCTCCTCAGGCGTTTCGAACACCTTGCAGCAGCTGCACCAGCCTGCGATCCCCTCCACCTCCGGATGGGAGCGGGTGCCGATGATTACCGGCACCCTCCCCTCTGCCTCGGCCTTTTCCACGATGCCGTGAATCCGCTTGACAAAGGGACAAGTGGCGTCGATGATCTTCACATTCTTTGCCTGTAAGGCATCCTGCACAGCCCGGGATACGCCGTGAGAACGGATAATTACCGTCATATCCGGCTCTGCCTGCTCCGGGGAATCAATGACGGATACCCCCATCGCATCAAACTTTTTCACAACATGGCGGTTGTGGATGATTGGTCCCAAAGTAACTACACGACGATCCGTTGCAGCGGCCTTCTCCACGGTTTCCACCGCCCGGTTCACGCCAAAGCAGAACCCTGCACTTTTTGCAACTGTAATCATACCGGGATCTTCTCCGAAACGATCTTGAGGATCGCCTCCACAACGCCATCGATATCCAAATCGGAAGTGTCCACCTTAATGGAATCCCTTGCCATCTTCAGCGGTGCCAGCTCCCGGTGGGTGTCCTGATAGTCACGCTGCTGAATTTCCTTCAAAATCTGATCGAAATTCGCCTTATGACCCTTAGCCAGCAGCTCGTCGGTACGGCGGCGGGCTCGAACCTCCGCAGAAGCCGTCAAAAAGATCTTCACATCCGCCTTCGGAAGCACCACAGTGCCGATATCCCGGCCGTCCATGATCACATTATGGGCCTTGGCTACATCCCGCTGCATATCCAGCAGAACCCCTCGGACAACGCCGTGAGCAGAAACCAGACTTGCCTTCTGGGAAATATCCTGGGTGCGGATGTCATTGGTCACATCCATACCGTTCATGATCATGTGCTGCAGACCTTCTTCATCATACTCGATGTTGATGGTCAGCTCATCGATATATCGCTCCACACCATCCACATCCTTGGGGCTGACACCCAAAAGATCCAGAAAATATGCCACGGTGCGGTAGATCGCACCGGTGTCCACATAGTAGTAGCCCAGCTCCTTTGCCAAACGCTTGGCAATGGTACTTTTGCCCGCACCGGCAGGGCCGTCGATGGCGATTGAATACGTCTTTGCCATAAAAATGACCTTCCTTTGTTTATCCTTCTTTTCTCAGCTTTGCCAAGGCAGCAGCTTCTCTTGCCACCACCTCCGGTGCTGTCATATTCAGACGCTTGCCCACTTCTTCGGGGCTGAGGGGCATACCGCCCTCCAAGCCGAACCGTAAGCTCAGCAGCTGCACATCCGCTTCCTCCAAAGACGAGAGCAGCTCCGAAATTCGCTGCCGCATCTGGAAATAGGCAGTATCCTCCACGGCCAGCTCCTCTTCCTGAGGGTCCGGCTCAGGTTCCGCCTTGGCTCGGTTTACCAACCGGGCAGAGTCGATCATTTCCTTAACGCTTGCGGCCGTTTCTGCGTCCATGTGCAGTGCCTCTGCAATCTCCTCCAGGGTAGGATTCCTACCCAAATCAGCAAGCAATCGCTCGTCCACGCTGCGGTAGTCCTCCATTGCCTGCCGCATCTTCTGCCCCACGCCATTGGCATAGGCCTGCAGAATCAGTAGCTTTTTCATGGCATAGCGGACACACCGATCACGCATAACTTCAAAATTGCTATCCGTAAACTGGGGCAAATACTGCCACAAGCCCATACTGCCCTCTTGAATCAAATCCAGCAGCTGCACACCGTAGCCGGTGTATTCGCAGGCAATTTCCACAATACGGCTCAGGCTCAGATTCAGCAGCTTTTGCCACAGCTCCGGATCTTCTCTGCCTGCAAGATTTGCTGTAAACAGTTCTTTTGCAAGCACAGCCACATCGCCGCAGACAGGAATGGCTGCAATTTCTTCCAAATACAGCCGCAGAGGATCGTTTTCCTCCAATCCGGTCAGCAGCTTACCTTCCGCCGCCAGCTGCTGCTCCAAACGCAGCCGGGTTCCAAGCTCGCCCGTTAATACAGCCTTGGGCAGGTCGGAAATATCAAAAGGTATCGCCAAAAAATCCGCCTGAGAAAAGGTCTCGATATCGCCGTCTTCATCCAAGGCTGTAAGCACCGCCGCAGCGGTCAGCTTCTGTCCCGGCTGCAGATTTTTCAGCAATGCCATAAATACAGATTCTTCAAAGTCCACTTCAATCAGCGGATTTACATTTCTCATACAAGAAATTCCTCCAAGCCCATGCTTGCACCCAGTTTTTGCAATTTTTCCATTGCCTGCTGCTCAATTTGTCTGGCTCGCTCTTTCGAGATTTCCAGCAATTTGCCGATTTCATCCAGGGAATGGCACACACCGTCAGCCATGCCAAAATGCAGCCGCAGAACCTGCTGCTGGCGATCTGTCAGCATAGAAAGCAAGGTGTCCATGGTGTGATTCAGCTCCTCCCGAATCAACTCTTCATAGGGCTGAGGAGATTGAATATCCTCCAGCAGTTCCGCAAGGGTCCCCTCTTCCTCTGAGCCAACGGGGGCATCGATAGAGATCAATTGGGGATCCAACTGCAGCAACTGTCGCACCTTCTGTTCCGGGATATTACAATACGCACTAAGCTGCTCTACCGTAGGTTCTTCGCCATTTTTCTTCAGCAGTGTCTCTCTGGCGGCGTTGACCTTGCGGATCCGCTCTGCCGTGTGGGCAGGCACCCGGATCAAGCCGTGGTCAGCAAGGCATCGGGTAATACCCTGACGGATCCATTTGGTAGCGTATGTAGAAAAACGGAATTCCAGCGTGTAATCAAACTTCTTTGCTGCCGCCAGCAGACCGATACTGCCCTCCTGAATCAGATCCATCAGCGGCACGCCACGTCCGGCATATTCCTTGGCAACAGATACCACCAATCGCAGATTGGAATTGACCATCTGCCGGATGGCGTCTGCATCGCCCTCTGCACAACGCTTCGCCAGCAGGCGTTCCTGCTCAGGCGATAGACGGGGGTATTGACGGATCTCATGCAGATATTGGCGAACATCCTCTTCTCCGGTACTGACCGGAATTGGGGATTCCGCAACGGAAACATCTGATGTCATGCTTTCATTCCCTTACTTTTCTTTAACTTGTTTTGATAGGCCAACAGATCATCCTCCGAGGCGATCCGGGAGGACTGATGCTCAGCACGAACAGTACGGACACAATCCAAAAATGCCTGCTCGCTGACCGGGCCCTGCTGCCTTTGCGTAATCGATGCGGCATGGGATGCTTCATCAGAGCTAAGCTCCTCCAGCACAGCCAGAGAAACCTCCAGACCCATTTGGTGCCGACGACGGAGCTGCCCGTAGATATTACCAAGCAGTGCAGAGGAGAACATCTCCGGCTCCAGATCCCCTGCCATGTCCAGCAGTGCAGGATCCCGCAGTGCCAAAGCTATGATACATTCTTCCGCCATGGCGGATTTCATATTGTCGTAACGGATTGTGCGGCTCTTGGGCTGCAGTGCCTTAGCCGGAGCAAGATCGATTGCCTCCTGCTTTTTCTTGTCCGCGGTCTGGCGGCGTTTGATGGCCCGCTTGATCTCCATGGACATGGCATCCATACTGATCTTAGCGGTTTCCGCGACCCGGCCTGCATAGACCTCACGCTGAATGGCACTGGGCAGCGTACTGATCAGATCAGAACATTCCTGCAGGAACTTGACCCGCTGATCATCGATATTCAAATCGTATTTTCCGCGGATGACATTGAGCTGGTATTCCACGCGATTGGACGACCCCTCAAGCAGCA
Source organism: Oscillospiraceae bacterium (assembly GCA_015067945.1). Taxonomy (GTDB): domain Bacteria; phylum Bacillota; class Clostridia; order Oscillospirales; family Oscillospiraceae; genus Faecousia. Next base: position 44,355 of record SVLM01000003.1, read on the forward strand.
GCCTGAGCTTGTCCGCACCGTATTTTTTCAAATAATCGTCGGGGTCCAGATCGTCCGGCAGCTGCAGAACCCTGACCTGCAGACCGGCTTTTTCCAAAATAGGGATGGCCCGCTTTGTGGCATTTTGACCGGCCTTATCGCCGTCGTAGATCAAAATAACCTGCTCGGCATACCGGGTGATCAGGGCCGCCTGCTCGTCGGTCAAGCTGGTGCCAAGAGAAGCTACCGCATTGTCAAAGCCATACTGGTGCAGAGCAACAACGTCAATATTGCCCTCCACCAAAATAAGCGAACTTTCTTTGGTTTTCTTAGCCAAATTCAAACCGAACAAGTTTTTTCGCTTATTAAAAATCATGGATTCCGGAGAATTCAAGTATTTTGCCGTATCCTTATCGTTTTTCAATATACGGCCGCCAAAGGCGATCACATTACCCCGGACATCGATAATGGGAAACATCAAGCGGTCACGGAAACGGTCCAAAAGATTACCGTTCTTTTGAGATACTGTCACCAAACCGGAATCCCGAAGCTCCTGATCTGTATAACCCTTGGCACGCATGGCCTTGGTCAGGCCGTCCCAGCTATCGGGAGCATAACCCACACCAAAGGTGGTGAGAATGGATTTGGTCATTCCCCGGTTCAGGGCGTACTGCAAAGCAGCCTGTCCCACCGGGGCGTAAAGCTGGCTGTGAAAATACCGGGCAGCTTCCTTATGCAACGCCCAAAGACGCTCCTGCTGCTTATAGCGGCTTTGATATTCCTCATCCTCCGGCACGGTCATGCCCACACGTTTTGCCAGGGCACGAACCGCATCGGGGTAGCTCATGCCCTCAACCTCCATCTGGAAATTGATGACGCCACCGCCCTTATGGCAGCCAAAGCAATAGTAAATACCCTTATCGGGAGCAACGGAGAAGGAGGCGGTCTTTTCACCGTGGAACGGACACAGGCCAAACATATTGGCACCGGAGCGTCTCAGGCTCACATACTGGCCGACCACATCCTCAATGGGATTACGCTGTACCAATTCGTCAATAAATGACGGTGGAAATGCCATTGTCCGTCCCTCCTTTCTTTAACCTTTCTATTGTATCACATTATCCGCGGATTTGCCAACCCGCAGGAACAAAAATTTGTGTAAATTTATCTACCGCATAATTGTCCGTCATACCTGCGATGTAATCGCAGACAGTACGCTCCAAGCCGTCAAAGGACATTTGGGGCTGGAAGTCGTAGGGTAGCTCCTGAGGATTGCGGTAATAGTAGTCAAAAAGACGGCAGAGCATATCCTTGGCCTTCTGCTCCTCACCTTTTGCCACCGGGTTGCGGTAAACCCGTTCAAACATAAAGCTGCGAAGATCCTTCAGTGCCTGCTCCACCGCAGGGGAAAGGCAAATGGCACCGGCCTCCCGGCTGGTCAAAATAATATCACATACCAGTGTATCGATTCGCTGGCCGTGGGTATAACCCAGCACATCAGAAATACTGTCCGGGATATCCTCGTTGGAAAGAATGCCCGCACGGATTGCATCGTCAATGTCATGGTTCACATAGGCCATCTGGTCGGCACGGCGAACCACCTGTCCCTCCAATGTTTCCGGTATCCGGTCACCGGTATGCCCCAAGATACCCATGCGTACCTCGTATGTCAGGTTTAGACCTGAACCATTGTTTTCCAGCACATCCACCACTCGCAGACTTTGTTCGTTGTGGCGAAAAGGCTTACCGATGCACTCAGACAGTGCCCCCTCGCCGGCATGACCAAAGGGCGTATGACCCAAATCATGACCCAATGCGACAGCTTCGGTTAAGTCCTCGTTCAACGCCAATGCCCGGGTAATGGTTCTTGCGATCCGGGAGACCTCGATGGTATGGGTCATGCGGGTGCGGTAATGGTCACCCTCCGGCTGCAAAAATACCTGGGTCTTATGCATCAGGCGGCGAAACGCCTTGCTGTGGACGATGCGGTCCGTGTCCCGCTGATAGCAGGTACGCACGTCCTGCTCCCGGTCCTTATCTCCAAAGGGACGACCCTTGCTTTTGTCAGCAAAGGCAGCCAGCGGATTTAACCGTCGATGCTCCTGCAGTTCCAATTCTTCCCGTACTGTCATAACGCTTACCTTCCTTACTCTACAGGGAACGCCCTGTACTCTTTTCCGGTTTCCATGCCCTCAATATTGGCGGCACTCATATCCGTCAGCCGATCCAGAAAAGGTTGTGCCTGAGCCTCCGGCATAAGAATCTCCAAATCTACCTCGGAGCCAAATTCCGTATTGCGGATCAACCCGCCAAAGGCAGCAACCTCCAGCTTTACCCGTTCGTAATAAGTATACGGGCACGGCACATACAGCACCGACCACACCCGCTTCATGGATTTTCCTGCCGCGTCAACAGCAATCTTCGCACCCTTGGTATAGGCTCTTACCAGACCGCCGGCTCCGAGCAGTATGCCGCCAAAGTACCGGGTGACCACACAGACAATATTATGAAGCCCTTCTCTTTGCAGCACCTGCAGCATGGGCATACCGGCTGTGCCGCCGGGTTCGCCGTCATCGGAAAACCGCACAGCACCGTCCTTGATGATATACGCCCAGCAATTGTGGGTGGCATCATAGTGCTGTTTCTTCATTTCCTGGATTTTTGCCAGAGCCTCCTCTTCCGTCTCCACAAGCCAAACACGGCCAATGAACCGGGATTTCTTCTCTGTAAATTCGTCTTGCCCAAAACCGGTGGGAACCAAGTATTCCTCCAACCGTCAGCACTCCTTCGTGATATATTCCCGGATTTTTCCGTAGAGAATGGGATCCACAATAGTATCCACTACGATCCCCTCAGCCGTATATTCCACATTCAGCACCTGAGCACCGGAATGCAGTGTCTCCACCATGCCGCCCATGGAATACGGCAGCGTCACAATCACATGGTGACGGCTATGCCCCAAGGTACGCTCAATGGCCTGCAAAAGCTCCGGCATACCGGCACCGTTGGCAGCGGAAACAGCCACAACATCCTCGCCAATGGGGATATCGGTCTTTTCCACTAAATCAGCCTTATTATAGCAACGCAGTACTTTCGTGCCGGGCTTGGCAAGCTGAGAGATCAGCCGATCCACCACCTCGATGTGCTCTTCTCTATTCTCATCAGCCGAGTCGATCACGTGCAGCAGCAGGTCAGCATATTCCAGCTCCTCCAGTGTTGCCCGGAAGGCATCCACCAGATGATGGGGCAGCTTTGCGATAAAACCGACGGTATCTGTCAGCACCACATCCAAATTATCTGACACAGTCAGCTGCCGGGAGGTGGTGTCCAAGGTGTCAAACAGACGGTTATTGGCCGGAATTCCTGCACCGGTCAGCTGATTGAGCAATGTGGACTTACCTGCGTTTGTATAGCCAACGATGGCAACCACCGGAACGGAATTCTTCATTCTCCGCTCCCGCTGTACGCTCCGCACCTGCCTCACCTGCTCCAGTTCATGCTGAAGCCGGGCAATTCGTTCACGGATATGACGGCGGTCAGATTCCAATTTCGTTTCACCGGGGCCCCGGGTGCCGATACCACCACCCTGCCGGGACAGACTCTTGCCCATGCCGGACAGCCGGGGCAGCAGATACTGATACTGGGCGAGCTCAACCTGCAGTCGGCCCTCTTTGGTCTTCGCCCGCTGGGCGAAGATATCCAAAATTAAGGCACTGCGGTCAAGCACCGTAACGCCGATAATTTCTTCCAGTGCCCGGATATTACCCGGGGATAGTTCGTTATCAAACACCACCATGGTAGATGCGGTGGCCTCCACCAGCATTTTTACCTCAATCGCTTTACCCTCACCGATAAAGCTGTGAGAGTCCGGGGTGTGACGGTTTTGCAGAACCTTGCCGGTACAAAAGCCGCCGGCAGTCTCCAGCAGTGCCTCCAGCTCCTCCAGGGTCTCATCGGTAGCGGTCTGTTCCTTTCGGAAGCAGTCCGCATTCAGCCCAACCAGCACCGCACGCTCCTGAATATTTTGTTCAAAATTTGATTCCATAGTTCCTCCGAAAACACTTTTTCTTAGTATAACACAAAACACGCAGTGCTGGCAACTTATTTGCAACGTAAAAGTAAAAAGTCCGCACTACGCTACCTTAGTGCGGACTTTGCTCTTACTTGATACCAAATCTCTTGTTGAACCGATCAACGCGTCCACCGGTGTCAACCAGCTTCTGCTTGCCGGTATAGAAAGGGTGGCACTTGGAGCAGATTTCAACACGGATGTCCTTCTTGGTGGAACCAGTCGTAAAGACGTTGCCACAAGCACAGCGGATGGTAGTCTGTTCGTAGTTGGGATGGATGCCTTCTCTCATTTCGTTCACCTCTTTCTTATCATGTAAAAGGGCATAATTACCCTAAGCAATTTCAATCGCTCGGCTATTGTAGCATACTCAAACACAGAATGCAAGCCTTTTTTTCAGTTTTTTCAAAAAAGTGCGGATATTTTTGATTACTTTAGAACGCCCAGTTGCCATTGCGGAAAATGGGAACAATTTTTCCATCAGCACAAAGTGCGTCGATGTTCATAGTATCACAGCCGATCATGAAATCCACATGGATCATGGAGTCATTGATACCCAGATCCTGGCACTCCTTCAGGGTCTTGTTGTGATGATCCCGAATCGTATCAGCAAAACCTGCACCCACTGCCAGATGGCAGGCAGCATTTTCATCAAACAGTGTTTCATAGAACAGCAGGCCGCTCTCGGCAATGGGACTTGCCTGGGGCACCAAAGCACACTCACCCAGGTAACCTGCACCCTCGTCCATGGTCAGCATGGTGTTCAGCAACTCCTCACCCTTCTCGGCCTTTGCTTCCACAGCCTTGCCGTTTTCAAAGCGGATATAAAAATTATCGATCAGCTGGCCCTGATAGGAAAGAGGCTTGGTGGAGTAGACAATACCCTCTGCCTTGCCCTTCATGGGAGAAATAAAGCACTCCTCAGTGGGGATATTGGGATTGAAGAAAATACCCTGACGGGAGACCTCACCGCCGCCGCAGAAAATGGCTTCGGGAATCATACCAACTGTCAGATCGGTACCGTTTTCGGCAGTATAGTGCAACGACTCGATGCCCAGACCGTTCAGATGCTCACAACGCTGCTTCAAATCTGCGTTATGCTCCTCCCATGCCTTCACGGGATCTTCGTTGACCCGGGAAGTGGACAGAATGGCTTCCCACAGCTTCTCGATGGCTACGCTGGAACGAAGGCCGGGGAACACCTTCTTTGCCCATGCCTTGCCGGGTACAGCAGCGATGCACCACTGCTGCTTGCCGTCGCGGTCATCGATATAGGGCTTCAGGATGGGATAGGACATCTTACGGGCCTTTGCCATCTTGGCAATATTCACACCCTTCAGGCCATCGGGATCCTCGGAAACCAGATGAATCCGGGCGGGCAAAACATCACAGTAATGCTGCTGACGGGCCTTTTGCCACTCAGGAACAGTACCCATGGTGGTAACGGACTGGTAGCGGGTATGCAGCTTGGTCAGCGGATCGTAGTTCCACTCAACGATAACCTTCTTGGCCTTGGCCTTGTAAGCTTCCTCCACAACCATGGCAACAAATTCCGGCTGATCCAGGCCGGCATAGACCATAACCTCCTGGCCCTTTTGCACGTTAATACCGCAGCGGACGATGAGTCGGGCGTACTCTCTGAGAACAGATTTTTTCATTGCATTTTGCTCCTTTTTGAAGTTTTATCCATTTTAGCAGATAATCATTCTTTCGTCAATCGCTGTTGCAATCTTTTACAACTTGGGATATAATCATAACACAATTTCTGCAACACAGGTGATCCTATATGCTTACCAAAGAGCAATTGCACAACAAAATAGCGGCAGGACTCCGATATTTGGACGGTGCCACCGGCTCCAATCTGCAAAAGGCAGGTATGCCCAAGGGCTGCTGCACGGAAAAGTGGGTGTTGGAGCATCCTGATGCTCTGACGCAGCTACAGCGGCAGTACGCCGATGCCGGCTGCCAGATTCTCTATGCTCCTACCTTTCAGGCACAGCCCATTGCCTTGGAGCGTGTCGGTTTAGCCGAACAGACAGAGGCCGTCAACGCAAAATTGGTCAGCCTGAGCAAGGACGCTGCACCGCAATGTCTGATCGCCGGTGATCTGACCACCCTGGCAGCCTTTACAGACAGCTATGATCCGGACAAATTCGATCTGCTGGTGGAAAACTACCGGCGGCAAATACGCGGACTCATTGATGGCGGAGCAGATCTTTTGGTTGCAGAAACGCTGATGTACCCCCAGGAAGCAGAGGCAATCCTGACAGCTGCTGAGCTGGAGCAGGCCGGTGCGGTAATGTACAGCTTTGTCATGACCCCCGACGCCGCCTTATTCTCCGGAGCAGAGGTTGGGCCGATCCTCCGGGAATTGGAGCAGGCTGGTGCTGCCGCTGTTGGCTTTAACTGCGTAGCCGCCGACAGCATGACCCCCTATCTTGTCAGCAAATTGCGTCGTTATATCAAAGGGCCGCTGCTGTGCAAGCCAAACGCAGGCATTCCCGTCATCGGCGATAACGGTACTGTTCGGTATGACATGGACATTGCAGAATTTGTGGATATCCAGCGGCAATGCCTGCAAAACGGTGCGACCCTGCTGGGCGGCTGCTGCGGCACTGACCCGGACTTCATGGCACATATGATTAATGCTCTATAAACAGCAACAGCAGCATCCAAAGCAGGATGCTGCTGTCTTGTTGTATAGTGATCCGCAGTCAGGGAAATATATCCTTAAACAAGGACTTATCCCTCTCGTTATGCTCCCAGCATAGCCAGCGGCATTGCAATAATGCCCAGCAAAATAATGGCACAAAGCACTATTACGATTATGCGAATGGTTTCCTTGCTCATTGTACATCCGTTCCTTCCAATTGTTCTGACCGGATTATATCATATCCTTTTACCAATTGTCCACTGTTTCTGAAAATAATATTTTTTGTCATAAGAAATCCCTATTGCAAAGATTACGTCGAAGCTTTATAATATAGGTATCAAGCAACATGCATAAAGGAGGAAATAATATGCCCGGAATGTTCGAGCACTCCAACAAGAATCGGCGTAAGCCATCCAAATTCGAGCGGTTCATGTCCCGCTATTTCCCGTCCATCTGCCTTGTGGTTCTTGCAGTGATCTGTATCGTGGCCGTGATGGCTACCATACAAACCATCACAAACACATTGAACAGCAATCCCACCGACCCGGTACAAATGGAAAGTACCCCCTCTAACGGCACCGATCCCACAGGCGGTTCCACACCGACCACTCCCACCGATCCTGCACTGCCCGCAGAGCTTGTGACTTTGATGAAGAACGCAGATTTCATCGCAGCCGGCTACGACTATACCAAGGCCATCGAGATGCTGAAGGCCTACCCTGGCTACGAGAGCATCAAAGAGGTCAACGACAAGATCACAGAGTACACCACTGCGGACAGCCATCTGGTGTCCTACAGCGATATGGACAATATCACTCATATCTTCTTCCACTCTCTGATCGTGGATAACAAGCGTGCCTTTGACGGAGACGAGGATTCCGCCGGTTACAATCTGTATATGGCCACCATTTCCGAGTTCAACAAGATCATGGAACAGATGTACGAGCGTGGCTATGTGCTGGTCTCCCCCTACGACATCGCCTACGAAACCACCGATGCCTCCGGCAAGACCATTTTCACCTACGGTAACATCCGCCTTCCCGAGGGCAAAAAGCCCTTCCTGCTAAGCCAGGACGATGTGAACTACTACAGCTACATGATCGGCACCGGTGACGGCAAGAACGAGACTCCCATCTTTGCCGGAACCAAGGGCGACGGCTTTGCCAGCAAGATCGTCATCGGTGAGGACGGCTTCCCCACCTGCGAATATATGGACGCCCAAGGCAATGTCCTTTACGGCGATTACGACCTGGTTCCTCTGCTAGAAAAGTTCATTCAGGAGCACCCCGATTTCTCCTACCACGGTGCAAGAGCCATGCTGGGTGTAACCGGCTACGAGGGTGTGCTGGGCTACCGAACCAAGCCTTCCTACGCCAACACCATTGGTAAAGAAGCCTGGGAAAAAGAAGTGGAAGAAGCCAAGAAGGTCGCTGAGTGCCTGAAAGAACACGGTTGGCTGCTGGTCAGCCACTCCTACGGCCACCCCGCTTACGGCAATCTGACCGCTTCCCGGGTGGAAGCTGACTCCCAGAAATGGGAAGAAACCTGCGAATATATTGTCGGCGAGACAGATATCATTCTTTATCCCCACGGCTCCGATATCAACGGCCCCAGCAAGTACACCATGAGCAACGAAAAGTTCAAGGCTCTGTACGAAGACGGCTACCGCTACTTCTTCAATGTGGACTCCAAGGTTGCCTGGATTCAGATCGGTGAGAACTACTTCCGCGGAGGCCGAAGAAATATTGACGGCTACCGGATGTACCACTACCCGGAAAAACTGGAAGATCTGTTTGATGTCAGCGAAGTCTTTGACCCCGACAGACCCACTCCCGTGCCTACAATCGGATAAGTACAATAGAACCCGGCTGCTTTCCGCAGCCGGGTTTTTCATTGTATTCAGATCTCCTGTCTGCCCTCCAGAGCACGGGAAATGGTCACCTCATCGGTGTATTCCAGCTGTCCTCCAACGGGTACACCGTAGGCAAGTCTTGTCACCTTGACCTCCATAGGCCGCAGCAAACGGGAAATATACATAGCCGTCGCTTCACCCTCTGTATCGGGATTGGTGGCCATAATGACCTCACGGACGTCACCGGCACCCACACGCATCAGCAGTTCCCGGATCTTGATATCGTCCTGAGTCACATGATTCAGTGGTGAGATCACACCGTGAAGCACATGGTAAACACCGTTGAACTCTCGGCTCCGCTCCATGGCGATCACATCCCGGGGTTCTGCCACCACGCATATGACACTCTTGTCCCGGAGGTCATCATCACAGATCGGACACAGTTCCCGATCCGTCAGATTTTGACACACCGGGCAAGTATGCACTGTCCGCTTGGCCTCCATAATGGCATCAGCAAAGCTCTGTGCCTCGTCGGTAGGCAGGCTCAACACATGAAACGCCAGCCGCTGGGCGGTTTTACCGCCAATGCCCGGCAATCTGGCAAACTGATCTGCCAGCTCTTGCAACGCCGCAGGAAAGTACTGCATCAGAACAAACCACCCAGATTCATACCGCCGGTCAGACGGGACATACTATTTGCCGCATCCGTGTCAGCCGCACGCATGGCCTCATTGACGGCAGCCATGATCATATCCTGTAGCATTTCCACATCATCGGGATCCACTGCTTCGGGCTTGATCTGCATATCCACAAGCTCATGCTTGCCGTTGACAGTTGCAGTGACCATACCGCCACCTGCACTGGCAGAGTAGGTCTTGGTCTCCTGCTCCTGCTGCATACGGATCAGCTCCTGCTGCATCTTCTGAGCCTGCTTCATCATTGCGGCCTGATTCATTCCGCCGGGCATACCCCGGAAATTACTCTTTGCCATAGAAATTCTCCTTATTCCTTAATCGTTACAATATCACTATGTTCTCTGCCAAAACGCATCAGCCGCTCAAGCTGGGCATTGGTAGACGGTTTCTGTGCCGCATCTACGGCCTTGGCAACAACCGGTCTGCCCAAAATGGCGGATGCCTTTCTGGAAACCAAGGACAAAACCTCCGGCTTGTCCAACTCGCCCAGAATAAACTTATTACACCGAAGAATGACACAATCTCCCATCAGTTGGCAGGAAAGCATATCGTTCTGCTTAGCCGAAAAGAAGCCATTGAGCGGCGGTTTCAGCTCCTGCCGCACAGCAGCAGACAAATCCGTCCAAAAGCCGGGAGAAGCCTGTTCAGGCTCCGGCTGTGCGTTGGATGTGGGTTCTTCCTGCACCGGCGGTGCGTCCTCATCGGTAGGCACGGGAGGTATCTCGATTTCCGGTTCCGCTTGTGCCGGAGCTGCCGGCTTGGCAGGAGCCGTAAAATCACCGCTGTCCAGACGCTCTTCCAACCGGGTCAGCCGGGCATTGATCGCCTGAGCATCCAATTGCAGCTTGGGCTGGCACATGGTCAAAATGCAAAGCTCCGCATCCAGTCTGCGGCTTGCATTGCGGGTAAAGCCGGCCATAGTCTCTTCTAACAAAGTCATGTTCCGAATCAGCTCTCCGGCAGAGAACCGGTTAGCCAATCGGGAAACCTCCGTATCGGCAGCCACACCGGAAAGCATGGTAATGCCACTGTCCGGGGCAGTTTTCAAAATCAACAGATCCCGGGTCAGGCAAGCCAGCTCATCCAGCAAAGCACCCAAGTCCTTCCCGTCTGCATACAACCGGTTAAAAAGTGCCAGAGCACGGGTTGCATCCCGGTCGGCAACATAACCCATCAATTCCCCTGCCTTCTGCTCACCGGCGATACCCAGACAAGCATACACACGCTCTGCAGACAATTCACCGGCGGTTGCGGAGGCACACTGATCCAAAAGGCTCAAGGCATCACGCATACCGCCGTCCGCCATACGGGCAAGGACGCGGGCAGCTCCGTCGTCTAAGTCGATTTTTTCCTGATAGGCCACATACTGCAGCCGCTCAACGATATCCTCCTGACTGATCCGACGGAAAGAAAACCGCTGGCAACGGGACAAAATAGTGGCCGGTACCTTGTGCAGCTCCGTGGTAGCAAGGATGAACAGCAGATGCTCCGGTGGCTCTTCAATGATCTTCAGCAGGGCATTGAAGGCGGAAATAGAGAGCATATGCACCTCGTCGATGATGTACACACGCATCTTCACCTGAGAAGGCGTATACACCGCATCATCCCGCAGACCACGGACATTATCTACGCCATTGTTGGAGGCAGCATCGATCTCCAGTACATCCATGCAAGCACCGGAATCAATAGACCGGCAGGCCTCACAGCAATTACAGGGATTGCCGTCCTTGGGATTCTGGCAGTTCACCGCCTTGGCCAAAATTTTGGCACAGCTGGTCTTGCCCGTTCCCCGGGAGCCGGTAAATAAATACGCATGGCTCATCTTACCACTGATGATTTGGGTCTTCAGGGTTTGTGTAACCGCCATCTGACCGGACACGTCATCAAAGGTCTGAGGACGATATTTTCTGTATAATGCTTGATATGCAGACATATGCTTCCTCCTTTCGCAACTCATAACAAGACCGGCTCATAACAAGATCGCACACCCACATTTGAACCTGCTGAATACCCGGTTGCTGTGCAGCCAGCTCGGGAACGGCAACCCCGCGGCACACGCTCAGATCCGCTTAATGCTGCTTGGTTCCCCACCTGACATGGTTCACGGGAGAACGTTGCGCAGGACCAATCCTTCAACGCCGCTTACGCAGTCCTGACGGTACTCAGACAAGCCCGGGTGTGGGAATTCATCCCTGCTGTAGCGGATTGCAGGCAACAGGGCACCGCTATCTCCCCGACTAGTGCGACCTTGTTATAAGCCGGTCAGCCTAACAAGGCTATTTTGTTTTACTTAGTTGACCTTGGAATCGATGAAAGCAGCCAGCTCACGGAAGGTAGTGATATTCTGATTCTCCATATCCAGCTCAACACCCAGCTCGGACTCCAGATCCATGATCATCTCAACAATGTCCAGAGAATCAATACCCAGACTTTCAAAGGTGCTGTCGGGAGTGATCTCCGCAGGATCCAGCTCCAGCTGCTTTGCAGCATAAGAAACGAGTTTTTCGTACATGATATGTTCCTCCAATATATGTCTTAAAGGCATTGCTGTCCGTTTATTCTAGTACAGCTGAGGCAGTTTGTCAATGGGTGTTTTTCACTGCAGTGCCTGCAGCGAAAGCTGTGGCCCAGGCGATCTGCAGATTGAATCCGCCGGTGTAGGCGTCGCAGTCGATGATCTCACCGGCAAAGTACAAGCCGGTCACCAGCTTGGACTGCATAGTCTTGGGATCGATCTCAGAAACCTTGATACCACCAGAGGTAATGATGGCTTCTGCAACAGGCCGCTTTTCTGTGATATGGAGCGTAAAACTCTTGAGTAGCTGCACCAATTCCCGGCGTTTTTGCTTGGTCAGGCCATTGGCCTGCAAATTGGGATCCACATTGATTCTGTCCAGCACCACCGGGATCATGCTCCGGGGCAGCAGATCTGTCAGAGCATTTTCCATGGAGCGATTTTGGTACATGGAAAGATCCCGTAAGATCCGGGTATCCAGTTTTTCCTCATCCAAAGCAGGCTTCAAGTCGATAACCAGTTTGCAGTTGGCACCCTTCAGGTGGGCACTGGCACTGAGCACCGTCGGGCCTGATACGCCAAAATGGGTAAAAAGCAATTCGCCAAAGTCCTTAAAAAGCACTTTCCCCTTTTCATTCAGCAGCTTCACAGCCACATTCCGAAGGCTCAGTCCCTGCATTTTCGGGCAGTCCTCCCCTGCCGTTTCCAGAGGCACCAGACTGCCCTCCGTGGCAGTAACAGTATGCCCCAAGGCCTGCGCCATGGCATAGCCATCGCCGGTGGAGCCGGTGGTAGGATAGCTCAAACCACCGGTGGCCAAAATGACCCAGTCGGCTTTTATGCTGCTCTTATCCGTACGAACGCCGGTAACCTTGCCATCCTCCGTCAAAATCTGGCGAACCCGTTCGTTTCGCACAGTAACGCCGCAACGACGCAGTTGACCTTGCAGGCAATCCAAAATAGAAACGGCCTTATCGGACACCGGGAATACCCGGTTACCCCGTTCTGTTTTCAGTTGGCAGCCGCTGCTCTCAAAAAAGTCCATCACCGCTTTTGGCGGATACGCGGACAGGGCACTGTACAGAAAGCGTCCGTTCCGGGGCACATTCTGCAAAACCTCCTGCTCGTTGCAATCGTTGGTCACATTGCAACGGCCCTTGCCGGTGATCAGAAGCTTTTTGCCAAGCCGGTCGTTGCGTTCCAGCAGCAGCACACTGCTGCCGGCCTTCGCCGCCGTAATGGCTGCAAACATACCCGCCGGACCACCGCCAATGACGATTCCATCGTAGTTCATTGGTTGTCTCCCCGCTTTTCGTAGACATTGTATTCTTCCCAGATTCGCTCCAGCTTATCAAAGGTTTTGGAAAGAGCCTGCTGGCGTTTGGATGCCAGGGCCACAATCAGTGCATTGACCACACTTAAGGGTGCAACCAAGGAATCCACCAAAGAAACCATATCGCTTTTGGTCACCAGCACATGGTCGCAGTTTTGACCCAGGGGCGACAGACGGCTGTCGGTAATGCCGATAACGGTCGCACCGGTACTGCGGCAGTACTGAGCCCCCTTAGCGGTAGAAGTGGAATACCGGGGAAAGCTGAATGCGATCACCGCATCCTCCTTTTCTACGCCAACAATCTTTTCGAACATGGCACTGGAGCCGGAGGCGGTAAGAATCTGCACATTGTCGAACATATAGTTTAAGTAGTATCCCAGGAAATTGGCCAGCGGTGCAACAGAGCGGACACCGACAATATAGATCCGCCGGGCATTCAGGAGTGCATCTACAGCAGCCTGAAACTCCCCGCGATCCACCGTCTCTCCGGTTTTACGGAGCTTTTCCATATCGGAATGGAGTACCATAGACAGCACATCCTGATCACCGATGCGATCATGTGCCACCTCGATCCGCTGGACAGAGGTCAGCCGGTTGACCACCATTTCCTGCATAGCTTTTTGCATACTGGGATAGCCGTCAAAACCCAACTCCACCGCAAAACGCACCACTGTGGACTCGGATACGCCCACCTTTTGTGCAAGGCGATTGGCCGTCATGAAGGCGGCTTTTTCGTAAGATTCGGTCAGATACTGGGCGATGCGCTTTTGTCCCTTGGAAAAGGTTGGCATCATGGTTTCAACCAAAGACAGAACATCTTTCTTCATTTTGCTCACCTCATGGCATTTTTCTTTCATTTGCCGTGGATAGTGTAGCATAATTTCAGCATTTTTGCAAGACGATGAATGAAAAATTGCAAAAATAGCAGGGCGATTATAGCCCTGCTATTTCATCTTCTGTTAAGTATCGCCATTTTCCCAGGGGTAAATCTCCCAGCTCAAGCGTCCCCTCCCGGATCCGCTTCAGCCGAAGCACCTCCATACCTGCGTGCTGGCACATTCTCCGCACCTGCCGATTGCGGCCTTCTCCAATAGTCACATGGTACAATGCCTTGTCACCGTCAACGTGAATCAGGCGGACCTTGGGCGGATGGATCTTATACCCGTCCAACACAATCGGCTGCTTCAGCAACTGCGTAGCTTCCTCCCGGTAACCACCGACCCACACTGCATAGGTCTTTTCCACGCGATGCTTTGGGTGCATCATGGCATTGGCAAATTCACCGTCGTTAGTCAGCAGCAGCAATCCCTCGGAATCGTAGTCCAGCCTTCCTACCGGATATACACGCTGACCGCAATCGCTGACCAACTGTGCAACGGTTCTCCTTCCCTTTTCATCGGACAGAGTCGTCACATAGCCCCGGGGTTTATGGAGCATAATGTACACCGGCCCCGGTGCCGACGGCAAGGGTTTGCCATCGATGAGAATCCGGTCGGCATCCGGGTCTGCAGTATCGCCCAGGATCGCCACCCTGCCGTTGACCGTAACCCGGCCTGCGGTGATGATTTCTTCCGCCTTTCTGCGGGACGCAACACCCCGGGCGGACAAGATTTTTTGTATGCGTTCCGTCATAATCCGACTCCAAACAAGCGTTTCCAAAAAGGAATTTGTTTTTCTTCTTCCTGTTCTACAGTTTGCCCGTAAACTACATCGATTTTTCCGATACAGCTGTCACCGATGCAGACATATGCCGTACCTGCCCGTTTGCCCTGTACCACCGGTGCATAGGCAAAGCCCGGACCGGAAAGCAGAATCTGGGGCTCTTCTCCATCAGCCAGAGGATAGGAGAAGTCATCATCCGCCAACAGCTGCACTCGCTGAGCCTGACCGCCTGCCACTTCCACTGTGCCGATAAAATCGCCCTCGGAAACAATCTGCCGTAAGGTGTATCTGGAAAAGGCATTTTCCAGCAAAGTGGCGTGATCCACCCAGTCATTGCCATCATTAATGGTCACACAGATGACTCTGCGGCCATTGCGGGCAGCACTGGAGACCAAAATTCTGCCTGCCGCCTTGGTAAAGCCGGTTTTCACACCGTCAGCACCCTCCAGCCGCCACAGCAGCTTGTTATGATTCTGCAGACTCCGCTGACCGGCACGAACAGTCTTGGTGGCAACGGTTTTGGAAAAAATCGGGTCTTCCATGGCGTAGGCAGCCAAAACCGCCAGATCCCGGGCCGTGGAATAATGCTCCGGACTATCCAGGCCGTGGGGATTTTCAAAATGGGTATTTTCGAGCCCCAGCCTTTGCGCCTGATCATTCATCAGCCCAACAAAGCCTTCCACCGTACCACCGCAGTAAATCGCCAACGCCACTGCCGCATCGTTGCCGCTGTGGAGCATCAATCCGTACAAAAGTTCCTGCACGGTCAGCACTTCGCCCTCACGCAGGTACATGGATGAACCTTCGATGCCTACCGCTTCTTTAGGAATTTGCACACGATCCAGTACATTACACTGGCGGCAAACCACCAAAGCGGTCATGATCTTTGTAGTGCTTGCAATCAGGCTGCGGCTGTCCGCATCCTTCTCAAAGTATACCCGGCCGGTCTGGGCATCCATAACAATGGCCTTCTGTGCGGACACGCCGTATACCCGGCACGGTAAAAACAAGACGGCGACCAGAAGTGCAGCCGCCGTCCGCAGGAACATTTTCTTCATCTTTCTCACCCGGGAATAGTATTTCCGGGGAAAAAGCCATTATTCAACCTCTTTCTTGGTTTTGGATTCGATAAACGCGGAAACTTTATCCAAAAGATCCGGCACCTGCTCAACAAGCCGGTCAGCCGTGGTATTTGCAGGGGTGGCCACGGGCAGCATACGCACGGAACCTTCCTTGATGATCAGAAACGCCACAGGAGTGACCTTCACGCCGGCACCGACACCGCCGCCAAAGGGATTCTCTGCCTTGTTGGCGTTCTTGGATACATAATCCGAACCGCCGCCACCAAAGCCAACACTGACCTTGGAAATGGGGATAATGGTCACGTCACCGGCAGTAATCGGGTCGCCGACCACGGAATTTACATCCACCATCTCACGGATTTTTGCAATGGTACTCTCCAGCATATTGGGAAGATTCTGGCTCATTTAACTGCACCGCCTTTTCTTAATTTCACAATTTTGAGGTATTCCCGGATTCCCCGGATTCCATAACAGAGCACAAGACGAAGGAGGCGACCCAGCGTAATCGTCAGATCCAAACGGGCAACGATCACAGTCGTATCCGCTTCAAAATCGCATTGTACCTGCATATCTTTCTTTTGAATGATAAAGAACCGATCAAGCTGCGGTTCCAGATTGCCAAGTGCCGCCCATGCCCTGCCGTAGTTTACAGCCAGGTCACTGGGGTCTCCACCTGCCAGCGTCACCTTCAGTTCCAGCAACCGCACCCGGAGCTTTCTTCTGAATTCGATCAAAAGCTCAAGGATCAGTTGCAGCAGCGGCAGGAAATCCGTCACGCTGCCACCTTTTTCCGGTGCTGCAGAATTCTGTGGCTGAGCAGTTGTCTGCTTGGGTGGTGTTTTCTGTTTCGGTTTCTTTTGTTTAGCCGCTTTTTTCTTGCCGGGCAAAAGCTGCATCCTGACAGGACCCAGTATCAGGGCCACATACGGTCCGTCGGCATTATAGCGGGCACTGATTCCCAAAGGCATGAACGCAAGCAGCACGATCACGCCAAGGGCGATAAGCCAGCCCATTAGCCCTCCTCCGCCGGAGCGGGTTGCTCTTCCGCCAAAACGGGCTGCTCCTCGACGATGGGTTCGCCAAAGCTGACCTTTTCAATTTCAGGCAGCTCCTCCAACGAAGAAATACCGAAAGTACGCAGGAAGTCCGGTGTGGTCCTGTACTGAATGGGTCTGCCGGGGACATTGAGCCGTCCGGCCTCCTCAATCAGCTTTTTATTGAGCAATGCACCAACGGAGTAGGAGCTGTCCACACCGCGGATCTGCTCCACCATGGCCTTGGTTGCGGGCTGGTAGTAAGCAATTATGGTCAGAGTTTCCAGCTGAGAAGCAGAAAGCTTCGGCGGTTTTCTGGTTTCCAGTGCCTTGGTGACGAAATCCGCCATCTCACCGGAGGATACCATCTGGTAGCCATTCTCCAGCTTTATGATTCGAATACCCCGACGCTGGAAGGCCCATTCATTCGCCATAGCATCTGCCGCAGCAACGATCTCATTCTCGTCCACTTCCAGTGTAGCAGCCAGTCGGGCAACCTCGATCCGTTCACCGGCAGCAAACAGAATGGCCTCGATGGCTCTTTGCAGTTGGGTTTGTTCCATCAGGTCCACTCCTCCGTTTCCACTTTCGTTTTATCCAGCAGCCGCACATCAGGGTTATCTCCGTTGACGTCTCCTTCCAAGGTCACGGTGCCGGTTTTACACATTTCCAATACAGATATAAAGGTGGCAACAATCTCCGAACGGGTCTTATTGCCCTTAAACAAGCTCTTTAGCTTCTCCACGCCGCGAAGAATCAACCGACGGAGCAATTCGCCGGTCTTGCGGGTGACGGGGTAGGGTTCTTTGCCAACGATACCCTTGAAATTCACCGTAGGCGGCGGCAGACGACGCTGATTCCGCTCGGAAATTTCATCCAAGGCCCGGAGCAGATCTGCCGTATCATGCTGATAGCGGTAGGTCCGATCCCGACGCAAAGGTTCCGGTTCTTTGGTAAAGAGGCAACGGCCGATCTCATTTCTCGGCTCAAGCCAGGAAATCGCAATGCGAACCTGCTCAATGGCCTCCTTCCGCTGACGATCGATCAGCGATTGACGCAGAATATCCAGCTCACTCTGTGCCTCTGCCGCTTCTGCAGCAGACAGCAGCATTTTCGTCTTGATCAGCATTAAATGGGACGCCATGGTGATAAACTCACTGGCGATCTCCATATCCAGTCGCTTCATTTCATCCAGGTAAGCCAGATACTGCTCCAAAATCGCGGTGATCGACACATCCTGGATCTCTATTTTATTTTTGCTCAGCAGCAGAAAGATGACATCCAGCGGACCTTCAAAATCCTCCATCTGCTCTGACCGGGTGTGAACAATGCCCTCCAGGCGATATTGCGGTTGACCCATAGCAGCTCCTTGACGGTACTTACCCATAATAATCTACAATATTATATCACCATTTTTCGTCTTGTGCAAGTGTTTCCCCGAAATTTGACATTTTTCGGAAAACGGTTGCTTTATTGGGCAAACTATGCTATAAAGATAGAAAAGAAACGGAGGTGGCATCCATGAGCGAACCCAAACGAAGCTACAAACAGCTGGAGACACTTTTGACCATTGTGCTGATCCTGACAACTGTGGATTTCATCATTTTCCTGCTCTTTGCAGGTGCCGGTGTGATTTGGGTAAAAGTCATTACGGCTATTTTTGCCATTGGAATACCGGTTTTATGCCTTGCATTCCTGATTTTAATCGGTGAATGGCTCAGGCAGCGGAGCTTGTGGCTGACCACCGGTTTTGGTTCGATCTTGGTCTGCACCATTGTTTCCCTGATCTGCAACTTCCCCAGTCCCCTGCCTTAACCGCACACGGCACGCTGTAGATTTCAGCGTGCCGTTTTTTCATAGCAATATGTGCAGGAATCGCTCCTGACCGAGCCGTCAATATACACCGCATGCTCCAAGATCCGACGAAAGCCGCAGCTTTCGTGGGTACGAAGAGATGGGGTGTTTTTCTTATGGATATGTGCGTAGATTTTTATATTCTCACGCTGTTCCAGTACTGCACGGATCAAGGCTGCGGCGTAGCCCTTCCGGCGGTGATCGGGTGCAGTTTCCAATGCCTCCAGCAGTAGGCCATCCTGATAGGGTTCCAGCCGCAGGGCACTGACATACCTGTCATTTTCAGACCAAAAGGCGTAAACTGCCCCCTCAGTCCGGAAAAAAACCTCCCGGAGGTATTGGTAAAATTCCTGTTCTGCCCGCAGGAGCTGCTGACCTTCCGGCAACTCCGGCCAAAACTCTTGACCGTTCTGGCGGTTACTCTCTTCGTATACGGCCATCAGCTGACCAAAACTCAAATCCTTCATAGCCGAAACCCATAGCACCATACCCACGCCCCCTTTTCATTAAGATAGCATATCGCAGTCTATATTGCAACTGAATCCCGGTATCATTTGTCGTCCAATTGTTGGGTTTTCTATGTATATGCTTTATACATTTCGTTTACATAAACACAAGATATTTAGGTTTAGTGAAAAGTTATACACACTTTCCACAATTTTTTCCACAAGCCGC
Source organism: Oscillospiraceae bacterium (assembly GCA_015067945.1). Lineage (GTDB taxonomy): Bacteria > Bacillota > Clostridia > Oscillospirales > Oscillospiraceae > Faecousia. The sequence continues at coordinate 63,758 of SVLM01000003.1, forward strand.
TTTTGCAATTCTCTTTGTCGAAATTCGTCATATTATGGCAATTCATGCTTATTTCGAACATTTTACGGCAGTATTTCCATTTTCACTCGAAACTCAGTCGATGATTATTCATAATTTGTATGTATTATTACAAATCCGTCAAAAAATACAGGTGTGTTGTCTGCACCTGTATTTTTTACTTCAAATTATTTCCCCAAGAATAGACTTGGTAGCATAGGCATTCAAGGACATATCTGCTGTGTTGCCTGCCTGATACTCATAGTAGGCCTGGGCACCGATCATAGCCGCATTGTCGCCACACAGCGACAAGGGGGGCATATAAACCTCAGCACCCAGGGTTTGGGCAGCGGACATAATATCCCTGCGAATCCGGGAATTTGCCGCCACACCGCCTGCCACCGCGATCTTGCGAAGACCGGTTTCCTGCAATGCTCGCACCACCCGGGGAACCAGCGTATCCGATACTGCCGCAGAAAAGCTTGCACACAAGCTGGGAGTATCCAACTCTTCCCCAACCTGCTCAGCATGGTGTATGAGGTTCAGTGCTGCCGTTTTCAGGCCGGAAAAGCTCATATTATAGGGATTTTCTCCGGGCTTGCTCCGGGGAAGGTCGTATTTTGTTTCATCGCCGGTGGATGCGGCCTTATCCAGTGCCGCTCCGCCGGGATAGGGCATTCCTAAAACCCGTGCTACCTTATCAAAGCATTCTCCGGCAGCATCGTCCAGGGTTCCGCCCAAAATTTCCATATCCGTATAATCCTTCACATGGACGATCATGGTATGACCGCCGGAAACAACCAGGCACAGAAAAGGCGGCTGTAGGTCCGGATAGGCAATATAATTGGCAGCAATGTGGCCACGGATGTGATGCACCGGAATCAGGGGCTTATTCATAGCCAACGCCGCTGCCTTGGCAAAGTTCACGCCCACCAGCACCGCACCGATCAAACCCGGTGCGTAGGTAACGGCTACCGCATCGATATCCTGACGGGTAAGGCCGGTTCGTTCCAAGGCCTGATCCGCAAGACCATAAATAGCCTCAATATGCTTTCGGGAGGCGATCTCCGGCACGACACCGCCGTAGATCCGGTGCAGCTCCACCTGAGACGCGATACAATCCGTCAGCACTTCCCTGCCATCTTTGACGATGGCAACCGCAGTTTCATCGCAGGAAGATTCAATTGCCAGAATATTCAAATCTGCCACTCCTTTCGAAGGATCAGTGCATCCTCTTTGGGATTGCGGTAATAATTGGGACGGCGGCCCACCTGAACAAAACCAAGCTTGTCATACAGTGCAATGGCCGGTGCGTTGGAGGGACGAACCTCCAGCATCAGGCCGTGATTGCCTCTTGCTGACAATTCCGTAACCAGTGCCGTCACCAGAGCCTCTGCAATGCCCTTGCGGCGGTGTTCCGGGTGAACCGCGATATTCATCATATCCGACTCACCAAGCACACTCTGAGAGCCCACATAACCCACAAGGGTTTCATCCTCCATGGCAACCAGCCAGCAGGATAACTTGCTGCCAAGCTCCGTAGCAATGCTTTTTTCGCTCCACGGGTCGGAAAAGCAGAGCTTTTCTATTTCAGCAATCGCCGCCACATGGCTTTCATCCATCAATTTGATTCTCATTTTGCTTCAAACCAGCTCTTTCCGATTTTCGCTTCCGCAGTCAGCGGAACACGCAAAGCCGCCACCTGCTCCATCTCATAGCTGACCAGCTCGGCGACCTCCTGAGCAATGACCTCCGGGCATTCCACGATGAGTTCATCGTGTACCTGCAGCAAAAGGGTTGCATCGGGATATTTCTCTGCCAATGCCCGATCCACCCGGATCATGGCCAGCTTAATGAGGTCTGCAGCCGTGCCCTGAATGGGGGTATTCAGTGCGATCCGCTCCGCACCCTGCCGGATGTTGAAATTGGATGCCTTCAGCTCCGGGATATACCGCTTTCTGCCGTAGAGCGTTTGGGTATATCCCTGTTCCCGGGCCGATGCAACCACCTGCTTCATATAATCCCGGACACCACGGTACTTATCCAAATAGCTATCGATATAGTTCTTCGCTTCATAGAAGCTGACACCGATATCCTCCGACAGAGAATACTCGGAAATGCCATAGACAATACCAAAATTGACCGCCTTGGCATGACGACGCTGGAGAGCAGTCACATTCTCTGGAGCAACGCCAAAGACCTGAGATGCGGTAACGGTGTGGATATCCATTCCGCTTTTAAAGGCCTGCTGCATCACCGGGTCATCGGCGATGTGAGCAAGCACACGCAGCTCAATTTGGCTGTAGTCTGCATCCACAAGTACATAGCCTTCTCTGGGTACAAACATTTTCCGAATCTCCGCACCCAAATCCGTGCGAACGGGAATGTTCTGCAGATTGGGTTCTGTGGAGGACAGCCGACCGGTGGCAGTGACAAGGTTTTGGAAGGTGGTGCGAATACGGCCATCATCACAAATAACCTTCATCAAGCCCTCGGCGTAAGTGGATTTCAGCTTAGTCAGCATCCGGTAATCCATAATTGCCGGGATAATGGGATGCTTGTCCTTCAGTTTCTCCAGCACCTCCGCGTTGGTAGAGTAGCCGGTCTTGGTTTTTTTCACCGGGGGCAGACCCAGCTTATCAAAGAGCAATTCACCCAGCTGCTTTGTGGAATTGATATTAAATGCTCCGTCGGAGTAGCTGTAAATCAGTTTTTCACAGTCATCGATCCGCTGCGTCAGCATTTTTCCAAACTGCTCCAGTTGCTGCCTGTCAATGGCAACACCGGCTTTTTCCATGCGATACAGCACATCACAAAGAGGCAGTTCGATATCCGTATAAAGGGTTGTCATACCGTTCTTTTCCAACTCTTCCGCCAATTCTGTCCGCAAAAGCCATACTGCTTCTGCACAGGCTGCCGCATCGCCGTCATCGGCAGACAAGCCAAGATAATTGGTAGCCAGCTTGGACACGGGATAATCGGTCTGAGAGGGATTCAAATCATAAGCCGCCAGGGCGGTATCGAAAACGCACTGACCGCAATCCATATTCATTTCGTCAAAGCGGTGCTTTGTGGCTTTGCTGTCATGCATAATCAGCTTTTTGCCCCTCAGGTCAATGTTGCCCATTTGGGCTTCCAAGGGTGTCAGAACGCATACGCCACCATCGAAGGCCACAGCAAGACTGCCGTCCTCAGCAAGATACACAGCACAAGTATCTACATACCCAGGCAGGGTATCCAACCGGGGCAAAGCCTTAGTCTGCTGCTTAGGGGTCTTCTTTGCCAACTCCAGCTCCGCACCCCGCAGACCGTATTTGTCAATCAGCTTGACAAATTCCAATTTTTGGAACAGTTCATACAGTACAGGGCGGTTATACGGCTGAATCAAAGCATCCTTCGGCTCAAAGTCAATGGGAGCCTCGCAACGGATGGTCGCAAGGTCATAGGACATATAAGCACTGTCCCTGCCGTTCTCCAGTTTCTCCCGGAGCTTGGGGCGAATGGATGCGTCCTCTAAATTTTCATAAATGCCGTCCAAAGAGCCAAATTTCAGCAGCAGCTCCGTTGCGGTTTTGGGACCAACACCGGCAACGCCGGGGATATTGTCAGAAGAGTCGCCCATCAGGGCCTTCAGATCCACCATTTTCTTCGGCTCAAAGCCGTACTCGTTACGAAACACTTCCTCGGTGTACAAAGTAGCCGCGGTCTGTCCCGGACGGGAGATGACCAGCTTGACGTGGACATTTTCATCGATGAGCTGCAGACTGTCCCGGTCACCGGTGACCACCACACACTCCCACTGATTGTTGGAGCAGATTCGACCCACCGTACCGATCACATCGTCCGCTTCCCAGCCCTGACATTCATAGATGGGAATATTCATAGCCCGCAGTACATCCTTCATCACCGGCATCTGCTGTGCCAGCTCCTCCGGCATACCGTGACGTGTCGCCTTATATCCATCATACTGCAAATGACGGAAGGTAGGTCCGTGCAGGTCAAAGGCAACACATACCGCCTCCGGCTGCTCCTCCTTCTCCATCCGTTCCAGGATGTTCAGGAAGCCGAATATGGCATTGGTATAAAGCCCCTCCCGGTTGGTAAGGGGCTTGATGCCATAAAATGCACGGTTAATGACGGAATTGCCGTCAAGGATCATCAGCTTCATACTTTTCTCCACTTTGCACCCTGGGGCGTATCAATGATCTCGATACCCCGGGCTTTCAGTTCGTCACGAATCCGGTCGGCTTCCGCCCAGTTCTTGGCTTTTTTTGCCTCGGTACGGGCAGCCACCAGAGCATCAATCTCGGGATCGGCATTGGCGGCCTCTTCCTCGGCCTGCTTTTTCCGCAGATTCTCTGCTGCGGACAGCAAATTGAGAGACAAAACCCTGTCGAAATCTGCCAGTGCAGCCAGCTTGGTGGCATCGTTGCACTTGGCCTTCAGGACATCGTAGACGGCAGTAACAGCCAAAGATGTGTTCAGGTCGCCGTTCAGGGCATTGGAGAATTTCTCTTTCAGCTGTGCCAGTGCCGCTTCGTCCACGACACCGTCGTTTACAAAGGTTGCGATCTTTGTGATCAGTTTATTGTAGGCGATCACAGCATTGTCCAGATTCTCCCAGCTGAACACCAGATTGCGGCGATAGTGGCTCTGCAGGCAGAACAGCCGGTAGGCCATGGGATCATAGCCCTTGCTTTCCAGCAGGGATACGGTCAAAAATTCGCCCTTGGACTTGGACATTTTACCGGTATCGGTATTCAGGTGGTGGACGTGGAACCAGTAGTTGCACCACTTGTGACCCAGGTAGCTTTCAGACTGGGCGATCTCGTTGGTGTGGTGAGGGAACGCATTGTCGATACCACCGGCGTGGATATCCAGATCCTCGCCCAGGTGCTTCATGGAAATGCAGGAGCACTCAATGTGCCAGCCCGGATAACCCACGCCCCAGGGAGAATCCCACTTCAGCGCCTGATCTTCAAACTTACTCTTGGTAAACCACAGAACAAAGTCATTTTTGTTCTTCTTGTTGGTATCTTCCTCCACGCCCTCACGGACGCCGGTAGCCAGATCCTCTTCGTCGTGGTCATTAAAGACATAGTACTTTTCCAGCGTGGAAGTGTCGAAATACACATTGCCGCCTACAAAATAGGCCTTGCCGGTATCTAAGAGCTTCTGCACCATCTCGATATAGGCATCGATGCAATTGGTAGCCGGCTCCACCACGTCGGGACGCTTTATATTCAGCTTGTCGCAGTCAGCAAAGAAGGCATCGGTATAGAACCGGGCAATATCCATGACAGATTTATTTTCCCGCTTTGCACCCTTGAGCATCTTATCCTCGCCGGTATCAGCATCAGAGGCCAAATGGCCCACGTCCGTGATGTTCATAACACGTTTGACATTGTAGCCTTCGTAACGCAGAGCCTTTTCCAGCACATCCTCCATGATGTAGGTACGCAGATTTCCGATGTGGGCATAGTGATACACCGTAGGGCCACAGGTATACATCTTCACCACATCGGGATTGTTGGGCACAAAAAGCTCCTTTTTATGGGTAAGGGAATTGTAAAGATACATAGTAAATCCTCCAAAAAAACAAAATACCGCCTCTTGACCAAAGGTACAAGAGGCGGTCGAATAGACACGCGGTTCCACTCTCATTTATCACTTGATATGGAATTGTTCGCTCCCGGACGCACTTTCGCCGCACTCCCCTGCCCGTGCTTCCACCCATGGCACAAGCTCTCTGAAGGTTCGTTTACCGCTACTCTTTCCGTTCACAGCGATTACCGATATTTTACCACCGGCATACCCCGGTTGTCAACCGGAATTATACGCACATTACCTCAGTTTGATACCGGGCGATGCCCTTTGCCAGCAGGTCCATGGCACGGCTCAGCTCCTCAAGACTACGCACGTAGGCAATACGCACCTCGTTGATGCCCTTACCGGGGGTTTCGTAGAAGGGTGCACCGGGAGCAAACATGACCGTATCGCCATTGTCATCAAAGCTTTCCAGCAGCCAACGCTGGAATTTGTCCGAGTCATCCACAGGCAGGCTGGCCATCACGTAGAACGCACCCATCGGCTCTTCCACCAGCACACCGGGGATCTGCCGCAGCTTGGAAACAACCAGATCTCTGCGCTGGCGGTAAATCTCCTTGGACTGTGCAAAGAACTCCTGCCCCACGCTGTACAGAGCCGCTGCACCGATCTGATCGATGGTTGCAACAGACAGACGGGACTGGCAGAATTTCAGCAGAGCCTGCTGCAGCTCCTTATTCTTGGTGACAACGCAGCCAACACGGGCACCGCAGGCGGAGAACCGCTTGGATACGGAGTCAATAATGACCAAATTGTCATCCAGATCATCGTAGCGGGCCATGGTGGGAACACCAAACTTATCGTCATAGCAGAATTCCCGGTACACCTCGTCGCAGATCAGGAACAGATCATGCTTCTTGGCAATATCCGCGATCATTCGCATTTCCTTTTCATCCAGCACCACACCGGTAGGGTTTCCGGGGTTGGTGATCAGAATGGCACGGGTATTACTGGTGATCAGGCTCTCGATCCGCTTACGGTTGGCATACCGGTAGCCCTCTTCAGGGCAGGTAGGCAGGGCACGGATCCGGCCGCCGGCAGCATGGACAAAAGTGGTGTAGTTGGGGTAGTAAGGCTCAGGAATGATCACCTCAGTGTAGGGATCCAGAATGCTCAGGCAAGTCAGAAGCAGTGCTTCACTGCCACCGGTGGTGACCAGAACATCCCGGGGAGCCAGATATACACCAAGCTTGGAATAGTAATTACGGATAGCGTCGATCAGCTCCGGGGCACCGGGAGATGCCTCGTAGGCCAGGGTCTGATTGTCGAAGCTGCGGACAGCATCCAAATACGCCTGGGGCGTGGGCAGATCCGGCTGACCGATATTCAGATGATAGATGGTCTTACCCGCCTTTTGGGCCTGGACAGCCAGCGGATGGAACTTCCGCATGGGAGACGGTTCGCAGCGGTTTGCATTGATAGAAATCTTCATATGTACCTCCCTTGGCACGCCTGTGTGCCAAGCTATGTTTGTATTCTTTGGTAAGGCGGGCAAGCTCCGGGCTCAGCACCGCCAGAACAATCAAATTCGGAATGGCCATCAGGCCGTTAACGGTTTCCGAAAGGAGCCACACCGTGCCGGTTTTCAGCACCGCTCCCATGATAACCGCAAGGGATTGCAGAATCACAAAGCGTTTCCACACATGATCACCGAACAGATACTGGGCACAGCGAACACCGTAAAGGCCCCAGCCCAGAACCGTGGCAATGGCAAAGCAGCACAGTGCCAACGCAATGACCAGACTAACCCAATCCCCACAGACATTGGAAAATGCCTGAGCCGACAGGGTGATGCCCATATCCTGCCCATATGGGATCGGAATTCCGCTGACCAAAATGACCAGTGCAGTCACTGTGCAGATCACAATGGTATCGAGAAATACCTCCACAATGCCCATCATGCCCTGCTCTGCAGGGTGATTGACCTTGGCTGAGGCATGAGCAATGGATGCCGTACCCATACCGGCTTCATTGGTAAATACGCCCCGGGACACACCGATACGAAGAACGGAAAAAACAGAACCGATGGCACCGCCGGTGGCAGCCTGAGGTGTAAATGCCCCTTGAAAAATGGCGGTGAATGCATCTCCCAAATACCGAAATCTGACAACGATCACAAAGAGCCCCAGCAGGAGATAGGCCAAAGAAGCAAATGGCACCAGTCGTTCTGCCACGGCACCGATGCGTTTCATGCCGCCCAGCAGCATAACCCCGATCAGCACTGCCAGAGCAATACCCATAAGCAAATTGCCGAAATCGGTTTGCTCACCGCCAAAGGCAATGATCGTCTGATTGATACCGCCTACCACTGCATTGATCTGCGTGGCATTTCCTACGCCAAAGGCTGCCACAACGCCAAAAAAGCTGTAGCAGGCCGCCAGCCAATGCCACCGTTTTCCCATGGCATTGCGAATCATGTACATAGGGCCGCCGACCATTTCTCCCTTGCTGTCGCGGACGCGGCAGTAGACGGCCAGAGTCGCCTCTGCATACTTGGTAGCCATGCCGATGAAGCCGCAGATCCACATCCAGAAGATCGCTCCCGGACCACCGATGGCAATCGCTCCGGCAACACCGGCCAGGTTTCCGGTTCCCACCGTCGCTGCCAAAGCCGTGCACAACGCCTGGAAGGACGAAACCGTTCCCTGCTCCTGCTTACCGCCGTGCAACCGTGCAAAAAACAGCATCATCGATCGCGGCAGCAGCCGCAGTTGTACAAATCCCGTCCGCAGTGTTAGGTACAGTCCAACACCGAGAATCAGTATCAGCGCCGGGATTCCCCAGACAAAGGAATTGATCAGCTCCAGAATTTTGGTCATAATGCCCTCCTAGGATATCACTTTTTTGGCTGTTTTGCAAGATATATTATGATAAAATCCGCAAAAAAGCAGCTTCTTCCGTAGAAGAAACTGCTTTTGTGTTATTCCCAGCTGCTCCAGACCTCCGGGCAGTAGCCCACGGTGGCCTGTTTTCCGTTGCGTACAATGGGTGTTTTCATGATTTCGGGGTAGTCAAAGACCTTGTCTTCCTTGGCTCTGACATCGTCCGTATACTTAAGCTGCGTGACAATATCGGATTTATTTTCCCAATCGATGAGGTTGTCGATTCCTCCAACCGCCCTTAAAACGCTGTCAAACTCCTTGCCGGAAAGTCCAAACCGAATCAAATCGACAGACTGGAATTTGACCCGCCGTTCTTTAAACCAACGCTCCGCCTTTTTCGTGTCGAAGCATTTGGATTTACCAAATATCTGTATGTTCAATAGGTTACCTCCATCAGGCACAGACCCTGGGCAGGAACCAGATAGCCTGCCTCCTCCCGCTTTGCTCCGAACAAACCGGGAATACTGTCCGGCTCTCTTTGTCCCATCCCCACTTCAAGCAAAGTGCCCACCATAATCCGCACCATATTGTAAAGGAAGCCGTTACCGGTAACGGTAAAGATCAGCTCCTCTCCTGCTCTGTGAATCTGGAAGGAATCAATACGCCGCAGGGTAGACTTTTTCATTTTCTTATTGGCACAGAATGCTGAAAAATCATGCTCACCTAAAAAATGCTCCGCAGCCTTTTCCATGGACTCCAGGTCCAGTTTTTCCGGCAGGCAGTAGACAAACCTTCGGTCAAAAACCACCGGTTTGTCCGAATTCCACACCCGGTAGCGGTAGGTTTTGGTCTTGCAGTTTAATCTTGCATGGAATCGCTCCGATGCCTCCTGACAAGAGTGTATGCCGATATCCTCCGGCAAATACCGCTTCAGCTCCGTCAGAATCTGTCGGCAAGGCATTTCACTTTCGCAATGAAAATTCGCAATCTGATGCAGTGCGTGGGCCCCGGCATCGGTTCTTCCGCTGCCGGAAATTTCGATCTGCTCCCCTAAAATCCGGGAAAGCGTCTGCTCCAGCTTGCCCTGTATGGTATTGTCCTGACCTTGCAGTCGCTGCCAGCCCCGGTATCGGGTGCCGTCGTAGCAGATATCAAGCCGCAGATTCCGCATAGCCCTCCAGCCCCTCTCGTGCTTCCCGTTCGTTGTCTGCAGAGAACAGGAAATTACCTTTGTGGTCATATACTTGAACGTGTCCGTGGACGTTACGAATAGAATACATATCAGTCACTCCTTTTGTTTTTCTGACTGTATTCTAAAACACTTTTTGTCCAATAAAGCGGACTTATTCGCCCGTTACTTTTTCCAGCCATTGGGTCACATCTGCCCAAATCTCCCGGCGATTCAGTTCATTGATAATCTCATGCCGACACAAGGGATATATCCGCATATCCACCTGCTCCATGCCAGCATTGCGGAATGCCTGAGCCGCTTTCCGCACACCCTTACCGTAACCGCCTACCGGATCGTCGCCACCGGCAATAAAGAACACCGGAGTCTGCCGGTTCATCATGGCCAGTGTGCTCTGCTTTTGAATGTGCAGCATTCCGCCAAACATATCCCGAAGCAGTCCTGCAGAAGCGGTAAATCCGCAAAGCGGGTCTGCCACATAGGCATCTACACAGCGATGATCCCGGTTGAGCCAATCGAAGGCGGTTCTTACGCGTTCGACACGGTTGTTATAGCCGCTGAAGGCCAGTGCTTGCAGCTTTTCGTCAGGGATTCTCTCGCCCTTCTTCCGGCAGACGGCTTCTGCCATCAGCTTGCCGGCCTGCAATACCGCAGTGCTCATCCAACCGGTGCCGCAGATCACCACTCCGGCCAAATCATCCTCGGGATACTTGGCAAGCCATGTACGGGTCATGAACGAGCCCATGGAATGTCCAAACATGACATAAGGAACATCCGGATATTCGGCCTTGACCAGCTCCATCAGCTTGTGGCTGTCAGCCACCGCAGCAAACCAGCCACCGGCAAAATAGCCCTGAGTCGTTTCTCTGCTGATAGACTTGCCGTGACCCATATGGTCCTCCGCTACCACCAGATAGCCCTGATCGTTCAGGTAATTGGCAAAATCCTCGTACCGCTGGGCATACTCAGCAATACCGTGGAGAATCTGCACCACCGCCTTGGGTGTACCTTCCGGAGCCCAGCGGATATAGTGGATCTTTCCCTCGCCGCAGGAATTGTAATAATGATCCGTACGCATACTGTTACCCCACTACTTCATAACCGGCATCGGTAATGGCCTTCTTCAGGGCATCCACAGATGCATCACCGGTAACGGTAACATTTTTTGCCTGCAGGTCCACCACCGCATCCACAGTGCCGGGGACTGCCTTGCAGACCTTCTCCACCATTGCCTTACAATGGGGACACATCATACCTTCCACATGAATCACAGTGTCCATTTTGATCTCCTCCTTACTCGTTTTTTTCATACATGGTTGCACTGGGGCGGAATAACGCCGCAGCCGCAGTGCATTACTCACCACAAATACAGAGCTGACGCTCATCGCCGCCGCTCCGATCATAGGACTCAACAGACCCGAGACGGCAATAGGAATACCAAGACAATTATAGAAAAATGCCCAGAATAAATTTTGCCGGATGATACGAATAGTTGCTTTGCTCAAGCCGACTGCATTGCTCACGCCGGTCAACGAACCGGACATCAATACCACATCCGCAGATTCCATGGCGATATCTGTGCCTGCACCGATGGCAATGCCCACATCAGCGGTAACCAAGGCCGGGGCATCGTTGATGCCGTCGCCAACCATGACCACCTTGCGGCCCTGAGCTTGCAGCTTCTTCACTGCATTTAATTTATCGCCGGGCAGCACATCGGCAATAACCTCGCTGATACCTGCCGCGGTAGCAATTGCCCTGGCTGTGTCTTCATTGTCGCCGGTGAGCATAACCACCTGCAGCTTTTTCTTCTGCAGTGCCAGCACCGCAGCCCTGGAATCCGGCTTCAGTATATCCGCAGCAGCAATCGCACCCAGATACCGCCCCGTCTCATCCGCAAAGTACAGCGGTGTTTTGCCTTGATTTTTGAAGGTATCATACGCAGGAACGGCAATGCCCCGGTCATCCATCAATCGTCGGTTTCCGCCAAAATAACGCTTGCCGCCAATCACGCCGGTGACACCCTGACCGGGCAATGTTTCAAACGCCGCAACTGCGGGCAGCTCCCGGTCTCCGGCTTCTGCCAGAATCGCCCGGGCAAACAGATGCTCGGAAGGTTTTTCCAGTGCCGCGGCCAGTGTCAGCAGCTCATTCTTATCCGCATCTGTGGGCAAGATATCCGTAACAGAGGGTTTGCCCGCTGTCAGTGTTCCGGTTTTATCCAGCACCACCGTATCCACATCATGCAGGTGCTCCAAAGCAGCACCGTTCTTAAACAATACGCCCAGCTTCGCCCCCCGTCCCGTGCCAACCATAATGGCAACGGGCGTTGCCAAACCCAGGGCACAGGGGCAAGAAATTACCAATACGGAAATCGCTGCCGTCAAAGCATATTCCAAGGAATGTCCTGCAATGAGCCAACCAGCAAACGTAAGTGCCGCTATACCCATGACCACCGGCACAAAGATACCGGCAATTTTATCCGCCAATCGGGCAATGGGAGCTTTGGAGCCGCCGGCCTCCTCCACCATGCGGATTACCTGCTGCAAGGTAGTATCCTCGCCTACCTGCTCCGCACGGAAGCAGAGGTAACCCTCTGTATTGATGGTGGCGGCAGCAACGCTGTCGCCGGGACCTTTCTCCACCGGGACACTCTCACCGGTCAGGGCACTCTGATCCACCGCAGCTCTGCCTTCCAAGACTGTGCCGTCCACGGGAATCCGTCCGCCGGAGCGGACAATGACCGTATCCCCCACCCGCACCTGATCGGCAGGAATTGTCACTTCCTTGCCGTTACGAAGTACGGTTGCAGTTTTTGGACGAAGGTCCATCAGGCTGCGAATCGCATCCCCGGTTTTGCCCTTGGCTCTGGTTTCCAGGAATTTCCCCAGGGTAATCAGCGTAAGAATCATTGCAGACGATTCAAAATACAGATTCTCCCGGTAACGGTTAACAGTCTCCCAATCACCATGACCCATGGCCGCAGACATTACAAACAATGCCGCCACACCGTAGACCAGTGCGGCACCGGAACCCACCGCGATCAGCGAATCCATATTGGGGCTGCGATGCCACAGAGATTTCAGTCCCTTGGTAAAATATACCCGGTTCAGAATCACTGCGGGTAAAGTCAGCAAGAACTGCAATAGTGCGGCAGTCAGTGCGTTTTCCGGTCCATGGTACCATCCCGGAACCGGCAGACCCACCATATGACCCATGGTAAAATACATGAGGATCACCAGAAAAATCGACGAGCCGATGATCCGGATCTTCATTTGTTTTTCCGCAGCATCCTGTTGGGTGTCGGCAGCTTTTGGCACATTCTGCTCATCTTTCAAAGCCGCACCGTAGCCGGCGTCCGTCACAGCCTTGATAATTGCATTGACAGCCTCCTGCGGCCCGTCCACGACCATCGTTCCGGCCAGCAGATTTACATCTGCTTTTTCTACACCGGCAACCTGCCGCGTCACCTTCTCCACACGGGCGGAGCAGGCTGCACAGGTCATGCCGGTTACAGTAAATTTCATCTTCAAAAAGCATCATCCCCTCTGGGTTTATTATCCATCATTTCCCGGGAAAATGCAATGGCAAATTCTGTCCATTCTTGACAGTTTTGCAAGTTTATGATATTATTCTCGCGTATATTACCATATTTTTCCCATAAGGAGAACGGTTATGAACATTAAAATTACTGCTGACAGTACCTGCGATCTGTCCCCTGCACAGCTGGCAGAACTGGATATTACCTTGGCACGGCTGACCATCATCAAGGACGGCGAGCCTTATCTGGATGGCGAGACCATCGTGCCTGCTGACATTTTTGCCCATGTGGCAGCCGGTGGCGATCTGTGCTCCACCACTGCTATCAATGTGGGCGAGTACGACGATCTGTTCGCAAAATACGCAAGCGATTATGATGGCATTGTCCACATCAGCCTGGGCTCCGGCTTCTCTTCTTCCTATCAGAACGCGTGCCTGGCTGCTGAGGAGTATCCCAACGTCCGCGTCATCGACTCCATGAACCTTTCCACCGGCCAGGGCCACATTGTACTGGAAGCCTGCCGGCTGGCAAATGAATGCAATGACCTGGATGAGATTGCAGAGAAGCTCAATGACTTTGCTTCCCGGGTTGAGGCCAGCTTTGTGCTGGATCAGCTGAAGTACATGGCCAAGGGTGGCCGTTGCTCCAGCGTTGCCGCACTGGGAGCCAACCTGCTGGGTCTGAAGCCCTGCATCGAAGTTAAGAACGGTAAGATGGGCGTTGTGAAGAAGTACCGCGGTACCTATTCCAAGTGCCTGGCTGCCTACGTCAAGGACCGCCTGGCTGGCCGTGAAGATATCATCCGCAACGAGCTGTTTTTGACTTACACTCCGGTGGATGCAGATTGCCTGACCGCAGTCAAGGCCGCCATCGACGAGCACGGCCACTTTGAAAAGGTCTACGAGACCACCGCTGGCTGCACAGTTTCCTGCCACTGCGGCCCCGGCACACTGGGTGTGCTGTTTGTGAGAAAGTAAATACCAAGAGGGTGCGTTCATTAAACGCACCCTCTTACTGTTTCATTGACAAGACTGCCCCTGAATGTTACAATTATTATAGCAAGATACCACAACATAGAATGTGAGGTGTAGGTCGTGGCCTGCCGTTGGAAAGTATTTGAAAACCCCGAGGATTATGAATATTCCTGCTGGCAGGACAAAGCGGAGGATGTCCCCTCCCCGGCAGAGATCTATCACTGCCGCACTACCGGAGCCAAAGAACTCTGTGTTTGCGATTTTGACCCTGAGAAGTGCTTTGTTGCCTGCGGCCCTATTCCCGAGGAGGACTGCCCTCGGAACGAGAACGGAAGATGCCGCTGTCCCCACCACCGCTGCTGCGGCTGCGATGTCAAATGTGAGGATGTAGCACCGGCCTGACAGAAAGTGAGGTTATGAATTATGATGCGTTGCTGTAAGCATTGCGGTGCATTGCTGGAAGATGATGCAAAGGTCTGCGACTTTTGCGGTGCGGTTTTGGAAGTACCCAAATTTGAGCCTGCTCCCGAAAAAGTGGCCGTTGCGGAAGCTCCTGTCCAGGAAGTAACCGAAGCACCCACTAAGAAACCGTTTTCCAAAAAGAAGCTTTTTATCATAATCGGTATTGCAATCGGTGTAATCGCTGTAGCTGTGGCAGTACTTCTCCTGTTTTTCAACCCCCATGTTGCCGTAAGCAAGTACGAAGCCGTCCTCAACGGCGAATTTGACAAGGTGGAATCTCTTGCCCCCCAGGAATGCTGGAACACCGCGGCCAAGCAATCCAAGATGGATACGGACAAATACATAGATACTCTCACCGAAACTCTGGAGAAAAACCATTTAAAGAAACTCGCACAGGAAAGCATTTTGGGTAAGTTTGTATCCATCAAGCTGCAAGTTCTTAATACAGAAGAACTGAACGACACCGATATGACCGGTGTCAAAGAAGCTCTTGAGGAAACTTACGGAATTGACCAAAGTCGAATCAAATCTGCCTACAAGCTGTTTCTGAAAGTTGTTTCCAAGGGCACAAAAGAATCCTCCTCCGTTGCAAGTATGGTTACCGCCATTAAAATCGACTCTGAGTGGTATCTGATCCGTTATACCCGCACCGGCGAGGATAGCTATCGGGCCAATTTCATAGCAAGCGGTCAGGATTATGAGCTTTATTACTTCTATTGATTCTGTTATCTATTCGTAGAAAGCGAGGTTTTGACTATGATGCGTTGTTGTAAACATTGCGGTGCGTTGCTGGAGGACGATGCGAAAGTCTGCGACTTTTGCGGTGCGGTTTTAGAAGTACCCCCAGCCGTCATCCCTGCCCCACAGGAATCCCCTGCAGTTGTCCCGGCTTCCCAGGAGGTAACCGCGGAGGTTGCTAAGCCTGCTCCCAAGAAAAAGCTTTCCAAAAAAGCGATCTTCATTGTCAGCGGCATTTTACTGGCGGTAATCGCCATTGCCGTGGCAGTAAATATGCTGTTCTTTAACCCCCATGCTCCCGTAGCTACATACGAAGCAGTCATGAACGGTGATTTTGACAAGGTAGAAGACCTTGCTCCCAGGGAATATTGGGAGTATATCGCTGAAAGCAGAGATAAGACCGTCGATGCATATCTTAATGAACTGCTCAAAGAATTAGAAAAACGGTATTCAAAACAAACCACCGAGGATTACACCAATATGGGCAAGCTGCTGTCTGTAGAAATGAAAGTCATCGACACAGAAAAAGCCAAGGCTAAGGACATTGCCGGTGTCAAAACAGGTCTTGAGAAACGCTATGAGATCGACGCCAGCCGGGTAAAAACTGTCTATAAACTGATTATTAAGAGTACCATAACATACACCGATGACTCCTACGTAACTGCCAACATACTTTCGGCGGTAAAAATCGATTCCAAATGGTATTTGATTGGCTATTACGACAATGATGGAGAATATGTAGTCACCTTTTCTGCCAGCAGTATTCTGAGCACCATTAATCCTTATTACTCTGGAATATGGTGATCTAACCCCCGGACATTCGCCCGGGGGATTTCTGTAATTTGCATCTTGTAATTCTCTATCGGTGTGCTATACTGAATCATGAGAAATATCCTTTGGAGGATAAACCATGGAATATTCAAAACTTCTGGATCTGGCGACGGACTTGGGTTATGAGCTGGCCATGAGCGGTGCAGAGACCTTCCGGGTGGAGGAAAGCATTGCCCGGGTACTGAAAGCCTATGATATCGACGCCGAGGTTTTTGTCATTCCCAACTGTATGCACATCAGCATTGAGCCTGTGATTGGCCGTCCTCTGACGCGGATGCGTCGCATCGGTACCCATGGCAACGATCTGGACGCTGTGGAAAAGTTTTCCGGCCTGAGCCGCCGGATCTGTGCGGAGCATCCTGCCCCGGAGATCGCCGCAAAATGGCTTGAAGAAACCCGGCAGCAGCGTCGGCAGTATTCCCTGCCCGTGTATCTTGCCGGTAATTTTCTGGGCGGTTTCGGTTTTGCCTTCCTGTTCGGCGGTGGTCTCAGGGACGCCCTATGTGCCGGTGTTTGCGGCATACTTGTAGGTCTTATCAACAAATTCATGGACCGGGTAGGTGCAAACCAGTTCTTCCGGATCATCGCTGCCGCAT
The DNA here is from genome assembly GCA_015067945.1 of Oscillospiraceae bacterium. Lineage (GTDB taxonomy): Bacteria > Bacillota > Clostridia > Oscillospirales > Oscillospiraceae > Faecousia. The sequence goes on from SVLM01000003.1 coordinate 80,515, forward strand.
TTATTATGGCACTGCCGGCCTACGGTCTGGGCAGCCTGGGCATCGTACCCAATCCGGACGCAGCGGTCATCGGTGCTTTGATGATTCTGGTACCCGGATTGCTGTTCACCAACGCCATGCGTGACATCATCTACGGTGACACCAATTCCGGCATCAACCGGGTGGTGCACGTTCTGCTGATTGCCTTAGCCATCGCTCTGGGTACTGCCGCCGCCTGGAACATATCCGAGCAGATTTGGGGCGGCTACACCCCTGCCCCTGATTTCCACCTCCCCATTTGGTTCCATGCCATTGTCAGTTTCATTGGCTGTGTCGGCTTTTTTATTCTGTTTAACATCCACGGCCCCGGCGGTCTGTTGTGTGCCTTGGGCGGTATGCTGACCTGGGTGGTGTATTTGCTGGTTCGGGAAGGTACCGGTCACGATCTGACCGCCTACTTCTTTGCAACCATGTTCGCTTCTCTCTATGCTGAAATGATGGCTCGAATCCGAAAATATCCGGCCATTTCCTATTTGGTTTTGTCCATATTCCCACTGATTCCCGGTGCCGGTGCATATTTCACCATGAATTATGCCGTAAAGGGACAGATGGAAAGCTTTGCCGATCAGGGCATTCACACAGCCGCCATTGCCGGCGTAATGGCGGTGGCAATTCTGCTGGTCTCCACCGTGGTGCGAATCGTAACCACCTGGCACTTCAAGCGAAAGAAAGCATAAAATATTGGGCATCTGCCGCAGCAGATGCCCTTGTTTATTCTTCTTCCAGCTCCTTCAGCAGCTTTTGATCCTGCTTGGAGGAAAGATCCAGCTTTTCGTACATATCCGGCCGCCGTTGACGGGTACGGAGTATGGATTGCTTCCGCCGCCAAAGCCGAACCTTTTCATGATTGCCGGAGGTCAGGATCTCCGGAATCGCCCGGCCGTGCCACACCGCAGGACGGGTATACTGGGGATACTCCAGCATACCGCTGTAATGGCTCTCATCTTCAAAGCACTCGGGGTCAGCCAGAACGCCGGGCACCATGCGGCACACCGCATCCGTCACTGCCATAGCAGCGATCTCGCCACCGGTAAGCACAAAGTCACCCAGGCTGATTTCTTCATCCACGCATTCGTCGATAAACCGCTGGTCGATACCTTCGTAATGGCCGCAGACCATGACGATATTATCCAGCTTGCTCAAACGAACCGCATCTTCCTGCTTGAAGGTCTTGCCGCAAGGGGAAAGGTAAATGGTATGCACCGGGCCACCTGCTTCTTCGCAGATAGCCTCCCAGCAGCGATACAGCGGATCTGCGGTCATCACCGCTCCCCGGCCGCCACCATAGGGGTAATCGTCTACCTGATTCTGCTTATTGGCAGTATAGTCCCGGATCTGGTGGGTCTCGATGCGGATAAAGCCCCGCTCTTGAGCCCGGCCCAGAATACTCTCCGACAGCACATCGCCCAAGGTTTCCGGGAACAGAGTCATGATATCAATTCTCATCGCTTCTCATGCCCTCAATGATTGCCACATCCATACAGTTTGCCTCCATATCCGTATGCAAGATAAACTGCTTTACCGCAGGGATCATGTATTCATGCTCACCCTTGACAACATACACCATGTTACCGGGGTAATCCAGCACATCCACAATTTTACCGATACTTTCGCCATTACAATAGACTTCTATATCGATCAGTTCCGCGGCGAAGATCACCCCGTCGTCAATATCCTCCCGATACAGCTCAACGGTTTTGCCCCGCATAGCCTGAGCCTTTTCCATGGTATCGATCCCGGACAGTACCACCAGGTTACAAGTCTTCTGCACCCGGCAGCTAAGGATCTTATATTCTACGCCGTCAATTCTGCAGCGGTCAAATTCACACAAATCTTCAGGACCGTCCAGCCAGGGCAGAACTTTTACTTCGCCCTTGACACCATGGGTAGTGACGATCTCACCGGCCTCAACAAATTGGAGTTTCATATTCTTGCTCCTTATCAATCTTGTCATTGCGAGGAGTGCAGCGACGTGGCAATCTCCCGGTTCGAAGGAGATTCCCACGCCGGTCTGTCGACCGGCTCGGAATGACAGCATCCAAAAATACGGAAAATGCGTGGCAAGATGCCACGCACAATCCATCAATCCACAATATCGACAGTAACCTTTTCGCCAGTACGCTGGGCAACTGTCTTTACGATGGTACGGATCTCTTTGGCGATCCGACCCTGGCGGCCAATCACCTTGCCCATGTCGCCCTCGGCAACACGCAGCTCCAGCACCTTGCCGTCCTCGGAATCGATTTCGGTAACGGTGACGGAATCGGGATTATCCACCAGATTCTTTGCCATATACAGCAAAAGTTCCTTCATTGCGCAAACTCCTTAGGGGTTCTTACAGCACGCCAGCCTTCTTCAGCAGGCCACGAACGGTATCAGTGGGCTGAGCACCGTTCTTGATCCAAGCCTGAGCCTTCTCAGCGTCGACAGTGATGTTGCCGGACTCCAGCAGGGGGTTGTAGGTGCCGATCTCCTCGATGCAACGACCGTCACGGGGGGAGCGAGCATCAGCAACAACGATGCGGTAGTAAGGAGCCTTCTTAGCGCCCATTCTTCTCAGTCTAATCTTAACCATGGGTTTCACCTCCAAAAATAATTCTTTCGTAATCTATATCGCAAAGCATTTTGCTTTCAGCGAACATTTTTTAGAAGCCCGGGAAGCCGCCGAAGCCGCCCAAACCTCTCATGCGTTTCATTTTCTTGCCGGCTCCGGGGCCGGAGAACTGCTTGATCATGGAACGCATCTGCTCAAAGGACTTGAGCAGTCTGTTAACATCCTCCACCTTAACACCGGCACCGGCGGCGATCCGCTTTTTCCGGGAGGCGGCGATGATGCCCGGGTTTTCCCGTTCCTTGGGAGTCATGGAAAGGATAATGGCCTCGGTTCTTGCCATGGCCTTTTCATCCACATTTACATTTTTCAATCCTGCACCGCCGGGCAGCTGTGCAAGGATATCCTGCATGGAGCCCATAGATTTCATTTGAACCATCTGGTCGTAGAAATCCTGCAGGGTGAAACGGTTGGATCTGAGCTTTTCCTCCATCTCGGCGGCCTGCTTTGCATCGAAAGCCTTCTCCGCCTTCTCGATCAGGCTCAGGACATCGCCCATGCCCAAAATCCGGGAGGCCATGCGGTCGGGGTGGAATGGTTCAATATCCTCCAGCTTTTCGCCCATACCCACGAACTTGATAGGCTTGCCGGTAATGGCACGGACGGACAGAGCCGCACCGCCTCTGGCGTCGCCATCGAGCTTGCTGAGCATGACGGAGTCGATGTCCAGCCATTCGTTGAAGCTCTGGGCAGCGTTCACTGCATCCTGACCAGTCATAGCGTCCACCACCAGCATGATCTCATCAGGCTGGACACTGGCCTTGATATTTTTCAGCTCTTCCATCAGCTGCTCATCCACATGCAAACGGCCGGCGGTATCCAAAAATACCATATCGTGGCCGTGCTGACGGGCATAGAGCACTGCTTCCTTGGCAGTGTTTATGGGATTTTGCGTGCCCCGGTCAAACACCGGAATGCCCAGCTTTTCGCCGCAGACCTTCAGCTGCGTGATGGCCGCAGGGCGGTAGATATCGCAGGCGACCAGCAAAGGGTTCTTTCCCTGCCGTTTCATAAGCCCCGCCAGCTTAGAGCCGTTGGTGGTCTTACCTGCACCCTGCAGACCCACCATCATAACAACCGTGGGCCCCTTGGGGTTAATGGCGATATGCTTGATATCACTGCCCATCAGGGAGGTCAGTTCCTCGTTGACGATCTTTATGATCATCTGGGCAGGGGTCAAGGATTCCAGCACATCCGCACCGATGCAGCGGTCAGTCACCGCCTTGGTGAAATCCTTACAGACTTTATAGCTGACGTCCGCCTCCAGCAATGCCATGCGGATCTCACGCATAGCCTCCTTCACATCGGCCTCTTTGACGCGGCCTTTGCCACGGAGTTTTTTGAAGGTGGCGGCAATTTTTTCAGTTAAACCTTCAAATGCCATAGCTTACTCCTCAAGTTCCCGGGCAGCATCCACAATGGTCTGTGCCAGGGTAGAAACAGACGCACCGTCACTGCTTTGCAGCTTACGGGCGGCATCTAAAATCGTTTTTGCGGCCTTGCGGCAGGCCTGATCCCGGCTCACACAGCCGGTTTTGGCTTCCATATTTCGAAGCAGGGCTTCGGTACGGCTCAAATTGTCGTGGACGCCCTGGCGGCTGATGCCCAGCTCTGCAGCGATCTCACCCAGGGAAAGATCCTGGTAGTAACGCATTTCAAAGCATTCCTTCTGCCGGTCGGTGAGCAGATCACCGTAGTAATCGTACAGCAGAACAATCTCCAAAGTGTCCATGCAAGCCTCCTGTCAAGCTCTTTCGCTTGATACCTGGGGCATTATAGCATGCCATGTCATGCTTGTCAAGTATTTTTTCTTTACAGCCCGGTATAATCTTCGGCTTTTTGAATCAGACATGCAAAACCGTAGAAAAACCAAATAACACCAATCACTGCAGCCATAATAAGCAGCAGTATCAGCAGTATCATATAGCCCCAATTGCTAAAGCCGCTCAGAGCGTACAAGGCAAAGCAAATGACCGCCAGCGTGCCAATGATCATCAGCGGCAACAGCCGTATCCATACTTTTTTACCGAACATACAAACGATTTGACCGATCAGCAAGACTGCCCCAACAATCACCAAATAACCGTCTTCCATGATACTCCTCCTTTACAGCACCCGATACCACCGGGAAAGCTCCTTGGTTTTTACAAAGCCCATGCGTTCATAAAGCCTGACTGCCCGTATATTTGCACCGGCAACCATCAAGCGGACAGTATCCTGCGTCAGGATACTGCACAGTGCTTTCACCACTGTTTCGCCCATGCCGGGCTCCACCGAAATGACGGTATCGATAAAATCACCGGCAGCTTTGCCGATCCCCAGCAGCCGGCCATCCCGATGGACAAAATAACCGTCACCGGTCTTGAGCAGCTCCTTGCCGTCTTTACTGTCCATGTAGGCCGCATTGGGAACATCCGCCATCCGCTCGTTATAGATCTCCAGCCACTTAAGCACTGTCTCCTCCGTCACCGGAAACACGCAGGCATCCGTTTCCCCCAAGGCCTCTTTATCGCACTGCATGGCGTAAAGTGCCGTAATCAGCGGATATTTTTCCAAATATTCATGACCGGCGGCATCGATCCACTGTGCACCGCAGGCCCGGCAAAAGCCGACACATTCTTCCAGCAGCTTTTCCGGCTCCAGGGAGGACTGTATCTTGATATGTGCCCGCTGCCGGTATGGGATCTCCCGCAGGAAAAGACTTGCCACACCAAACTCCGTTGTAAATACCGGAATATCCTTCATGTTCATCATCTCCGTATGTATGATACCATGACTTTTCCCCGTAGACAATACCCAATTGATGTGCTATGATAGCGAAAAGAGGTGATATCCCATGCTTTGCAACCAATGCGGTCAGCCGTTACCGCAAGATACCCGTTTTTGTCCTGTCTGTGGCACACCGGTGCCGATTCGACGCAGACGTGCCCGGCTTTGGCCTGCATTTTTGACCCTTTTGTTGATCTTCTCGTTTGGCTTCGGTGTGTTTTTGGCATCCCAACGGGATAAAGCCGCAGACACCATCACAACAAGCGACAAATCGACGCCCTGGTTTACACTGAAAAACGGTGTTTTGTTCTTTGATCAAGACCGTTACTCCGGCAGCAGCGAGCTGACGGTTCCGCAAACGATAGGCGGACAAACCGTTACCGCCCTCAGCGATGAATGCTTTGCATACTGTACAGATCTGGTGATCGTACATCTGCCTCAGACACTGACGGCCATCGGTGACAGTGCGTTCTACGGCTGTACCAGCCTGCGGGGCATCCGGTTTCCGGAAACCCTCCGTTCCATCGGGGATAATGCTTTTGACGGCTGTATCAGCCTGGAGGCGGTATGCATCCCCTATTCATTGCAGCGGTTCGGTGACGATTTGTTCCGTAATTGCCACAAATTAGCATATTTCTTCTATCCTGCCCCCTATGCTTACTGGAAAGCTCTGCCAATCGACGATATTCCGGAGGATTCATTCGTATACTGTGCCGATGGAATTTATCCTGCAAAGTAAATTCTTATTGCATTCTACCGAATTTTTGTGCAATTTCCGGAAAATAAGCAAAAATCACTTGATTTCTTTAAAAAAGTCACTATAATAAACCCGTTGCTTACAAATGAAAGGAGGTTTGTCCCATGAAGAAGATCATTTGCAAGAAGGAATATGATACCGAGACCGCTACCCTGATCAAGGCTTACAGCTTCGGCACCTATGGCGATCCTGCCGGCTACGAGGAGGATCTGTATCAGACTCCCGGTGGTCTGTATTTCCTGCATGTTGGCGGCGGCGAGGCTTCTCCCTACCCCACTGAGGACATCCTGCGTCTGGCTAAGACCAAGGTCAACGAGTGGCTGGAAACCCACTAATCTGTACATGAAAAACGGCTGCGATATGCAGCCGTTTTTTTTATTCTTCTTCAGAAATACCAAGTACATAGGCTTTGTTGCGTCTGGGATCATAGAGCACATCCACGGTTTTATCCCGATACTCACGCAGCGGAAATAATTGTGTATCTGCCAAGCCGAAAATGGGATTGGTCTGGCAGATAATTTGGGTACCCTCCCTGTCGTTAAAGCGAAGCACAAAATAGGCAAAACGACGGTAGGACTTCGATACCACGGGGGTATCCAGCTGTACTGAATACAACTCATACCGGTCATAATTTTTTAGCAGTTTTTTATTCTGCCCCAAAGACTTGGCCACCAAAATCGCAAATACGACACCGAATACTGCGGACAGAATACCGCCGGTGAGCAACGCCGCGACCATATTGTCACCGGCACCTCTTCCCAGCATAAAAACCATGATGACAACCGTCACCAACAGCCAGAATACGCCATAGGATTTTGCCTGCTGGACTCGCCAACGATATTCCACCGAACAAAAAATACGCTCAAGCATTTCCATTGTGTATCACCTCAACATTATTATACAGTATCTGTCAACGGTTTCTTGACAGATGTGGTATGATATGATTAGAAAATTATTCATTGAAGGTGACTTTTCATGAAAATCACTGCCAGAATATTGCTTGTGCTGCTGGCTGTTTCTGCTTTGGCAGGCTGTGCGTCCAAAACGCCTCAGGCGGACATCGCCGCCACCACCCTGCCCGTCTATGAATTTACATCGATTCTTTGTCAGGGAACCGACCTGACCGTTACCCAACTGGTGACGGAAAACATTTCCTGCCTTCACGATTATTCCCTGAGTGTCAATCAGGTCAAGTCCTTGGAAGCTGCCCGGGTCGTTGTCATCTCCGGCGGTGGATTGGAAGATTTTATGTCCGATCTTTTGGAGAATAAAACTGTGGTTGACAGCAGCACCGGCATCCCACTGCTGGAAAGCTGTCACAACCATGAACATGAGCATCACCACGAAGCGGATGCCCATTTCTGGCTGTCGCCGGACTGTGCAAAAATCATGGCAAGCAATATCTGCCAGGGACTGATTTTGCAATATCCCCAGCACGAGAACCTGCTGCGTTCCAACCTTGACAGTCTGATGAATCAGCTGGACACACTGAACAACTACGCAAAGCAAAAACTCAGCACTCTGTCCTGCCGGGAAATGATCACCTTCCACGACGGATTTTCCTACTTTGCCCAGGCCTTTGACCTGCACATTTTGGCAGCACTGGAGGAAGAATCCGGCAGCGAAGCTTCCGCATCGGAGCTGAAGGAGTTGATCACAATGGCTCGGGAACACAATTTACCCGCCATTTTCACAGAAGATAACGGCTCCGACCGCTCTGCCAAGGTCATTGCAGCGGATACCGGTGCAAAGGTATATTCTCTGAGTATGATCCTATCCGGCGACAGTTATTTTGCCGCCATGTACCGCAACATCGACATTGTAAAGGAGGCATTGGGATGAGTCCAGTCATACACGGAAACAGCTGCGGCGACTCCTGCTGCCTGCGGGTGCAGGACCTGACCGTCAAAATCGGCAGCCAAACCATTTTAGACAAGATCAATCTGCACGTACACTGCGGCCAGATGGTGGCCTTGATTGGCCCCAACGGTGCCGGCAAAAGCACTTTTCTGAAAGCCATTTTAGGTCAGCTGGATTACAACGGCATCATTGCATTTTCCGCTCCGGGACAGCGTAGCCACAAGCCCCGGATCGGCTATGTGCCCCAGAGTCCAACCTTTGAGCCCGGTGATCCGGTAAGCGTTGCAGACCTGTTTGTGTGCTGCCAGAGCCGTCGCCCGGCCTTCCTTGGCATTCCCAAGAATATGCGGCAGAGTATTTTGGAATGTCTTGACCGGGTACATGCCACAGATCTCATCGATAAGCGTGTTGGCACGCTGTCCGGCGGCGAGCTGCAAAGAGTACTGCTGGCTCTGGCCCTGGAGCCACTGCCCAACATACTGATTTTGGACGAGCCTCTGTCCGGTGTGGATGTAGAGGGTCAGACCGGTCTTATGGATATGCTGGACGAGATCCGGCAGACCTATGACCTGTCCATTTTGATGACCACCCATGATTTTTCCATGCTCCACCGTTACGCGGACAAGGTGGTTCTGTTCGACCATAAGCTGGTCTGCAAGGGCACGCCGGAGGAAGTGCTCAGCAGCGACGACTTCCGCCGTGTGTTCCGCATGAGAGGAGGCGACAGCAAATGAGTCTTTGGTACTGGTTTTGCGAGCTTCTCCCCTTTGAAATGCTCCACTGGCGTTTCATGCAGAACGCCATGCTGGCCATTTTGCTGATGGCACCGCTGTTCGGCTTGATGTCCACCATGATCGTCACCGGCAAAATGAGCTTCTTCTCCGATGCATTGGGCCACTCCGCCTTCACCGGTATTGCCATCGGCTGTATTTGCGGCGTGGCTGCCCCCACTTGGGTGGCAGTGATCTTCAGTGTGGTTTTTGCACTGCTGTTTTCCTTTGTCCGCAGCCGCAGCAATCAGGCAGCGGATACCCTCATCGGTGTGTTCTCCAGTGCAGCGGTGGCCTTGGGCATTTTTATCGCCACCTTGGGCGGTGACAGCTTCACAAAGTACAATAAATATCTGATCGGTGATATTCTTTCCGTATCTGCCGGTGAGATCGGTCTGCTGGCCGTGGTGCTGGTAAGTGTGGTGATCTTTTGGGTGCTGGCCGGTAATCGCCTGACCCTGACAGCGATCCATCCCCAATTGGCTTCTTCCCGGGGGATTCCGGTGCGGCTGTCTCAAAGCATTTTCACGACCGCCATTGCCGTGGTGGTTACCCTCACCATTCCCTGCGTGGGTCTGCTGATCCTCAATTCTCTGCTTGTCCTGCCCGGTGCAGCAGCAAGAAATGTAGCAAAAAACCTGCGGCAGTATCATGTGATATCCGTGATCTTTGCCCTGATCGCCTGCATCAGCGGCCTGTGTATTTCCTACTATTTGGGCAGCAGTGCCGGTGCGGCCATTTCCCTGGTGCTGGCACTGATCTTCGCAGTCAGCTTCTGCCTTCGCAAAAGGAGGGCTTGATATGCAGGATGTTACCATTCAGGTCATCGCCCGGATCAAAAGCGATTTTCCCACCAAATTCGGCATCCCCCGGCAAAGCGGTCTAGTGGATTCCCTCCGGGCAACCATCATTTTTGAACCGGAATTTCGCAACCCCGATACGCTCCGGGGCATTGAAGGCTATTCACATCTGTGGCTGATCTGGCAGTTTTCCGAGGCTGTCCGCAAGGATTGGTCTCCCACCGTCCGCCCTCCCCGGCTGGGTGGCAATACCAGAATGGGCGTTTTCGCTACCCGTTCACCTTTCCGGCCCAATTCCTTGGGCTTATCCAGTGTCAAGCTGCTGGGCGTTGAACAAACAGCTGAATTTGGTACTGTGCTCCATGTGGGCGGTGCGGATTTAATGGACGGCACGCCCATTTTCGACATCAAACCCTACATTCCCTACGGTGACAGCCATCCGGAGGCCACCGGTGGCTTTACCGACGCCGCAGGAGAATTTCTGCTGGATGTAGACTTTCCGGAAACGTTTCTATCTCTGCTGCCGGTAGATAAACGACAGGCAGCCATCGGTGTGCTATCCCATGACCCTCGCCCCTCTTATCAGCGTGACGCTGACCGGGTCTATGGCCTGAGCTTTGCCGGATTTAACATTCGTTTTACCGTAACGGAAAACCGCCTGCAGGTGCAGGAGGTTTCCCCGTTGTAACCATTCCCAGAGGAGGAATTTCTATGAAGATTGTGATTAAAGTCGGCACCTCCACATTGGCACACGCTGGCGGAAGGCTGAATATCCGTCGGGTGGAGCTATTATGTAAGGTTCTCAGCGATCTGCAAAATGCCGGACACCAGATCGTGCTGGTGTCCTCCGGTGCCATCGGCATGGGCGTGGGTAAGCTGGGACTTCCCGGCCGTCCCAAAGATATGTGTGGCAAACAGGCCGCTGCTGCTGTTGGTCAGTGTGCCTTGATGTATACATACGACAAGCTGTTCACCGAGCATGGCCACACCGTTGCCCAATTACTGCTCACTGCCGAGGATATTCAGGACCCCCGCCGCAGCGAAAAGGTCCATGACACTCTGCAGCAGCTTGTGGACTGGAATGCCATTCCCGTCATCAATGAAAACGATGCAGTTTCTACCGACGAAATCGGCATCCATACCACCATCGGTGAAAATGATACGCTTTCTGCCATTGTTGCCCGGCTGTTAAAGGCAGATCTGCTGGTGCTGCTGTCGGACATTCAGGGACTGTACACCGCGGATCCGCACAAGGATCCCACCGCCACCTTGATTCCTGAGGTAACCGAACTGACGGAGGATATCATTGCACTGGCCGGCGGTGCAGGCTCTTCCCTTGGCTCCGGCGGTATGGCAACGAAGCTCCGTGCTGCCAAAATCGCCATGGATGCAGGTTTTGACATGATTATCATGAACGGCGAGAATCCCGAACTGCTGTACGATCTTTGCGACGGCAAGGCCGTTGGCACCCGTTTTACACGAAAGAAGGCGATAGTATGACCACGCAGGATATTTTAAAACGAGCCAAGAGCTGCTGCGGTGCACTGGCTGCTGCCGATACTCAGCAAAAGAACCGGGCCTTGCACGCCATGGCAGATGCCCTGCTTGCCAATATCCCCCATATTTTGCAGGCCAATGAAATGGATATGGCCGCTGCCAGGAACACCCTGAGCGAGTCCATGCTGGACCGGCTGGCTTTAACTCCCCAGCGAATTGAAGCCATGGCGGAGGGCATCCGTCAGGTGGCACAGCTGCCGGATCCCGTTGGTAACGTATTGCGGGAGGTGCAGCGACCCAACGGCCTGCACATTGAGCGAAGAAGCGTCCCTATGGGCGTGGTTGCGATCATTTACGAAAGCCGCCCCAACGTTACCTCCGACGCGGCTGCTCTGGCTGTCAAATCCGGTAACGCCTGCGTGCTTCGCAGCGGAAAGGATGCCTTCCGGTCCGCTAATGCCATCGTAAATATATTGCAGCTGGGACTTATGCAGGCCGGTCTCCCCGGTGAACTGGTACAGTTGGTGCAGGACACCTCCCGGGAAAGTGCCCGGGAACTGATGACCGCAGTCGGCTATGTAGACCTGCTGATTCCCCGGGGCGGTGCGGGCCTGATTCGCAACTGTGTGGAAAATGCCAGAGTTCCCTGCATCCAAACCGGCACCGGTATCTGTCACATCTATGTGGATAAAGCCGCGGATCAGAGCAAGGCTTTGAACATCCTTGAAAACGCCAAAACCAGCCGTCCCTCCGTGTGCAACGCCATGGAGGTTTGTCTGGTGCATCGGGATATTGCTCATGAGTTTCTTCCCAAGCTGCATCAGCGTCTTGTGCTTGATCGCAAGCAGCCGGTTCAGCTGCGTTTGGACAGCACTGCAGCTGGCATCATTCCCGGTACGCCGGCAAGCGACGCCGATTTTGATACGGAATTTTTGGATTACATTTGGCTGTGGCAGTTGTGGACAGCACGGAGCAGGCCATTTCGCACATCGCACAGCATTCCACCGGACACAGCGAGGCCATCATTACCGAAAACGTCCAAGCTGCCGACACCTTTACCCAAGCTGTGGACAGTGCTGCTGTGTATGTCAACTGCTCTACCCGGTTCACAGACGGCGGTGAGTTTGGCTTAGGCTGTGAAATGGGCATCTCCACACAAAAGCTCCATGCCCGAGGTCCTATGGGTCTTGAGGAGCTTTGCAGCTATAAATATGTGATCCTCGGCAACGGACATATCCGATGATCAGGAGGAATTCTATGAAAAACACATTTGGTTTTATCGGCACCGGCAACATGGGCGGTGCTTTGGCTGAAGCAGCCGCAAAGGCCATGCCTGCAGAATCCATTCTGCTTTCCAACCGAACCCCGGCCAAAGCGGAAGCGTTGGCCAATCGGCTGGGCTGCCAGATGGCAACAAAAGAGCAGATTGCAGCACAGTGCGGCTTCCTCTTCCTGGGCGTCAAGCCCCAGCAAATGGGTGATTTGCTGAGTGAGCTCTCTCCCACCCTTGCACAGCGGAAGGATGAATTTGTACTGGTTACCATGGCCGCCGGTCTGACTATGGAGCGGATCCAGGCAATGGCCGGTGGCAACTATCCCGTAATCCGCATCATGCCCAACACCCCCTGTGCAGTGGGCGAAGGTATGGTTTTGTTTGACAAGACAGAAAACGTCTCCCGGGAAACCCTTGATTTATTCCTGGAGAATATGCGGTTTGCCGGCGTTTTGGATCCTCTGCCGGAGGCACTGATCGATGCCGGCAGCTCTGTAGCCGGCTGTGGACCCGCCTTTGCCGCCATTTTCCTGGAGGCACTGGCAGACGGCGGTGTTGCCTGCGGACTGCCCCGTCAAAAGGCGCTTCTCTACGCCAGCCAAATGCTGCTGGGTACTGCCCGGCTGGCCTTGGAAACCGGCAAGCACCCCGGCCAAATCAAGGACGCAGTCTGCTCTCCCGGTGGCTCTACCATTGCCGGTGTCCGGGCTTTGGAGGACAGTGCCTTCCGCTCCGCCGTCATGGATGCCGTAAAACGCTCCCACGCCAGAAATCAAGAGCTTGGTAAATAACAGAGTTCACTAAGGAACGACCCAAATCGGGTCGTTTCTTTTTTGTATTGTCAAATTCTCATAATTATGCTACAATTATCTTGCTATGGAAAGAAGAAAATCTTTTTATGTCAGCAATAAAAATGTGCTGACATGGCTGATGGCACTGTGCCTGGTCGGCTCGGCAGTGGCCCGCATTGTGATCGCCTGTATGAAAGGAACCGGTGATTCACTTCAAGTGTGGAGCCAAATCGTTCTGCCAGTAGCAGCCACCCTGCTGTTCGTGCTCATCACTTTGCTGAGCGGCAAAGAGCAATTCTACAAAACCGCATTGCCCGTTTGGATGATCGTGATCTATTCCGGCATTTGGATTTCTTCCAATGTAAATAATCTGATCATCTCCTGCCTGTTCTGGATCTGCCTGATCTTCATGGGCGTAATTTATGCCGAGATTACCAACGGCCGTTGGGCTCGTGCCGTGTGGCTGCTGCTGCCGGTTACCTTGCTGCCCCTGGCAATGATTCTTTACTATCACAAAGATGCCGTTACCGCTCGCAACTGGACCGTGCTGATGCCCCTGATGCCGGATCTGATCATGCTGGCCGGTGCCTCGCTGCTGGTTTTCGTGATCCGGGTACATGCTGACGGCAAGTACCATCCCACCTGGGGTGACCGCACCGACGGCCGCAAGATCCGCACTCTGGCACCCATGGCACAGATCACCGCCTACTTCCAGGTAGAGCGTAACACCTGCTCCAATCTGTTTGAGGAATCCTTTGAGATCACCCACATTGACCGCTACATTCGTCAAAAACGCAGAGAGGGTCTGACCGATTTTGGTATTACCCACGTGCTGCTGGCTGCCTATGTCCGGGGCATTGCAAAATATCCCCAGCTGAACCGCTTCATCAACGGCCAGAAGGTTTACACCAGAGATGAGGATATCCAGTACTGCATGGTCATCAAGAAGGAAATGAACGTGGACTCCCCCGACACTTCCATCAAGGTGCATCTGAACCCCCGGGATACTGCTGAAGATGTTTACCGTAAGCTCAATGCCGCTGTGGAAGGCGTTAAAGCCACCAAGGAGCTGGATTCCAATCTGGACAGCCTGATCATGGCTCTGAATCTGATCCCCAGTGTTGTGCTTAAGTTCGTGGTTTGGCTGCTGAAGCTGCTGGACTACTTCGGTCTGCTGCCCAAGTTCCTGCTGGAGCTAAGCCCCTTCCACGGAAGCTTGTTCTTTACCAGCATGGGTTCTCTGGGTATTCCTCCCATTTATCACCACCTATATGACTTCGGCAACCTGCCCGTCTTCGGTGCCTTCGGCTGCAAACGCAGAGCTTTGGAAGTGCTGGAGGATGGCTCCGTGGTGCAAAAGAAGTACATAGATGTTAAATTTGTCCTGGATGAGCGTATCTGTGACGGCTATTATTACGCCACCTTCTTCAAGCATTACCGCCGCCTGCTTGCCCATCCCGAAGTGCTGGACAATCCCCCTGAGGAAGTTGTCCGGGATATGGACTAAGCATGATCGATTCTGTTTTAAAGTATTTGCCCCACAACCACCCCTGGGCAGACAAAATCCATTATTTTGACTGTGTCGAATCCACCAACACCTTGGCAAAGGACATGGCCCGGGCCGGTGCTCCCCATGGCACTGTCCTGATCGCTGACCGGCAAACCGCCGGTCGGGGCCGACTTGGGCGAAGCTTTCTCTCCCCCGGCGGTATGGGCATTTACATGAGTGTAATTCTACGCTACCATTGTACCCCTGAGGAATTAATGCATCTGACCTGTGCCTGCGGTGTCCATGTATGCAACGGTATTGAGGCCGTACTGCAGCTTCGGCCGGGCATCAAATGGATCAACGATTTGGTTTGCGGACAGCGAAAACTGGCAGGCATCCTGACAGAGTTGATTATTACCTGCAGCGAGGTCTGTGCTATTGTGGGCATCGGATTAAACTGCAGCCAAAAAACGGATGACTTTGACCCTCAGATTCGCTCGCTGGCCACTTCCCTTGCCATGATCACCGGGCAGCAACCCGACCGCAGTCAGCTGATTGCCGGAATCCTGCAGGAATTACTGTTGATGGACCGGCGGTTGCTATCCGAAAAGGAAGCACTGATGGCGGCTTACCGAACCGACTGCATCACCATCGGTCAAAGTGTCTGCGTTGTGCAAAATGAATCTGCCCGGCACGGCAAGGCTCTGGATGTTCTGCCTGACGGTGCGTTGCTGGTGCAGTTTGACGACGGAAGCCGGCGTGCTGTAAATTCCGGAGAGGTCAGCATTCGGGGAATGTATGGCTATATTTGAAAATAGTTTAAATTGGTTGTTGCATTTTTTCACAGCATTGGTTATACTGTATGTAGTAACATAAATAGAGGAGGTTTTCTTATGAAAGTTTTTGGTATTGTTATTAAGATCGTCGCAGCTCTGGCTGCCATCGCCGGCATTGCCTTTGTTGTGGTGAAGTACGGTGATCAGATCGTCGCTTGGTTCAAGAAGACCTTTGGCGGTCTGTTCTGCTGCAATTGCGAATGCGACTGCGACTGCGATTGCTGCGAAGAGACTTCTGCAGAAGAGATTTCCGAGGTTGTCGAGGAAGGTGCCGTTGTCGCTGCCGAGGCCGATTTCGAAGGCTAAGCACATACACCAAAAGGACGCGTTGCAAAACGCGTCCTTTTCTTATTAACAGCAAAAATGCACCCCGGTTGGGGTGCATTTTTTATCTGTTTGATTACTTGGCAGCATTGACCAGCTCAGCGGTATCCTGAGCGATCATCAGCTCTTCGTTGGTGGGAACCACCCAAACCTGAACCTTGGAATCGGGAGCAGAGATCAGACGCTCCTTGCCACGGCAGTTGTTTGCCTCGGGATCCAGCTTAACACCCATGAACTCCAGATAGGAGCAGATAGCGGCACGGGTATCGGGGCCGTTCTCTCCGACACCGGCAGTGAAGGTGATAACATCCACGCCGTTCAGAGCGGCAGCGTAGGCACCGATATACTTGGCAACTTCGTAGAAGAACTTGTTCAGAGCCAGGATGCAGTTCTCATCGCCGTTGGCCTCACCGGCTTCCAGATCACGGAAGTCAGAAGAAACGCCGGACAGAGCCAGCACACCGGACTTCTTGTTCAGCATATTCAGGCACTCGTCAACGCTCATGCCGTACTTGTTGCAGATGAACTGCACCACGCAGGCGTCGATGTCACCGGAACGGGTGCCCATGGGCACACCGGCCAGAGGAGACAGACCCATGGTGGTATCCTGGCACTTGCCGTCCTTGATGGCACACAGAGAAGAGCCGTTGCCCAGGTGGCAGTTGATCATCTTGAATTCCTTCTTGCCAACCAGCTCAGCGGTACGCTTGGCCACATACTTATGAGAAGTGCCGTGGAAGCCATAGCGGCGGATATCGTCGTTCTCATAGTACTCAGTGGGGATGGCGTAGCGGTAAGCCTTGGGAGGCATGGTCATGTGGAAAGCGGTGTCGAACACAGCGACCTGGGGAGTCTTGGGCATAACAGCCTGGCAAGCCTCGATACCCATCAGATTAGCAGGGTTGTGCAGAGGTCCCAGGGGGATGCACTTCTTGATGGCAGCGATCACATCATCGTTGACGATGCAGGAGTCAGAGAACTCCATACCGCCGTGCAGAACACGGTGGCCGACAGCATCGATCTCATCAACGGACTTGATCACGCCGTCAACGGGGTCGACCAGGATGTCCAGAACGGCAGAGATGGCCTCGGAATGGCTGGGCATGGGGATGTCCTTAACCACCTTCTTGTCGCCGACCTTGTGGGTCAGACGGCCGTCGATATAAATACGCTCGCACAGACCCTTGGCGGATACATCACCGGTCTCGGGGTTCATCAGCTGATACTTCAGGCTGGAGCTGCCGGCATTGATAACCAGAACATTCATGAAAATTTGCCTCCTGTAAAATAAAAATGATTTTCTTTTTTCAGACTTTGTGTTATGATATAGCCATAGCTAAAAGCATTATATAATATTATAACAAATTTCTCAAGCCCTGAAACGGAATTTTTTTACAAGGAGGGATAAATTTTGAAAATTGTGGGCGTTATTTGTGAATATAATCCCTTCCATATGGGTCATAAAAAGCAATTTGATGCCATCCGGGCCGCATTTGGCGAGGATACCGCCATCGTTTGCATCATGAGCGGTAGCTTTGTGCAGCGTGGCCAGCCGGCAATTTTCCATAAATCCCTCCGGACAGAGGCCGCCATCCGCTGCGGTGCGGATCTGGTGCTGGAACTGCCGGTATCCTACGCCCTGTCCTCTGCGGAAGGCTTTGCCGCCGGCGGCGTGGCCATTGCGTCGAAATTCTGTGACTATCTGTGCTTTGGTGCAGAAACCGGCACAGCAGAAACTTTGATGGCAACCGCCAAATGCTTGCTGATACCGGAATTTTCGGCAGCACTGCGTGCCCAGCTGGACAAAGGCATCTCCTTCCCTGCTGCCCGTCAGTCTGCCTTGCTGGCCTTGGGTCAGAACGCTTCCCTGCTGGAAAGTCCCAACGATGTCCTGGGTTTGGAATACTGCAAAGCAATCCTTTCCCAAGGGAGTACCATGCGACCCTTTGTCATTCCCCGGGAGGGCAGCTATCACGCCACCGAACCGGACCGAGAGAATCCCTCCGCCACTTCCCTGCGGCAGCTGTTAACAGATCACAAGGCTTGGCAAAGCTATGTTCCGGAGGCAGCGGTGCAGATATTTACCGACGCGGCCATATATACGATTACCGCCGGTGAACGGAGCATACTTGCCCGACTACGTACCATGTCCGACACTGATTTTGAAGCCCTGCCCTACGGTTCTGAGGGATTGTGGCGAAAGCTGATGCACAATTGCCGTCGCTGTGCTACATTGGAGCAGATCCTCACAGCCACGAAATCCAAGCGTTACACCCGCAGCCGCCTTGACCGGATGGTCATGTGTGCCTTTCTTGGGTTGACCGCCAAGGATATGCTGGCCATTCCGCCTTACGTACGGGTGCTGGGGCTCAGCGAAATGGGGCGGTCTGTGCTGAAAATCGCCAGAAAATCCGGCCAATTCCCCCATGTGGGTGAAAAGACCGGCCACGAATATGAAGCTCTGGAACAACGAATCGACGATCTTTACGGTCTGTTCCGAGAGGGTTCCCCTGCCGCTCCCAGGGAAAAACTCCGTGTCTATATAAAGGGAAAATAAACTTGTCATTGCGAGGAGCACGGCGACGTGGCAATCCCCTTCGACGAGAAGATTCCCACGCCAGTGTGCACACTGGCTCGGAATGACACGAAATTTGATAAAAAAGCAACCGAGTGAACTCGGTTGCTTTTTGCATATTCATCAGACGATCTCATTACTGGTCAGAAAACCGGCCAGCTGCTGTGAGGCGATGCTGTGTGCGGTCAGGGACGGATGGCCGTTGCCGCCTTCCTTGTTGCGGATCAGCTCACACATATACAGACCTTCCTTGTCACCACCCAGTTCATTGATCACATCCTCGACCCACTGATATCGGCCGTCCGACATCATGCCGTAGGCCCAAACGATGGGCATGGTGCTATTGTAGGATGTGCGGATGAAGTTGATCAGCTCCCGTACACCGGCCTTAAAGTCCTCCTCAGTAGAACCTACGGACTGGTCATTGGTGCCCAAATTGATGACAACCAGATCCGGCACACGGGCATTTTCGAAGTCATAAACTTCCGTCTTGGACCGGACATAAGAGGTCATTTCATAGAAATCCCGCATGCGATAGCCCTTGCCGTTTTGGTTGGTGTAGCCTCTGTCAATGCCGATGCCGCTGCAGCTGACAACGGAAATATCCGCCTGCAGGAGCTGTGCGGTAAGAAACGCATAGCCTAAAATACCATCCTGATACAAAGCGGTGCCGGATTTATTGCTGGGATCCGGGGAGTCCTTCGTCCACAGATTGCCGTAACCGGCAGTGATGCTGTCGCCGATAAATTCGATGTACAGATCCTTCTGCTTGGGGGCATCTGCCAGACAGCCGTAAAATTCCATACTCTTCAGCGTGGCAACAGAGTTCTTCGCTTCAGTCTGCTTGATGATGCGGATATTCCGCAGAGCCAGTTCACCCAGATCACCCACGACGATCTCTCTGTCCACAAACTCGCCCTTGGCTTCAAAACGCTGCTCCAAACGCTCCCCGTCCACAAAAACGGTAAAATAGGTGTCCGCACTGCAGCTGACGGTAAAGCGGAATTCACCCTGAATGTACGCCTCAAACTCGATACCGGATGCGGTATGATCGCTGGCGATGCCATTGTTCGCAACGCTGGCTCGGCCCAACAGTCTAAGTTTGTTGGACACTCCACGCAGAGCGTAATTCTGCTGTGCGTAGACGTTCTCCACCTCCGTAGCCGGAGTCTGGTCCTCAGGTGTTGCACAAGCCGCCATGGACAATACCATCAGCAATGCTAAAATGCAGGCAAGAAATCGTTTCATGGTACTAACGCTCCCCTTTGTGATGATTATAAAACCACTCTAGCAACTTATCGCACAAATTGCAAGAAATGTTCTGCAAAATGAGAAGAAAAAGCAAGATTGTGATAGATCATACTATTATTTTCTTACAGATCCATACTTTTTGATGATTTTACGATCTCGTTTTGCCCGTTTTTTCCGGTTGCTTTTTATTTGCCAGACGACAAACCACACTGCACCTATGGCGATCAATATGCAACAAACAGAAAGCAGGTGAAGCACCCAAATACCATTATCTTTATCATTGTCATAATGTACGATGCTAATTCCGTCTACCGTAATAACTTCAGCATATTTTTTTGTTTTAAATAGCAATTGATTTTCGTAATACTTTATTGCAGCAATCTGACCTTCGTATAGATATTTATCTACATCCGTATTGGTATAATCACCGGTAATATTATACTGCTCACCGTCGGCTGTTGTAATACGGTGATAAGTTGTGCCTTTATATGGATGAATCCTTTCCACACTCTGAATGACAATTTCCTTATCAATCAACTCACTGTATTCTGCGGTTGGAATAAGCACGGGTACAAGCGGCAAAAGAACGCCTACCAGGACGAAAACAACGGCACAAATAATGATAAATATATTGCTTTTGATGATATCTTTGTCATTCATCCGACGCACAGGAGCACCACCCTTCTGTAAGTATTATAGCATAAATGTTTGAAAGAGCAATATTTCACCCACCCGCAAGGGTGGATTTAGTTGAAAAACCTCCAAGCCGATGGCTTGGAGGTTTTTCTGGCAGGGGCACAAGGACTTGAACCCTGAGCCTACGGTTTTGGAGACCGCCGCTCTACCAATTGAGCTATACCCCTATATGTAAAAGGCCGAAGCCTTTATTTGTTGTGGTGGGCCCTCAGGGATTCGAACCCGGGACTATCCGGTTATGAGCCGGAGGCTCTAACCAACTGAGCTAAGGGCCCATAAGTCACAGGTGCTGGGCACCATCACGAAGCGTATTGTAACACCTCAATGCCATTCTGTCAAGCACTTTTCTGCACAAAAAACGGACGGCAAGCCGTCCGTTTTTCTTATTCTGTGACAGTTTTGCCTTCACCGGCGGCTGCCCGACGCCGACGACGGCGGCGATTGGGGATCTGTTCCTCCGGATCCGCCTTTTCCGCACGGCGTGCATAGGCCTGAGCTGCTTCGGAAGTTGCCTCATATGTCAACCGGCTGACCCGGATCTTTCCGTCGGGCTGTTCGGACAGACGCACCCGGATCAGGAATTTGCCGTGCTCCGGGCAGGTGGCCAGATCCATATACCGATGCCCCGGCTGTGCAAACCACCGGGAACCCAGCATCCGCTTTTCGCAGATGGGACACATATTCTCCGCTCCGGACATAGCAGAAAGGGCCGCCTTCTTGTCCGCATAATCATAAAACACCTTCCGTGCAATACAGCCGGGTATCTGAGCCCCGTGGAAGCCGTTTTCATGGGTTTTCAGAGCCTGACCGTATTCCATCGTGCCTTTGTTCAAATCCAGCCGGGCACAGATCAGGGCCGTGTGATAGGCATCACCCAGAGCATCATGAGCCGGTCGGGTAGCCTCTATGCCAAAGATCTCCATTGCGGTTTTCAGGGCCTTCTGTGCGGAAGACCCGTCGGTCTGGGCATTGAAGATCATCTGGGCATTGAACCAACGCTCCGTCCAATCCTCGGCAATGCCAAACAGCCGCAGATTTTCCCGGAGAATGCCGATATCATCAAATCCCCATGTCAGGAAGATAATATCCTCGCCGCACCATGCCTGGAACTGCTCCATCGCCTCGGGAAAGGGTATACCCTCGTCCCGGAGACGGGATTCCTTAATGCCCGTCAGCTTGCTGACACGGCGGTTTAGGTGGCGGTAATGTTTCGGTTTGATCAAGACCTGGAACTCATCGGCCACTTCCCTGTCCGGGGTCAGCCGGACGGCACCGATCTGGATGATCTCTCCCCGGATGGCAACCGGCAGCACCTTCTTGGCAGAGGGAGAGCCCGGCCAAGGCTGATTCCATTCCATATCCAAAACAATATAATTCATAAAGAACCTCGGTTTCTTTTTCTTAACTGTTATCATAGCACATCCCCCCGACTGTGTAAACACCAAAAAACGCACAGATCGCAGTTTTTTCCTTGACATTTTTTCCGAATTTCGCTAAAGTTAAGTATCATAAACAACGAAGGAGAATACATATGAAGCGTTTTCTTTCCATTCTTTTAGCGATCTGTCTGTGCCTGGCAGTATTGGCCGCTTGTAATGCACCGGTCAACAACGGTCAGAATCCCGACACCACCCTGCCCACCGGCAGCTCCGAGCCCACCGGCAACAACGGCAGTTCCGAGCCTACCGATGGTAACGGCACCACCGACAGCACCACCTCTACCGAAGAAACTCTCAACCCGGACGGCACGCCCAAGGGGGAACGAATCACCGAAGCGCAGCTCGATACCCTGACGACAAATTCCCCTACCAATTATACCTTCTGCGAAACGCTTACCTACAATGGTAAAACCAAAGTCACTACCATGCTGATCAGCGGCGAGGAGTATCTGCAGACCTGCGAAGAAGACGATACCACTCGTAAGATTATGGGCATTTTGCGTGAGAACAAAATCAAGGATTATATCTTCAATGACGAAACCGGCAAGTGGGAAACCTCCAATATCGGCATTTCCGCCAACTTCCCCCTCAAGGGTTTCCCCAAGCCTCTGTCCGACTTTACTTATGACGAAGCCACCGGTTCTTA
Organism: Oscillospiraceae bacterium; assembly: GCA_015067945.1. Lineage (GTDB taxonomy): Bacteria > Bacillota > Clostridia > Oscillospirales > Oscillospiraceae > Faecousia. The sequence goes on from SVLM01000003.1 coordinate 102,938, forward strand.
CAATCTGAAAATGGCCAGCGGCGATGTCCGGATGATATTCAAGAATGGCCAGCTGGTATATTTGAGTATCATTGACGCGACCGCCGGTGCTCAGGATCTCGTCTCTTTCTACGATTACGGCACCACTGTGATCCCCGTGCCCAACGACGCCGACATTGTTGACAAGGATAACACAAACAACAGCGTCGCCGACCCCGACAACCACTAATTTTGAAAGAATCGATTGCCAGGATCCATTCTTTTTTGAGGAAAGGTTTTCGATGAGAAGCCCTCCCCTGATGGTGCCCTGCGGGATCTGTCACAGCCTGTCTGATTTATAGTATCCACTTCTGTAAGGAGGAGCAAGCCTTGCATGCCAAACGCTATTTGCTAACCGAAGGTTCCATTTGGAAAGCTATGCTGTTTTTTGCATTGCCGGTGTTTCTGGGCAATGTATTTCAGCAGCTTTATAATGCCTTTGATGCCTGGTGTGTGGGCAATTACATAGGCGACGATGCTCTGGCGGCAGTCAGCTCCTCCGGAAGTCTGATCTTTATGATGGTCAGCTTTTTCAACGGTGTTGCCATGGGAGCAGGTGTCATCATCGCCCGTAATTTCGGTGCAAAGCAGTATGACGCTATGGGCAAAGCCATCCACACCGCCATTGCCTTTGGTCTTGTGACCGGTGCACTGCTGACCGTGGCCGGCGTATTGCTGACCCCGATTATCCTGCAATGGATGGGCACCCCTGCGGAGGTACTGCCCCAATCCATAGAGTATTTCCGATTCTACTTCTGCGGTGCGATTTTTACGGTGATGTACAACATCTTTGTGGGCATTCTCCACGCCGTTGGCGACAGCAAGCACCCCCTGTATTACCTGATCTTCTCCACCTGCGTGAACATTGCGTTGGATATGCTTTTCGTCGCCGGACTTGGCTTAGGTGTGGGCTCTGCCGCCATTGCCACCACCATCTCTCAGGGCATCAGTGCTCTGCTGTGCCTGCTCCACATTCTCCGGGTGGATGCCCCCTACCGGGTCAGCATCCGCAAGATCCGCTTCCACAAGGAAAGTCTTTGGGAGATCATCCGCTACGGTCTGCCCTCAGGCGTGCAAAACAGTGTGATCGCCCTTGCCAACGTAGTCGTCCAAAGCAACATCAACAGCTTTGGCAAAGCGGCAATGGCCGGCTGCGGCTCCTATTCCAAGCTGGAGGGCTTCGCTTTCCTGCCGGTGACCTGCTTCACACAGGCTCTTTCAACCTTTGTTGGACAGAATTTGGGTGCGGGACATCATGCCCGGGTAAAAAAAGGCGTTGCATTCGGTGTGCTGTGCAGCTGCGTGATCGCCGAACTGATCGGTGTGCTTTCCTATCTCTTCGCCCCGCAGCTGATCGGCATTTTCAGCGAAACGCAGGAAGCCATCGACTTTGGAACGCGGCACATGCGTACCATTTGCCTTTTCTACTTCCTGCTGGCATTCTCCCATTGTATTGCTTCGGTCTTGCGAGGTGCCGGCAAAGCCTCAGTCCCGATGTTTACCATGCTTGCCTGCTGGTGTGTCTTCCGGGTGACATATATCACCGTAGCGGTAAAACTGGTCAATGAGCTGACCACCGTTTCCTGGGCATACCCCATCACATGGACGCTTAGCAGTATCATCTTCCTGATCTACTTCTTGAAAGCAGATTGGATTCACAACTTCGACCGTGATCTAAAAACGGCTTGACCGAATCGGTCAAGCCGTTTTGCTATGTAGGGAACGGGTTTCCCCAATGTCATTAAGTTTAAACTGTCATTGCGAGGAGCGTAGCGACGTGGCAATCCGTAATACCCTTTGTAGAACGGATTCTCACGGCTGCTACGCAGCCTCAGAATGACATATTTTCTTAACTGAGTGATATTGCGGGTTTCTCGTCCCTTTATTAAAAACTTGCATTATTTTTGCGTCCGTGGTAAAATTATTTTATGGCACATCTTTTATGCTTACCAAAGCAGACCCATTTGTCTTCGACAAACCAAAAAGGAGATGTTTTTATGTCCGCAAATTCCATTTTTGATTCCAAACTAGCCACGTTGAAAGAGGAATTGAAAACCATAGAGGCAAATACCTCGAATGTACAAAAAGCTGCAGATAAACATGCAGGGAGCGAGTGGTGGTATATGAAGGAGTATCGCCGCTCCAAGACCTGTCTGACCCTCTCCATCATCCTTTCCATCGCTGTGATCTTGGCTGCAGTTTTGATACTATATCCAATAATGGCAAAGCAATCATCCGCCGCTGTAGACAGCTCTGGCTTTAATGGCCCGGCTTTTAGTGGTTGTCTTTTTCTGACATCGATCGCTCTTCATATTATCAATTTTATACTACTCGCGGTATCCGAAGAAGAGTTTTCCTTCCTGCGATTTGTCGCACTGATTGTATGTGCCATTCCTCCCATAAGCTGCGTCGCCCCGTTTGTAGAAGTCTACCGCATCATTGGAGAATGCAGTGATAACAAAATGTATTATGACAGTGCTCGCTGTGATGTATCAAGTAGTAAATCTGATTTACAGAAGCTCCAAAAGAAGCTGGAAGACACGAAAAAACAAATTGCAAGAACGGAAGTTTCCATTAAGCACGCCGAGGAGCTGTATCGAATCGGCCTGGAAAAGGGTGACGAAGCCTCTATCCAAAAAGCCGCAAAACAAGGCTGCGTCGCCGCAGAAAAGTATGTAGCTAAAAAACTGTATGATCAGGCAATGGCCGCAGATCCCATCGATGAAGCAAAGATGGAAGAAGCCGCCAAATTGGAGTATGTCCCCGCCTGCCTTTATCTTGGCAAAAAGTACTTATCCGATCTTGATTCCAATCTACTGACTGCAGGCGAAAAGAAATATTCCGCTAAGGAAGCCAGCAAATATCTGGAAATTGCCGCAGCAGAAGATATGGAAGCAGAATTCCTTTGGTATAGCACACAAGTCATTTATGATTACAACACACTGGAAAATTGGAACCGCATCCTGGGTCGCCTCAGAAAAATCAAAAGTTCCGGAAAGCTTCCTGCACATTATGCCAATGCAATGGATCTGTGCATCCAATCGGTTGTGGAAACAATCGACCGCACAAAAGAGGAGGAACGACACAAACAGTTGTATTCTCGTCAACCAAGTCACACTTCTTATCCTTCCCCTTCCACTTTCCCATCCGATTCCAGTTGGTCACCGGACAAGGGTTTGAATACTTATTATACAGATTCCAGAAACGGACAAATCGTGTACTACAAAGACGGTCAATATGTAAATGAGGACGGCGAAAGAGTCCCTCTCCAATACATGGATGATTAACACAAAGGATTGCTCTTTTTTCCAAAAACGGCTTGACCGAATCGGTCAAGCCGTTTTGCTATGTAGGGAACATTTTGGCACCGTCGCCTAAGATAAACCCCTCTGCTTGTGTCAACTTAGGACCCATACATTCGTGTTTTGTTACGACCCAATTTGGAAAAATATTTACATTAAGACGACAGTATAGTATAATAAAACAAAGGAGGGGTACTATGAAAACATTAAAGGCGTTGAAAATCACATCCATTCTCAATGGTGTTTTTTGTCTTTTTTGTATTGCATCAACCGTTTGTTTTGCTGTCAACCACTATTTCAATTTGCGTGATTATTTTAGCGTTGGCATTATTTTAGTCTATGGTTGGATTATTAATCCGGTTGGCATTGTGTCCTTTATTATTTGTCTCACCTCGTTTCTCACGGAACGGAAATCACAGGAAGCAAAACAAGTGATAGGGATGAAATGGATTTGGATTTTGGTTTGGCCTATTATTACCACCATTTTTTACATAACCGCTGGTGGTTTAATGGTAGTCTTTACAGGTGGCGTATGATAAAAGGCTTGACCAGTCGGTCAAGCCTTTTTCGTTAGAACAATGTCGTTATCCAATAGATAATTCCATACACCACGCTGGTGCTCACGCCATACACAATCACCGGTCCTGCGATTGTAAACATCTTTGCACCAACCCCAAGGATGAAGCCCTCGGTTTTGAACTCAATGGCCGGCGATGCAATGGCATTGGCAAAGCCGGTGATGGGCACCAGCGTACCTGCTCCGGCATGTTTCGCAATATTGTCGTAAAGGCTCAGGCCCGTCAGCAAAGCTGACAGTGCCACCAGACTCATAGATGCCGCGGTGGATGCATCCTGCTTTTCCAGCCCCAATGCCACATAGCCATTCACTGCGATCTGTCCCAGCAGGCAGATCAATCCGCCGATCCAAAAGGCATTGAAGCAATCCTTCAAAATAGGCGATTTGGGCATTGCCTCCTGAACCAATTTTCCGTATTCCCGTTCGGTCATAACTATCCCTCCTGGGATAGTTTACCCGGAACAGCCAATGCTATCCAAAAAGAAGGGGGTGCAATTTTGCACCCCTTTCCCTTATTTGATTTTCTTAACTACAAGGTTGGCACCCAGCACATACAGATACTCATCAATCAGCAAGGCGCGAATGTCAGCGCCCATTCCGTTCACAGCGATATCATGCTTTTCCACAAGCTTGCCGTCTTCCAACTGCCACACCAACAGCCGGCTCAGTCCAAGATCCACATAGATTGGAATGGCAATCAACATATTTTCTTCATCAATCAGGTAAGACTTGTATTCGGAAGAAAAGCTGTATTCTGTGTCAACATTGCACACCTCTTTCACACCGGTTTCCGTTTCCCGATACAGCGAAATTTTCAGCCATTCATCCTCATTATAGCCGATGCCCAGCAGGTAATCGCCGAATGTCCGCAAAGACGCGGAATACCCGGGAATTTTGCCCGTATCCTTCCAAGTGATATTCTTCGGATCACTCAGGTCAAAGAAATATACCGGATCCGTCATTCTTCGGGCTGTGCAGACATACGCCGTATCCCCATCGAAGCGAACCGAACGCACCTCATCTCCCCGCGGAGCAAAAGCCACCACCTGACCTTGCATTTCCCAGTTATCCAACGAGATGCAATACAGATTTACATTTCTTTCCCCCCGTATAAGCAATTCCATTCCGTTATGTCCACTCCAGGTATTTTCACTGGTGGATGTAACCACCCGCAGTATGCCATTATATTCATCCATACTGTATTGGTTTTGGAAATGCCCCTCCACAGTAGTAGTACCGATATGCTCCATGGAATCCGCTGTATAGGACAAGCAAATAATATCTGTCATTGTTTTTGTTTCGCAATAACCGGAACTCTCAGAATAAGAGCAAGGGATATAGATCCGCTCTCCCGACATATAGAAGAACCGACTGCCTGATAACACCGCTGCCGAATCCAGCACATTCAAGCTTCCCTCCTGCAGCAGCATCAGGGTAGCCAAATAATTCTCATCCGGCGTATATTGATCAAGAATGGCTTCCGGCGGCAGATATTGCGCAACACCGTTACAAGTGTATTTCGGCAAATATGTATCCTTGTTGTCAAAATCCAAATCTCTGAAGGATACATACTTGCGGCTCAGTAAATAGATACTCTGACCAACCTTGCGGGAACTACAGTATTCACCGGTAATATTGAATTCTCCCAATCGTTGCATTTTGGCAGGATTGGAAACATCAAAGCTAAGCACATATATCCGTTCATCCATATCTGAGCCTTTGCCATCTTCTCGCCATATTCTTTCTTTATTGCCATAGAGAATAACCGTAACGATCTTCCCATCGTCGGAAAGATACATTTCTGCATTAAGCAATGCAATAAAGTCAATATCGATTTTTTCGGTACCAACGCGCTTGGAGTCGGCACCATCAATTGTATAACTACGTAGTATCGCTTCACCACTGTCGTAGTTAGTGCTCAGGCGGAAAATATAGTCCTCCGTCCGCTTGATCAGATCACCCTCGATAACCCCTTGCACCTGATTATCAGTATTCTCTACATACTTGCCTGCATTGGATACATTCTCCATTAAATCAACACGCACTCCATAAGGCTCCTCATGATTCCATATTGCCAGCAGGTATTCAAAGTTATTCTTCGGTGTAGCCGCGCTTATGTGATTTTCATTCCGATACTTATTTCTGTTCAGGTTTTTGATCAAGCTGTAATAGCCGCTGTCTGCGTATTCCAGAACGCTGGGTTCCATCCATTCATAGGGTACAAACAACACCGCCACAACGATAATTACAAAAAGCAGGCTGGCAGTTGCTACGGTAATGATCCGATTTCTTTTCCTTTTCTTCTGAATTGCAGTATCGATCTTCTGCATAACCTGATCAGTTCTTTCATCAAAGGTCTTCACAAGTAACGCCCTCCTTTTCAAGCAATTTTCTCAAGGCGATCTTGGCCCGGGCATGTATGTTATACATTTGCTTTTCCGTTTTTCCCATAATGCGACCTGCAACCCCCAGGGAAAAACCCTCAAAATAGCTAAGATACAATGCCACGCGGTAATCCTCCGGAAGCTTCTGCATACAAAGATACACCTGCTCATTGCGCTGTTTGCGAAGGAATGCTTCTTCCGCACCTTCGGTATAAAGCACATTTTCCACATCCTCCAGCGGAACCTGAGTTTTGTTCCGTCGCAGGTAGTCAATAGCTTTGCTGCGGGCGATCTTATAGAGATAGGCCCGCATTTTCTCTTCACTTTCAAAGTGCTTTCCTTTGACAAATAGCAGCGCAATGGCATCCCCCGCCACGTCCTCCGCAGCGGCGGCATCTTTTACATAACCATAGGCAAATCTTACCAGAGAATCGGAGTATGTACTTACAAATTGGGAAATTGCTTCCCGATCCCCCAGAGTCCATGGACAGCTGTACTTTTGACCGGTTTTAGCCATTCGGATCACCTCTTCACCTATATAACGGTTGAACGCGGCATTTTACTCACTTATTTTTTATTATTGTAAAACATTTTATTACCAAAAGCAATCCTTCTCATTCCCCTTGCCTTTTTTGCAAGTCTTGGTTATAATAAAGAAAAGCATTTGAAATGAGGAATGACTATGTTTTCACAAGAGCCCCGGTGTATCTACCGTTCCAATCAACTCAGTGAAGTAATTTGTCAGCTTCGTTTTCCGGAAATTCTGTCCATCGGCACTACCCTGCCGGCAGCTTTTCAGGATGCGATTCGGGAAGAGTTTCCCCGTTACTCTGCCCGTAAGGATCAACTGCCGCCCAAGCTCATTGGCACCCCCGGCAATATGAAGCTGGAAAATCCTCCCGCCACCACAAACTACCAATTCATGTCTGCTGACGGTGCTTGGCGAGTGAATCTGACCAGCACCTTCATCTCCCTGGCCTGCACCAAATACACCTGCTGGGAGGATTTTGCGAAAAAGCTGGATAAACCTCTGGTTGCCTTCATAAAACTATACAAGCCTGCCTATTTCGAAAGAGTGGGTCTGCGGTACCTGAATTTCATTTCCAGAAAGAATCTGGGTCTGGAAAACACCCCCTTCCGGGAGCTGATCCAAAGCTGCTACTTAGGCCCTCTGTCTGAGGAGGATGTTATGGACCCATCCGTTTCCCAGTGCAGTGTGGATGTGGATATGGCCATCCGTGGTGGCTGCCGTCTGCATCTGCATGCCGGACCGGGCCTGACAAAGAAGAACGGCCAGCCGGATCCGGAGGTCAAATTCATCCTGGATCAGGATCTGTACATGACCGGCCAGGTGGCAGTAAATCTGTCCGCCGGTGCACTCAGCACCCTCCACAGCCAAGCCTACGGCATTTTCCGCGGTGCCATCACCGATCTGCTGCACAAGGCTATGGAGCCGGAAATCATTTAAGGAGAATTACCATGTTATACTACTACGGTTTTGATATGACCTATGTCATTTTCGTATTACCCTGCTTGCTGCTTTCCCTTTGGGCCAGTTCAAATGTGAACTCCACCTTCAAAAAGTATGCCAAACAGCTTTCCTATCGCAGGATCACCGGTGCTCAGGCCGCCCAGCGGGTTCTGTCCGCCAACGGTGTATCCGGTGTGCGGATTGAACGGATCAGTGGCAATCTGACAGACCATTTTGATCCCAAGACCAACGTGATTCGTCTTTCTGACAGCGTGTACGACGCCACCTCTACCGCCGCCATCGGCGTTGCCTGCCATGAAGCCGGCCACGCGGTGCAATACGCCCAAAACTATGGCCCCATCAAGCTCCGGGCCGCCATCGTGCCCATTACCAACATCGGCAGCCGTCTGGCTATGCCCCTGATATTGCTGGGTCTGCTGTTTTCCTTTGGCGAAAGTGTGTCCTTTGGATTTGTGTATGCAGGTATTGCCTGCTTTGGTCTTTCCGTGGTGTTCCAGCTGGTAACTCTGCCTGTGGAGTTTAATGCCAGCCGTCGGGCAATGGAAGCCATCGAATCCGGCAATCTTCTGTCTGAGGATGAGCAAAGAGGTGCCAGGAAGACCTTGACTGCCGCCGCTCTGACCTATGTTGCCGCCACCGCCGTTGCATTGGCTCAGCTTCTGCGGCTGCTGGTGATCTTCGGTGGCAGACGGCGTAACGATTGAGGAAAAACCTCCCTTTGCTTCCTGCAACCTCCGATTGAAACACAATAAAAAATACGCTACCATGGATGCCATCACGGCAAATATTGATATGGAGCGTATTTTTTTATGATCAAACGAATTTTTCTGACAATTACAGCCCTGATGCTGGTGCTGACGCTGGCTGCCTGCGGTGAAGCCCCCACTACCAACGAAACGATAAACGATCCTTCTGTCAGTGTTTCCGAACCCCAGCAGTCTCAAACCGCGGAATTTTCTCCCCTTGTGCTGGTAGACAACGATCAGTTTACTGTGAAGATTACTGGCATTGATCCCAAAGGCACCTGGGGCTACACTCTGAAAGTTTTTCTGGAAAACAAGACCGACAAGGAACTGATGTTCTCCACAGACGATGTCAGTGTCAATGGTTTTATGTGCGACCCCTTCTGGGCTGTCTCCGTTGCCGCAGGCAAGAAGGCCAACGAAGAAATCTCTTTCAGTGAGGGTGATTTCAAAAAGAACGGCATTGAATCCGTGGAAGAGATTGTTTTTACCTTAAGCATCTATGACAGCAACGATTTCATGGCAGATGATCTGCTGGAGCAAGCCTTTACTGTAAAGCCCTGACAGATATTTTCCGTCCCGGTATTGACAACCGGGGCGGATTTTATTATAATTTGTCGGTGTGAAAAGTATGAAAAATGTGAAAGGAGTTGGTTTTATGCCCGGAGGCAAGCATATCCTCGGCAAAGGCAACAACCAACGAGTTTTCGGCACCGCCAAAGTAGGCGACCGGGGGCAGATCGTAATCCCCAAGGAAGCACGGGAGCTGTTCGGCATTAAACCTGGCGATACCCTGCTGATTTTGGGCGAAGCCGACACCGGTCTGATCGTATCACGGCCAGAAGTGCTGAATAACCTTGCCAACCAAATTCTGAACACTGTGAAAAACGAGGATTGATTATGGAAAGATTACTGGAACTTTATCAGGAAATGGGGATCTCCCCTGCTGTTTACGCCTACGGCGAAAAGACCATTCAAAATCTGCAGGAGCGTTTTGATGCGATTGACAAGGTTGCCGAGTACAACCAGGCCAAGGTCCTTTCTGCCATGCAGAAGAATCGTGTCAGCGTCGCCTGCTTTGCTCCCTCCACCGGCTACGGCTACGATGATTACGGGCGGGATAACTTAGAGCGTGTCTATGCCGATGTATTCCACACCGAGGCAGCCTTGGTCAGACCCCAGATTACCTGCGGCACCCACGCATTGACCATTGCCCTGAGTGCCAACTTACTGCCCGGCGATGAGCTACTCTCCCCCGTGGGTCTGCCCTACGATACCCTGCAGGAAGTGATAGGCATTCGCCCCAGCCCCTGCTCGCTGGCAGAATACGGCGTTACTTACAAGCAGGTGGACCTCCTGAGTGACGGCAGCTTTGACTACGAAAACATCCAAAAGGCCATTACCCCCAAGACCAAGATGGTAACCATCCAGCGGTCTAAGGGCTATGCCACCCGCCCCACCTTCTCTGTCAGTCAGATCGGTGAGCTGATCGCCTTCTGTAAGAACATCAAGCCTGACGTCATCGTGATGGTGGACAACTGCTACGGTGAATTTGTGGAAACCATCGAGCCTTCCGATGTAGGTGCAGACATGACCGTGGGTAGTCTGATCAAAAATCCCGGCGGCGGACTTGCCCCCATCGGTGGCTACATTGCCGGCACCCGGGAATGCATCGAACGGTGTGCCTACCGGCTCAGTGCCCCGGGTCTTGGCAAGGAGGTCGGTGCAAACCTGGGTCTGATGACCTCTTTGTACCAAGGCTTCTTCCTGGCTCCTACTGTCACTGCCGGTGCGGAAAAGGGTGCTATTTTTGCCGCAAATCTGTACGAACCCTTGGGCTTCTGTTGTGTGCCTGATGCTACCGAAAGCCGCCACGACATTATTCAGGCAGTGGAACTGGGCAGCGAGGAAGGCATGGTCGCCTTCTGCAAGGGCATTCAGTCCGCTGCTCCGGTGGACAGCTTCGCAACACCTTGGCCCTCTGAAATGCCCGGCTACAAGGACAAGGTCATCATGGCCGCCGGTGCATTTGTCCAGGGCAGCTCCATCGAGCTTTCCGCCGACGGTCCCATCCGGCCTCCCTATGCAGTGTATTTTCAGGGCGGTCTGACCTGGCTCCATGCAAAACTTGGTATTCTCAACAGCCTGCAGAAAATGGTAGACGCAGGTCTTGTAAAATTATAAGGAGGAACAAATATGAATTGGCTATTCTTTTCCATTGCAACAGCACTCCTCTGGGGTATTGCAGAGCTGTTTTACAAAAAGGGTGCTTTGCCGAACGAGAAATATTCTCACCTGAAGATCTGTGTCTGGGTGGGCATCGTTATGGGTGCTCACGCCATCTTCACCCTGCTGACGCAGAATATCAATTACAATCCCGTAAATATTATCCGTTATCTTCCCGTTTCCCTGTTTTACATCATTTCCATGGCCTTTTCCTATTTCGGAATGCGGTTCCTGGAAGAATCCATCTCTGACCCCATAGAGAACACCGCCGGTGTCATTTGTACCCTGCTGTTTGTCATTTTCCTGCAGGAAGAGATCTCCTGGCTGACCTGGGTTGCCATCGGGGTCATTACCGTTGGTGTTTTGGGTGTCAGCTTCCTGGAAAACCACGGTGAAACCGCCAGAAAGAAGAAGCTTGGTAAAACTCTGGCAGTGATCGCCTTCTGCATGCCCTTCGTTTACGCTCTGCTGGACGCCTTCGGCACTTTCCTGGATGACGCGTTCTTCCTGATCGATGATGTTGCCAATTCTCCCCTGGTGGATGTTACCGAGGATACCATTGAAGCCGTAGCCAATACCAGCTATGAGTTGACCTTTGCCCTGTTCGCACTGGGTATTTTCATCTTCCTGAAAACCAAGAAGGTCAAGTTTGGCTCCGTTCCCCAGCATAAGGACAAGATCCTTGCCGCTGTATTTGAAACAGCCGGCCAGTTCACCTATGTGTACGCCCTGGGCGGAGTGGATGCCATTGCTGCTCCCATTCTTTCCTCTGTTTGTGTGGTTTCTCTGCTGCTTTCCCGTATTTTCCTAAAGGAAAAACTCTCCTGGAAGACCTATGTCTTTATTGCCGTTGTGATTATCGGCATCCTCTTGCTGGCGGTAGCCGAAGAACTCTGATCCAATACATACACAAAAAGACACCGGAAAATTCCGGTGTCTTTTTTCCTCGAAGGGAGGAATTTCCAATCGCCTGTGAACCGTTATAGTCACTGACACCTAGGTCCTCTCAGATGAACAATTCCACCTATTTGTTTATGGGAGATTTCGGTCATTCTTCAAACAGATAAAAGTGAACCGTTTTGTAGTAATCCAGAAGCTGCGATAACGCATCCGCGGAAAACCAACCTGCTTCGTATGCCTTTGTTAATTCTAGGATATTGCCGTCACTATAAACCATTAATTTTTGTCCGGAGGAATATCGGAAGGTAAGCCCGGCAATGATCTCTTCCGTTTCCCAAGCTGGATAATCAAAAACGCCATCTAAAAAGCAAACATGTACACCTTCGTAACTGCCATAATATCTTATTCTAATATCTTGATCTGAGTAATTTGCATCCTTCACATACTGGGATAAATAGGCACTCTTGATTCCGTGCTCCAAATCAGCCGGAATATATCCGGGGTCTGTCGAAGAAGTAACATCGGTACTCTCAGTTGGGAATGTCCCGTTGCTCTCGATTGGTTCTCCGTATTTCATTACTGATGGCCGACACCCGACTAATGCGAATAACAACAGAACAACGACTAGCATTACGATATTTTTCATAAAATCACCTCGTACTGGGTACAGGATACAACATTTACTGCCTTAACCATAGACATAGCCACACTCTGCACACATCTGCAAACCACCAATGTCTCTCCACTTGTGTTCTTCACGTCTTATTGCTCCACAGATACAATTGCCTGAATGGTACGTCCAATCTTCTGCAGAAAAAGAATATGTATGTGTACAAACTGCCATGTAGGCATCGAGTCTGCCGTTTGTAACACACATTCCGTTAAATGCGGGTGCTGGAGTTGCAAATTCCTCAATGTGATATTTTATTTGCTGTGCAGTAATGCTAGGATCAAGTGACTTTAGTAATGCTGCGACACCAGCAACGTATGGTGCGGCCATAGATGTGCCAGTAGCATTTCCATAACGGTTGTTCGTTTGTGTTGTCATAATGTTTTCTCCGGGAGCAAAAATGTCAACGGTTGTGGCTCCATAATTTGATGAGGATCGTTTATTATCTGTAGCAGTACTTCCCCCCACACATATTAAATGTGTCATGCGAAAGTTACCGGGATAATATGGAGTTAGATCATTATTGTTGGCGTTGTTTCCGGCCGCAGTTACAAATAGTCCATCATAATTGGCAATTGCATTACGGAGATTATTTAAATCAGAATTTGAATAGGCGTCATAAGCCGAGGAAAGATTTAGAATGGGAATTCCTTTCTCATCGGCGTAATTTATTGCTTCGATGATGCCCGAAAGATAAAAGTTGCCGCTCGTATTAGCTACCCTCAGCGAAACAAGCTGCACATTCCAGCACGCACCTGAAACCCCCATTGAGTTATTGCCTTGAGCACCGATAATTCCAGCAACTAAAGTACCATGCCCACTTGCATCTTGTAACGCAGTTGAATAATCTGGCGAAAAACATCTGCTTAAACTAGTGTTGACATTATTGGCTAAATCAGGGTGTGTAGCATCAATTCCAGAATCAATGACACCTACTAGAACACTCGAAGATCCAGTTGTAACATTCCACGCATATGGTAGTCCAATCTTATCGATAGCCCATTGCTCGTTATTGTCATATTTAGGATCATTAGGCTCTAATGCAGGAAGGACAGAGTAATCTATATCGGTACATACACTTAATATATAGTTCGGTTCGACGCAGTAAATATCACTGCGTTGCTGCAGCAGTTGAATTGCTTCAAGTACGCCCAATTTTGTTCCATTAGCAATGGTAAGCAGCAAAATTCTGGATAGAGTTTGCGGTCCTTCTGCATCGGCCAATTCTCTAATGGCAATACAGTCTATTTCGGAAAAGTCAGCAATGGTATACGCATAATCATTCCAACTTGGATTGATTGTTACAATCACTTCATTATCGGTAAACTATCTTCCAATGTAGCGGCACAACATACTTTGTCGATAGAATTGCCGAGACAATTTTCTGCCTCTACTGGTTCTACAAGACCCGCACCAGCTAAAGAGAGCATTATGCAAATAACGATAATAAGAACTATAAACGCTGATGATTTCATTTTATTCTTCATGTACGCGTGTGTTAAAATGAATATCTGTTCTCATCATGCTCAGACATGTCCATAAAATAAGAATACGCATAAGCTGTCGTTTTCTAATACAGCTTATGCGCATCATATGCTTGCGATGATCCGCTCCGTGAGAAACGTGAGGGCGGTGATTATGGATTTGCACGATAAGCTCCTATTAATAAAGTAGGTACTTACCATTACAACCACCCCCTGTTTATTGTTAAATTAATAATAGCATATAAAGCTATAGGAGTCAATAAAATCTCCACATATTCACTAATATTTTCCCTCGAATTTCCATTGACAAAGGTGATCGAGTATGCTAGAATATTTTGCGATAAATTGAAAAATACGCTTAGGTGAAAGGAGCTTACTATGGCTATTCAGAACGAAAATACCAATATTCTGGGTGCTGCACCGAATATTCGTGTTTCCATTTTGGATCGTCTTTCTTCCGTTGACCTGTGTGCTTTCAATTCTCCTGATTATGCTGTTATTCCCGGCTTTTGCGATGTGCATGTGCATTTTCGTGAGCCGGGTTTTTCTTATAAGGAGACCATCCTCACCGGTTCTCTGGCAGCGGCACGGGGCGGCTACACCGCTGTGTGCACCATGCCCAACCTGAACCCGGTACCCGACAGCAAGGCGAATTTGAAACAGCAGACAGACATCATCCGGAACGACGGCATGATCCACATCTATCCCTACGGTGCCATCACCGTAGGCCAAAAGGGGCAGCAGCTGTCCGACATGAAGGGTCTTGCACCCAATGTCATCGCCTTTTCCGATGACGGCAAGGGCGTCCAGAATCGCAGTATGATGAAAGAGGCGATGCTCCGTGCAAAGCAGCTGAAAAAGCTGATCGTTGCACACTGCGAGGACGAATCTTTGCTCAACGGTGGCTATATCCACGACGGTGATTACGCCAGAGCCAACAGCCACCGTGGCATCTGCTCTGAAAGCGAATGGGGTCAGATCAAACGTGACCTGGAGCTGGTCAAGGAAACCGGTTGTGCCTATCATATCTGCCACATTTCTACAAAAGAAAGTGTGGAGCTGATCCGTCGGGCTAAGAAAGACGGCCTGAATATAACCTGCGAAACTGCTCCCCACTACCTGATTATGGACGACAGCTACCTGCAGGAGGATGGCCGGTACAAAATGAACCCGCCCCTTCGCAGTGCAGAAGATCGGCAGGCATTGATTGAGGGCTTGATCGACGGCACCATCGATATGATCGCCACCGACCACGCCCCCCATTCTGCCGAAGAAAAGAGCAAGGGCCTGGACGGCAGCAACTTCGGTATCGTTGGTATTGAAACTGCATTCCCCCTGCTGTATACCTACCTGGTAAAAACGGATATCATTACCATGGATCGGCTTTTGGAGCTACTGGTGACCGCCCCGAGAAAGCGGTTCAACATCCCCATGGGCTGCGATTTCTCTATTTGGGATCTGCGGCAGAGCTACTATATTGAGCCGGAAGAATTCCAGTCTATGGGCAAATCCACCCCCTTTGCCGGCTGGAAGGTGTCCGGAAAATGCCTTGCCACCGTCTGCGGCGGCAAGCTGGTTTGGTTGGAAAAAGTAAGAAAGTAATGTACTTGCGGATAAATTGGAGGCATCATCATGGCAAAGCGTACTGATTTGAAGAAAATTATGATTATCGGCTCCGGCCCCATCGTCATTGGCCAGGCAGCGGAATTTGACTATGCCGGCACCCAGGCTTGTCTGGCACTGAAGGAAGAAGGCTACGAGGTTGTGCTGGTTAATTCCAACCCCGCCACCATCATGACCGACACCACCATTGCGGACAAAGTCTATATGGAGCCTTTGACGCTGGAATATGTCGCCAAGATTATCCGTTACGAGCGTCCCGATGCCATCGTTCCCGGCATCGGCGGTCAGACCGGTTTGAACCTGGTCATGCAGCTTGAAAAGAAAGGCGTTCTGAAGGAATGCCGTGTGGAGCTGCTGGGTACTTCCAGTGCATCCATCGAGCGGGCTGAGGACCGGGAGCTGTTCAAGGAGCTGTGCCAGTCCATCGGTGAGCCGGTAATCCCCTCCGAGATCACCTACTCCCTGGAGGAGGCCAAGGCAGCCGCTCAGCGGATCGGCTATCCCGTTGTCCTGCGTCCTGCCTTCACACTGGGCGGCACCGGAGGTGGCTTCGCCTACAACGAAAACGAGCTGGTAGAAATCGGCCTGAATGCATTCAAGCTCTCCCCCGTTCATCAGGTGCTGATCGAAAAAAGCGTCAAGGGCTACAAGGAAATCGAGTTTGAGGTCATGCGTGACAGCAATAACCACGCTATCACCATTTGCGGCATGGAGAACATCGATCCCGTAGGTGTTCACACCGGCGACAGCCTGGTTGTGGCTCCCATCATGACATTGAGCAAGAAAGACGAGAAGATGCTCAATGACTCTGCCATTAAGATCATCAAGGAGCTGAAGATCGAGGGCGGCTGCAATGTCCAGTTTGCTCTGAACCCCCATACTTCCGAATACTACCTCATCGAGGTTAACCCCAGAGTTTCCCGTTCCTCCGCCCTGGCCTCCAAGGCTTCCGGCTACCCCATTGCCCGGGTCACAGCCAAGATTGCCGTGGGTATGGCTCTGGAGGACATCAAGATCGCCAACACCAATGCTGCCTTCGAGCCTGCTTTGGATTATGTGATCGCCAAGCTACCCCGGTTCCCCTTCGACAAGTTTGCCTCTGCTACCAATAAGCTGGGCACACAGATGAAGGCCACCGGCGAGGTGATGGGCATCGGCTCTACGCTGGAGGAATGTCTGCTCAAGGGCGTTCGCTCTCTGGAAATCGGTGCTTGCCACTTCCATCTTCCCAAGTTTGACAACATGTCCACCGGTGAACTGAAGGACTATATCCAGGATTTCCGTGACGATAATATTTTCGCTGTCGCTGAGCTGATGCGCCGCAATGTCACCGTTGAAGAGCTGCATGAACGCACGAAAATCACCGCCTACTTCCTGGAAGCCGTGGAGCGGATCGTCGCCATGGAGCGGAAGCTCTCCGAGAATATCGGCAACATGGATATCTTCGCCGAGGCCAAGAAGATCGGTTTCAGCGACAAGTTCATCGCCAAGCTGTGGAACACCAAAGAAATCGACATCTATAACCTGCGTAAGAAGAACGGTCTGTTCCCGGTATTCAAGATGGTAGACACCTGCCACACCGGTGCCTATATTCCCTACTTCTACTCCTCCTACCACGGTGAAAATGCATCCAAGCTGACCGAGAAAAAGAAAATCGTCGTACTGGGTGCCGGCCCCATCCGTATCGGCCAGGGCGTGGAATTTGACTACTCCACCGTCCACGCGGTGATGACCATCAAGCAGGCAGGCTACGAGGCCATTATCATCAACAACAATCCCGAAACCGTTTCCACCGACTACACCACCGCGGATAAGCTGTATTTCGAGCCGCTGACGGTGGAAGATGTGATGAATATCATCGAGTTTGAAAAGCCGGAGGGTGTTATCGCATCTCTGGGCGGTCAGACTGCCATCAATCTGGCTCAGCCCCTGTCCGACCGGGGTGTAAAGATCATCGGTACTGACTGTGCCGCCATCGACAAGGCCGAGGACCGCAACGCCTTCGAGCAGTTGCTGAACGAGCTGAATATACCCCGTGCAAAGGGCCGTGCCGTGACCAAAATCGAGGACGGTATCGCCGCCGCTGCCGAAATTGGCTATCCCGTGCTGGTGCGTCCCAGCTTCGTTCTGGGCGGTCGTGCTATGCAGATCGTGGCCAACGAGGAACAGCTGCGTAACTATCTGAAGACTGCCGTTGAGATTGACGAGGACAAGCCCGTTCTTGTTGACAAATATATTCAGGGCCGCGAAGTAGAGATCGACGCTATCTGCGACGGCCGGGATGTATTCGTTCCCGGTATCATGGAGCTGGTTGAGCGTACCGGTGTTCACTCCGGCGACTCCATTTCCGTCTATCCCTCCTTCTCCATTTCCAACAAGGTCAAGGGTATCATCCTGCAGTACGCCAAGAAGCTGGGTCTGGGTATCGGCATTGTAGGCCTTTACAATATCCAGTTCATCGTCGACGAAAATGACAACGTGTTTATTATTGAGGTCAATCCCCGTTCCTCCCGTACCGTCCCCTTCCTGAGCAAGGCCACCGGCTACTCTCTGGCTGATATCGCCACCGAGGTAATTCTGGGCAAGAGTTTAAAGGAGCTGGGCATTTTCGACATCTATCCTACCGAAAAAGAGCGTTGGTATGTCAAGGCTCCGGTATTCTCCTTCAATAAGATTCGTGGTCTGGACGCTTATCTGTCCCCCGAAATGAAGTCCACCGGTGAAGCCATCGGCTACGACCGGACCTTAAACCGTGCCCTTTATAAAGCACTGCAGGCTGCCGGTATGCATCTGCAGAACTACGGCACTGTGCTGGCCACCATTGCTGACCGGGATAAGGAAGAGGCCCTGCCGCTGATCCGTCGGTTCTACAATCTCGGCTTTAATATCGAGGCTACCGAGGGCACTGCAAAGTACCTGAAGGCCAACGGCATCCGCACCCACGCGTTGGGCAAGATCAGCGACGGCAGCGAGGAAATTCCCGAAGCTCTGCGTCAGGGTCACATTGCCTATGTGATCAACACCCGGGATCCCGGCTCCAACCAGAGCGACGGCATCCAGATCCGGCAGATCGCAACGGAGTACAATGTGACCATGTTCACCGCTCTGGATACCGTTTCCGTTCTGCTGGATGTTCTGGAGGAGACCACCCTGACTATTTCCACTATCGACGCATAAGGAGCCATCATGAAGCAAAGCATTTTTACGATTCTCAGCAACGAAGCTTTGACGGATTGCGTTTACAAAATGGTGCTGTCCGGAGACACCTCCGCCATCACCGCCGCCGGCCAGTTTGTGAACATCAAGCTGGACGGACTCTTCCTTCGCCGTCCCATTTCCGTTTGCGATTACGACGACAAGACCCTTACCATCGTTTACAAGGTTGTTGGCAAGGGTACGGAAGTCATGTCCAAAATGGCTGCGGGTCAGGAGCTGGATATCCTCACCGGTCTTGGCAACGGCTACGATCTTTCCACCGCAGGCGAAAAGCCTGTGCTTTTGGGCGGTGGCGTGGGCGTTCCCCCTATGTACAATTTGGCAAAGAAGCTGATTGCTGATGGCAAAAAAGTTTCCGTAATTCTCGGTTTTAATACAAAATCCGAGATTTTCTACGAAGAAGAATTCAAAAAAATGGGTTGTGCTGTCACGGTCACCACCGTAGACGGCAGCTATGGCGTCCAGGGCTTTGTAACCACCGCACTGCAGGATATGGACTACTCCTATTTCTACACCTGTGGCCCGGAGCCCATGCTCAAAGCCGTACACAAGGCCTCCCGTACCTCCGGTCAAATGAGCTTTGAGGAACGGATGGGCTGCGGCTTCGGTGCCTGCATGGGTTGCTCCTGTAAGACCCTCACCGGCTACAAGCGTATCTGCAAGGAAGGCCCGGTCATGCGAAAGGAGGAGATTCTGTGGGAAAGCTGAATGTAAATCTGTGCGGCATTGAACTGAGCAATCCCGTGGTCCCCGCATCCGGCACCTTCGGCTATGGCTACGAGTTTGCTGAGCTGTATGATATCAACGAACTGGGAACCTTCTCCTTCAAGGGAACCACCAAGGATCCCCGGTTTGGCAATCCCACGCCCCGAATTGCAGAATGCCCCGGCGGTATGATCAACGCCGTTGGTCTGCAGAACCCCGGTGTGGAAAAAGTTATTGCAGAGGAGCTGCCCCGTCTTGCCCGGTGCTTCCACAAGCCGGTTATGGCCAATGTTTCCGGTTTTTCCGTGGAGGACTATGCCTACACCTGCGAAAAGCTGGATAAGCAGGAGCAGGTCGGCTGGCTGGAGGTCAATGTCAGCTGCCCCAATGTACACGGCGGCGGCATGAGCTTCGGCACACAACCGGAGGCTGCAGCAGAAGTCACCCGGGCGGTCAAAGCCGTGACCACCAAGCCGGTGATCATCAAGCTGTCTCCCAATGTCACCGATATTGTATCCATCGCAAAAGCCTGCGAGGATGCCGGTGCGGACGGCATCAGCCTGATTAACACTCTGCTCGGTATGCGAATCGATCTGCGTAGCCGCAAGCCGGTCATTGCCAATAAAATGGGCGGTTTCTCCGGTTCTGCCATTTTCCCGGTGGCCGTGAGAATGGTCTATCAGGTAGCAAATGCTGTCAAGATCCCCGTAGTCGGCATGGGCGGCGTCAGCAGTGCAGAAGACGTGATTGAAATGATGCTGGCCGGTGCAACAGCTGTGGAAGTGGGTGCTGCCAACTTAGTCAATCCGTACATCTGCCGTGATATTATCCGGGACCTGCCGGAGGTCATGGCAAAATATAGAATTAACAGCTTAGAAGAGATTATTGGAGGCGTAAAGTAATGGGTAAGGACGTAATTGTAGCATGCGATTTTTCCTCCGCTGAGGCAACCTTCGCATTTTTGGACAAGTTCACCGGCAGAAAGCCCTTTGTAAAGATTGGGATGGAGCTTTACTATGCCGAGGGTCCCAGCATCGTTAAAGAGATCAAGGCCCGGGGTCATAAGATTTTCCTGGATTTGAAGCTCCACGACATTCCCAACACTGTAAAGAAAGCCATGGCAGTGCTGTCCAACTTGGATGTAGACATCACCAATCTCCATGCCGCCGGCACCACCGCCATGATGAAGGGTGCTCTGGAGGGCCTGACCCGTCCCGACGGCAGCCGTCCCCTGCTGATTGCCGTTACCCAGCTGACCTCCACCGATCAGGAAGCTATGGAGAAGGATCTGCTGATTCACCACCCCATTGACGAGGTTGTGATGCACTATGCTGAGACCGCCAAGAATGCCGGTCTGGACGGCATTGTCTGCTCTCCCCTGGAAGCCGGTAAGGTCCACGGTCGCTGCGGTGAGAATTTCCTGACCATCACCCCCGGTGTTCGCTTTGCCGATGGCGATGTGGGCGACCAGAAGCGGGTTATGACCCCTGCTGCCGCCAAGGAAATCGGTTCTGACTACATTGTTGTGGGCCGTCCCATCACCGCCGCCGCTGATCCCGTAGCCGCCTACGAACGTTGCGTGGCAGAATTCTGCGATTAAAAATAGCGTCATTGCGAGGAGGCCATAGGCCGACGTGGCAATCCCCCAGTTATTTGAAACACTTTGGAGATTGCCACGCCAGTGTGCACACCGGCTCGCAATGACAGACATAGATAAGGAGTATTACTATGGAAAGCTACAAAAGAGATTTTATCCAGTTTCTGCAGAGTGCAGGTGTGCTGAAATTCGGTGACTTCACCGCAAAGTCCGGCCGGAAGATCCCCTACTTTGTAAATGCCGGTATGATCAAGACCGGTGACCAGATCACCAAAATGGGTGAATTTTACGCCAAGGCCTATTTCGACAAGCTGGGCAAGAAGGAGGCCGTTCTGTATGGCCCTGCCTACAAGGGCATTTCCCTGTCCATTTCTGCTGCCGTGGCTCTGTCCAGGAATGGACTGAACGTCCCCTTCTTCTTTAACCGCAAGGAAGTGAAGGATCACGGCGAAGGCGGCACCTTTGTGGGTTATGTACCTCAGGCCGGCGAAGAAATCGTCATCATTGAAGATGTCATCACTGCCGGTACTGCCATCCGGGAATCCATGGAGATCCTGAGCCATCTGGATGGCACCAAGGTCATCGCCACCTTCATCATGGTTGACCGCAAGGAAAAGGGTCAGGGCGAAAAAGGTGCCATGCAGGAGATCGAGGAGCAGTTCGGTTTCCCCGTTTACTCCGTCGTAGATGTTTACGATATCATCGAGTACCTGGAGGAAGATCCCGCCAATGAAGAAAATGTCACCCGGATTAAGAACTATCTGGCTGTAAACGGAGCAAAGTAATATGAGAAGTCTCATTAGCATTTTGGATTTTTCCGTGGCTGAGTTGGATCAGCTGATCGCAACTGCCAAGGACATTATCGCAAATCCCGACAATTATCGGGAAAAATGCCGCTATAAGAAACTGGCTACCCTCTTTTTCGAACCCTCCACCCGCACCAGATTGAGCTTCGAAGCAGCCATGCTGGAGCTGGGCGGCAGCGTCATCGGCTTCAGCGAAGCCAGCTCCTCCTCCGCATCCAAGGGCGAGAGCATGGCGGATACCGCAAAGATTCTTTCCTGCTATGCGGATATCATGGCCATTCGGCATCCCAAGGAGGGTGCTCCCTATGTAGCCTCCCGGAATGCCACCATTCCGGTGATCAACGCCGGTGACGGTGGTCATCAGCACCCCACCCAGACTCTGGCAGACCTTTTGACCATTTCCCGGGAAAAGGGTCGCCTGAATGACCTGACCATCGGTCTGTGTGGTGACTTAAAGTACGGCAGAACTGTTCATTCTCTCATCGAGGCCATGAGCCGGTATGAGGGTATCCGTTTTGTGCTGATCTCCCCCGCTGAGCTGAAGCTGCCCAGCTATGTTCGGTTCAATGTGCTGGAAAAGCATCACATCCCCTACACGGAGGTCACTTCTTTGGAAGATGCCATGCCGGAACTGGATGTGCTGTACATGACCCGGATTCAGCAGGAGCGGTTTGACGATGTGGAAGAATACAACCGCCTGAAGGACAGCTATGTGCTGGACACTGAGAAAATGCAGCTGGGCAAGGCAGATATGTGCGTACTGCATCCCCTGCCCCGTGTCAACGAAATCAGCGTTGCCGTGGACGATGATCCCAGAGCAGCCTACTTCCGACAGGCCCTTAACGGCAAATACATGCGGATGGCACTGATCCTGAAGCTGCTGGAGGAAGCACAAAATCCTGCCCGGGAAGCCATCGATACCGAGGGTCTCGTGTACGACCGGGTTTGCAAGAATCCCAAATGCATTTGTCAGGTGGAGCAGGAATTGCCCCAAATTGCCCGTATCACCGACCCCGCAGAAAACATCCTGCGGTGCATCTACTGTGAACAGAAAGTATAAGAAAATCCCCGGAAACGACCGTTTCCGGGGATTTATTTTGCTATTTACGCCATTTTCGGAGCTTGAGTTCCGACCCTAAAAGCATATCCAGCAGGAAGAATGTGACATTTCCCAGAATCAGCGTGACGATTGTCATCACCGTGCCCATTTCTTCAAATTCCGCCAGCAACTCTGCCATGCCGAAAATGTGCATCAGCAGCCAGTACAATGCCAAAATGACCGCATTGAACAGCAGAACCTTCCACAGCCATTGAAGCTTCAGCTTATCCATTGCCGGTTTCAGCAGCGGATAGTAGCCAATGGCGGCAAAGACCGCAGCAGCCTCTTTATCCGGGGACAGCAGCAGACTCAAGATTGCAACCGCACCGTACCACGCCCAGCCGATCCGAGTGGGAAAGTGCTTTCGCACAGCCTTGAGCAGCAGCATACACATGGCCGGGCAGACAAAGGTGGTGGCCGGGATCATACCTCCCATGGCCATGATCACCACCGCCAGTGCTGCAAATATGCCGCCCAAAGCCACAGGATTCGCAGTATTACGCCTTGCCATTACGTTTTAGCAGAGCGTACTTGATGTCCCAAAGCTTCTGGCTCAGGTCCACATAGTAGGTATGGGGATTGTCAAACCGCTTGACTTCATCCCACAGTGTATCCACCTGAGCAAGGCAGTAGCTGCGAACCTCTTCCAGGCTGGGACACTTGTAAACCAACTCGCCCTTGACAAAGATGGGCACTTGCAGCTCCTTGGCTGTGAAATTGTAAACAGTCTTGGTTTTCCAGGTAGCTTCGGGATCGAATATCTCCATATCCTTGCTGTCGTCCACAAGTTCATCGCTAAGGCACAGATAGTCCGCAATAGCCTTGCCGGTATCGTTTCCGAAGAAGCGGTAAAGCTTTTTAAAATGGGGATTGGTGATCTTTCCCACATTTTCGGAAATCTTGATCTTGGGCAGAATTGTGCCGTCGTCCTGCTCCACGGCAGCCAGCTTGTAAACACCACCGAAAACCGGTTCGCTTCGTGCGGTAATCAGCCGCTCACCAACGCCGAACATATCGATCTTCGCACCCTGACGGAGCAGATCCTGAATGATATACTCATCCAGAGAGTTGGAAACGGAAATCTTACACTCCGTCCAACCGGCTTCATCCAGCATTTGCCGGGCCTTCTGCGTCAGGTAGGCCATATCACCGGAGTCCAGACGGATACCGCACTTGGTGATGCCCTTGGGCTTTAAGACCTCGTTGAATACCCGGATGGCGTTGGGAACACCGGACTTCAGTGTGTTATAGGTATCCACCAGCAAGGTGGCATTCTCCGGATAAATCTCGCAATAGGCCTTGAAGGCTTCATACTCCGAATCGAACATCTGCACCCAGGCATGAGCCATGGTGCCGCCGGCATAGACGCCGAAGAGCTGATCGGAGATGGTGCAGGCAGTGCCGTTGACACCGCCGATATAGGCCGCACGGGAGCCCAAAATGGCCGCATCCGCACCCTGAGCACGACGGGAACCAAATTCCAAAACTGTTCTGCCCTGAGCCGCACGCACCACACGGTTTGCCTTGGTTGCGATCAGGCTCTGATGGTTGACAGACAGCAGCAGGAAGGTCTCGATCAGCTGTGCTTCAATGGCCGGAGCCCGGACTGTAATGATGGGTTCGTGGGGGAAAATAGGTGTTCCCTCAGGCACCGCCCAAATATCACCGGTGAACTTAAACTTCGCCAGATACTCCAAAAATTCCTCGTTGAACAGCTTTCTGCCCCGGAGATATTCGATATCCTCTGCACTGAAGTGCAGATCCTGGATATAGTTGATAATCTGCTCTAAGCCTGCAGCAATGGCAAAGCCACCGCCATCGGGACAGCGGCGGAAAAACAGGTCAAAGTAGCAAATGCGATCCTTGTACCCCTTTTCAAAATAACCGTTACCCATGGTTAATTCATAGAAGTCACAAAGCATGGTCAGGTTCAATTTGTCTTGTACTGCCATAGTTTATCCCTCTTTCTATTGAAGTTGATATTATTATATTGAATACCTTGCAAAATAGCAACTGTTTTTTATTGACGCGGAAATGGTTTTCCAGTATACTGAAAAGAAAAAGGAGGTTATTTCATGGAAATTCAAGTTGGTTTGAAGGGTGAAGCTTCCATTCTGGTGGAACGGGAGGATACTGCATCCGCAGTTTGCTCCGGTACATTGCTGGTTTACGCCACCCCTTGTATGATCGCACTGATGGAAGGTGCTGCCTGTGAGGCACTGAACGGCTGCCTGTCTGAGGAGCAATCCTCTGTCGGCATCGAGCTGAATGTCCGTCACACTGCTGCCACTCCCGTAGGCATGGAGGTCCGTGCAGAGGCTGTCGTCACCGCCGTGGAGGGCAAGATCATCACCTTTGAGGTCAAGGCCTTTGACGAAGCCGGTGAGATCGGCTCCGGCACCCATAAGCGGGCCATTATCCACGCCCAGCGATTCCTGGACAAGACCTACGCAAAGCTGTAAATAGCAACAGGGCACGTTTTGCAACGTGCCCTGTGATTTTATCTGTAGAAAGAATTGCCGCCGATGAACTCTCGCACCAAGCTGGTGGGCGGGATCTCGTCATCCACATCGGCTTCCTGCACGAAGTTAAGCACCTTAACAATGGCACGCACTTCATCGTAGCAGGGATTCTCCGGCTCTACCGCTGTCAGCAACGGGAAGATGTGCTTTTTCAGTACCGCCAGCTCATAGAGGGTGGAACTGTTGAAAATCACATCCGCTTTCTCCTGGAAGGGGAAAATCCATCGTTTTTCGCCCTGACGAACGGAGTCCCACATATCAATGGTCCGCTCCACAGAAGCCCCCCGACCTTCGAAGTCACGGACGATTCGCCGCAGCAGACGCAGATAGCTGGTGGGAATCCGGTTATGGTCATCCAGGTTCAGGGGCAGCAATGCACTGACAAAGAATCGGAACACCAATTTTTCGTCCAAATCTGCAGGCAGCAACACGGGATTGAGGGCGTGGAGGCCTTCGACAATGATAACCGTATCCTTGCTCAGCTTCATCTTGTGACCAACCCACTGCCGTTTGCCCAGCTTGAAATTGAAGATGGGAATCTCCACTTCCTCCCCTGCCAGCAAAGCAGCCAGGTGCTGACCGAACAGCTCCGTATCAATGGTATTGATATGCTCCAGATCCACCTTGCCGTCCGGACCCGGTGCGATCTTATCCCGGTCGATGTAGTAATCGTCCAGGCTCATCAAAATCGGCTTCTTGCCGTAAACCCGTAGCTGGGTGGCCAAACGGTTGGCAGAAGTGGTCTTGCCGGAAGAGCTGGGGCCTGCCAGCATAACAGCCTTCGCACCACGTTGACAAACCATATCCGCCACCTGGGAATACCGCTTCTCGTGGAGGGCCTCATTGACCCGGATCAGTTCCCGGATGCGGCCGGTGCTGACCAGCTCATTCAGATCTGCAACCGTCTCGCACTCCATCAGCTCACCCCAACGCTCGCCTTCGGAGAATACATTGAAGAAATTGGGAGATTCCCGGAAATCTGCCACCCGATCCGGATCATTGTCATCCGGATAGACGAAGATAAAGCCGCCGGGCGCGTCCAAAATATCCCAAACCTTCAGGTAGCCGGTGGAGGGCATCATCTCGCCATAGTAATAATCCGCAAAATCACCGTAAGCATAAATATCAAAATACTCAGATGTACGCCAGGACAGCAGACGGGCCTTATCCGTCTGTCCCTGAGCGGTGTAGCTGGCCATTGCCTCCTGGGTGGTCCAGCGACGGCGGATCAGCGGAATGTCCAGGCCTACGATTTTTTGCACCTGCTCCTTCAGTCGGGCTGCAGAGAAATCCTCCGCGTCGTTCACCTTCACAAACAGTCCTGATCCGATGGTAAAGTTCATTTTTGCTTTCGCATTGGGCCAAATCTGCCGCAGTGCCAGGAATAGTGCAAACTGCACCGTACGGCTGTAAGCCTCCTTTCCGGCATCATCACTGTAACGTAAAAGTTGCACAACGCCCTGTGCTGCAGCCATTGCCCGCCGTACGGAAGGCCGCTCCGGCAGATCCTCTTTTTGGCGGTAAGGTATGTAGTTTAAAGTAAAGACTTCACCCGCCAGCTTGGCAGCCAGCGGCTCTGTGGAGAGCTTGCCGGTGGTAAGGCCCATTTCCCGTAAAATATCCAGCAGGGATTGGTCCTGCTTTGCTTCCACCATTTGTCCGTCAATAATCAATTTCATAATTTCGCTCCTTTCCGGTATTTTCCATGAATACCGCTTTTATTCTGTCTTGCTGCTTCGCTTCAGCCGCAGCAGCTGTACAGTATTGATGATGATCAATCCCAAATTCAGCAGTACCACCGGCCAGGTGTTGCTCAGCACCGCATAGATCGCACTGATGACCGAACCTGTCATATTGATAATGCGTAATTTGACCACAGAGGTCATCATCATGGACAGCAGCACCAGAGCTGTGCCCAAATAACCAAACAGTTCCAAATAGATATTCATCGTTTCTCCTAACCAGGAGTGCAGTTATCCTTCAACGGTACTTCCAGCAGGACGCACCGGATCAAAGGCTTCTTTGGTATATCCGCAACCGGGGCACTCGTAGTAGTCCGGCAGATCCTGAAAGGGGGTACCCGGCACAATACCCGCTCTGGTGTCGCCGATCTTTTCATCATAAATATAGCCACATAGCTCACAAATATACTTCATAACTGACACTCCTCTATTATGTTCCTGCTGGTTGACCGATCTTCCAATAGTGCAGCAAAAAAGGCCGACCTCCCGGTACTTCAATCAACCGGTAGTCGACCATTTACGGTGGTCCGTAGAAACGCTTGCCCATATTGCAAGTATATACCTTTAACAGATACCTAACTATAGCATATATGCACAAAATATGCAAGTATTATTTTTTATTTTTATAGCAAAATGCTGTCACTTTCGCAAAAGTAACAGCATTTACTGCGTTATTCCTCGGTTTGATTGCCGATGCTCATAATATCGTAAGGCGTAGTCTGATAGACAAAATAGTTCAGCCAGTTGGAGAACAGCAGATTTGCGTGTCCCCTCCAGCGGACGATGGGTTCCTGAGTATCATCGTCATTGGGATAGTAGTTTTCCGGTACCCGGATGGGTAATCCCTGATTCTTATCCCGCAGGTACTCTGCTTCCAACGTCAGCGGATCATACTCGGAATGGCCGGTGACAAAGATGTGCCTGCCGCCCTTGTTCATAATGGCATATACTCCGGCTTCTTCGGAGGATGCGATGATCTTCAGCTCGGGAACGGCCTCGATATCCGCACGGGAAACGGTGGTATGCCGGGAATGGGGTGCCCAGAACTCATCGTCAAAGCCCCGGAGCAGAATCGCACGCTTGTAATCCCGGGTGTGGCGGTAAACGCCAAAGAGCTTTTCCGGCAGTTTCTGCTTTTGGATGCCGTAGTGGTAGTACAGACCGGCCTGAGCACCCCAGCAGATGTGGAAAGTGGAATGGACATGGGTCTTGCTCCACTCCATGATCCGGCACAGCTCCTCCCAGTAATTCACATCCTCAAATTCCATCAGCTCCACCGGAGCTCCGGTAATCACCATGCCGTCGAATTTTCGATCCTTCAGCTCATCAAAGCTTTTGTAGAAGGACAGCATATGCTCCTGGGAAACATTTTTCGGCTTATGGGATGTGGTGTGCATCAGGGAGAGGTTGACCTGCAGCGGTGTATTGCCCAGCAGACGGGACAGCTGGGTCTCCGTAGCGATCTTGGTGGGCATCAGGTTCAGCAGAACGATCTCCAAAGGACGGATATCCTGACTGATAGCCCGGTTCTGGGGCATGACGAAAATATTTTCCTGCTGCAACGCTGCGGCTGCAGGCAAATCGTTGGGAATACGAATCGGCATAACGATGCCCCCTTTCGGTAAAATTTGGGTCTATTTTACCCTATGGCGTCCATTTTGTCAATCTTCGTCCCGGGATAATAATGGCTTAATATCTGTAAGAATGTGCTGCCGGTGACCGCCATCGCATCCGCCCCATACTGACTCATACCAACCCTGTGCCCTTTCCCCAGTGTGGTGACCTGAATATTGCCATCCACCACCGTCATGGTAAACGCCGTGGAATTCAGTCCCAGCAGCTGCCGCAGCCGCACGCCGGTATAGCTGATACCGGCAACCACCATAGTCGCCACGCCGCCCCCTGCCGTGTAGGTGACCACACCCAACCAATCCTTGGGATGGCCGGTAAGATTTCGTCCCAACGCCCGTGCAAACTCCCCCTGGGTAAAGCTGACTGTCTTGCTGTAGGGCAAGGCCCGCTCCTCACCGGGGCTGTCCACCGCCTGCAAATACGGAATATCCGTCCCCCAAACCGCCGCGGCATCCTCCGTTCTGCCGCCGGAGCAGGAGAAATAGGTAGCCTCCGCCAGCTGTCCGTTATAGGTCAGGACTTGTCCGGCGGTTTCCTCCACCGCCACGGTAATTTTCAAAACATCCGCCAGTGTACCCCAGCTGTTTTGATAGGCCTCCGGGGAAATATAGGCCTGACAGCAGCCGGAATCGGTACAAACCGCACCCTCGGGGTGACGAACACCCTCCGCTCCCCGCTTCAAGGCATATGTACGTGCAACCACCGCTTGGGCCTTCAGTGCCTCTTTCTCAAAGGATGCCGGCATTTCCGCCAGCACCACACCAACAAGATACGCCTCCAGCTCCATGAATACCACCTGAGCATCCGGCATCAAAACCGGAATCCGATACGGTTCCGGTTCGGCAGGCTGGTTTGCCTGCTCTGATGTTTCCGGTAACTGTATCTGAACCTGAGGCAGCGGTTCCATGGTATTCGCACCCAGCCGTGCTGCCAGCCCCGGCAATATCAGCCCCAGGATAAATGCTGCTAAAATCTGCTGCCATTGCTTGCCCATACGCATCCCCCCGGATTCATTGTATCAGCTGCAGATTTTGGATTTTGCCGGATTCCGGCGAAATCCTTTCCAAATTTATCCCAGTCCTTGACATCGTCCCCGGTGGCAGGTATAATTTATGGTAGATTTACTCGAAAGGTCACGAAATATGAAACGATCGATGAAGCGTATTTTACCGATACTTTTGGTTTTGGCGATCCTCTTCAGCATCGGCTGGTATCTGCTGGTCTATGACCGGGGTTTCACCCAGGATATTCTGATGGGAAGTGCCAGGTTTTTCGAAAAAAACGGCCAGCATGCCATTGCGGCCTGGTTCTACGATCAGGCATACCGGCAATCCAACAACGATGCTCAGGTTGCTATAGAGCTGGCGGAACAGTTCAAAAAAGAGGGTAACTTCACCAAGGCCGAATACACCCTTTCCAATGCCATTGCCGACGGCGGCAGTGTGGAGCTGTATATTGCTTTGTGCAAGACCTATGTGGAGCAGGACAAGCTGCTGGACGCGGTGCGGATGCTGGACAAGGTTGCCGATCCCAAGATCAAGGAGCAGCTGGATGCCCTGCGTCCCGGGATTCCTACCCCCAATCCTGCACCGGGCTACTACAGCCAGTACATCAGCGTGTCCATCGAATGTCCCACCGGCACCCTGTATACCACAACGGACAGCCAGTACCCCTCTATCCATGACGATCCCTATACCCAAAGCATCCAGCTGGTAGGCGGAGAAAATACCATCTATGCGCTTGCTGTGGGTGACAACGGCCTGGTCAGCGAACTGGCGGTGCTGGGCTATGTGGTCGGCGGTGTCATTGAAGACATCACCCTCACCGACCCTGCCATCGACAGTGCGGTACGGCAGCTGCTGAACAAGGGTGCGGACGTGGTGCTGTCCTCTGTGGATCTTTGGACCATCACTTCCCTGACCATGCCTGCCGAGGCTGTGGACTATACTGATCTGCAGTATCTGCCCTATTTGGAGAGCCTGACCATTGACAAGGGCAATTTCGCCAACCTGAACGGACTGGCCTCTCTTTCCTATCTGCGTAAACTGACCATCAGCAACTGCGTACTGACCTCTGCTGACCTGGCGGTGATCGCATCATTGCCCAATTTGCGGGAATTGACTTTGGATAACTGCAGTCTTTCCAGCCTTACAAATCTTTCTGCCGCTCAAAACCTGACCTTCCTGAACCTGAACAACAATGTCATTCGGGATTTGAGCGTCATTGCCACCATGTCCAAGCTGGAGGCTCTCAGCTTGAGCCACAACGCACTGACCGATCTGAGTCAGCTTTCTGTTCTGACCAATCTGAAAGAGCTGGATGTCTCCTATAATTCTCTGACTTCCATTGCTCCGCTGGCCAGCTGCACCAACCTGTGGGCCATAGATATTTCCTATAACAAAATTGCATCTCTGGACGGTATTGAAAGCCTGAAGAATCTGTCCGTGCTGAAAGCAGACAACAACGATTTGACCGATATCAGCCTGCTTGCCGCCAACACCTTGCTGACAAAGCTGGATCTTTCCCACAATGCTCTGACAAGCATCGCTCCCCTTTCCGCATTGAACAGTCTGGAAACCCTGCTGTTTGACTATAACGAGATCACCCAGCTGCCACAATGGGACAAAAACTGCAGCTTGATCATCATCCAGGGTTCTCATAACCAGATCTCCTCCATCGAACCCCTGAGCGGTCTTCGTAATCTGAACTATGTGGTTCTGGAATACAACAGCCTGACCAATGTGGATGCCCTTGCCAACTGCCACAACCTGATTCAGGTGAACATCTTTGGCAACAAGGTCAAGGATGTTTCCAAACTGACCGATCAGAGCATCATCGTCAATTACTCCCCCGTATAACCGTTCAGCCCATCCAATGCGGATGGGCTGAAATTTTTCCTTGACATACCTAGATCATCGATGTATTATATACATAGATAATCTAGGTATAGGAGGTATATCCCATGAAGATCGAAAAGAGCCTGCTTTCCGGCAGCACCCCCATGCTGATTCTTTCCCTGTTGAAGGACGGCGACAAATACGGCTACGAAATGGTGGAAACCCTGGCAAAGCGGTCGGACGACACCTTCCAACTCAAGGAAGGCACCCTCTATCCCCTGCTCCACGCTTTGGAAAAGGAAAAGCTCGTGGAGTCCTATTCCAAAACCGCACCCAACGGCCGGGAAAGAAAATACTACCGGCTGACCAAATCCGGCCTGGAACAGCTGAAGTCCAAAGAAAAGGAGTGGCGGCTGTTCTCCGAAAAGGTCAACGCCGTGCTGGGCTGTGTCGGTGTGTGAGGTGGGCCTATGGAACACTGGAAACTGGAAAACTGGTGCTTTGAGGCGGTAGAAAAAATCAAATACCGTCCCGACCGGGATGCCGTCTATAATGAACTTCTGCAGCACCTGGATGACCGATGCGAGAGTTTTATTGCACAAGGTATGACCAAAGATGATGCCGTTAGAAAAACTGTGGAAGTGATGGGCGATCCCGGAGAACTGTCCGTACAGTTAGCCGCCATCCACCGCCCTTTCTGGGGCTTTGCCTACAGCATCACCAAGTGGCTGATGCGGATCGTTGCGGTTATTGCCGTTATTTGCACTCTTTTCTATATTTTCGACAATGTTATTTCTCGTGATGTAAATACTCCCAAAAGGGAAATCATTGATGCCCACTACACTCGCCCAACAGATCCTAATGTCACCCGTTTTGTGTATACCGAACCAAACTGTTCCGATTCTTCCGACGGCTATACCTTCACCGTCACCCGTGCCGCATTGCACCACTATACATCCATTAATTCTGATAAATATCTATTTGCATTTGATGGTCCATGTCTGTACATTGAGGTCAAGGTATCCAGCATCAATCCTTGGGCGGGAAAGTGTCAAGGCATCTACGAGTTTTGGGGCATTGATGATCAAGGACATATATACACATACCATGATAGTACGCCCCTCGGCTATATGAGTTGCACTTTGACATCCGACGATACTTTCACCCAATACTATACCTTTACAATCGTGATCGAACAGCCCGAGGATTGCACATGGTTCGAATTGCACTATGACCGGGATGGTCGGGATGTGGTTCTGCACATCGATCTGACGGGAGGTGGCGAAGCATGAAAAAGCTTACTGCATTCTGGAATCGCATTCCCAGACCGCTGCTCGTGCTCCTGCACATCGTTGTCATATTGCTCTGCATCCTAATGATTTACATTGCAAGCGCTTCACCTTCCTTCACCGCTGAAATGCAGTACCGCCGCTTGGAGAAAAGCCATATGATTGGCCCTGCCACCATCTTAGGCACGGAGACCGTCACCGGCCAGGATAAAATTTTGGTTGCAAAAACCGACACGCATCTGATGCTGTATTTCTACACCGAAGGCAGAAAGATCACCTCCACTGACCTGCTGATTCGTGAAAGCCACGGAGATTTGACAATTTTGCCAGCTGCAGAAAGATTGGCAATGTATTCAGAACGGAGCTACATTGCCCTGCCTGTCATTTTATTTGATGAATATCCCGAAGCGGTACGGGCAGAAGTCGAATTTACCATTTTCCTGGGTGACTACACCGATCCCCAGCAGACGATGCCCTACGAAAAGCATTTCTTTTTGGAATCTACCCGAGCCAACGACGGATATTTCCGTTTCACCATCGAGCATGAATCCTATTCCAATCACCTGTATACCAAAATGCTGCAGAAGCTTGCGAATGTCTCCCGAGGAGTAAACTATGACGGTGAGTTTATCGCGAACACCCCCATTTCTGTCCGGTTGTACGACCAAAACGACCAAATGATTACAGACCAAATCATCTACTTCCACCCCCTCAAAGAGGATCCCCCAAATGGATAAAGAAAGAACTCCGGATTGCTCCGGAGTTCTTTTTTATTATGCATTTTCTAAAATCAGCTTCAGGGCTTCTTCCACCGTCTGGCGGCGTACCGCCTCCCGGTCACCGGAGAAACGATATTGCTTCACGATGGAGAATCCGTCGCTTTCAAAGCCGATAAATACCGTACCCACGGGATTGCCGAATTTATCGCCCCCGGGGCCTGCCAAGCCGGTAACGGACACCGCGATACTGGCGTTGATCAGCTGGCGAACACCGGCCGCCATGGCCTGTGCCACCGGAGCGGACACCGCACCGTACTGATTCAAAAGCTCGCTATCCACACCCAGAACGGTTTTCTTTACCTTGTCAGTGTAGCTGACCACACCGCCCTTATACACGGCAGAGCTGCCGGGTACAGCAGTTAAGGCCGCACCGATACCGCCGCCGGTCATGCTTTCTGCCGTGACCAGGGTCTTGCCGTTAAGCTTTTCAATGACTTCAAATGCCAGGCTCGTCATGGTATTTCACCGCCACTCTTTCAATGTTTTCCAAGGCTCTTGTGATCAAGGCTTCCCGATCCAGCTTTTCTTCCGCATGGAGCAGCTGACCCAGCGTAGGCTTGGTCTTCGGATGCTTGGGTGTAAAGACTGTGCAGCAGTCCTCATAGGGCAAAATAGAAGTGTCCAATGTGCCGATCTTCCGGGCAATGGTCACGATTTCTTCCTTATCCATACCAACCAAAGGCATGAAGATCGGAATATCCACCACCGCACCGGTAACTGTCATAGCCTCCATGGTTTGAGAAGCCACCTGACCCAGGTTTTCGCCAGTGATCAACGCACCGCAGCCGTCATGCTTGGCGATCCGCTGGGAGATTTCCATCATAAACCGCCGCATGATGAGAGTAAAGTATTCTTCGGGGCAGTTGTCCCGGATAGCCTCCTGAATCTCGGTAAAAGACACGATGTTCAGGGTCATCTTGCCGCAATAGCGGGTCACCAGCCGGGCAAGCTCAATGACCTTGTCCTTTGCCAGCTGAGAGGTGTAGGGATAGGAGAAGAAATGGACACATTCGATCTCCACACCACGCTTGGCGATCATATAGGCCGCCACGGGAGAGTCGATGCCGCCAGACAGCAGGCACATGGCTCTGCCGCCTACTCCGGTGGGCAGGCCACCGGCACCGGGCTCTGCCGGACCATGGACATAGGCTGCCAAATCACGAATTTCTACATAAACGGTGTAATCCGGGTGACGAACATCCACCTCAACCGTCGGGTGTGCCTCTGCCAGCCGTCCGCCGATTTCCTGAGACAGCTGAATAGAGGTCATGGGGAATCGCTTATCGGAACGCTTGGACTCCACCTTGAAGGACTTAGCACAATCCAGGTCATCGCCCAGATAGTTTTCCACCGCATCAAAAATGGCATCCAGATTCTTTTCGCAGGGACGGCAGCGGCACAGACTGACTACACCAAAAATACTGCGGCAGGCATCCCACGCTCCGTCCACATCGCACATTTCGTCCATGGGTTCCACATAGACGGTGGACTGCATCAGATACACATCAAAATTGCCGTAGGGCTTCATCCGGCGGCGGACATTCTGCCGCAGCTTGCTTTCAAACTGCCGCTTGTTAGCACCCTTCAGGACGATCTCGCCCAGCTTTAACAAAAAAATCTCTTTCATAATTACCTCACATTTTTGTGTCATTGCGAGGCCCGCAGGGCCGTGGCAATCTCCCTAGGTTTTCTCAATCCTTTGGGGATCGCCACACCAGTGTGCCCACTGGTTCGCGATGACAGCATTTTATCGATTTCCTAAATTCAC
The DNA here is from genome assembly GCA_015067945.1 of Oscillospiraceae bacterium. GTDB lineage: Bacteria > Bacillota > Clostridia > Oscillospirales > Oscillospiraceae > Faecousia. Next base: position 138,349 of record SVLM01000003.1, read on the forward strand.
AGCCCGGTACTGAATGGCCTCAGCTATATGCTGGGGCTGGATTTCATCACTGCCATCCAAATCCGCCACCGTTCGGGCGACTTTCAGTATCCGGTCATAGCTTCTGGCGGTTAAACCCATGGCATCAAAAGCCTGCTTCATGAGCGACGCCGAGGCTTCGTCCAGCTCGCAGAATTTCCGCATCTGATCCGGGCCCATCCGGGCGTTACACATATTGCCGTCATTGCCAAAGCGTTCATGCTGCCGCTTTCTGGCTTCATCCACACGCTGCTTTACCGCAGACGAGGGTTCTGCCTCGGCTCTCGCCCGAAGATCCTCAAAATGTACTGCCGGTACTTCCACAACGATGTCAATTCTGTCCAGCAGTGGGCCGGATATCCGGCTGCGGTAACCCTGCACCGCCTGCTCCGAGCAGGTGCAGCGACCGGAGGGATCGCCATACCAACCGCACTTGCAGGGATTCATAGCACACACCAGCATAAATTCTGCCGGATAAGTCACCGCTCCGATGACACGGGAGATGGTCACCTGAGCATCCTCCAGCGGTTGCCGCATCATATCCAGCGTATCCTTCCGGAATTCCGGCAGCTCATCCAAAAACAGCACGCCCTTATGAGCCATGGAGATCTCACCGGGCTTGGGATTGCTGCCGCCACCGGCAAGACCGGCGTTAGAGATGGTATGGTGGGGACTGCGGAAGGGCCGTCGGGTTACCAGGGGTTCTTTGCTGGTCAGCAGACCCATAACGGAATAAATTTGGCTGACTTCCAGGGATTCTTCCCAGGTCATAGTAGGCAGAATCGAGGGCAGCCTCTTGGATAGCATACTCTTACCGGAGCCGGGCGGACCGATCAGCAGCACATTGTGGCTGCCGGCAGCGGCAACCTCCAATGCTCGCTTTACATTTTCCTGACCTAGGACATCCTTAAAGTCAGGCTCCTGAACCGCGGAGGGCGTAGGAACCCATAGGGGTTCTTCCTGCAGTACCGTTTCGCCGTTCAACCCGGCCACCAATTCCCGGATATTGCGAATACCGTAAACCGCCGGGCCCCGGGCCAGCGTTGCTTCGGCAGCATTTTCCGCAGGCACGAACAGAGCCTGGATGCCCTCTTTCTTGGCGGCCAGTGCCATAGGCAGCACGCCGGATACCGGACGCAGCTGACCGTCCAGGCTCACCTCGCCAATGAATGCGGAGCTGGCTCTGGGCTTGCGGACACCGCCGGCAGCGGCCATAATGCTCAGCAGGATCGGCAGGTCATAGTGGGTGCCGGCCTTTTTCACATTTGCCGGAGCCAGATTCACAGTGATCCGGCTGGTGGGAAATGTTAAACCGGAGTTCTTCGCCGCGGCACGGACACGCTCCCTTGCTTCTTTCACAGCCGCATCGGGCAGGCCTACAATATCAAAGCCGGGCAAGCCGTTGGATATGTAGCATTCCGCCACAACACCACAGCCCCGGATACCGGTGATGCCCAGGGTTTTCACACTGCAAATCATACTTTCGCCCCTTTTTCGCATTTGAAAACATTATAGCGTATTTGTACGAAAAACACAAGTATTAATCGATACTCAAATCCCCTTGGCAGACCTGCTGCCCGTTGGCATAAATACAAGGGCATTTTTATGCACATTTTTCCTCGAAAGTCAGCACTTTATGGCTTTACAAATCGGGTTAGAAGTGTTATGATGTATGCGACGAAATTTGAATACTTTAGGAGGTATTTCATTTTGGCAAGAAAATTTAAAACCATGGACGGCAACACTGCCGCCGCCCACGTCAGCTATGCGTTTACCGAAGTAGCTGGCATCTACCCCATTACCCCTTCCAGCCCCATGGCTGACAATGTGGACCAGTGGTCCGCTGCCGGCCGCAAGAACATCTTTGGCGACACCGTCAAGGTCGTCGAGATGCAGTCCGAAGCAGGTGCTGCAGGTACCGTTCACGGCTCTCTGGCCGCCGGTGCTTTGACCACCACCTACACCGCATCCCAGGGCCTGCTGCTGATGATCCCCAACATGTACAAGATCGCCGGCGAGCTGCTCCCCTCCGTGTTCCATGTTTCCGCCCGTACCGTGGCTACCCAGGCTCTGAACATCTTCGGTGACCATTCCGACGTTTACGCCTGCCGCCAGACCGGTTTCGCCATGCTGGCCGAGACCAACGTGCAGGAAGTTATGGACCTGGGTGCTGTTGCCCACCTGGCCTCCATTGAGGGCCGCGTTCCCTTCATCAACTTCTTCGACGGTTTCCGTACCTCCCACGAGATCCAGAAGATCGCTATCTGGGATTACGAGGATCTGAAGGAAATGACCAACATGGAGGCTGTGGCTGAGTTCCGCAAGCACTCCCTGAACCCCGAGCGTCCCGCAATGCGTGGTTCTCACGAGAACGACGACATCTTCTTCCAGCACCGCGAGGCCTGCAACAAGTACTACACCGCCCTGCCCGCAGTGGTCGAGAAGTACATGAACAAGGTCAACGAGAAGCTGGGCACCGATTACAAGCTGTTCAACTATTACGGTGCTGCCGATGCTGACCGCATCATCGTGTGCATGGGCTCCTTCTGTGACGTGGCTGAAGAAGTCATCGACTACCTGAACGCCAACGGCGAGAAGGTTGGTCTGATCAAGGTTCGTCTGTTCCGTCCCTGGAGTGCTGAGCATCTGCTGGCCGCCATCCCTGCCACCGTTAAGAAGATCGCTGTTCTGGACCGCACCAAGGAGCCCGGCTCCCAGGGTGAGCCTCTGTACCAGGATGTTGTCATGACCCTGGCCAAGGCCGGTAAGAACGACATCACCGTTATCGGTGGCCGTTACGGTCTGGGTTCCAAGGATACCCACCCCGCTTCCGTCTTTGCCGTTTACGAAGAGCTGGCTAAGGATGCTCCCAAGCACGAGTTCACCATCGGTATCGTCGACGACGTCACCCACCTGAGTCTGGAGGAGAAGGTCTCCCCCAACACCGCCGCAGAAGGCACCATCGAGTGCAAGTTCTGGGGTCTGGGCGGCGACGGCACTGTCGGTGCTAATAAGAACTCCATCAAGATCATCGGCGACCACACCGGCAAGTATGTACAGGCTTACTTCCAGTACGACTCCAAGAAGACCGGCGGTGTCACCGTTTCCCACCTGCGTTTCGGCGACAAGCCCATCAAGTCCCCCTACTACATCAACAAGGCTGACTTCGTGGCTTGCCACAACCCCTCTTATATCACCAAGGGCTTCAAGATCGTTCAGGACGTTAAGCCCGGTGGCGTGTTCCTGATCAACTGCCAGTGGGATCTTTCGGAGCTGGAGCATCACCTGGATGCCGCTTCCAAGCGTTACATCGCCGAGAACAACATTCAGCTGTACCTGATCAACGCTATCGACCTGGCCATCAAGGTCGGCATGGGCAAGCGTACCAACACCATTCTGCAGTCCGCATTCTTCTCCCTGGCTAACGTTATGCCCGGTGAGGAAGCCATCGGCTACATGAAGGACGCTGCTGAGAAGTCCTACGCCAAGAAGGGCATGGATGTCGTTGCTGCTAACTGGAATGCTATCGACGCCGGTGCTACCGCTTATGTGAAGGTCGACGTGCCTGCCGCATGGGCAAATGCTGAGGTTAAGAAGGTTGAGCTGGAGCTGGAAGGCCCCGCTGATACTGTTGCTGTCGTCAAGAACATCCTGACCCCCGTGGGCAAGATGGACGGCTACAGCCTGCCCGTCTCCGCATTCGACGGCCTGGCCGACGGCCAGTTCCCCCTGGGTGCTTCCGCTTACGAGAAGCGTGGCGTTGCCGTCACTGTTCCCCACTGGGATGAGACCAAGTGCATCCAGTGTAACAACTGCGCTTATGTCTGCCCCCACGCTACCATCCGTCCCTACGCTCTGACCGCTGAGGAAGTCGCTGCTCTGCCCGAGGGCACCCGTGTGATGGACGTCAAGGCCGGTAAGGGCAAGGGCGTTTACAAGTACACCATGGGTGTTTCTCCCCTGGACTGCATGGGCTGCGGCGTCTGTGTCGGCGTCTGCCCCACCAAGGCTATCGCTATGGTTCCTCAGGAGCAGGAGCTGGGCGAGCAGGTCATCTGGAACCACCTGGTTTCCAAGGTCTCCGACAAGAAGGATATGCAGGACAACACCGTTAAGGGCTCTCAGTTCCGTAAGCCCCTGCTGGAGTTCTCCGGCTCCTGTGCAGGCTGTGCCGAGACCAGCTATGCCCGTCTGGTGACCCAGCTGTTCGGCGATCGGATGTATATCTCCAACGCCACCGGCTGTTCCTCCATCTGGGGCGGCCCCGCTGCTACCTCTCCTTACTGCGTCAACGAGGACGGCCACGGCCCCGCCTGGTCCAACTCTCTGTTCGAGGACAACGCTGAGCACGGCCTGGGTATGTACACCGCACAGGCTGTCATCCGTGAGTCCCTGGCGGGCAAGGTCCGCACTGTCATGGCAGAATGCGAGGCTCACAAGGATGCTTGTGCTAAGTGGCTGGAGACCTTCAATGACGGCGAAGCCAACAAGGAAGCCACCAAGGCTCTGATCGCTTCCCTGGAAGCCAATGTCTGCTGCGACACCGTCGCCGACATTCTGAGCAAGAAGGAATACCTGTCCAAGAAGTCCATCTGGATCTTCGGTGGTGACGGCTGGGCATACGACATTGGCTTCGGCGGTGTTGACCATGTTCTGGCCTCCAACAAGGACGTAAACATCTTCGTCTTCGACACCGAGGTTTACTCCAACACCGGCGGTCAGGCTTCCAAGGCCTCCAACATCGGTCAGGTTGCTCAGTTCGCCGCTTCCGGTAAGGAGACCAAGAAGAAGTCCCTGGCTGAGATCGCTATGAGCTACGGCTATGTCTACGTTGCTCAGATTGCCATGGGTGCCAACCAGGCTCAGACCATCAAGGCTATCTGCGAGGCAGAGGCTTACAACGGTCCTTCCCTGATCATCGGCTACGCTCCCTGTGAGATGCACTCCATCAAGGGCGGCATGACCAACTGCCAGGCCGAGATGAAGAAGGCTGTGGATTGCGGCTACTGGAACCTGTTCCGCTTCGATCCCTCCAAGGAGACTGGCAAGTTCCAGCTGGACAGCAAGGATCCCAAGGAAGGCTATCAGGAGTTCCTGATGAACGAGGCCCGTTACAGCCGTCTGACCCGCGAGTTCCCCGAGCGTGCCAAGGAGCTGTTCGTGAAGAACGAAGAAGCTGCCAAGGAGCGTTGGGAGCACCTGAAGAAGCTGGTCGATATGTACAAGGACTAATTCTTAAAACTTTGCCCGCCCCTGCTAAAAACAGGGGCGGGTTTTGTAAAAACAGCAAGGAGGATATGACATGGTATTTCATTCTGAGCTACCGAAAAAGGCATACTTAGCTGCCATGAAAGATAATATGTCCAGCCACTTTGCCTTTGGTGACGAAAGATTTACCGGTTTTTTTATCGGCAATTTCTTTTATGTGACCTACCATTCCGGCTATGAATGGAATCGGCGAATCACCAATCAGAAAAACGCAGCAATCGGCTTCGTAAAGAACGCAAGCAATGGTGAGGACGGCTGCGATATTCATTTCTTCCAATTCAAGGGCATGCTCTGCCCGCTGGTTTTTCTGCCCACACTATTAACATTGGTAGGTTTGTTGCTGGTTGCCACGCTGCCCGCCGGCGATATGATGGGCGAACTTTTCTTGTCTGGCTTTATCGTCGCACTGGTTACGATGGTTCTCGTTGCCCCCATCCACACATTGATTGAAAGCAGCACAGACGCCAGCATAGAGGGCGAAAAGGTCCTTCTCTCATTCTTAGCCAATCCAGAAGATCCCTACGGCAGCATCCAATATTTCCCCTAAGGAGGCTCTATGCTCTGTACTGTGATTGATATTCGGGGCGACTACGCTTTCGTCAGGTACGACGATACCGGCGTTGTTTCCGAGGTTGCCATCGCCCTTCTGCCCTTCGGCATTGATGTGGGCGACCGGCTAAAATTTGAGAATTACGAATTTACTGCAACATAAAACAGGGTGCGTTCATATACGCACCCTGTTTTTTTCAATTTTCTACCGGCAAAATATCTTTCTTTTCTACAAAGCCACGGTAGTCGGCATACTATGCGGAAACAGCCGCAGGATCAAAATAATCTTCAATAGGATAGTCCACGGTGTCCACATAGTGCCACCATTCCCTTTTGTACCCGGAGAAGCCATGTGCTTTCATAACGCTGTCCAAAAGGCCGGCGTGATACGCGGCCGCTTCACTACAATCGGCGTAATCCTTATCGCCCAGTGCTGTAAAATCGTCAAATCCGGAGGGCATTTCCACATCGTTGCCTTGCAGATCCACCATGGTGATATCCACAGCATGGCCACGGCAATGGGCCCGCACGCCGGTGCCGGGTCTGGATACGAAGTTTGCGTTCGGGTAGGCATCCCACAAGGCCTGCTGGCCGTACAGCGGACGGAACGCATCCCAAATCTTCAGGCCAAAGCCATAGCTTTTCAGGGTCTCCTGCACCTGGGCAAGCTTTTTCACCGTGCCGTAACGCAGGTAGGCCTCCGTGAAGGTATAAATCACCTGGCCGGTGAAATTATCCGTTGTGGCATATTTCAGCTCAACCGCAATGTCCGGGATATAGTCCTTGACGCGAACCATATCCCCGTCGGCTGGTTCTTTTGTATCAACCGGCTCCGTCGGGGGCTGCGTAGGAGGTTCTGTTGGAATCTCTGTAGGCATTTCCGTGGGCAATTCCGTCGCTACCGTAGGTTCTGTGACAATCGTAGGATCGGTGACTACCGTGGGGAAGGACGTGGAGCTTGTGTGTTCCGTCGGCTTCTCCACCGGTGGCAATACGCAACTGGTCAGCAGCAGGCTGCTGACCAGTGCGATACATAATAACAAATTACACTTCTTCATCTTTCTCCTGCTGTGCCTGAGCTGCAGCTTGCTTGCGGGCCTTTTTCCGTTCCTGCCGTTGCTGGAAACCGGATTTCAAAACAGGCGGCTGATCCACCAATTTTTCTTGGGGAACTCCCCGTTTTTCCAGTTGCTTCTCCGTAAATTCCCGAAGCAGGGTATATACAACCGCTGCCAAAGGAATCATCAGAAGCATACCGCCAACGCCCATCAAATCACCGCCAATAGCCACTGCCAGCAACACCCACATACCCGGCAGACCAATGGAAGAGCCCACCACCCGGGGGTAGATCAGGTTGTTTTCCAGCTGCTGCAGGATCAGGAACATGATCACAAACCAGAACGCCAGCTGGGGATCCACCATCAGGATAAAGAATGCACCTACAATACAGCCAACAAATGCACCGACAATGGGGACCAGGGCCGTCACAGCAATGATCACGCTGATCAAAGGCACATAGGGCATATTGAAGATCAGCATGAACACAGCAAACAGTGCTCCCAGAATCAGAGCCTCCAGACACTGGCCGGAGATAAAATTGGAGAAAGAGCTGTTGGTCATACGCAAAACGCGGATAACTTCATCGCCCTTCGGTTCCGGCAGGATAGAATACACCAGCCGTCTTCCCTGCCGGGCCAAAATTTCCTTACGGCTCAAGCAGTAAAGTGCAAACACGATGCTCAGTACCGCATTGAAAATACCGGTAGAAAGACCCACAATGGCGTTCTTCACCATATCCACGACCGTGGACACGCCATTGGACAGCACTGCCACTACCTTTTCAATCAGGTTCTGCCAGTTAAAATTCTCAATGTCCGTATTCGCCTGCAGCCACGCAAACAAATCCGGATTATTGTTCAGGAAGCTGGTCACGTTGGTCTGCACCTTTGTAAAGAAGCCCGGGATTGTATCGATCAATGATTCGATGGTCATGATCAGCTGCGGAACCAGCAGATATACCACACCGGTCAGCACCAATCCCACCGCCAGCAGCGTCAGCACAATGGCCACCGCACGGCGAAGACCTTGCTTCTTAATGCCCTTCAAGGGCCGTTCGATGGCTCGCATGGGCACATTCAGGACGAAAGCAATTGCCGCACCGGTAACAAATGGTGACAGCACATTACTGACGGCCATCCACACCGCACGGATGCGCTCCGTTTCATGGAGCAGCCAATACAGCAGTATGCAGCCAGCCGCCCCCAAGAAGATATATCGCAGGGTTTTTTTGTTAATTTCCAACGAAGTCCCCCCCTTTTGCCTTATTATAACAAATATTATTTTTCCGTTTCAATAAATTTTTCGTAAATTTCCCGCAATTTGCTGCACAGAAGCTCCACATTTTCCTGCTTGGTGGCCCAGCTGGTACAAAAACGCACTGCCCGGTGGTTGCTGTCGCAACGCTCCTGCTCTGTAAATGTAAACGATTCCCCCACCTCAGCCAATACCACATCCGGCAGTATAGGAAAAATCTGATTGCTGACCGTATCCACCAGCAGCGGAATTTCTAAATCCCGGAGGGTCTGCCGAATTTGTTCGGCCATGGTGTTGGCATGACGACCCAGTTCAAAATAAAGATCATCAGTAAGCAGCGAGTCAAATTGCAGGCCTAGCAGCCGTCCCTTGGCCATCAAACCGCCGTGCCGCTTGATGAGATAGCGGAAATCTTCGTCTATTGCAGGGTTGGAAATGACTACTGCTTCGCCAAATAAAGCACCCATTTTCGTACCGCCTATGTAGAACACATCGCACAGCCGGGCAAGATCCGGCAGTGTCACATCTGCTCCCTCCGCGGTCAGACCGTAGCCCAATCGTGCTCCGTCCAAAAACAGATACAGTCCATATGCCTTGCAGGCTGCTGACAGTGTCTCCAATTCCGCCAGAGAATACAGCGTCCCCAGCTCCGTCGGATGGGATATGTAGACCATTTTCGGCTGTACCATATGCTCTGCGGCACCGGAATTGCGTTGCAGCAGCACCTCATGCACCACCTGATCGGCAGTGATTTTTCCGTCCGACGAGGGAACCGCCAGCACCTTGTGACCGGTAGCTTCCACCGCACCGGTCTCATGGACATGAATATGCCCGCTTACGGCACAGATCACACCCTGATGGGGACGCAAAGCTGCGTCAATGACGGTCAAATTCGCTTGAGTACCGCCCACAAGAAAATGCACCGCCAGATTTTCATTTCCGCAAAGCTCACGGATCTTTTTCGCTGCACTTGCACAGTAGGCATCCTCTCCGTAGCCGGGCGTTTGCTCCAAATTGGTTTCCTGCAGTCTCAGTAAAATACGCTCATGGCAGCCTTCGCTGTAATCGTTATGGAAGCAGATCATAGAGTGCTCCTCCTCAGGTATAGATAAACCTATTTTAGCTTGTTTGTCCATGACTGTCAAGGACGCATATTCCCCCACAAGCAAGCATAGTGTTTTTCTGGTAGCACACAGCATCGGAGGGGATATCATGTCAGATACCATAGAAGAACGCGTATGCGAACTGGCTGTGTACATGATCGAAACCGGGGCCACCGTACGGGGAGCTGCCCAGCATTTTGGTATTTCAAAGTCCACGGTACATAAGGATCTGCAGCAGCGGCTGCCCCAATGTAACAAACGGCTTTACGAGCAGGTGCGGCAGGTGCTGGACACCAACAAGCAACAACGGCATATCCGGGGCGGTCAGGCCACCCGGCGAAAATACAAGGGAAATTTATAAAGAGCAGGGCTCAGCCCTGCTCTTTACAAATCGTCCGCATCCTGCACTGGTTCATCTGCCGGCAGGACGGGTATTCCGGTATAGCTGCCAAGCGGATCCGTCAGGGAAATACCGATTTTGTGAAAAGACTCCTCCAGATGGGAAAGATACGGCACATCTTCCCTCTCGTGTTTGTGTTTCATAGGTTCTCTCCTTGTTGCGTTTTTGGGGCTTCTATGGTATGATACCCAAAAAGGAGGGGTCTTATGTTTGATATCACCCTGATCACCATGGGCAAGCTGAAGGAAAAATTTTATATCAGTGCCGCCGAAGAGTACGCCAAACGGCTGAAGGCCTACTGCCGGTTCCAGATTCTGGAGCTGCCGGAATACCGGCTTCCGGAAGACCCTTCCCCTGCCGATATCACCGCAGGTCTGGATAAGGAGGCCGAGCAGATCATGGCGAAGATCCCCAAAGGTGCCTGGCTATGTATCTTTACACCGGAGGGCAAGACCCTTTCCAGTGAGGATTTTGCCGAAAAAATACAGCAGGTTAAGCTGTCCGGTAAATCCAGTGCCTGTTTCTTGATTGGTTCATCCTTTGGTATTTCACCAAAAATCAAGCAAATGGCAGATTTCAAGCTGTCCATGGGCCCCATGACTTTCCCCCACCATTTGGCACGGATCATGGTTCTGGAGCAGATTTACCGAGCCGAAGCCATCCAGGCAGGAAGTAAATATCATAAGTAGGAAATCTGTTATGAAGAAGAAAATTTGGATTTCCCTTTTATTTGTCGTATTGGCTATTCTGGCAGTTGTAGCTGTGTTCTATTTCACATCCACTTGTGTTCCCCTCGGCGAAGTCAAACTGTGCTACGAAGGCACCGAAGTAGTGCTCACCTCCACAGAAGCCAGCCTTATGCGTTCGATTTTTAGCTTTAAGATCTATAACGGCGGTATCGGTGGCTGTCCATACGAGGAAGACATCTCCATCTCATTTGGAAATACCGTTTATGCCATCGCCACTGATGATTGCTACACCGCCAAGGAGTGGCAAAGTGGACGTTGCTTTGAGTTCAATCCTGTGGAATTCGAGGCCATCGCCGCCATGTTTGCCAAATACTTCGGCGATACTCCCATCGATTAACCAAAAGGCCCTGACAGCAATGCTGTCAGGGCCTTTTTCAGAATTCGCCGGCATCGTACATCACCGCAGACAGAGCACACAGCGGTGCTGTCTCACAGCGAAGAATCCGTTTTCCCAATGTGCATACCTGCAAGCCGGCATCTTCCGCCTGCTTGACCTCCGACAGTTCCAAACCACCCTCCGGGCCGGTCAGCAGACTCACGGTTTGATACGCACCGGATTGGAGAGCCATTTTCAGCGTGGTTGATCGCTCATTTTCGTAAAATAGCAATGCCTTATCTGCCTGAGCTGCTCGTTCCAAGGCTGTCTTGTAGCTGGGCAGCACCAGCACCTGCGGTACTATGCCTCTGCCGGATTGCTCCGCTGCGGAAGCCGCAATCTTCTGCCACCGTTCCAGCTTTTTTGACAAGCTCTTGTCGTCCGGGCGAGATACGCAACGAGCTGACGGAAAAGCAACGATTTCATACGCACCCAGCTCCGTGGCCTTTTGGATCACATGCTCCAGCTTGTCCGCCTTTGGAAACGCCATGTAGACACTGACCCGGACGGTGGCTTCCGTTTCAGATTCCTGCCGTTTTCTCACAACAAGGCTGATCTGCTCCGGGCTGACATCGCTGACCGTGCAGATGCACTCCTTGCCATAGCCGTCACAAACCAAAACTTCCTCGCCCTCTTTCAACCGCAGCACCTTGGCGTGCCGGGCATTCTCCCCCGTCAGCACTAAAAAATCCGGCTGCAGCTCCTCCGGAGCTACAAAAAAACGTGTCATAATCCCCCTCCTCTTGGGTTTACTGTTCCTTTAGCAGAACATAAAGAAAAATCGAGTGTCCGTAACGATCAAATCCGCTATGGACACTCGATATGTGTAAGGACTATAAAAAAGATATTTTCGGCCGTTTTGCGTATGACTTCGAACTCTCACAAAATATCTTGAGCTTTCTAATTTAGTGTGTGGTGGTGAGCCACCGTCAATCGATTA
>SVLM01000019.1 GCA_015067945.1 Oscillospiraceae bacterium
AAAGGCGATGGGCTTACTTACCGGACAGGATCTGCGGTTCGATGAGTGGGGGGACAGATGGTACGAAAACCACAAGGACAACATCACAGCCACGACCCAGGAGGGCTACAAGTATACCCTCCGAATTTTGAAAGACCATTTTGGTCGGCGAAAGCTGTCGGAGATCAAAGCCATGGACATCGAACAGTTTCTCAAGAAGCTGCGCAGGGAAGGGAAATCGGATTCGACTCTGGCGCAATGCCGGGGTATGCTGTATCAGATCTTCAACAAGGCCGCTGCCAACGACATCATTCTGAAGAATCCGGTGGCTTATGCCGATAAGATGCGAAAGCAGCCCAAGAAGCGCAAGGAGGCCTACACAGCGGACGAAGTTCGTGTTCTGCTCCGCGACCTGCCGGAAAACAAAATCGGCTGGTCGATCCGGCTGATGCTCTGTACGGGTATGCGGGGGCAGGAGCTGTTGGGATTGGAGCCCAGGCACATTGCGAAGGACGGCTCTTCCATCAACATTGAGCAGGCTGTGGTTCGGATCAAGGGCAGTGTTGCTATCGGTGAGCCGAAATCTCAGGACAGCTATCGAACCATTCCTGTGCCTGACAATGTGCAGTATTGCGCAAAGTTGTTGCGGGAAAACGGGGACAAGTTTATTTGGGAATCGCCCAAGAAGCCCGGCTCGCCCTGCAACCCATCCTACTTTTCCAAGCTCTTTAAGGAAGCGATTGGGACGGTGGAGGGTGTCCGCGTACTGACGCCACATTCCTGCCGTCATACCTTCATTTCGCAAATGCAGGCCCTGGGTGTCTCTATGGAGACGATTCAGAGCATTGCCGGCCATGCGGATATGGATATGACCAGACATTATCTCCATGTGGAAGAATCTGTCCGGAAAGATGCGGCAAGAAGAATGAGCGAAGCTTTTTCGAAAAAAGGCAAGGGAACTTTCGGAAATATTTTGGACTATATGGACAGGGTAAAATCGTCCTGATTCAAGATGGATTCAAGATAAAGTGTAGCGGGCTAATCGGGTGTAGCGGCCCGGTTTGGAAAAATGGCATTTGAGAGGTAAAACCACCATTTTGACAAAGAAAAAGTCCCGAAATCTTACGATTTCGAGACTTTTTGGTGGAGATAAGCGGGATCGAACCGCTGACCTCTTGAATGCCATTCAAGCGCTCTCCCAGCTGAGCTATACCCCCATATTCGGTTCGCTGTGCCGGACAGCTTTCGTATTATAGCAACAGCAAACCGATTTGTCAATAGAAAAAACGAAAAAATCTGATTTTTTTGGTAGCGGCTTAATGCACGGAAACCGGCGGCTTGGGCTGGTTGTGGGTTCGTGCACTGGTACGGCCCTCGGGGTCGATTTCGCCGGCCTTGATAAGGGAACGCTTGGTCATGGTGGGGCCGACCAACTCGTATACCAGCACCGCGAACAGCACCACATTACGTACCACGGCACCATCGGGCAGGGAAGCAGCGGTCAGGGCCATGCCAAGTGCCACACCGGCCTGAGGCAGCAGGGTGATGCCCAAATTGTCGGTGATGGTCTTGGAGCATTTTGTCAGACGACAACTGATGTTGGAACCGAAAATCTTGCCTGAGGACCGGGCGATGATATAAATCACACCCACGATCAGGGTGATGGGATTTGCCAAAATCTGCAGATCCAGCTCTGCACCGGAGATTACGAAGAACAGAATGTTCAGCGGCACAGTCCACCGTTCCACGCGATCCATCAGCTCTTCGGATGTGGAGCAGATGTTGCAGAACATGGTGCCGGTCATCATGCACACCAGTAGCAGGGAGAACTTGCAGTGAACAGTTCCAATATGGAACTCCAGCATGGAAAGTCCCACGGTCAGCATTACAAAGGCCACGGAAACGGCCATGCGCTTACTCCGGGAGTGGAAAAACTTCTCCACATAATGCAGCAGAAAGCCCATCACAGCACCCATGCCCAGGGATAGCACGATTTCCAGAATCGGCTCAACCACCATACTCATCACACCGGCGTTGCCGCTGGAGATGGTGTTGGCGATGCCGAATGATACGGAAAACAACAGCAAACCCACCGCGTCGTCAATGGCGACCACCAGCATCAGCAGCCGGGTCAGCGGGCCGTCGGCTTTGTACTGGCGGACAACCATCAGGGTAGCTGCCGGTGCGGTGGCAGCAGCGATAGCACCCAGTACCAGGGCAGAGGGCAGGGACAGCATATTGGGGAACAGCAGATGCACGCCGATCAGAATCAGGTCCACAAGGACGGTAGTGATCACGGCTTGCAGAATGCCGATGGTAATGGCTTTTTTGCCGAAGGTCTTCAGCTGGCTCATCCGGAACTCGTTACCCATGGCAAATGCGATAAAGCCCAAGGCCATTTGGGTCAAAATACTCATGCCTTCAACCTGATGCAGGGAATTAAAGCCCAGACCGGGGATTTGCAGAGCACCCAGCACATACGGGCCCATCAGCAGGCCGGCCACCAGGTAGGCGGTGACAGCGGGCAGGTTGAACAGTTTGGTTACACGTGACAGAAGCAATCCGCCAATCAGGGCAACAGCCAGGCAGATCAAATAAGTTTCCACGAAAATACGCCTTCTTTTTATTGAAATAAAGGTTTTTAAACCTACCAAAGCATACCACCATCGCACCAACCTTTCAAGCGCAATACTAACCAAAATTTGCGGCAAAATGCATAAGTTTTTTGAACAGAAATGCGTGTGCGACGAGGACGGACACTTGCAAACGACATGAGAATATGATATTGTTAACATATAGGGGAGGGCACTTCCGGCAATATCGTGGTGCAGTACACTTACGATGCCTGGGGAAAACTTCTTTATGTGGGTGGCTCCAAGGCGAGCACCCTCGGTGTGATGAACCCCTTGACTTATCGTGGATACGTGTACGACCGAGAAACCCAACTGTATTACTTACAGAGCCGTTATTACAACCCCGAGATCGGTCGGTTTATTAATGCAGACGACGTTGATCTTCTGGGTGCAAATGGTGATTTTGCTAGCCTGTACCTTTTCGCGTACTGCGGAAATAATCCTGTATCACGTGCAGACAGCAACGGTCATTTTTGGCATTTGGTTGTGGGTGGTGTTATTGGAGGTATCATTGGAGCTATATCTATTGCGGCAAGCGGAGGAGATATTGTTGATGTTCTAATTGGTGCCGCTGCCGGAGCTGCCGGGGGTGTACTAACGGCAAGCGGTGCTGGTGTTGTTGTACAGGCACTGGGAAGCACTGCGATATCCATGGCGTCTAACGCAGCATCACAGATAAATCATATTGTACAGGACGAAACCGGAGAAACAGAATTCGATGTAGGAGATATGCTTTTTGACGGAGCTATAGGGCTTGCTTGTGGTGCATGGGGTGGTAATGGTGCCAGCAATGGAAATTCCGGTGGCATCACGGCTGCAGGCAAACAACTCTTCAAGAGAGGCTTCTTTAATCCGCAAGCACGTGGCTACTATGCCAAAGTTGCCCATAATATGGGTGGTGAATATGTATTTAATCCCCTGCTGCAATCCTTAGGTAAAAGTGCTGTTGGATCAACAATCGTAACTGGTAAAAATATACGGGTCAATTAGAGGAGTATACAATGCTTGCAAAAATTATATACTTTGATTGTGCTATGTTGATTTTGGATTTTGTTGCCATAAACAGTTTGAGAAAGTTTCTCTTAGATTTCCTAAGAGTGAAGAAAAGCAGGAATTATGCCAACCAACTTTATGCAACTCAATCCCTACGTGATAAAATCATGCTCTCTTTTATCAAAGCACATCTTAAGAAGTATATCAAAGAGTTTGCCACTTTTCATAGGATGTATATGGTAGTAATATATACGCTCATTCCGCAGTATCTTGTTCTTATTGCGAGCAATTTTCTGCTAGGCATGAAAAGCATGTACGTCTTATACTTTTTCGCAGTTGTAAAGCTTGTAATTTGCTTTTTAGTCCGGATAAATGTTGATTCGAACAGAGTTTCCATTTATAGGAAAAAGTAAAGCATGAATCATTCATGCAAGCATCGCCTTTTGGGGAAAAAGGCAGCTTATTGGGATAATCCCAAGTGCTTAAAGGTTTCAGGAATATTCCTGAAAAGTCTGTGTTTGGGTGACCAAACGCGATGCTTGCTGGCTGGTACATAGCAGTTTTATTTTCTTTTTCGGCAAGTAACCCACCGAAAAAACAAAGTCCCGGAGGGAATTGCCCCTCCGGGAACATAGCAGAATCCAGCCGAAACCCATCTGTACTACTTAGAGAGCCGTTATTACAACCCCACCATCGGCAGATTTATTAACGCCGATGCCCTCGTCGCCACCGGCACATTGCGGAAACACGACTGTCAACGAAAACGCCCACCTTGTGTAAAGGTGGGCTTTGCTTATTTCTGCAAAAGGTACAGCAATTTATCGTCGGTAAAGACCGGGTTTTCGTAGGCCGCGTCCAGGAGGGCGTCGATGTTATCTGCATCATTTTCGATTTCCTTGGAGTAGGCCTGGGCTGTCTGCACCAGTTCGCCCCCCAGATTGCGGATTACCAGGCAGGAAATCACCGCCAGCTTCACCCGGCACACGAGATCATAGTCAGACAACGCCTGAAGCCAGTACCGCTGGACGAAATACCGGGCAAGGCTTCGAAATTCCTCGGCCCAGGGCAGGGGAGAACCGGGGGTTTTCAGCCGCTCGGCCCAACCCGGTGTCAGGATCTCCAGAGTTTCAAAAAAACCAAACATATCTATCCGGTCCGCCGGCTTTGCCATCTCTGATGCCTGCTCCAAAATCCACTGTGGGTCAAATTCCGGCGGCTCGTCGCCGTCCAAAAGCTGCTGAGCCTGATAGCCATACACCAGCAGCAGAGCCAAGGCTTGATTGGGACTGCACGCCGGGTCAGACAGCAGGGAAAGGGCATATTCCCGGGTGGCTTTCAAAACAGCCATAGCTTCGCCATCGTAATCCGCCGGCTCACCGCCCTCGGCTTTGGTAACGATTTGCTCGCCGGCGGTATCTGCCAAGATCAGCCGGGCGGCCTCCGGGCAGGAAAGTTCCAATCCCATTTCCACAAAATCGCCGTAATCGTGGGTCAGCCGGGGGAATTCCCGGCAGGTCTTGCACAGAGCTTCGTGGCCCAGCTCCGCCTGGATGCGGCACAACCCGTCCGGCCGCCACATGGGACAGCGGCGGTTTTCGATGGTCATGATGGTTTCTCCGTCTTCATCAACCAATACCTGCCGGAGTCGGTCACCCAAATCTCCGGAAAGATTCCGGTAAAAGGCTGCACTGGCAGAGTCAACCTGCACGCCCCATTCCTGGCAGCAGCTATCCGGGCAATCAGATGCTATGCAGCGAAAGGTATCAAAATATGTGGGTTTGTATACGTTCATACGGTACTCCTGAAAGAACAAGGCACGTTTTGCAACGTGCCTTGCTGATTATTCCTCGCCCTCGGGACGAATTGTGTACATCGTAGCGGCGGCACCGGCCAGAGCGGCCTTACTGCCCTCCACAGCGGCCTGAAGCTCCGCCATCTGCATATTGACCCGTTCGGACAGTTGCTTGAACTGAATCGCAGCACCGTCCACCTGAGAGGTAGCCTCTGCCAAAGTGGCAGTAGCCTGCCGGTAGATCTGCTCGGAACGCTCCTTGGCGGCACGCTCCATCCGCTCGGCACGGCGGTAAGCCTCCAGCTCGGCCTCGGCAATGGTACGCTCAGCTGCCTCCTGAGTGGCGGCAGCGGCAGAGGACTGTGCCTCCTCCAGCTCTGCACAGCGGGCCTTCAGCTGGGCACATTCCGCCTCCAGCCGGGCAACGGTCTCCTTCAGATCCTCTGCGGGGACCATATCCTTGGTGGCATTCAGCTCATCCAAAAGAGCCTGCTTTTCAGCGTTCAGCTGGTTGACCTGATCGTTGTGACGGTTGTTGATGTAGGCGATATAGCGGACCACATCTTCCCGGTTAAAGCCGTGGAAAGCACTGCGGAAATTGTGAACTTCAGCCATTTTGGAATCCTCCTTGGGATTGAATTGTGTATTTTCTCGGATTATAGCATATTTTTCTCTGAAAAACAACTACTTTTCTGCAAAGCTGCCAAAAGGAATTTTTCAAAATGACACATTTTTCGACACCGGCACATAATCTGCTGTGGGAGGTGAGAAATGATGTGTTGTAACTGCAGATACAATTGTACCCTTTTGGCACTAATCGCCGGGGTCATTGCCGGTGTGGCGGCAGCTTTCCTGCTGATTACCGGCGGCTTGACCGTAACGCCCGTGTTCCTGGCTGTGGCATTCGCTGTGGCAGTGGTTTATCTGGGCGTTTTGGTAGCTACGGTGTCGGTACGCAGGGTGGCTGCGAGCTGTCTGTGCAGAACGCTGCGGGTGGTGCTTGCCGGTATTTTGGGTACGGCGGCGGCATCTGTGATCCTGCTGCTGACCGGCGTGGTGGCGACTTCTGTGCTCAGTGCCATACTGGTGGGACTGTTGGCGTTCTTCTTCGTGCTGATGATCGTCGGCAGTGCCTGCTACGTCCGCTGTCTGGCGGATTGTGAGGACTAACTAAAGAAAGGGCAGAGGGTTACCTCTGCCCAATTTTATTTCAAGGGAATTTTCCGGTTCAACGCTTCGGTCATCAGCAGCATGCCTAATGTGAAGATCCCCAGATACAGCGGATACAGACCAATGGATATATATTGAGCGATCAGGCCGAACAGCGGCGGCATCAGGGTGCTGCCGGTGTAGGCACTGGCCATTTGGATGCCCACCAGACTTTGGGAATGTTCCTTGCCGAAATTCACCGGGGTGGAATGGATAATGCAGGGATACACCGGGGCACAGCCCAGGCCGATGATCACCAGACCTACCAGGCAGGGTAGGGTGGTGCCCAGGGGCAGTGCCACCAAAATAACGCCCGCAGCCATGACCAAAATGCCGGTGCGGATCATAATCCGGTCACCGAATTTGTCCGCCACAAAGCCGTTGAGAATCCGCCCTGCGGTAATGCCCAAATAGAACAGAGCCGCAAACCGGGCGGCGGTTTCCGCGTCCACGCCCCGGTAGCCGACCAGATAGCTGGTGGCCCAAAGTCCGGCGGTGGACTCCAATGCACAGTAGCAGAAAAAGGCGATCAGCACATTGGGAGCACCCTTGAGCCGCAGGGCTTGGGGGACGGACAGAACAGAGGGTGTGACTTCCTCGGTTTGAGCATTGCCTGTGGCTGCCCGTTTCCATAGGGGCAGGGTGGCGAAAAGCACGGCTGTCAGTGCGATCTGAATCAAGGACACGCTGCGATAGCCCATTTCCCAACCCAAATTCCGGGTCAGGCAAAAACTCATGATGTAGGGACTGATGGTCACACCTACGCCCCAAAAGGCGTGGAGCCAGCTCATGTGCCGGGAGGAGAAATGCAGGGCAACATAGTTGTTCAGAGCCGCGTCAATGGCACCGGCACCCAAGCCATAGGGGACAGCCAGCAGGCAGAGCATCCAAAACTCTGTGGACAGGGAGAAACCCATCAAACCGGCTGCGGTGAGTGCTACGCTGATGGCGGTAACCAAGCCCGTACCCAGCTTGCGGATCACCCGATCTGCGAAAAGACTGGACACAATGGTGCAGGCTGCGATGATCATGGTGATAATGCCGGCGTAGGACAGAGGGACGCCCAGCTGCCCCTGCATGATGGGCCATGCAGAACCCAGCAAAGAGTCCGGAAGTCCCAGACTGATAAAAGCAATGTAAATAATGGCAAGCAAAAGGGAAACCATAGATGTGCCTCCGAAAATGTAAATCTGAGTTGGATTATAGCATAAATCGCCGGGAAAGCAAGCTGAAAGTAAAACATCCAACCGCATTTACGGTTGGATGTTCCAAGATACAATTTGTTTTTCGTATAGCACAGAAAATGTGGTGCTGCGGTTTGCGGTTGTTTTGCATTATCCTTTCATGGCGGATGCTAAATAATCTGTGTCGATGTCCAGCTCTTCCAGCAGCTTTAAATAAGCTGTCATTTCCTCAATGAGATGAAGCCGATCTTTGCCAAACCGTTTTTCTGCGGCAACGACCTTGTCCAGCGGACATCCTATCATGACGATCTGCCCAAAGGTATCCCGATTCTCTTCATTCATGCAATCGGTATTGAGCCAATCTTCGTGGTAATAGATCAGCAGCACATCACCGTAAACTGCCGGTACGGTGTGAGGCTCGAGTTGCCCATTGACCAAATTCAGATAAGAGTAACGCACTGCGGGCAATGCGGATACATCCGTCAGGGAATCATTGAAGCTCAGATCCAGGTACATGGAATCCTTGGCGATCTTGACCAACACGGAAATATCGGAAAAACGGTTGCTGGACAGATTCAAATAATCCAGATCGGTCAATTTTTCCAGCTTGGAAATATCCCGGATGCTGCAATCCACAGCAGAGAGATATTCCAGTCCCTTCAAATCGGAAAGGAAGCTCAGGTCGGTGAGGTACAAGCCGTCCAGCGTCAGCTGACGCAGCTGGGGGCAGTTGTTCAAAAACGCTACATCGCTGTCGGAGATACCGAGGTTGCCGGCGACATTCAGGCTGACCAAGGTGGCGGCACTTTTTTCCAGACCCTCCAAATCATAAAGCGAATTGAACGACAGATTCACATGCTTCAGCACGGTGCAATTTGCGATAGCACTCAGGGAGGTCAATTTATTGTGGGACAGATCCAGGGTTTCCAGATAGATGGTGCGCAGCGGTGCTTCGATATCTGCAATCTGGCAGTCGGCAAAGGACAGCTCCCGCAGCTCGGTCAAGCCGGCTACAGCGGTCAGGTCTGTGACCTTGGTGCAGCTGCCGTTTACTGCGAGCAGATGCTCCAATCCGGCAAGGGTATCCAGGGAGGAAACGCCTGTGTTGGAGAAATCAATGCTTTCCAGTTTTGTACAGTTGGCAAAGATTCTTAAGTTGGTGAAATTGGGATTGCCGGAAATATCAACCTTTTGTAGCGCTCCACCGGGCAGTGCGGACAGATCTGCATCGGTGATGCCACAGTCTGTCAGCCGTAGGGTGACCAGCCCGGCAGGGGAGGTCAATCCAGCCAAATTACTGACACCGGTGCAGCTTTCCAGAGAGATCTCCGTAACAGTTTCCGGCATGACAAGTGCATCGAGGGCGTTGCCCGTGATTTCGCAATTGTGGATTTTCAGCGTCTGCAGCTGGGTTTGTCGGTTGATATGTGCCACATCCTCGCCGGTGATGGTTTGGTTGGAATAGGACAGCACCGTATCGGTAGGGCTATTAGTATCTGGGTTGCGATTGCCGTTCCCTATGCCGCCAAGGGCGATCACCAGTGCAATGGCGATCAGCACGACAGCGGCAACCGTTCCGGCCACAATGCCGAGCAGCTTTTTGTTCATCGGCTTTTTCTCGACCTTATGCCTGGGTGCAGGTGTGGCTTCGGCCACGGGGGCAGCTGAAGTATCGGTGTTTGGTGCCGGAGGAGTCACGATCTTAGGTTGACCCAAGCAGGGTTCCATATCCGGGCAGGAGCAGAGCTTGCGGAAGAAATCTGCATCGGTAGCGTAAGCATACTTCATGATACACTGCTGGGCGGACAACTGCATCTCCATACCAAGAGACATCTCGGTTTCCTGCAGCATGATACCCAGGAAGGGCTTGTGTTTGGCCAGAGCGAAGGTCACTTCCCGGCGGCAGTTTGCGGACGCAATAGAATTGGGAGAAATAAACGCCAGCATTAAACTGCAGCCATCCAGATGCTGTGCAATATTTTCCGGCCATTCGCTGCCGGGAGCAATGCCGTCATCGTACCACACCCGGTAGCCCTGACGATCCAACTCCTCCAGGATGGGGAAAACCAAATGGGAGTCCTTGTGGGCGTAACTGATGAATATGTAGGGCTTTTTGCCTTCGTAGGGAGTGAACGCACATCGTTGCATTTATGTGTCCTCCAAATTCTCTTCCGTAATTGTTGCCAGGAAACCTGGCAACTTGTTGTCTATGGCGAGTATACCAAGCCAACCGGCAAAAGGCAACCTTTTTCTGAGAATAAGGATAAAAAAGCACACAACGCATCACAGACTGGGCAGAAAGGGGGTAATTCGCTTGTGCTGTCGTCCGGGAATGGGTATTCATAAAAAGAAATTGATTTCCGTTTACATCCATACGGGATGTAAACGGAAATCAATGGATTCTCCCCCGGACTAAAAAAGTGTCCGTTGATTGTTTGGGCTGCAGAGGATGAGGGATTCGTTTGCATTTCTGCCCTAAGGGGCAGAAATGAAGGTGGCCACCAGTTTTTGAACTGGTGGCAGCCATATGCCACCGGCATATGGCGATTTAGATTATTCGAATCCCTCTATCCGAAGCCAAAATTAAAAACCCAACCACCAATGTGGTTGGGTTTTTAATGGCAGAGGATGAGGGATTCGAACCCCCGCAAACGGAGTCAGAGTCCGGTGTGCTACCGTTACACTAATCCTCTGTATCTTTGCGACTCCGTTTAAGCACGGATATTATTATACGCATTCATCGGAAAAAGTCAAGCAGTTTTTTCCTTTTTTATAATAATTTTTCATCCCGGGCAGCACTAGCTTACCCGGGATGATCTTTCTTTATTCATCAGGCAGGGGATGCCCTTTCAAAAATTCTTTTTTCAGGTACCGGAAAGTCTCTTTTTCGCCCTTTTCCTTCAGCATGGTCAGGATATAGTGCAGCTCCCTGCGGTTCTGGGGGTGCATCAACTCCCGCTCACGACTCCTTAAGAAGTATGCCAGAGCCGAGCCGTCGGTATAGTCTTTTCCTTGGTAGACGATGCAGGCCGCCCGGCGGTCCATGACCTGCTCAGCCAGATACTTCCGGGGCATGGGTACGGATTCATACACCCGCTTTTCCATGTTCATATCCGTCCAGTATTCGTAGTGATGGCGGTTGCGGCCCTTATGATGCATCCAGGCCTCGGAATAGCCCTTGTTTTCACGCTCTGCGGCGTTGGGACTGCGGACGCCCTGATAATGCCGGGCACCGTTCCAGAATTCCGTGGGGGAGTATTTGGACAGATCGTGGGTCAGTCCCTGCCGGATCAAGCCGATGCGGAAGCAACCGGCCATAACAATCATACGGTGGCGGGTGATGGTTTTAAAATGCTGCCAGGGTTTCATAGGACACCTTCTTTGCGGATTTCATACCATTAGCCTACCACAAATGCGGCAAAAGTCAATGGGTGGAAATGAATGCCTTGGTGTCCTTGTGAAAACAGATATAGAGCATCGGGATCAGGATATGGCAGTGCCAACGGCAAATACCGGAGATAAGGGGAAATCCAACCAGCGGTTGTAAAAGTCTACCCCCAGAGCAAAAAATACGAGAGGATACCCGGTGGGTCATCCTCTCGCGTATATCCGTTACACTTTCTTCAGGGAATGGAGGTAATCATTGTATGTGTAGAAATCCTTTGATTGGGGCTGAAAGTCGTCACACAGATGGAAGTATTGCTTTGCGTTCTTTCGGACGATCGATGCATCCTTTGTGCAGAATACTTCATTCACCTTGTTCTCGCCGGGGCAAAAATTACCGTGTCTGCAGGTTAAGCAGCATTTTAGAAAAACGCCTTCCGGGAGGTGTTTTTGCAGATCGGCGAAGGCATCAATCCATAAATAGTCATAGCCCTGTCCCCAATATGACCGCGATGCAAATTTGCAGCCGGCGGAAACAATGGGCGGGTCCACATAAATGCCATCCATATACACTGGCTCATCGTGGCAGATGACGGTTATCTGCACATGCTCGTCGCCATCGGGCGTATGCAATACAGAATCAAAACGGTATTGCCGGTGAAGCTCATACCAGGCTTTCTTCCGGTATTCATCCCAGGAAACGGTGACGCTGTCAAAATCAAAGGTAATTGTCAAATAGGGCTCTACGCCGCAACCGCCGATGGAATAGCCGCCATTTTCTTCTTTCTCGAAATGGAAAACCGTCAGTCCGTTTTGCAGCTCCTCCAGGATTCGGGGAATGGCTGCGTGATTATGATAAACCACCAGCGGCCCAATGGGATAGGACGCTCCGTCTATACCTGTTTTCCACGTTCTTCCCGGTTCGTAGGTGACAGAATGGATCTGCTTAAATGTAATGTGGGCAGAGGCGATTTCCATATCAGAATCAGAGGGGTTCTGGGGCGTGCCCTTGTGAATATTCAGATACTTAACGGAAACGGTTAAGTCGGATCCGTCAAAGCTGACAAAAGAAAACTCAGCATCATGAAACTCGAATGGCGTCAAGTCGTTCTCGACACAAAACTTCATAGAAACTCCTCCTTTCAAAGTAATATATCATACAGAAATCGGGTTTTCAATCGATGAAACCAGCGATTTTGCGTGAATCGCAAAGATGGATTTGCTGACAGAATTTTTCATTTTTCCCCTTTACAAATCCGGGAAAGCCTGCTATAATAGCTTGGCTGTGAAGCAAATGCACCGGTGGCTCAATGGATAGAGCATCGGATTCCGGTTCCGAGGGTTGGGGGTTCGAGTCCCTTCCGGTGTACCATTAAAGGGTTATTCCATCTGGGATAACCCTTTTAATATTTTGCTGGAAGGAAGGGACTCGAAAAATCAAAATACAACAGTCCGGTGGACTGTTGCCGCTGATTCTTTTTGTCGTGAAGTATGCGTAGGCGTGATTTTTTTGCAGCGATATTACGCACCCGAGCTTCACTGATTATTGAAACTTACCACTCGTTATGGTATAATGTATCTGAACAGGAGGTGTCCTCGTGAGAAAAGATCCTATGCCTTTAGGCCTTGCCGTTGGAGTGCTAATTGTTGGTATGCTTCTCGGCAGTATATTCACTTTTGGGATGCAATTTTGGAACGAAAAAGTAACACGAGAATCGTGTACATTAATCGAAACGCAGTTTGTTTCCTATAAGGAAATACGCCAACCCAAACGGCCTATGGAAATCAAAGAGATTGCAATTGATTGCTCCAACGGGGAACGATATTTTATTGACGGGGTATCTATAAACACAGACTTGAGAAATGCACTATCCGCATTATCTGAATTTGAGGAAATTGTTCTCCTGCTTCATCCTAATAGTAACACAATTGTCGAGTTTTCAAACGAAAACGATTACATATTGATATTTGATGATACAATCAGTAAACTGAGGAATGAAGCAACGGGATTTCTGCTTCTTGGAATTTTTATGTATTTTTGCTCCCTTGTTGGATTGCACTACACGGTCTTGAATATTGTTCGCAAAAGAAAAGCAAAGATGAGGCATTGATATTGCCCTTCTTTATTTTTCTTACCTGCATTTACACACAAAACAGAGGATACCCAACCGGGTATCCTCTGTTTGTTTATTCCTCACTTGCGGTTTCTTCCGGCTTCTTGTCGGCATTGACGTAGGCCATCAGCTCGTCACCGGTGATGGTCTCCTTGACCAGCAGGTATTCGGCGATCTCGTCCAGCAATGCCCGGTTCTCCCGCAGAACTGTCACAGCCTTGGTGTAGCAGTCGGTCAGCAGCTTCTGTACTGCGGCATCCACCTTTGCGGCGGTTTCCTGGGAGCAGTCCATGTGGGCCTGATCGTCCAGATATTTGCTGCCAATGGCAGCGGTTGCCATCAGTCCCAGTTCTTCACTCATGCCGTAAAGGCTGACCATGTGACGGGCGATGGCAGTGGCCTTCTGAATGTCGTTAGCGGCACCGTTGGTCATGGTGCCGAACACCACTTCTTCCGCGGCACGGCCGCCCAGACCGGTGCACAGATCAACCAGCAGCTCATCCCGGGTGGAAAGGAACTTTTCTTCCTCGGGCAGGTACAGTGCGTAGCCCAATGCACCCTCGGTATGGGGGACAATGGTAATTTTGGTAACGGGGGAGGTCTTCTTTTCCAAAGCGGAGATCAGAGCGTGACCCACCTCGTGGTATGCCACCAGCCGCTTTTCGGTGTCGGTAAGGACGGTATTTTTCTTCTCGGTACCCACCATAACGGTCTCGAAGGACACCAGCAGGTCTTCCTGGTTTACAGCCTGACGACCTTGGCGAACAGCACGCAATGCGGCTTCGTTAACCAAATTTGCCAGGTCTGCACCGACTGCACCGGCAGTAGCTTGTGCCAGCTTTCGCAGATCAACATCCTCAGCCAGCTTGATTTTTCGGGTGTGGACCTTCAGTGTATCCAGGCGGCCCTGGAGATTGGGCTTGTCCACGGTGATCCGGCGGTCAAAGCGGCCTGCCCGGAGCAGAGCCTTGTCCAGAATTTCCGGACGGTTGGTCGCTGCCAGAATCACAACACCCTTGGAGGAGTCGAAGCCGTCCAGTTCGCCCAGCAGCTGATTCAGGGTCTGGTCGTTGTTACCGAACCGGCTGTCACGGGTGCGACCCACAGCGTCGATTTCGTCGATAAAGACGATGGAGGGGGCAACCTTGGTGGCCTGCTGGAACAGATCGCGGACGCGGCTTGCACCTACACCTACGAACATTTCTTCAAAGTCCGAACCGGAGATGGAGAAGAAGGGCACACCGGCTTCACCGGCCACAGCCTTGGCAAGCAGGGTCTTACCCGTACCGGGAGAGCCCACCAGCAGTGCACCCTTGGGCAGTTTTGCACCGATTTCTGCATATTTTTTGGGGTTATGCAGGAAGTCGATGATCTCCTGAAGGGATTCTTTGGCCTCGTCCTGACCGGCTACATCCTTGAAGGTAATGCCGGTTTGCTTTTCCATATACATTTTAGCCTTGCTTTGACCAAAACCGCCCATGGCGCCGGAGCCGCTGAGCCGCTTGGTGATCATTCGCATCATCAGTACGACAAAGCCGATCATCAATCCGTAGTACAGGATCATCGTAATCATGGAGTTGTCCTCCACGATTTCCTGCTTGACGGTTACACCCATGGCAGACAGTTCTGCGGCAAGCTCCATTACATTGCCGTTGGGAAGACCGGTGAAATGAGCCTGCTGCTGACTTGCGTCCTTGGCGGCCTCTTCCTTGGTCAGGTACACGATCCGGTCGTGGCGGAATTCTACCTCAGACAAATTGTCTGCAGCGATCTCTTTCAGAAATTCGTCGTAGGTGGTTTCTTTAAACTGACTGTTGACGATGGCGTTGTACACGGTGCTGATTACCAGTACGATGGCCACGGCGATGAGCAGAGTCACCCAAATATTCAGCTTGGGCTTTTTGTTGTCGCCGGGATTGTTTTTTTGGGGGGATTCCCGATTTTCTTCCATAGCGTTCTCCTTTGTGGTTTCTTTTTGACTATCATATCATATTTTCCGCCGGCAAGCAATGAAACTTTCGATGCGGAGCAGTAAAATTTCTGTTAATTTCCGGCAAAAAGCCGCCGTCCGGGGAAATGGAGGGCGGTTTTTCGCTAATCTTCGTAAAAACGGTTGTAGTAGAAGGCCCGTTTGCTCAGCTCCTCTGCCAGTACATCATAGCCATAAACTTCCAGCAAGGTGGGGGTGTCGGAGAAAAGGTTGGTACCCAGACCAAGCCGGTCACCTTCAATGGTGCAGCCCATGGCTGCCAGGGTGGTGGGAAACAGATCCATGGCGGTAAACTGCCGGTTTGCGGTGTTGTCGGTGGAGGCGGCAGAATTGATAAAACAGTTGTAAATGTGCCGCTCATAGCATGCGTCTACGTTCCGCTCAAAATACTTGGCGTCCATGGAATTGTGATCACCGACGATAATGATGGTGGTATTTTCATAGAATGGCTGCTGCTGAAGCCACTGGATAAATGCCGCCGTCTGGGCACTGGAGCAGGCAATGACATTGTCGTAATTTTCTTTATATTGGCGTTTGCACAGTGTGCAGGGATAGCCGCCTACATGATGGGTGTCAGCG
Organism: Oscillospiraceae bacterium; assembly: GCA_015067945.1. Classification (GTDB taxonomy): domain Bacteria; phylum Bacillota; class Clostridia; order Oscillospirales; family Oscillospiraceae; genus Faecousia. Next base: position 15,858 of record SVLM01000019.1, read on the forward strand.
GTGAGCAGGGTAAATGCAAAGGGCTGCACTGTGGCGGCAATTTCGGTGAGCTTCTCCTTGGCGTAGGTGAATAGGTACTTATCCTCATATCCCCACCACTTGAAGTAATCCTTCGGTATCAGTCCGTCTGCCCGGGCGGTGTACAGATCGTAGATCTGATCCACACCGTGGGTAGAAAAGTAGGTCTTGCGGCCTGCATAGTTGGCATCTGAGCCGAACATCATGGCCTGGTAATAACCATTGTCCCGGAGAATGCTTTGCAGGGTGGTCAAGCCCGGGAGAAATTCGCCATTGCGGCCGTAGCCGTTCTGCTGATCTGCAATGCCCTCCGGCACTTTCAGCGGTACGCCGCTGGTTTGAGCCACCATAGAGCCCACCGTCCAGCTGGCACCGGTGATCTGCCGGAAACCGCCCACCGTGTCATTGTGGGAAAAATTGATGTTGTTTTGTGCCAGGTCGACTAGCTCCGGAATCAAATTGTGGGCCAAAGCACCGCCTTCTTCGGTAGAAAGGTAGGTGGTCTCCATGGACTCCAAAATGATATAGATCAGATTCCGTTTTTCCTCAGGAAAGGTGATGGCGGTTTCGTCGGGATCCCGGTATTCTTTTTGATACAGCTCGGTGCCCTGGATCTGTGCCCAAATATAATCGGTCAGCTCCACATTCCATGCGGCATAGAAAATAAGGCCAAGACTTAACACCAAGCCCACAATTCCGGCCACAAGATTCGTCAGCGGGAACAGCCGCCGTCCTTTGATACGGAAAACCTTTTTGACAGGGAGAAAGAGCAGCAGCAATGTCACAGCCCAGCAAATCAGGGCAGGCAGAGCACCGGCTGTCAGATAATCCGATAAAAGATCGGAGCTGACGCCCTCTGTGCCGGAAAAGAGCGTATAAAGCACGGAATCAAAGCCGATCCGCCCGTAGACATTCACATACCATTGGGCGGCAAAAAAGCACAGATATGCCAGCAAAAGCAGAACGCACAGCAAACCAATCAAAACGCCCTTCAAAATCCCTCGGGGTTTGTGATTTTGGGTCATCATGCGGTGCCACCTCCTGAAAAACATAATTTACAGCTATTATAGCAGATGCAGCCGATAGTGCAACCTGAAATAAGGTCTCTTCCGGTAAATATTTTGTAAATATATTTCCCGAAAGAATTTGAAAATACCAGTTGTGGAAGCCTCTTTTATCTGCTATAATAGCATCAGTATTATGAAAAATTGTAACCATTTTGCGATGGATGAAACGGAGATGTCGTTATGAAAGATAAACAACGCCGCAACACCCCGCCCGCGGAGGAGATCGAGGGCCAGCTGGAGGGCAGAAATGCTCTGACTGAGGCACTTCGCAGCGGACGGACCATTGATAAAGTGTTTATTGCTGCCGGTGAGACAGACAGAGGCTTGCAGCGGCTGGCGGCTCAGGCCAAGGAGGCCGGTGCGGTGGTGGTTCCCGTGGACAGACGGAAGCTGGACGCCATGAGTACCACCCATGCCCACCAGGGCGTCATTACTCTGGCTGCTGCCCATGAGTATGCCACCATCGACGATATTTTGCAGGAAGCCGCAGATCGGGGGGGAGCACCGCTCATCGTCATCTGTGACGAACTGACAGACCCCCACAATCTGGGTGCCATCATGCGTAGTGCCGAATGTGCCGGTGCTCACGGTGTCATCATACCCAAGCGGCGTAGCGTGGGATTGACCGCGGTAGTAGCCAAGGCTTCTGCCGGTGCAGTGGAGTATATGAAGGTGGCTCGCGTCACCAATATCAACAACGCCATCGCCGAACTGAAGGAGAAGGGTGTTTGGGTCTTTGGTACAGCTGCTGAGGGCTCCATCCCCATGTACGAGGCGGATCTGAAGATCCCGGCAGCGATCGTTATTGGTAACGAGGGGGACGGCATGAGTCCTTTGGTTCGCAAGAACTGTGATGTGATCGTGCATATTCCCATGAAGGGTCGGATTTCGTCGCTCAATGCTTCTGCGGCAGCATCCATTCTGCTGTATGAGGCGGTTCGTCAGCGTCTGGGAGGTTAAACCATGGACGAGAAGAAAAATACCGGTGAATTCAGCATTGAGGATATCCTCAAGGAATTCGGCGATGCCGAGCCCCAGCCGGAAGAGGATGTGCGGCTCTGGGGTGAAGAACCCATACAGAAGCCCGGGTCTGCGGTTGCACAGGATACGGTTCGTTTAGATCAAATTACCCGCGCGGTGCGTCAGCAAGGGGCAGATATGGAGCAAACGGCTGTGTTTACTCCCGTGAGCGATATGGAGCAGACTACTGTATTTACTCCGGTGAGCGATATGGAGCAGACTGCTGTGTTTACTCCGGTGGGCGATTTGGATGCAACCGCCGAGTTTACTCCCTGGGGCGGTACGGCAGACAAAGGCGTGTTTATCCCCCCGGATAACGCTGAAGAAGTGCCATGGCAGCAGAGCGAGGAGGATCCTCCCAAGGCAGAGCCCTATTCCAAGGACTGGGAACCGGAATACGAGCAGCCGATCAGCGAATATGTGCCTCCGGAGCCGATTGTTCAGCGACCGAAGTCCCGCCTGCGGGAACTGAAGAAGAAGCTGGTTGCCGGCCCGGAAAAGCGGTACTATGAGCTGACGGAGCTGGGGCTTGGTAAGCTGCAGCTGGCCATTTTTGTGAATTTGGTTATTGCACTGGTTTCTGCCGGTGCCACTGCCATGTATACCATGGGTGCCGTACCGGAGGACAGAACCCGGTTGCTGATCTTTATTCAGTTTTTAACCTTACTGCTGTCCGGTTTGCTGGGCAGTTATCAACTGATGGAAGGCTTTGGCGATATGCTCCGCCTGCGGTTCTCTCTGAACAGCCTGCTGATTTTCAGCCTGATTGCCTGTCTGGTGGATGGCGTTTTGTGCCTGCAAAGCCTGCGGGTGCCTTGCTGTGCAGTGTTCAGTCTGCATATGACCATGGCTCTGTGGAGTGCCTACCAAAAGCGTAATACGGAAATGGGGCAGATGGATACCATGCGGAAAGCTGTCCGGCTGGACAGTGTGGTCAGCATGCCCGACTACTATGAAGGCCACACCGGCTTCCTCCGCTGCGAAGGTCAGGTGGAGGACTTTATGGATACATACAATGAACCCTCCGGTGTGGAAAAAACCTTGTCTGTCTATGCCTTGGTCGCACTGGTAGTCAGCCTGGGTGCCGGCATTACTGCCGGTGTGCTGCACGGTGCGGAGTTTGGCTGTCAGACCTTTGCCGCAGCACTGCTGGTGTCCGTGCCTGCATCTTCCTATGTTGCTATCAGCCGCCCCATGGCGGTGCTGGAACGGCGACTGCATCGCCTTGGCACAGTCATCTGCGGCTGGCAGGGCGTTAAGGGACTGAGCCAAAAGGGCGTATTCCCTCTGAATGATACCGATCTGTTCCCCGCAGGCTCTGCCAAAATGAACGGTGTGAAATTCTACGGCACCCGGGAGCCGGATACGGTGGTTGCCTATGCCACCGCACTGATCAGTGCCTGCGGTGGCGGCATGGAGCCGCTGTTCAATGCCTTGCTCGACAGCCGCAACGGCTACCACTATACGGCCAAGGAGCTGCGGAGCTATCCCTCCGGCGGCATTGGCGGTGAGGTCAACGGTGAGCCGGTGCTGGCAGGCACTCTGCGATTCATGCAGGATATGGGTGTTGAAATGCCGGCAGGCACCAAAATCAATCAAGCCGTGTATGTGGCTATCGACGGCCAGCTCGGCGGCGTATTTGCCATCACTTACGGCAAGATTCGAGCCACCACTGCGGCGATGACCACGCTGTGCTCCTACCGCAAGCTGATGCCGGTGCTGACCACCTCGGACTTTATGCTGACCGAGAGCTTCATCCGCGGCCGGTTTGGTGTCAATACCAAGCGGATCGCCTTCCCGGAGCGTTCTGTTCGCTGCGAATTGGCTCAAATCCAACCGGAGGAGGGGACACCTGCACTGGCACTGTATACCCAGGAGGGGTTGGCCGGCCCTGCCTTTGCGGTGACCGGAGCCCGTGCACTACGGAAGGCCTGCAAGCTGGGCGTAGCGGTGCATATGCTGGGTGGCATTGTGGGACTGATCATGCTGCTGCTGCTGGCGATTTTGGGAGCAGAGTATCTGCTGACCCCGGGCAATGTGCTTCTGTATGAATTGCTCTGGATGATTCCGGGTCTTCTGTTTACCGAGTGGGCAAGATCTGTATAATTGTAAGCAAGCGGAAGGGAAGCCTTCCGCTTGCTTTTTGGTCAGTCTGCTGTGGCAGGGTGGCAAATTTTGTATGTTTTGCACAGAAGAACAAGTGTCCGTGCGACAATTTCACCAATTTTGCAATCTGACGAAAATAAGCATTGAAATCCGGACGACCTTCGTATATAATGTCTTTATTGTGGTGTTAGGCACCAAAATGCAAGCAGAGGAGGGGAATACCCCTTCCCGAAAGGAGAAATGAAAAACCATGTACACTGTAAATTCTATCCGTAACGTATGTCTGCTGGGCCACAGCGGCAGCGGCAAATCCGCCCTGGCTGAGAGCCTGCTCTATATGACCGGAGCCATTGTCCGTATGGGCAAGAACGCTGACGGCAATACGGTTTCTGACTTTGATCCCGAGGAGACTCGGCGTAATATTTCCATTTCCACTTCTGTGATCCCTCTGGAGTATCACAACTGCAAGATTAACCTTTTGGATGCCCCCGGTGCATTTGACTTCGCCGGTGCTGCTATGGAAGCCCTCCGTGCTGCCGATGCTGCCATCCTGGTTCTGTCCGCCAAGGACGGTATCACCGTTGGCTTTGAAAAAGCATGGAAGTACTGCGAAGAGCGGAATATGCCCCGCTTTGTCTACATCTCCAAGGTTGACGAGGAAAACTCCGACTACAATGCCACCTTCAACGCTCTGCGTGAGAAGTACGGCAACAAGATCGCTCCCGTGGTCGTTCCCATTTGGGATGCTTCCAAGAAGATTACCGGCATCATCGATGTGCTGAACAAGCGTGCTTACGAGATGCAGAACCTGAAGCGTGTTGAGATCTCTGTTCCCGATGACAAGCTGTCCGTCATCGAAGAGTTCAACGATGCTTTGAAGGAATCCGTGGCTGAGACCAGCGAGGAGCTGATGGATAAGTTCTTCGGCGGTGAGGACTTCACCTACGCTGAAATGATCAAGGGTATGCACACCGGCGTGCTGGATCAGACCATGTACCCCGTTCTGTGCGGCTCCGGCATTAACTGCCTGGGTAGCCTGATGCTGATGGATCACATTATCGATCTGCTGCCCAACCCCGTGGAGGGCAACTACCACAAGGCTACTCTGGCTGACGGCACTACCGAGGAATATGTTGTTTCTCCCGGTGGTGTTCCCGCTGCCTATGTTTGGAAGACTGTTTCCGATCAGTACGGCAAGTACTCCTTCATCAAGGTCCTCTCCGGTGAGATCACCTCCGATACCACTCTGGTCAACGCCCGTACCGGCGAGACTGAGAAGCTGGGCCGCCTGTACGCAATGTGCGGCAAGAAGAGCACCGAGGTCAAGGAGCTGACCTGCGGTGATATCGGTGCCATCGGCAAGATGGACAAGGTCAAGACCGGCGATACGCTGTGTGACCCCCGTAAGGTCGTCAACCTGAAGGCTATTCCTTATCCCGCACCCTGCTACTCCATGGCCATTGCTCCCAAGGTCAAGGGTCAGGAAGAAAAGGTCGGCACCGGCCTGAACCGCCTGAATGAAGAAGATCCCTCCTTCACTCTGGTCAACAATGCAGAAACCCATCAGCTGGTTATCTCCGGCTCCGGCGATCAGCAGCTGGACGTTCTGGTTGCTAAGCTGAAGAGCCGCTTCGGTGTGGATGCCGTTCTGAGCCCCGCCAAGGTTGCTTACCGCGAGAAGATCAAGAAGAAGGTCGAGGCACACGGCCGTCATAAGAAGCAGACCGGCGGCAGCGGCCAGTTCGGTGACGTTTGGGTTCGCTTTGAGCCTCAGGACGAGCAGGACGAGCTGATCTTTGATGTAGCCGTTGTTGGCGGTGCAGTTCCCAAGAACTTCAACCCCGCCGTTGAAAAGGGTCTGCAGGAAGCAGTCCTGAAGGGCCCCTTGGCCGGTTATCCCATGGTCGGCCTGAAGGCTACCCTGTACGATGGCTCCTACCACCCCGTCGACTCCAACGAAATGGCATTTAAGCTGGCTGCCATCCTGGCATTCAAGGAAGCAATGCCCAACGCAATGCCCACTCTGCTGGAGCCCGTTGGTGCTTTGGCTGTCACCGTGCCTGAGGAATATGTCGGTGATGTGATGGGCGACCTGAGCAAGCGTCGCGGCCGTCCCATGGGCATGAACCCCGATGCTGACGGCAACACCGTCATTGAGGCTGAGGTTCCCATGGCTGAAATGTCCAGCTACACCATTGATCTGCGTGCCATGACCCAGGCAAGAGGTTCCTTCACTCTGACCTTCGAGCGTTACGAGGAAGTGCCCAAGGCTAACCAGGCAAAGATCATCGAGGATGCCAAGAAGGACGAAGAATAAATTACAAGGCGGTGCAGCAAATGCTGCACCGCCTTTACTGTCATTCTGAGCGAAGCGACCGTAGGTCGCGAAGTCGAAGAATCCGTATTCTTAGTGCAGGAGGGACGGATCCTTCGACTACGCTATGCTCTGCTCAGGATGACTGACTTTGGGAATGACAGAGTCAAAGAAAAAGCCGCTGACAGTCTGTCAGCGGCTTTTATGTAGGAAATCTTACTTAATGATTTCGCCCATGGTGTTGGGAGCGATGGCACCGGCGTTGGACTCATCGGTATCGATGTGCATAGCCAGAGCGTACTTATCGCTGACGCGGACAACCACATCACCGAAGATCAGGTTACGGCCGTTGGAGGGGACCTTCACAGAAACGACCTGCTTGTCGGTCAGGCCCATAGCAGCAGCGTCGGCAGTGGTCATGTGAATGTGACGCTTAGCGACGATGACACCCTCGCTCAGCTCAACTTCACCGCAGGGGCCGACCATCTTGCAGGCACCGGAACCGGCAATGTCACCGGACTCACGGATGGGGGCGGCAACACCGATGGAACGGGCATCGGTCAGAGACAGCTCGACCTGGGTCTCGGGGCGAACGGGGCCCAGAATGGAAACGCCGGACAGGGTCTTCTTGGGGCCAACGATGTCCACGCGCTCAGCACAAGCGTACTGACCGGGCTGGGACAGATCCTTCTTCTTAGTCAGCTCATAGCCCTTGCCAAACAGAGTCTCCAGAACTTCCTGGGTCACGTGCACATGGCGGGCAGAGGTTTCAACCAAAACTTCCATAGACATAGTAATTACACTCCTTATTTTTCCTGGCGGCCTTACCGCCATATTTTTACAAATACATTTTAACGCAATTTGTCCCGTATTTCAAGTGGGTTGGTAAAAAATCCAATGATTTTTTCATAAGTCATTGGATTTTGCAATCGCTTATGGTATGATAAACTAAAAAGGTCACAGTAAGGAGAAAACCTATGCTTCCGGAAGCGTTTTTGGATAGAATTAAAAAGCAACTTGGGGAAGAATACCCGGCATTTTTGGAAAGCCTTGAGCGGCCCCGGGCAGTGGCTCTGCGGTTCAATCCGCTGAAAGGGGAGCGTCCAACCCTGCCCTTTGTTGACGATGGCGTGCCATGGGAGCCCATGGGCTTCTACTACGATCCCCAGTCCCGTCCCGGTCTGCACCCTTATCACGAAGCCGGCGTATACTACCTGCAGGAGGCCAGTGCCATGTCGGCGGTGCAGCTGCTGGACCCCCAACCCGGTGAGAAGATTTGCGATCTGTGTGCTGCACCCGGCGGCAAGTCTACTCAAATTGCCGGTCGTATGGCAGGGGAGGGACTGCTGCTTTGCAATGAGTTCAATCCCAAACGGGCAAAGATTCTGTCCCGGAATATCGAGCGGATGGGAATCGCTAATGCCCTGGTGACCAACGAGCATCCCCAGAAGCTGGCAGATCGTTTACCCGGTTTTTTTGACCGGGTGCTGATCGATGCCCCCTGCTCCGGAGAGGGAATGTTCCGCAAGGAAGAAGCAGCTGTTACAGATTGGAGCCTCGAAACTGTGGAGATGTGTGCCCGGCGGCAGGCGGAGATTCTGCACTCCGGAGCACAATTGGTACGGCCCGGCGGACGGCTGGTGTATTCCACCTGTACCTTCGCCCCGGAAGAAAACGAACTGGCCGTTGCGGAATTTTTGGAAAATCATCCAGAATTTGAGCCGGAGGCGGTGGATGCACCCTGGTTTGCGGCGGGCGAAAACGCATCCTATCGGATGTGGCCTCATAAGCTGCTGGGTGAAGGCCATTTTGCCGCCGTTTTGCGAAAAAAAGATGGCAAGACCGGGGAAGTACCGGAAGAACCCGGCGTGCCTCTGCCCAAGGTCTTTGCTGCCTTTGCCAAGGAGCTTAGGATCAGCCTGCCCGCCGGAAAGGCGTTGTCCTTCGGCCAGAGCGTATACTGGTTCCCCAATGAGATGCCTCTGCTTCGCGGCTTGAAGGTGCTCCGTCCGGGCCTTGAGCTGGGCGAGGTGAAGAAGGATCGGTTTGAGCCTGCCCACGCTTTGGCACTGTGGCTGAAAACCTGTGCCAATGTGGAAAACATCCCTGCCGAAAGTCCTTTGACAGCCAAATATATGGGCGGTGATGTGATTCCATCGGAGAAAAAAGGCTGGTGCCTGGTAACGGTGGACGGTTATTCAATCGGTTGGGGCAAGGGCGATGGACGGGTTTTGAAGAACCATTACCCCAAGGGCCTACGCCGCATGGGCTGAAAAAGTGCTTTACATAATCACAAAACTATGGTATCATTATCCTACCGAAAAGTATGTTCGCAAGGAGAGGATCATCCTTGGCTAGATATGAAGTAATTGGCGGCACTCCCTTAAACGGAACCGTCACCATCAGCGGTGCAAAAAATGCCGCTGTAGCAATCCTGCCGGCGGCTTTGTTGGTCGACGGTGTTTGCCGTATTGAAAATGTACCGGATATTTCCGATGTTCGGATCCTGCTGTCGATTTTGGAGGGCATGGGTGCGAAGGTCAGCAAAGAAGAGGGCGGTACGGTGGTCATTGACAGTACCGATATCCATTGCACCAACCCTGATGCTGAGCTGGTGAAGAAAATGCGTGCCAGCTACTATCTCATGGGCGTATTGCTGGGCCGTTTCGGCAAGGCCCATGTGGCTCTGCCCGGTGGCTGTAATTTTGCCTCCCGCCCCATCGATCAGCATATCAAGGGCTTCGCTGCCCTGGGTGCCGATGTGGAGGAGACGGAGGATTATGTGGAGCTGAATCCCGGCCCTGACGGTTTGCAGGGCAATCGGATCAGCCTGGACGTTGTCAGCGTGGGTGCCACGGTGAATATCATGCTGGCGGCCACTTTGCTCCCCGGTCAGACCGTTATTGAAAATGCCGCGAAGGAACCCCATATCGTTGACCTGGCAAACTTCCTGAACACCATGGGTGCCCGGGTCTCCGGTGCGGGTACGGATACTGTGAAGATCAAGGGCGTGGAGCGGCTGCAGGGTGGCACCTATGCCATCATTCCCGACCAGATCGAAGCCGGCACTTATTTGGCTGCCGCTGCTGCTACCGGCGGTAATGTGCTGATTAAGAATGTTATCCCTAAGCATATGGAGTGTATCACCTCCAAGCTGGAAGAAATGGGTGCGGAAATTATCAATTATGATGATGCCATCCGGATTCGCTGTGATGGACGGATGCAGCACACCACCGTCAAGACCCGTCCCTATCCCGGATTTCCTACCGATATGCAGGCACAGATCTGCGTGTGCATGGTGCTGGCCTCCGGTGTCAGCCGACTGACGGAGAGCGTGTACGAAACCCGCTTCTTCGGCTACTGCTCCGAGTTGGAAAGTATGGGTGCGGACATTCAGATCAACGGCAAGACCGCCATCGTTACCGGTACGGATAAACTGTACGGTGCCACGGTTACTGCCCGGGATCTGCGGGCAGGTGCGGCACTGGTCATCGCCGGCTTGGCGGCTCAAGGTACTACCTTTGTGAAAAACATTCACTATGTAGAGCGTGGCTACGAGCGGCTGATTGAAAAGTTCACCGCCTTGGGTGCCCAGATCCGCAGAATTGAAGATTAACAATATTGTAGGGCGGGTGCTTGCTCCCGCCGCTAAGCGAAAATGACAACCGCAGCACCAAAATCAATGGTGCTGCGGTTAACTATTTGATAAACGCCGATTTACTGGTCAATCTCAAAAATCAAATCCATTTCTACGATTTTTCCGTGGGGAGCAATATCTGTAGGAATATATCCAACATACCTATAGCCTTTTGCAGCATATTCATCAATAATTTGACGATGCTCTTCTGAACCTGAACCTAAAAAACCGTCGATGTTGATATTTACATATTCATATTTTTTCATAATAAAACCTCCTTGTCAAATTTGCAATTTATCTAGCTGAATAAAACCACCAGGGATATTGAAAGTCAATTGGAAGTATAGAGATACGGGTGACCCCAGTGCAATCGAGAAAAAAGGGCAGGAATACCCAAGGCTCCCCTTGTCAGGGGAGCAGTCAGCCAAACAGGCTGACTGAGGGGTAGTATTCTCTCTCCGTCAAAAATCAAAGATTTTTGACACCTCCCTCATCAGAGGGAGGCTTTGGTGCGTTTGCGGTACAAATGCGAAACTTGGAAAACGGCGGGGGGGCAAGCCCCCGCCCTACAGTATTCCGATCAGAACACCGCACCTTTATTCGTATAGACTAGTGGAGAGATACCGCTCGCCGGAGTCGGGGAAGAGCGTGACGATGGTTTTTCCTTTGTTCTCCGGACGCAGGGCCAATTCCACAGCAGCGTGGAGGGCACAGCCGGCGGAAATGCCGATCAGGATACCCTCTTTTTTTGCACACATTCTGGCAGCACTGCAGGCTTCTTCGTCAGATACCTGGATCACTTCGTCGATTACGGAAAGGTCTAAAATCTCCGGAATAAACCCTGCACCAATGCCCTGAATGCCATGGGTTCCGGCTGTGCCGCCGGACAGAACAGGGGAGGATGCCGGTTCTGCAGCCACGATGCGAATGCTGGGGTTTTGCTCCTTCAGGAATTTCCCCACTCCACTGACCGTGCCGCCGGTGCCTGCACCGGCTACGAAAATGTCGATCTGACCGCCTGTGTCGGCCCAAATTTCCGGACCGGTGGTGCGATAGTGAGCCCGGGGATTTTCCGGATTGGAAAACTGACCGGGCAGAAAGCTGTTGGGAATTTCAGCAGCAAGACTTTTTGCTCTGGTGATTGCACCGGCCATGCCATCCTTGCCCGGGGTCAACACAACCTCCGCTCCGTAGGCTTTCATCAGAAGCTGCCGTTCGATGCTCATGGTGTCGGGCATGACGATGATACACCGTAGCCCCCAGGCGGCGGCAACGGCACAAAGACCAATACCGGTATTGCCGGAGGTGGGCTCGATAATCACGCTGTCTTTTGTCAGCTGCCCTGCAGCCTTTGCGGCAGTGAGCATCTGCAGTGCTACCCGGTCTTTTACAGAACCTGCGGAATTAAAAAACTCCAGTTTTGCCAGTATTCTTCCATCCAATCCGAGCTGTTTTCTCGTGTTTTCCAAAGCCAGCATGGGCGTATTTCCAATAAGCTGCTCCATAGATGTTACGATGGCCATGGAATCCCTCCTCTCATTGATAAAATTATATTCTCCAAAATCCCTTGTGTCAATGCGATTTTGGTTGATTTTATATGTCGGTTGTGGCATAATCTGTAAAAAGGAGGAATGAGCCATGGATTCTGTTGAAAAGAAAATTGAAGCAGCGGTGGACGCCTTGCTGGAGGATTACCGCCATGGTCGGGATATTGACCGGATCGACCTGTTCCGCCATCCGGATAAGGAAACGGTGATTGACATCGTGCAGAAGCTGCACCGGATCGTCTACCCCGGCTATTCCCATGACAAGAACTACCGGATTTACAATGCAAAGCATAATCTGTCTATGCTGATGGAGGATGTGCTGTTTAACCTGAGTCGCCAGGCGGCCATCGTGCTGGATGACGAAAAACGTGGTGAGGAGCTGTGCCTGGAGTTTTTTAGCCGCTTGCCAGCCATTCGGGCATTGATCCAGACGGATCTGCAGGCTGCTTTTGACGGCGACCCGGCGGCAACCGGCAAGGAAGAAATCATTTTGTCCTACCCCGGTCTGTTTGCAATCACCGTGTACCGTCTGGCACACGGTCTTCACACACTGGGACTTCCCATGATTCCCCGGATGATGACCGAGTATGCCCACAGTATCACCGGCATCGATATCCACCCCGGTGCAACCGTGGGAGCAGCCTTCTTTATCGACCACGGCACCGGCATCGTCATCGGTGAAACGGCGGTGATCGGCGAAAATGTGAAGATCTATCAGGGCGTTACGCTGGGCGGTCTTTCCACCCGGGGCGGGCAGAGCCTGCGGGGTAAGCGGCGGCATCCGACGATTGAGGATAATGTGACCATCTATGCCAACGCCACCATTTTGGGCGGTGATACGGTCATCGGCAAGGGGTGCGTCATCGGTTCCAGCGTGTTTATCACTGAGTCCGTCGCCCCAGGCACCACAGTCACCAATCAGGAGCAGCAACTCCAATTCAAAACCCACGGAAAATAAAAAGAGGTGCCGATTGGCACCTCCTTTTTTGTGTAGCAGATCAATCTTCGAAGGTCAGGACATCTTTGTACTTTTCCTTGAAGATGCCGTAAACGGCGTTCAGAACATTTTCGTCCTGGACGGAAATGTAGTTTTCGTTCTCCTCGTCCACGGGCTCAACTTCCAGAATGACGATCTCGGTAGACAGCTCGTCGGCGGGCATCAGTACCAAATACTCCTTGCCTTCGTATTCGATGCAGTCCAGGTACTCAAAATCCACATCCACACCGTTTTCGTCGGTCAGGGTCATGATGTTGGATTCTTCTTCCTGCAGAATTTCTTCGTTTGCCATAATAATTTCCTCCTAAGTGATGTAATAACCGGCAAAATGCCGTGCAATGGTTCTCTGTTCTGCGTACATTATAGAGAAAAAGGTGTTTCCTGTCAATGAAAAAAACCTGTGGAAAGGGGCATAACTGACCATATGACGAAGCCGGGTGTGCAAAATGCACACCCGGCATGTGGGATTACCGCAATACATGTAGTTTGATCGCTTGTGAACCGGAGGAATCACGAGTGTAGGTTGCCATAGTTAGTGAGGACTTGAGGCTGGGGATGTCACTTCCGTCCAGCAACGCCTTTACATCGCATTCAAAAATCTCACGGCTGGCCGTATGTGGATCTCGCTTCCAAACAAAGAATCTGGTGGCTTCTTTGAGCTGTGTATAGTAAGGGTCATCGCTGAAGCGATCCAGAAAACTTCCCTGACGCAGTATTTCGGTTGTAGATTTGCCCTCGCATAAGATTGCATAATTGCTGCTTGTAAAATCGTCGAGCATACTGCAATAATGGTTATCGTAATGTTTGAGTGCAATATATTCATACACAGGACGAGCAGCCACCCAGCAGTCAAAAAATTGCTTATAGTACTTAGCTCTGTCCCGCAGTTCGCTTCTGTATTCGAAATAGTGAGGGAATAGCTTGGGGTTGGCGGCAATTAATTCCCGGCACTCATTTACGGCTATTTCACCGGTCGTATCCGAAAATACAGAAGCCATTTGCAAGTCGTGCATATATTGCCGCGTTATTTCTGTTCCGGCAAAGAATGCACATAAATAATGCTGAATGTGTACACTGGGAAGCTTGCACAATTGCACCATAAGAGCAATTGTTTGTTCAAGCTCAGACTCCGTTTCGTCGGGGAAGCCGAAAATAAACGAGGTCGTAATTTCAATCCCCTTTGCACTCATATAGGTAAGCTTTTCGATGATATTATCCAGCTTCAGGTTCTTGTTAATTTTTCTTTGCATTTGGGGGGAGCCGCTTTCAATGCCAATGAAGATAGATGTCATTCCGGAGGCGGCCATGGCATCAATTAGCTCATTGTCCAGGCAATCCAGTCGTGCACTACATCTCCAGGTAATGGGGAAGCCGATATTCACCAGTTCGTCACAAATTTGCAGAACACGCTTTTTGTTCATGGTAAACATATCGTGCACGAAATTAAATGAAGTAACGCCGAACAGATCATGAATGTGTTTAATTTCAGCAATGATTCTGTCGTTGCTTTTTAATCTGTATTTTCTGCCCCAGAAACTTTTTGTGCTGCAAAATGTACACGAAAATGGACATCCTCTTCCCACATCCACCGGAAACAGGCCCAGCACATACGGTTGATGCTTAGTAGTTTGAACTTCGAGCAATGAATAGTCGATCGTGGGTAAGGTGTCTAAATTCTCGATTAGTGCAGGGCGAGGATTTTGAATAATTTCGTTGCCCTCTCTGAAAACCAATCCTGCAATCGTGTGGTCGGGCTTTTTTGCCAAAAGAGACGAGAAGAAAGGTACTACTGTGGTCTCGCCTTCGCCACAACATATGTAATCAATCTCGGGAATTACCTGCATGGTATCCAGAGATGATATATCAGCCTGAGGTCCGGCAAAAACGATATATACATTCTCTTGTTTTCTCTTAATGTGTTGTGCCATTGTGATAGATATGTGATAGGTATCACAACGGGTATAAAAGGAAACGATTGTCGGGTTGTGGGAAAGTATCTGATCAACTGCAGTATCTATAAATTGATGAAAGTCCTTAATATCTCCAAAATGATAAAAGGGCAGTATTTTTGTACGAATTCCCGCGTTGTGCAATATCGTGGAAAGCAAGAGGGTTCCGACTGGCTCTTCGCTTACATAACCGTTAAAGTTAGGCGTTACGAATACTACATCCGGCATGAGGATTCCTCCTATAAATTTATTTTTTGAAATTATACCACAACGCATAGGTGATGTCAACCTGAAGGGGGAAGATGCACAGAGGACTATATGGGCGTGAAACTGCTGTATTTACTGGCCAAATGTTGCAAACTTTGCACAAAAAACACTCCTGTTCATTGGGTTAAAATTCACCCAATAAATCAGAAGTGTTCATTGGTGCAACGAAAAGAGTTCATTGGTTTGAAAACTCATTTTCAAAGCTGCTATCATCTATTCATTGCTTCGGCTGCCGAAATAAAAAAGCCTGAAAACCCTTGGTGTACAATCACAAATTCACGGCACTACTGGATTTCAGCTGTAACTGCAGCTTGTCGGCAATGAGGGCGATGAATTCGGAATTTGTGGGTTTTCCCTTGGTATTTGACACCGTATACCCGAAAAATCTTTGCAATGTGTCCAGATCGCCTCTGTCCCAGGCTACTTCGATGGCGTGGCGGATAGCTCGTTCCACTCTGGACGGTGTGGTCTGGAAGGTTTTGGCTACCTGGGGGTACAGGACCTTGGTGATGGCGTTGATCACATCCATATCGTTTACGGCGATGATAATGGCTTCACGTAAATACTGATACCCCTTAATGTGTGCCGGTACGCCGATCTCGTGAATAATACCGGTGACCATGGTCTCAATACTGGTCTTGCCGGGGCGACGGGCAGAAGACAGCCGCAGGTTCTCCCCACCCCGGATCTCTTCCAGTCGCTCAATCAATGCGGATGTGTCGCAGGGCTTCAGCATCAAGTATCTGGCTCCCAGCCCGGCGGCTGCGGATGCCACATAATCGGTGACGAAACCGGATGTAGCCAGTGTGATAGGACGCTTGTCCATGGTGGCGATGGCTTTCATGACAGCAATGCCGTCCTTCTTGGCCAGCATCAGATCCAGCACAAGCACATCGGGCTTGTGCTGCGTGATCTGTCGAATAGCCTGCTCCCCATCACCGACCATTCCGACTACCTGAAAACCTTCTGTTAAGCTCAGTGCGGCGGCGAGTCCGGCACAAAACTCTTCGTTACTGTCTGCAATAAATACGGTTGTTCGTTTGTCCATAACTTCCTCTCCTGTCATTTCAAGATAAATCCCCCGGAATTTCGCGACCAAACCTGTCGCGAGCGACAAATAAAGCATAGCATAATGGATCGTTTTTTGCAAGGAAAAACCAAAACAATCGTTCGTCAAAACTGCCGCATTTTCGACCAAAAATGGTTGAAATAAGAACCATTCGACAAAATAATGCGAATTCAGGCCCCAAAAACGAAACTGCAAAAAATGCGAAAGTCCGGTTGACGGAAACAGTCACATGGTGTAAAATGTGTACATCTGTATTTTTGGGAGGAACAATACTATGAATGAAGTATGGAACTTAGATCCAATCTACAAGGGCTTTGACGACCCTGCCTATGAGCAGGATGTGGCTGCGGCCAAAGCAAAGCTGGATGAATATGCCGTCTTCATGGGCAAGCTATCCGAAATGGATCCTGCTCAGGCACTGCGTGAAGGCATCGCACTGGAAGAGCAGATCAGCGAATATGTGGAAAAGCTGGGCCTTTATGCATCCCTGCGTCAATCCACCAACACCCGTGACCCCGAAGCGGCATCTCAGCTGGGTCGGCTTATGGGTATGTACAGTGCCATGGCGGCACCGGAAGCTGCCTTCCGGGATTGGGCATCCAAGCTACCGAATCTGATGGAGCTGGTGCACAGCGATGAAAGCCTGCACGACTACGGCTTCCTGTTCACGAAGATTTCCGAATCCAGCCGGTATCTCTTGCCCGGAAAAGGGGAGGAGATCATGGCTCGTATGCGGCTGTCCGGAGGCAGTGCATGGAGTGATTTGCAGGGCTACCTGACCAGTACTGTTCCTGTAAGCTACAACGGTACTACCACCAATCTGTCCGCCATTCGCAACCTTGCCTATGATGCAGATCCTGCTGTCCGCAAGGCTGCCTATGAAGCAGAGTTGGCCTGCTACGACAGGATCAAGGATTCGGTTGCCTTTGCTTTGAACTCCATTAAGCTGGAAACGATCTCCGATTGTAAGCTTCGCGGCTATGATTCTCCCTTAGCAAGAACTCTAAAGCACTCGGATATGAAGCAGGAGACCCTGGACGCCATGCTCAGTGCCATGGACGATTACCTGCCCAAATTCTGGCAGTACCTGAAGGCGAAGGCCAAGGCTTTGGGCCATGCCAACGGTTTACCGTGGTACGATTTGTTTGCACCCATGGGTAATGCCAACACCAAGTATACCACCGAGGATTCCAAGCAGCTGCTGGTAGAGCTGTTCTCTACCTTTGACGGCGAATTGGCGGATATGGTGGCCACTGCCTTTGACAATGCCTGGATCGATTTCTATCCCCGGGACGGCAAATCCGGCGGTGCATTCTGTGCCGGTGCGGATTGCCTGGGCGAAAGCCGGATCCTGACCAATTTCGACGGCACCTTCTCCGATGTGGTAACCCTTGCTCACGAGCTTGGTCACGCCTTCCACAATCAGTGCATCCGGGATCACCGTCCCTTGAATAAGGGCTATTCCATGCCCGTGGCGGAGACAGCCTCTACATTCAATGAATGTGTGGTTATGGCCGCTGCGATCAAGAATGCCAAGAGTGATGATGAGCGTCTGGCACTGATCGAATCCCAGCTGCAGGATGCTACCCAGATCATCTGTGATATTTACTCCCGTTTCCGCTTTGAGGCCATGGTCTTTGCCAACCGGGAAGAGCAGTTTATGAATGCTGATGCCCTCTGCGGCTTTATGACAAGTGCCCAAAAGCAGTCCTACGGTGACGGCTTGGACGAAACCTGTATGCATCCATATATGTGGGTCTGCAAGGGTCACTACTACGGCCCCACCTTCTACAACTTCCCCTATGCCTTTGGCGGTCTGTTCGCCCGGGGACTGTACGCCCAGTACATGGAAGAAGGTGCATCCTTCGTGCCCAAGTATAAAAAGCTGCTGTACACCACCCCGGTGGCAACCGTGGAGGATACAGCGAAGGTGGCAGATATCGACCTGACGGACAAAAAATTCTGGTGTGCTGCACTGCAGACCATCGCGGATCAGATCGATCTGTTCTGCAAGCTGGTGGAGGAATAAATCATGGATAAAAGAACGAAAGCTTTGGTAAGCTTCCTGGATGCTGCTCACAGCGTCTATCATGCGGCTGCTTATCTGGCAGATACCTTGGAAAAGGCTGGCTACAGCAAGCTTGCTGAGAATGCAAACTGGCAGCTGACTCCCGGCGGCAAATACTACCTGACGCGGGGCGGCACTGCGGTGCTGGCCTTCCGGATACCGGAAACTGCACCTACCGGCTTTTTGATCAGTGCCAGCCACTCGGACCGGCCTACCTTTAAGATTAAGGAAAACCCGGAGCTTGTGGGGGCGTACACCCGGCTGTCCACGGAAAAATACGGCGGAATGCTGATTGCTCCCTGGCTGGATCGGCCACTGTCCATAGCCGGACGGGTGATGGTGGAGACACCGGAGGGGGCGGAAAGCCGCTTGGTCGACTTGGATAAGGATCTTTTGATGATCCCCAATGTGGCGATCCACATGAACCGCAGTGCCAACGATGGCTACAAGTGGAATCCTGCTGTGGATACCCTGCCGCTGGTAGGCGGTAAGGATGCCAGGGGCAAGATGGAGAAGCTGCTGACCAAGGCCGCCGGCGGCAAGATTCTTGGCCATGACCTATATTTGTATGTCCGGCAGAAAGCTTGCGTGTGGGGTGTGGATCAGTCCTACATCTCTGCAATGGCTCTGGACGATCTGCAATGTGTCTGGGGCTGCACCCAGGGCTTCCTGAAGGCCGAAGGCGGCAGCGGCATTCCAATGCTTTGCGTGTTCGATAGTGAAGAGGTAGGCTCCTCCTCGGTGCAGGGTGCCGCATCCCGGCTGCTGGAGACCGCCTTAAGCCGTATCTGCACCAGCCTGAAGCTGGATGAGCAGGTTCTGCTTAGCAACTCCTTCATGGTCTCTGCGGACAATGCCCACGCTCTGCATCCCAATCACCCGGAATTGGCTGACGGCAACAATGCCCCGGTGGTTAATGGCGGTGTGGTACTGAAATTCAACGCCAACTTGCGTTATACTACCGATGGTCTGTCTGCAGCAGTGTTCCGTAAAATTTGCGAGAAAGCTGATGTGCCGGTGCAGACTTATTGCAACCGGGCAGACATCCCCGGCGGCTCTACCCTGGGTAATATTTCGCTGTCCCATGTGTCGGTACCTTCTGTGGATATCGGCCTTCCGCAGTTTGCCATGCACTCCTGCTATGAAACTGCAGGTGTCAAGGACAGTCTGTATCTGGAGGATGCCATGGCGGCCTATTACAGCAGCACTTTGTCACTGTCCGACGGCAGCTTTACCATCCAATAAAGAAAACGTGCGTTTCCCAAATCGGGAAACGCACGTTTGTCATTTATTGATTGGTTTTCTTTTTCTTAATGACAATAATCACGGCTACAGTCACGATAGCGACTACAGCAACACCGGCGATGATCAGAATGACCGGCAAAATGTCGTTCTTTTCAGCCGGGGCATTGTTGCCGGCAGTGCTGGAGGGAACGGTTGCCTGCGTAGGAGGCGTGGTAGGCTGGGTTGCGGGGGGCTCAATGGTGGCACTGCAGGCGTCGCAGACATAATTTCTGTCGCCATCCACATGGACCTCTGCAATGGTTTTGCCGGTTGCGATGATTGTCGTACAATCGGTACAGAAGGTGTCACCGGTGTAGCCCTGCTGGGTGCAGCCGGCAGAGACGCGGTTGCGAATTTCCGTATTTTTGTGGTCGCAGTCGGAGCGGTTTCCACAGGTGTCACATTCGCCGTTGCTGTCTAAGTCCTTGTGACCTGGAGCGGGGATGTCCTGACCGGTGGCCAGCAGATTGCCGCAATCCAGGCAGTATGTATCGCCGGTGTAGCCAGCCGTGGTGCAAGTCACCGCCATGTCACTGCGTAGTTCTTCGGTGCGGTGTTCGCAGGCTACAAGACGGGTGCCGCAGGAATCACACTTGCCGTCACTGCTGGTGTCCTTGTGATCGGCCAGTGCAGTGGCAGTGCCGGTAGCGGTCTTAACGCCGCAGGACTTGCAGTAGGTATCGCCGGTGTAGCCAGGTACGGTGCAGGAAGCGGCCTTCCAACCACGGACCTCGGTGCTGGTGTGCTTGCAGGGGGTGGTAGTGCCACCGCCACTGCCATTCTTCGCTTCACCGGAGGGGGTGGTCATGTTACTGGGAACCTCACGGCCGAAAATCAGCCAAGCGTATTCGGGATAGTCGATAAATACATTACGGTTGCCCTGGATCGATTCCACGACCTCATTTCTACCCATTTCCCAGGTATCAACGGGATCCAGTTCCATCCATTCCAAAAGAACATCGACGCTTTGGAATACTTCAGTTATAGAGTCTGCACCCCAATTGGAACCCCATCGGACATAAACATAAAGGCAAATTCTTGCCACGTCGCCCTTTACGTTGTCCAAGGGCTCGAAATAATTGGTGCTGGAATATCCTCCCAGATAGCCTTTGGCAGGATTGTTGCCGTTTGTGGCTTTTCCACCGTCGACATTACCATATTTTTTGTTACCTCTCGAGCTGTTTACAGATGCATCCGAGGGACGAACGTGGTGCAGGTCTGCACCACCACCGCTGGTATTGCCTCCGCCAAGAGACTGGGGCCAGACGTGCTCGCGGTTCCAACCGTTCCACTGACTCATGTTGGAAACATAACTGGTGTACAAAAGTACGACTGTGCTGTCGCTGTTCTGGCAATCAGTGCGGGGGGCGTAGTCTCGGCAGTTGGAGTAAGAAGAGATGCGGGTGTGTGTGCTGGTCATCAAACTGCGAAGGGCCTGCAAAATGGAATTCGCACTCTGCCCGGACAACGAAGCGTAAGTGTTGCTGCCGGTGTAGTATGTAGACGCATCCGTACCGCTCAGCGTGGTGCAAGTGACATCTCGGGTACCGGAGTTGTACTGATCGGAGTAGGTGGATGGCTGCGTGCCGGCCGCGGTGGTATCGCATGGAATGTCGGTGGCAAGCAAAGCAAAAAGCATTACTACAATTAATAGGGTGGATAGCAAACGTTTCATAATCGCACTTCCTTCAAATTGGATTATTCCATCGCACTGCAAATGTATGCGTGTCGATGATGGGGGAGATGATTGGTTATGCCGCCATACCTCCTCATTATAATATCTGTATCATAGCATAATCCGACACGATATGCAATTCTTTTTCAAAATTCCCTGCACATAAATTGTCTGTTATTTGCTACGCTCGGGATGACAGGTGCTTGAGTAGATATAAAAGAGCCGGGAGAGAAATCTCCCGGCTCTTGTGTATTATAGGGAATTACTTTGCGAAGTAGGCATCTGCAGAAGCACTGAACTTCATCAGCAGCTTGCACAGATTCTCCAGAGTCTCGCCGGCAG
>SVLM01000020.1 GCA_015067945.1 Oscillospiraceae bacterium
TTTCCTGTTCGCTTTCGCTCACGAAATTTCGACCGCTGCCACTCGCTCGGGTCGCTTCTTCCGCCGCTGGCGGCACTCCCCTCGCTCCCCGGGATCTCACCTCCGGTTCTCACCCTGCGGCACCAAAAAAGGACACCCTCACGGGTGTCCTTTTTTGGTGCCGCTGACCGGGATCGAACCGGTACGGATTTTACTCCGAGGGATTTTAAGTCCCTTGTGTCTGCCTGTTCCACCACAGCGGCGTGGTTACAGCAGGTATGGTATCATATTTTTCGCCTACCGTCAAGTTACAACTGGTCGATATTTAGGCTAAAGGGCTCCAAACAATTGTCAATAAACCAATTCAGCTCCGGCATCTGCATCTCCTGCATGGATCGCATGGTCTGCACCGCCGCGGAATCAAATTCCGTGTTACCGGCCTTCTGCTCCTCAATGCACTTGATATACGCAGACAGCTTATCCGCAGCCTTGATGGTAGGCAAAACGGCGGGGTCATCTTCCAGCACATCATGTTCATAGCAGCTGCGAAGCTCGGTAGGCAGCATATCCAGCAATCTCTCACCGGCGATCCGCTCTACCTGCTTATAGGCATCCTTGATGTCAGGATTGTAGTACTTGATGGGCGTTGGCATATCGCCGGTCAGGGTCTCCGACGCATCGTGGTACAGTGCAGCTGCGGCACACCGATCCGGATCCGGTCCCTCCAGCTTCAAAATATGCCGGCGGATCAGTGCCAATGCATGGGCCAGCACCGCCACCTGATGGCTGTGTTCCTGGATGTTTTCGGAATAGGTATTCCGCATCAGACCCCATCGTGTAATGTATCGCATTCTGCCCAGCAGGGCGTAAAATTCGTTGGCCATAATGTCCTCTCGTGTATGTATCTTACAGTCCCCGGTTCTTCATCACCCGGATATCCTCTCCCACAAAAATCAGCCGTTCAAAGCTGCCGTGGAGACGGGATGCAATTTGGGGAGAATACCGACGGGCCATCTCGTCCACATTCAAATTTGTGGAGATCACCATGGGCTTGCCTTCCAGCAGCCGGTCATTGAGCAGGCTGTACAGTGCTGCCGTTGCAAACTGGCCCGGCATTTCCGTGCCCAGATCGTCGATTATCAGCAGGTCGCAGCGGTTCAGTGATTCCACCGCCCGGCGGTCTTCCTCGCTGCCGCCAAACTTTGCTTTTTCCAGCTTTGCAAACAGATGAGCAGAGGTTTCGTATGCCACAGAATATCCCTTATCCGCCACAGCACCGGCGATGCAGGCAGACAAAAAGGTTTTTCCAAGACCCGTACCGCCCACAAAAAGCAGATTGCCTGCGTGCTCTGTAAAGGATGCAGCATAATGCCGGCATTTTTTGAAATTCCGTTCCATGATAGCCCGGGGGCTGGCTCCGTAACGGCTGTCAATCTGGTCGGAATAATAGTCCAGCCGGAATTGGCTGAAGTTTTCCTTGCTGCCGGATAGGAGGTTCAGCTCCTTCTTCTGCTCCTGACGGCACAGCTCCGCCAAGCACTCGCACATGGTGCTGCCCAGATAACCGGAGCCGCCGCAATGGCTGCAAATACTGCTCTCATCCAAAAAGCCTTCCTCAAAATGCATACGCACCAAGGTCTCCCGCTCCGCCTGAAGGGCAAGATTTTCTTCCTTAACCCGCTGCAACGCGGCAGTAATATCACCGCCTGTAGTGAAGGCAAGCTGGGCGGTTTTGGCCATGGTCAGCCGCAGCTGCTGATCGATCTGCCGCAGCCGGGGCACCTGCTCATAGGCCTGATATAAATGCTGCAGGTTTTCGGATTCCCGATCCGCTTTTTCCTGTTCCAGCCGGGCCTTGGCCCGTTTCATAACTTCCTGGCTGTATGCCATGGTTATTCCTCCCTAAGTACACGTGCAATGGCTTCCAGCTCTGCAGCACCCAGCTGCCCGGAGGCACCCTGGGGCAGCGGCTTGCGGTCGCCGGAGCGAACCTGCTCACCGGTCTTAAGGCCGGCTGCTTGCCATCTGCTGAGAATTTTATTCATGTAGGGCCAGTTCAGGCCGCCGGTATTCAAGCAGGTACGCTCGTAGGCAATAGCAATCGCCTCATCGTCAAAGCCCATTTCCAGCCAACCGGAAGCATAACGCTCCTCTGCCTGGGTCAGGCTTCGTCCGCGGATCTGCAAAATACCCTTGATCTTCTCCACCCTGGAATTCTTTGTATTTTGATTTTGGATAAAAGCCGCAGCAGTCTCCAGAGTATCAATTCCCTGCTCTGCCCAGTGGTAGGCTTCCTTTTCAATGGCCCGCAGGGAGGGATTTCTCAGACTGCCCCGCTGCCGGGCCTTATCCTTGCAGTAAGAAACCAGCACAGAGATAACCTCCGTCGGCAGTCCCAGATACCGCTCGAAGGACAGCAGGATTTTTAGTTCCTCCGTGTTCAGTGTCCGGCCCATCAGCCGCTGCACTTCCCCGTAGAGCATCCGGAAGCCGCCGTCCTGATCCATTGCTTCCAGTACATCATTTTCCGAATATTCCGGACGCTGATCGACAGAAATGATCTGCTTTTTTTCCTCCGGCCATAAGCCCAACTGCCGTAAAGTAGCGGCTGCACTGGAATATCGGTCAGGTGTCAGCTGCAGCTCTTTTTCCGCACCTTGGGCATCGTTTCCGCTATGAAGATATAAGTACAGCAGTGCCACATCACCGCTGAGCGACAGCAGTAATTTACGCAGATCTGCTGCGTTGATTTGAATAGAATCTGTATTCATGGCTTTTCCTCGTAAAATTCGTCAGTTACAGCCATTATATCACAGCTTTTACCCAAGCTCAACGGATTTTGATTCAACAATTTTTGTAAAAAACCATCTGCATTTTTGGATGCTCACAGCATATTGTGTTATTTGCAATTAATAACCACAATTCCATCTATGTACCGGCGGACCGTTCCCTGTCCGCCTTTTCGCGTCACACCGCTGTACACTGCGGCGACACACTTGACAGAATGTACAGTTTGGTATCTGTCGTCACAGAAGTGAAACTGTTTTTCTGTCCGAGGGTAGTATGTGCAGGCTTTGCAAAAATATACGGACAACCTTTCGGCTGCCCGTAATTTTTTATTTATCAATATGCACATTCAGGTGCGGGTAGGTCATTTCGATGCCCTCCCGATCAAATACTTCCTTGATACGATGCGTAATCAAGCGATGTACAGGCCAGTAGTGCTCATTCTTTGCCCAAACACGGACGGCATAGCTGATGGCGTGATCGCCATAAGCCGATACGGATACATAGACATCCTTTTCCGGCAGAATGTTCTCCACAGTTGCCGCCTCCCGCAGAGCTGCCTCCACCTTCGGCACAGGTGCATTATAGGACGCGCTGACGATAATTTCCATCCGGCGGGAACCCAGTGCAGAGTAATTGACGATCTCCGCAGACACCACCGCACTGTTGGGGATGGACACCAGCTTATTGTCCGGAGTCACCAGCTTGGTGTAAGCAATGCCCACTTCCGTCACCGTACCGGATTGATCGGCAATCTCCACGAAATCACCTGCATCGAACGGATCGGTATACAGCAATGTAAAGCCACCGATAATATTGCCCAGCAAATCCTGCAGTGCCAAAGAAATTGCCAGTGTCAGTACCGATGCCAATGCGACAATACCGGTTATATCAAGCCCCAAAGCAGACGCCACGATCAGGCTCAGCAAAACATACAGAATCGTTTTGATCACAGATCGGATCAAAGCGTGTGCCGCCGGATCCATCTTGGATTTTTTCAGAGCAGCATTGACGATACGCGTAATTACCCTGCACACCAGAATGCCGACTACCAGAATCGTCACTGCCACCAGAACTCTGGTAGCCAGAGAAAGGCCCTGCGTCGTTAACCAGGCTTTAATTGTTTCCCACATAATATACGCTCCTTATTGTATTACTTCCACCATTATAGCAGTATTTTTCCTATAATCAAGGGCATTTTTCCGTCTTAAGGAAAGTTTCTCTTTTCTAATTGGGATTTTTCTGCTACAATAGACAAAAACCCGATTACATAATGGGAGGCACACATGTACAACATCTTAATTTGCGACGATCAAAAAGATATCGTCAACGCACTGAAGATATATCTCGCACCGGAGGGTTATCAGCTTTTTGAGGCCTACAATGGCCAGCAAGCTCTGGATATTGTGAACCGGGAGGACATCCATCTGATCCTGCTGGACATTATGATGCCCGTGATGGACGGCATTACCGCCACTAACAAGATTCGGGAAGTTTCCAACATACCCATCATTTTCCTCACCGCCAAATCCGAAACCGACGACATGGTCAACGGTCTGAATGCCGGTGCTGACGACTACATTACCAAGCCCTTTGTGCCGGCAGAGGTTCTGGCCAGAGTCCGCTCTCAGCTGCGGCGTTACGCCAGCCTGGGCAGCCGTCCGGCCGAGGACGAAATGCTGACCATCGGCGGCATCTGCCTGGACGACCGGACAAAGGCCGTCACTGTGGACGGCACAGATGTCAACCTGACCCCCACAGAGTACAGCATTCTGCACCTTCTGATGAACAACCCCGGCAAGGTCTACTCCACCAAGGCTCTTTACGAAGCTGTGTGGCAGGAGACCGCCCTGGGTGCTGAGGGTGCTGTGGCTGTACATATCCGCCACCTCCGTGAGAAGATCGAGATCAATCCCTCCGAGCCCCGTTATCTGAAGGTCGTCTGGGGACAGGGCTACAAACTGGAAGGAGAATGAGTCTATGAAGCACGGTCTTGTAATCAAATTTCTGGTGATTCTGCTGACCGGCTGTGCTTTGCTGGCTGCGATCGCCGGTGTTGCGGGTATCGTTGCCATGGAATCTGCCAATCTGTATGTCAAAGGTTTGGATGATCTGCAGATTCCGCTGTACAATGATAAAGCGGAAGAAATCGCACAACAGTATATCGATTTCTATGCTGTTCAAACATTGGGCAACCTGATCTACCCCGTAAAAAATGAGCTATATAAAAACCCCGCCTACCGTACCGATGCTCCCTACTGGACAGTCAAGGTCGCCCAGGGAGATCAGGTTTTGGTACAGCCCACTCCTCTGGATAATTGTGAATTCGTCCGGGAATATAAAATCGTTTCGGTGTATCCCATGATGGAATTGCCCGAGAAGGAGGATGGGTCTGACCCGTCTGGCAATCCCGACACCCCCTCCGATTCAGACACCGAGCAGGATAATTTTCAACTCCCCCGTGACTATTTCGAGCGAAAAGAAGTCACCATTTACTCCGACACACTCCTTGTGTACAACACCTACGAGCTATATTATTACGAGGGCCCTGAGTACGCCATTACCGTATACATGCAGCCGGGCGTTCTGGACAGCAGTTCCCTGCATCTTTTGACCTCCATGTACCCCTATCGCGACAGCTTTATTCCCCTGGTTGCCATCAGCATTGTGCTGGCTGCTGCCGGACTGGTATTTCTGTGTCATTTGTCAGGCCATGCCAACGACGGCACACTCCAGCCTGCAGCCTTCAACCGACTGCCGGCAGACTGCTATGCGGTGCTGGTGATCGTCGGCATACTGCTGCTGTGGCGACTGCACAATCAGCTCTGGGCCCGCATCACAGACGCGGGTCCCCACCTGGGCAATCTGAGTTTGTTGGGACTGAATCTGCTGGCTATGTTCGTTATGGGCATTGGCTATATAATGGCCATCGCTGCCCAGCTGAAAATAGGAAACTACTACTTGTGGCGGCACAGCGTTATCGGTTTTGTGCTGATCCGCCTTTTCCGGGGTATTATGCTGTTGCTGAAGGGACTGCGGTATTTGCTTTCTCTGGCTCCCCTGCTGTGGCGTTGGCTGTCATTGACTTTTGTCATGGTCATAAGTCTGCTGGTATTTTCTATACTGGCCCAAAACGGCATCCATCCTGCCTATTGGCTGTGGGTCGCAGATATTGTTCTGTGCTTCATCGTCGTCGGCTATGTGGGCTATGCCTTTGGCATTTTGCTGTCCGGCGTGCAAAAAATGGCACGGGGCGAGCTGAGTCACCAAGTAGAAACCAAATATCTGATCGGTGATTTCCTTCACTTTGGTCAGTGGCTGAACGCCCTATCCGGCACTGCCATGGACACTGCACAAAAGCACATGCGGGCAGAGCGTACCAAGGCCGACCTGATCACCAATGTTTCCCACGATATCAAAACGCCCTTGACCTCCATCATCAATTATGTGGATCTTTTGAAGCATACAGACTCCGAAAGCGAACGGGCTCAGTATTTGGAGGTTCTTTCCAACCAATCCAACCGTCTGAAGCGGCTGATTGACGATCTGATGGAGCTGAGTAAGGCCTCCTCCGGCAGCCTGCAGGTAGATCTGACCGCCATGGATGCGACCGAAGCCGTCAATCAGGCTCTGGGTGAATTTACCGAGCGGCTGGAAGCTGCGGGTTTGTCCCCTGTCTTTACCGCTCCCGAAGAAAGCATCACTATGCTAGCCGACGGCAGACTGTTCTGGCGTATAATCAGCAATCTGTTTAGCAATGCAGTAAAGTACGCTATGCCTGGCACACGGCTGTATATCGATCTGGCTCAGCATGAGGACAAAGTGCTGATCTCCCTAAAAAATGTTTCCAGGGAGAAACTCTACGCCAGTTCTGAATATCTGCTGGAGCGTTTTGCTCAGGGCGATACCTCCCGAAATACAGAGGGCAGCGGATTGGGACTGAACATTGCAAAGACCTTAATGGAAGTCCAGCAGGGACGGCTGCAGTTGGTAGCCGATGGAGATCTGTTTAAGGTAACGCTGGTCTTCCCCGCGGCAGACTGTCTATAATTTTTTCACAGTTTGTTTTCAATTTTGTTATTTGCTGTTCAAAACCTTGGTGTATTGTAAAGGCAGAAAGGATGCGGAAGCCGTGATCCGCTTCCTTTTTAGAAAGACCCCTTTTTCTACCTCTCTTCTTTCCAAACTATTGCGAGAAAGTCCGCTGTAAAAACACAGCGGACTTTTTCCTTGCAATTCTTGACATTCCGTCCAGGTGTAGTATAATAATCATGTTCTGAAACTGAAAAAGGAGCTTTTGTTATGTTTTATCGTATGAAAATCGCGGGTCTGGAACGGGATCTGCCCATCTGCCCCGTTACTGAAAATTTGTCCATCGCCGGTTTCGTAATTTTCGGCGATCCGGAGCTGACTGTTGCCTGTGCCCGGGATCTGCTGGCAAAAGCTCCTGCGTATGACTATATCATCACTGCCGAGGCCAAGGGCATTCCTCTGGCTCACGAGATGGCACGTCAGGCCGGTGACAGCAAGTACATCCTGGCCCGGAAAGGCCCCAAGCTGTACATGCGGGATATTATGGAGGTCTCCGTCCGTTCCATCACGACCGCCAAGGAGCAGCACCTGTATCTGGACGGTGCGGATGCCGAGCTGATCAAGGGAAAGAACATTCTGATCGTGGACGATGTGATCTCCACCGGCGAAAGTCTGGCTGCATTGGAGGCTTTGGTCAACAAGGCCGGCGGCAACATCTGCGGACGGATGGCCATTTTGGCGGAGGGCGAAGCACAAGACCGTGAGGATTTGATTTATCTGGAAGTGCTGCCCCTGTTCCATCCCGACGGAACGGTTATGGGTTGATTTATCAAAAGAACGCTGCGTTGCAGCGTTCTTTTTTGTTGTCTTTACTTTTCGAACAAACCGTGTTAAAATACTCAGGATATACACACCAAAGGGAGCTGTCTTCATGCATACTGACAACACCTATGTAAATATTGACCTGGACGCCATCGCGGAAAACTTTGAAGCCGTCCGTAAAAAGGCCGGCACCCCTGTCATGGCCGTGGTAAAAGCCGATGCCTACGGCCACGGTGCCATTCAGGTGGCTCGGCTGTTGGAGGATAGGTGTGCCTTTTTTGGCGTTTCCTCCATGCAGGAGGCTCAGGAGCTGCGGCAGACCGGCATTGAAAAGCCAATTCTGATTTTGGGCCACACACCGGTGGGAGCCTACCCCATTGCTGTGGCAGAGAATGTCCGCCCCGCCATCTTCCGCTATGAAGATGCACTGGCTCTTTCCCAGGAGGCCTGCTGCCAAGGCAAAATTGCCGACTTCCACTTTGCGGTAGACACCGGCATGAGCCGCATTGGCTTCCCCGTCACCGAAGAGGCCGCAGACATCTGTGCCGCCATCGCCAAGCTGCCGAATTTACGGGCAGAGGGTCTTTTCAGCCACTTTGCCACCGCTGACTGTGCCGATCTGACCAAAGCAAAGGCACAGGCAGAGCTTTTTGACCGCTTTGATGCCATGCTGAAGGATCGGGGCGTAGAGATTCCCATCCGGCATCTGGACAATTCTGCTGGCATTATGAATTTCCCCAACCACTATGAAATGGTTCGCAGTGGCATCGTCACCTACGGCATGTACCCCAGTGCCGAAGTCGCCTCCTCCCTGCTGGGCGTTCGCCCCGCTTTCCAGTGGTGCAGCCGTGTGACCCATGTGAAATGGCTGGAGGCCGGTCGTGAGATCAGCTACGGCGGCACCTTCGTCACCAGCCGTCCCACCAAGGTTGCAACCATCCCCGTAGGCTATGCCGACGGCTACCGCAGAAACTTATCCAACCGGTTCTACGTTTTGATCAAAGGACAGAAAGCCCCCATTCTGGGCCGTGTCTGTATGGATCAGATGATGGTGGATGTGACTGACATTGCCGATGTACAGCCGGAAGATACCGTCATTCTGGTGGGCCGCAGCGGTGACGAGGAAATTACCGTAGAGCAGATCGCTGCCGCAGCGGACAGCTTTAATTATGAATTTGTATGCGGCATCAGCCGCCGTGTTCCCCGGGTATACTACCTGGGCGGCAAAGCCGTCCACACGGTACATTACCTGTTGGACAGATAAGAAGGAGATGTTCCCATGTCCCCACGCCGACGCAACCATTATCACCGCAATCTGACCGGGCTGGTAATCGTCCTGTCCCTTGTGCTGGTGGGGCTGATCGTCTTGTCCGCCGCCCTGCCGGGAATACTTCACCCCGCCACAGAGCCTATCGAACCCAGCGTTTCTCTGGGGACAGAAAGCACCCAGCCCTCCATCCCACCGGATACAAAGCCTACCCAACCGCCGGTTACCATAGAATCCGCGGCCACACTGGCAGCCACCGGCGATATTTTGATGCACGGCCCGGTGATCAGGTCTGGTCTGATGCCCGACGGCGACTATGATTTTTCCAGTATCTTTACCTATTTTGCCGACTATGTCACTGCTGCCGACTATGCGGTATCCAACCTGGAGACCACCCTTGCCGGCTTGGACAACGGCTACGAGTATTCCGGTTATCCCCAATTCAACTGCCCGGACAGCATCGTTTCCGGCCTGAAAAACGCCGGCTTCGATATGCTACTGACCTCCAACAACCATTCCTATGACACCCACAGCATCGGCCTGCGGCGTACCCAGCAGGTCATTGCCAATGCCGGTCTTTCCCATTTGGGTACAAAGCCCACCGCCGACGAACCCAATTATTTGATCGCCACAGTCAACGGCATCCGCATAGGTATGCTGTGCTACACATATGAAACGGACCCCACCGCTGCTGGAAAATCTCCCAACGACCACAAAATGACCCCGGAAGATGCCCAACTGATCAACACCTTCGACTATTCCAACCTGCCACTTTTCTATGCGGAAATGGCACAGAATATGGAAGATTTGACCGCCGCGGAGGTGGATGCCGTTGTGATGTTCATCCACTGGGGCAGTGAATACCAAACCCGGCAAAACGCCCTCCAAACCGAGATCGCCCAAAATCTGTGTGATTTGGGCGTGGATGTGATCGTCGGCGGTCATCCCCATGTTGTCCAGCCGGTGGAGCTGCTCACCGCTGCCGATGGCAGTCACAAGACCGTATGTTTGTACTCCATGGGTAACGCTGTTTCCAACCAGCGGATCAGCCAAATGAATCTGAAAACCGGCCACACTGAGGACGGTGTGCTGTTCAGCGTGACCTTCACCAAGTATTCCGACGGCACGGTGATTCTTTCCGACGCCAACCTTTTGCCGCTGTGGGTCAACCACCGGGCCAATGCACAAGGTAAGTGGATCTACCCCATTTTGCCTCTGGACAAGCAGATCGAGGATTGGAAAACCCAGTTTGATTTGACCGACACGATGCTCAAGAATGCACAGGCGTCCTATGACCGCACCATGGCCATCGTGGGCGACGGCATCCAGCAGACTCAGGAATACCTTGCTCAGCAGAAAGCCGCAACAGAAGCCGCTTTGGGCATGAACTAAAGAGAAAAGCTGTCGCCATGGCGACAGCTTTTCATTCTGTCAAAAAACCAAGTTTTTTGACAGAATGCCAGCGGTCAATAAAGCTGGCAAGACAAGCAACTGTACCCCGAAGTGTATATGGATACTCGAGAGGGGCCAGTTGCGCAGTAAGGCAAAAAGCCTTGCATAGCAAGCTTTTTGCAACACCACATCCGTCAAAAATCAGAGATTTTTGCCACCTTCTCCTCAAGGAGAAGGTTTCTTCCAAAGTATGATTTGATCCTGCTTTTTGATAGTTGGCAGCTTTTGTGACACGCTGAAAAGCTGTCGCCATGGCGACAGCTTTCTTATTTCTGTTTGCAGGCATAGTAGTATGCCATTTTGTAGTCCTCCAACTGCTGATAGCACCGCTCCAGCCAGCTGTAAACGCAGGGATCTCCGGCTTCCTCCACACGGTGGAAGCACTCTGCTGCAGTGCGATATTCGCCCTGTGCAAAAGCCGCCCGCCCCCGGAGCAAATGCCATTGCTTGCTCGTTTGGTCTTGGGCAGCATCTAAAATCGCAGCCGCCCGAGCCCCCTCTGCACGGGATAACGCCACTTTGGCCCGGAGAAACAATTGACTATCATCAGGCGGTATTGCCGCCAAAATCCGCTCCGCCTCCTCAGGCTTGGCCTTGGCTAGCAACAGCAAGCGGCGGTACTCCAGCGTCGGCACAAAATACGGAGTCTGCCTACCGGCTCGCTCAGCGTCCTCCAACAAGGAGACAGCATAGGGTTGCCTGCCCTCTGCGACAGCCCGCTCAGCCAGCTCCAGACAGGTCAATGCTTTTAGCAGATAATATTCGTCTTGTTCGTTTTCGCCCGTCTGCACGCCCTCCAAAGCCTTTCGTACGCCTTCGTAATCTCCCTTGCGAAAACATTCCCGGGCTGTTTGATTGGGGTCGTCAGCTTCTTCCAAAAAGAAGCTGACAGGCTTATTCAGCCGCCGAGCCAGAGTTTGCAGCGTATCCATGGACGGCCGGGCAACGCCGTTTTCAATTTGGGAAAGCATATTTCTGGTGATGGTATCGCCGCAAAGCTGCCGTTGGGAAAGTCCTGCCGCCAGCCGGGCCTGCTTCAATCGCTCGCCAATGGTCATGGTGTCCTCCGGGTAATTTTTATTTACCCCATTGTAACACATCTTCCGAAGAAAAGCTACTGTAACAAAAAATTCATTTGCTATTTTTGCCAATTTCGTTTACCATAGAGCTATCAACGAAAAGGAGAACCGCTATGACTCCATTTGATCGCCAGGCCGTGAAAGAAACCGCCCGTCAAACCTTGGCACATACGGAAAGCAATCACAAAAAACTGGTTCTGATCCACACCGGTGCTATGCTGGTACTGAGCTTTGCTCTGATGCTGATTGATCTTCTGCTGTCGCAAAAAATCAGTGCAACCGGTGGTTTGGGCGGCATCAGCACCCGTTCAACCCTGACCACCATCCAATCCGCCCTGCGGCTTGCTGAGCTGGCTGTGATTCCTTTTTGGCAGGCAGGTTACACTTATCTGACCCTGCGGCTTTCCCAAAACGAGCCCGTCAGCTTTAAAACCCTGACCGAAGGCTTTATGCGTCTTGGCCCGGTGCTGCGGCTTCTGTTGCTGCAGCTGGTGTTGTATCTGGCCGCAGGCTTCATCAGCGTTAACATCAGCTCCACCATCTTTATGGCCACCCCCTGGGCACAGCCGCTGTTTGATGTGGCAGACCAAATGCAGCAGGGTGTGGAATACACCAATGAGATGATTCTGGCCGCCACAGCGGATGTCACGCTCCCGCTGATGATCATTACACTGGTACCCTATATTGGCTTGGCTGCCTTTATTTTTTACCGTTATCGGCTGGCCATGTACAGCCTGCTGGACGACGAACAGACCACCGCCCTGTCCGCCCTGCGAAACAGCCGGATTCTGACAAAGGGTCAACGGATGCAGCTGTTCAAGCTGGATGTAAGCTTTTGGTGGTACTATGTCTGCGAAGTGCTGGTAGCGGCACTGTGTTTCCTGGATTGGATTCTGCTGTCTTTGGGCATCGTGCTTCCCCTGCCCCAGGCCGCCATCACATTTTTGGGCTTTGGCCTTTATGCCGCCGCCCAATTGGCTCTGCACTATTGGTGCAAAAACGAAGTTAATGTGACTTATGCCCAAGTCTATAACACTTTAATGGAAGAATAACCACAAAAAAATGGGTGCCAACCGGCACCCATTTTTTATGCAGAAATCGTTTCCCGGATAGCGGTAACGATCATTTCGTATAGGTCGCTGACCTGGTTGCAAAGCCGGTCTGCACCGGCCTCAACAAGCTCCGGTTCGTCACGGAAGCCCCACAGCACCGTCACGCAGGGACAGCCTGCATTCCGGGCAGTGGTCACATCCACCTCGCTGTCGCCTACATAAACGCAATTTTCAACCCCCAACTCCGCCATGGTTCGCAGGAGCATATCCGGTGCCGGCTTTCGGGGACAATCCGGACGCTCACCGATGGCATAAATCCCGGGGAAGAACTGATCACACAAGCTTTTTACAGCAAAATCCGGCTTATTGGACACCACTGCCACCGGGTAATCCCGGGACAGCTTCTCCACAACTTCCGCAACGCCATCATACGGCCGGGTTTTATCCTGAGAATGCACCGCATAATGCTCCTTAAATACCGCCAGAACCGCATCCACCGGAGGGTCATCCTCCCTGCCGGGCATGGATTGGGTAATCAGGGATTTTGCCCCGTTGCCCAACACCTTCCGGGTCTGCCAATTCTCCCGCAAAGGCAGGTTGAATTTACTCAGGGCAAAATTCACCGAGTCCGTCAAATCCTGAATGGTATCCATCAGAGTGCCATCCAGGTCAAATAAAATTCCGACTTTCTTCATATTGCTCCCCTTATTGCGGCAATAGCTCCGTATAGTATTGATCCAAATATTCTAACCGCTTGCTGATAAACCGCTTTAAGGCATGTATGGTATCCCGCCCTTCGTAGCGTTCACCCCAGTGTTTGGTATCCCGTTCAAAGGCACCGCTGTCGGTCAAAAAGCCATACATTTCGTCCACATAGCTGTGCAGATCCTCCTCTACCAGCAGCCATTGCCGCAGTTCAAACCATCGAACCGCTTCCCTTTGGTAATAATCAGGATACAGCTTTGCCATGGCTACAGTTTCCTTTCGCTGGACCCGTTCATTCATCGCCTGAATCGAATTATAGGCAAAATCCTTCTTTTCGTGGCTCCAGACTACGCCCAGACTTTGATCCGTATCCCAGGGCACAAAATAATGCTCGTAACCATCGCCATTGGGTATCAGCACATGAAACATATTTTTCAGGCCTTGATTATCGATTGAGGAGGTCGCCTGCAGCATCAGATTGGTATCGATCATATTCTGCAGATTGTACATACTGCTGTCCTGCTGATCCAACACCTTTTGCATGGTGGCATAGATCTTCTTTTCATTCACCGGATCGGTGATGAATTCATAGGCATCCTCCGCCTTGGTCATTCCATATGTGGTGACCTTCAGCAGTACATCGTCATCATTTAACTCCAAATACTTTGCGTCCACTCTACGCTGCATCAAAAACAGACCTTGGTATTTTCCGTTGATCACCACCTCAACGTATTCACCGGTGGACATTTTAAACATATAGTCCTCAGCTACAGCCAAGGTGTTCCAGTAGTCCATGAACAGCTTTTCCTTGATTTTGGTGTCGTCCATGGTCAGGCAGTTCAAAATCCAGTCATCATCGGCTCCCATGCCCAAAAATTCCAGATTTCGATTTTCGCCGTTTTCATCCTTCAAAGACAGTTTCCAGGGCTTTTTCGGTTTACTTGCGGTGGTCTGCCCCCGAACGTGCCACTCCAGATCGCTTGTCTGCACAGAGGAAATTCCGGTAGCAGGATCCTTGCCCGTCCATAGACACAGCTCACCGACGTACACATACCGGTCATCCTCGTTTTTATGATCCGCTTCGCCATCTATGCGAAGCACCGGCAATGTGGTGATCACCACATTGATCAACCGATGGTTCTTGCCGTTGGAAATATAAAGCCGCAGCGGATCATTCTTCTGAACGGAATTTTCCAAATTCATCAGGTTTTTATCTTTGACAAACCAAATCTTTGACTTGGGGTCATTCCATTGGAGCTGTCCCGTCAGCGTATAATAATCACTGATGTTATCCGGCGATTGGGAGATGTAAACCGTACCGCTGCTCTTGTCATAGGCCACAGGCTGGCCATTGAAGGTCAGCTTGCTCAAATCAAAATTGCCTCCCTGCTTGTCGTATACCACATCCTTCTCGGACAAAAGTCCGATGCCCATGCAGTTGCTGCGTTCCTCGGCAATGAATACTCCCACCGCAGCGGCAAAGGCAACCACGGCCAACAGCAGCAATATGATTTTGGTAATCTTCTTTCCTGCCATTTACGCCCTCCTGCCTCTTACTTTTCTATGAGAAATTCTCCGTTGACCGCCAGTCTGCCTAAATAGTATTTGGAAAACGCAGTCCGACGAAGCTTTCCCGTTTCCAATTGTCTCGAAACCAGATCCGGGAGAAATTCGTCATATTTCACTTCCAGCACATGCATTCCTGCCGGCAGCACCGGAACAAGCCCCGCCATATGTGGTTCAAAGAAGGAATCCACATCCCGGGTAGCCATAATATTGCGGTCAAAGGTGATCCGCACATTACCCGCAGGGTGAACATAGGCTGTCCGTTGATAGACCACTGTGATTTTCGGCTCCAGTCGGTGGACTCGCATCTGCAAAAGCAGCTGATTCATCACCGCATCCTCGCCAAAGGGCAGCATTTCACCGGACAAAAGTGCCCCATACGCTTCCCTGTTCAACATAGCTGCAGACTTTTTTGTAAAGCCCCGGAGCTTCTCCTTGATCTCCAGTCGCAAGGGAGCATTAGGGGTATCATAGGTGCGAATGCGGTACTTTTTCCGGTCATCCACGCCGTTCTCGTTCTCGTCCATACAACTATTGTAAAAATCATCCAGATAAATGCTGCGTACCTCGTAGCAATTCCCGACCTGATGAGTATCCGTCTGCATCAGTGCATTCAGTCTGTCGGCAATCGTCGCAAGCTGCATATCCGAAACCAGGTATTTCTGCTCAACTCTGTATTCGATGGTGCTCACCCCGTCACTATCAGAACCGGACTTCGCCGTCGTGGGACATCATATGTACGGAGAGCACACCCTCCAGTGCGGCTACCTGCTGCACCAAATCCTTTTCCTTACGCACACGCAGCTCCAGAATCCACTCCGTGCCCTTATTGCTCACATTTCTGCTGCGAATCTTCGCTGCCTTGGTGAACTGCTTTACGCAAGTCAGCAGCTCAGTTTCTGCTGCCGCATCCTCACCGGAAACCACCAGCAGGCAGGGGCCCCGGAAGGACGGGATCAAGTCCAGCAGGAACACCAAAATTGTAGCCCCAAGGCTCAGCAAAACCGCCAGTGCAATTAACCCCGCACCCACGATGATCCCCAGGCTGATGCTCCAGAACAGATAGGTCAGGTCCGCAGGATCTTTGACCGCATTGCGGAAACGGACAATACTCAGTGCACCCACCATGCCCAGACTAATGGTCAGATTGCTGCCCATAGCCACCATAATCGCCGCCGTGATCACCGGCAGGACTGCCAGCGATTTGTTGAAGCTGCGGTTATAGAAGTTATTGCGGGTATTCAGCCGATAAATGATGTACAGATACACACCCAACGCCAAAGCAATACCCAGCGTAACCGCCATATCGGTAATGCTCATCTGACCTGCATTGAGCTTGTCTAAAACAGAATCCTTAAAAAGATCGCCCATAGAAGCACCTCCAAAAATCACTTAAAATTCCAGTTTTATGAACGTTTCTGTCTCCTGGAAATATGCTATGTTTCCAATTTCAGGATATCCTTAATTACTTCCTCCTGATTGGTAGCATTCATTATAGCACAGTTTTCAGAAGAAATCCACAAAAATAGACAAAACGAAAAATGCTATCTTCATAGCGAGATTTCCTGAACGCATTTCCTAAGCATTGGAGAGTCAAACCCCAATTGGTTTGCAAGGGTAACAATCCCACCGCATTACAAAAAAGAACCTGCTGTAGGGCAGGTTCTTTTTTTGTTGTTAGCGGATCACAATGTGGAGTACATTCAGTTCCTTGTTGCAATAGCTGCCGCAAGATTGTTGCTTTTGGCCATCGTTGGCATAATTGATCATATCGAAAATGCCACGCTGGTTGATCAGACGGTCATTGAGAAGACCCAACATTGCACCATCCTTGGCCTTAAAGGAGAAATGCTTCTTTTCAGCCTTCAGACCCGAAAGAATGACCTTGCGGATGCGATCAGCATCGTAGGCTTCGAAATACAACTTGCTTCGATGGAAGTAATTGCAGGCCGTTGCCGTGCAGGTGGGGAATTGTTCTGCCTTCTGGATTCCACGGGAGCGAAGCAGTTCCTCGGTGGTGATACTGAAATAATCGTATTCCACATATTCGTTTTGCTTTCGCTCCTGGTCCGTATTGCTGCGGTCACCCCAGGTCACATCGATGTAGTAGTATTCACCCTCCAGCTTGATGAGATTCCATGCGTGCCATTCGCCGTCCTTGCAGGGGCCGATCACATAGGCACACTCGATGCCCAGGCGGTTGACAATGTACTGGAAAGCCTTGGCATAGCCTGCACAAACG
The DNA here is from genome assembly GCA_015067945.1 of Oscillospiraceae bacterium. GTDB lineage: Bacteria > Bacillota > Clostridia > Oscillospirales > Oscillospiraceae > Faecousia. Next base: position 16,984 of record SVLM01000020.1, read on the forward strand.
GCCTTCTTCTCTACAAATACGCCGTAGATGGAGCGCAGATTGTCGGGCTTTTCATGCCGGTTAGGATCCATCTCCTGCTCCCTGAGCCCGATGGAGTCATAATCGATGATGTCAACGATATTCTCATAGGTGTGCAAGGCGGCCTCATAGTCGCTCATAGACGGCGTAATGCCCTTCAGGAACGGCTTAATCGCTTTTTCGATCTGCTTTTTCCGACGCTTGGTTTCACCGGGGGTCATAATGTACTTGAAAATGACATCAACGGCAATTCCCGCGGTATTGTGCATCACGGAACCCATTCCGTTGGCACACCAGAAGATCTCCGCATTGTCCCGTATCACCGCGTTCATGATCTCAAGGCAGCGTTCCGCGGTAATCTCACGAACCAGGGGACCGGTTCTTTCCGCGTGGTCGGAAACGGCTTGATAGATCTGGTCGTAAACAGCTTTTTCATCCCCGCTGAGGAGGTTGTAGTACATTTTCACCAGATTCTCGGGATTGCGTTCAGAGATGAAAATATCACTCTCAAACTCTTCCCCACTGGGGACATCCCGATTCTTCTTGCCGGCCTCGTTGATGAAATAGGCAAAGGAGTCATTCTGTCCGGCCTTGTCCAGCTCAGCTCTCAGTGCATCCAGATCCGCGTTGCCCGCAAGGTATGCGCTCAGAGCCTCTGCCTCTATATCGAAATGGAGGGCAGACAGGGTTTGGATCGCTACATAATCCGGATGAGCACGGAACAATGCACTTCCGTCGTCGTCCACATTCTGATCCTGCCAAAGCTCGGTTACGATTCGGGCCACAGTGCTGCAAATCGCACATTTGGGCAGTCCATACTCTACATATATATGACCTTTCATCCGGTCGCAATATGCCAGAGGAAGCTTGTCTTCATTACCGTAACGCTCCCGCAGTTCACGGGTGGATACGAAGTCAATCCGGATGGAAGACGGGAAAGTATCCGCCACGGTGGTGGAGTTTTTGATGGCCTCCAAAATGCTTGCAAAGAGCTGATCCAGTTCCTCGTAGGTGGAAACGGAATTCTCCTTACAGTTGTTGCAAATGGTTCTGCCGTCCTCCAGCGTCTCCGCTACGCCTTGCTCCAAGGGCTTATGGCAGAAGAAGCAGGTGTTTTCATCCCCCACCCGTACCAGCTCGGAGCGTTCCACCTGATGGCGGAACTGGGAAATGGCTTTCTCCAGGCCCTCAAAGTCAAAGATCGCGGGGGGAGCATCGTAGCCGAAATTCAGGTAACGGTAGTCCTGACCTGCAGGAGTACGCAGCCAACTGAGGAAGTCTGCAGCGATGTGCAAAAGGTTGGTGACCATAATGCCCGCACCGTCAATCAGGGTTTCCACTACACCGTTGCCGCCCTGGACATCCTCAATGATGGCAAAGCGAAGCTTACCGCCCTCAGATTCCTCTTGGTCGGCCTTATCCGTTTCTACGGAGAAACCGCCGATCCTGGCATACAAATCGCGAACAGCGGTTTCCTCTGCAAAGAAGGCGTCTTCCGCCTCTGCATCGTCAAACAGGTAGCAAACAGAAATACAGCGGTACTGATGGGGGAATACAGTCTTCATGAATTCCTGCAGCATCACTGCCAGCAGGTATCCTGCACTGTCTTCCACCTTCTCTGCCGTGTTCAGCTCTACCACCAGCATTTTTGTCTGGATCTGGCGTTTCACAGCTTCACGAATGGCTTCGCTATTACGAAGGTTGATGTACTTTGCAAAATTGGGTTTTGCCAGGTCCACCGACTGCAGAGCCTTCTCAATGGAGTAATAGCCCAGGGTATCTACGGTGATATCCGCATCGTATACCCGGAAATCCACATGGTCGACCATACTGTTTTTTGCCCGGTAATCATGGCCGAAGGAATGTACCTGCTCAGCACTGTTTACCGTATAGTAGCGGGTCTGGATATAATCCATGGGAACGCCCACGCTGGGAACCGTATCGTCCAGCACCACCACACCGTCCTCAACGGACATATCCTTGATGGTGTAGCCCCGGTTATTCCGCACCAGTATCTGACCGGGGATAAAGTGCTGGGTGATCTCACTGCGGAATACGGGAAGGTATTCCACGCTTTGGGTATTGATATACTCCAGCTTGACTGTTTTGGTATGCTCCAGAAGATTCTCGAAAAGCTTTTCCGAATCCTTGATGTAAACGAAGGTCTTGGTTTGCAGCTCGGAACTCTGCTCCTGCTTCAGGCTATACTGAGGCTCGTAATCCCGATCCTCCCCAAAGGCAGTGCGATAGCACAGGCGGACACACTGATCCAGATCCGGCTCCGCTCCAGCTTCGTTACTGTCGCTCAGAAGGGCGGAAGCCCGGCGGAGGAATTCTTCTCTTTCAATGCCGTTGACAGCATCGCTGAGCAAAATGATGATGTTCGCACGGCGAATCTCGGCGTGCTCGGACATTGTCTTGCCGATCAGCTCGAAATGATCCAGATACTCCTCAGCCTGAGAGGTGAAGTATTCTCTCAGAAGGTAGGGCTTACTTACCACATGCAAAATAACATTCTTCTTGCCGGCGAACCGGGAGAAGTTGTAAATGGCATTGGGCAGATTGAAGCAATCGTCAGCCACGATCACATAGCCAAGGGGAGAATCTGTAAGAGAGGGATTGTTCAGCTTCAAGCCGCTGATCTCATTACGCTGGCTGCTATAAATAGCACTGTCCGTGATCAGATTGATGTCGGAAATTCCCAGTGTTGCCGCATCCTTTGCGATCTGCACCTCCAGGGAGACCTGATTGGCACCGTTGTCCACATAAAGAGCGGAGGTGATACCGGTGTGCCATACGAACACGCCTGTTTTGCTGACCAGTCCGAAGGAATGGAAGACCTCAAGCGGTTCATCCTCCAAATTAAAGAACTGTCGGATACTGTTGTCCAGGGACTGGATATGACCGCTGGAGAAGAAGCGATAACGCACCTTTTTCTTCACCGCCAGAGAGCGGTCTGCATCCGGATTTTCCAAGATCTCCGGATCGGTGGTTGCCTTTTCCAGCTTCTTGACCATAATCAGACAGTAGTAGTTGTTCGCGGTCAAGATCTTATCCACATCGGAAACAAACACATCTACCAGTTCATCGAAAAAGTCCTTGCCGTCGGTGAACAAAGTAGGCTCCAGGAACTGCTCGGGAGTCAAAAGCAGGACATCTGCCCGCTGACCCTCGTGTAATTGCTCGTAGGTGCAAATACGCCACAAGATGCGGGAGGATTTGGTCAGCTTGCTAAAGCCTGCCTGCAAATACTCCGATATGTTTTCCACATCCTTTTTATCCTTGCAGATGAAAAGAACGCGTTTGCCGAAAGAAAGGGTCACAAGCAGATAATTCAGTATGTAATCCCCCAACTCGGAATACAAAACGGAATCAAACAACACATGCTTGCCATCGAGCATATATTCCACGCTTTGCATATAGTCATTGTTGACAAAGCCTTTGGACGCACGAATGGCATTGGCCATGTTTTGAATGGACTTTTTCTTCTCGGAAAGGTGGTAGGTGCTGTTGCCCTCCACTGGCTCGGATTCAAAGTAACGGATCTTGTAGTTAGTGCCGTACTTCTCCATAATGGCGTTTTTCGCCTGTTCTGCAGAAACCTCGCCGCTTTCACGAAGCTGGGAGACAAAGGACACAAAGGGTGCCTCTGCCGTTTCCGCATCCTTGTATTCGCCGTTTAAGAACCAGAACAGTTCGCAAATCAGCACCAGTGCAAGGGTAGGACAGATATAGGAATTGTTCAAAAACCACACTCCCACGGAATAGACAAAGGAGTCTTTCTGCAAGGGGAAGAAAATGGGAATCTGGACCAACAGGCAAAGCACTATATAGCCAGCTCCAAACAAAATGCCGAACAGACGAAGCTGTTTTGCCCAGCGGTAGGTGCCCACCTTAGCGTAGGCATAGTCTTCTTCCTGATCGTAAAACAGGCCGATGAAGGCAAACCAAAGGTAACGGACAAACTGCCCAAAGGACATATCGTCCGTTGCGGGGTCCTTCTTCTTTTTCTTCTCGGTCTTTTCCTTCGTAACCTTGAAATCGGAAGGATTCACCTTTTCCACGCTCTTATCCTTGGCAGTCTTGCCAAAGATGAGAATGGATTCACGGCGTAATTTTTTCAGGTCCTTGCGTTCTTTTTCAGCGTGCTGTGCCTGATAGCGGGCACGGTTTTTATCCTTGCGTTTTTGCTTTTTGCTCTTTTTTCTTTGCTTGTCCCCCTCATCGGCACCGGTATCCTTAAAAACAAACCGATCCAGAATGCTGCGGAACAGATTTTTCACAAAGACAAAAGCAAATGCTAAAGCAAAATTCAGTGCGAACACCACAATGGCATCCACAGTGTAGACGGTTCTGTCGGAAATCTTGGATAAAAGCCACGCAAACAGCTTCAGCTCGAACAGCCAATTGAAAAAGACTTTCAAAAGCGGAGCAAAGCAAAGGAGTATGCCGCCCACCACAAGGGTTTCCAGAACAAACGCAATATTCTTCCAGGAATTCTTTTTCTCATAGCGCTTGGCAAACAAGGTCAATCCGGTGATCTTCCAAGGCAGGAAGGGAATGGCCAGGAGGAAAAGAACCAGCAACATAAGCAGTATTTTTACAAAGAAAAAATTCATGCTTCTTCATTTCCTCCTTTCGGATTGACTTCATTTTCGGGCAGGAAGCAGTAAACTCTGCGATTATCCTTATGGAAATAGGATTCTTCTCCGTCCAGACGCAGACCCATTTTTGCATAATCCGCCTCATCGCCGCTTCCCGCCAGGGAAGCTCTCACATCAATCTTGAGCATGGTGATAAACCGCTCAATCAATTCGATCAGGGTCTTCAGACGCTTGATATGGTAATTCCGCTTAATGCCCTTTTTGGCGTTTTCCCGGTCTCTTCTCAGGATTTCCTGCCACAGAAGAGACTGGCTTTCCGCTTCTATCACGGTGTCCGTGTAATAGCGGTAGAGAGAGGCAATGCTATTCTTTCGTTCTTCCTTGCTCTTATCTAAAAGCTCGTTAATTTTGATGATCAATTTCTGCTTTTGCTTTTTGATGTACGCCATATAGACGCTTGCCGCAACGGCATACAAAAAGGCACAAAAGCCTACAAAAATGCCCACCTTAAGCCATACGCCCAGTTTCCCGGGGACGGCATTGTATTCGGTGTAAAAATAGGGAAACGCCGTAGCCAGCACGGTAAACACCGCACCGATGACAGAAATCAGATAGCGTTTTCCTTTCCGCATCCAGTCGCTGTACAGCAGCACCAGATCGCGTGTTTCCAGCAAAATGTTTTTATTTGTGGAAAGTTTGTTTTCCGCATCGGTCACCCGCTCGATCAACTCGTCGCGGTCAGCCTCATACTCCTCGCGGATATAGGAAAGGCCCTGCCGATGCTGGGAATTTTTCTCCTCTGAGGGAGCAACAGGCAGATTGTCCACCAGTCTGCGGAAATCCTCAGTGCTTTGATGATCCCGCCAGTTCCAAAGTCCCTCTAAACAACTTTTTACGATGCGGTTGTTCTGAGCACGGATCACATCGGGATCGTAATTCCCAAAAATCTCTTCCACCACTTCGTAGAAGGTGCGATCCTGGCCACGGAGCTTGTGCAAATGCTTTTCACCTTCGGAAGGCTGCTCCGACGGAGTCACACCGGACCGGTCGTTCATAATCAGCTCCGCCACCTCTTCGGCGTTCTTATCCTTATAGTCGGTTTTCTCCTTGACTGCCTGTTTTCTGTTTGCGTAAACGGTTTTACGCTTTGCAAAGATCTGTTCAATGGGTTCAAACCGTATGTCGATATTCTTTTCTTGGGAGAAATGCTTGTATTTTTTCAGTGCTGCAATGAGATAGTCCCGAATGGTATCCTTGTCAAAAACCTTGATCTGTGAGCACAACTTTTTCTCCTGGACACAAGAGAATATGTTGGCAAAGAGGCAGAAGAAGCCTTCTATCCAGCTCTGCTCGTTCTCACGGGAAAGGAAGAAGGACAGGTTGTTGCAGGGAATTTGTCCTACGCAGGCAAGAGAAGATGTCTCCATCGCTGCTGTCACTTCCTGCAGAGCCAGAGAAAGCACATCCGCATCGGGAGCGGATACCCGAATGGCATCGGCAGTCGTCTTGAAAATTCCCGAAAAATCAAGACATTCATTTCCCGAACGGGAAATTTTCATATTCCAGGTAAAGTCCGCCTGGGTAATGTTTTCTGACCAAGAGAAAATCTCCATCAGAATTCTTTGCTTTCTATCGGGGGCTCTTGTAACAGAAACGGTTGCCTCAGGCTCCCAATCGTCGCTGAGGTCTCCATTCTTGCGTTTTGTGGCGGCACGAGTCTGTTTCTGTGCCTTCTGTGCCTTTTCCGCTTCCAGCATCTTGGCTTCCTGCTCGTTTTTGGCAAGCAAAGACAGATCCAGTTCCAGCTCTGCCTTCGCAGAATCCACGAAATACAGGCTGACACCACGGGGAGGCAGGTTCATTTCGCTGTAAAGGCGCTCGATGAGCGTTGCACAAATGTATCGCTCCAGCAGATCCCGGTAAATCTCCACCACTTCTTTGTATTCACTACGGGGAAATGCATCCAGATCCACCAGGACGATCAACTGGTAATCTCTGTCTACGGTATCTGTCTGCTTGAGCAGAGATTCCGTAATGAGCTTGGCGGATCCGCCAAGCTCATTCAGCTCACTTTCGAACCACAACAGACTGTTATGGTCAAAGGGGGCCTTGAACAAAGTATCCAGCTTTGTATTCTGTGCCTCTTTTGAAGTATTGATTACAATGGTTTTCATGTTTGTTCATGTCCCCTTTGACCATTAAAATTTTGTGTGCTTATTCAGCAAATGCTGCAGCGAAGATCTCCTTGACCCATGCGTAGCTGGGTTCTTTGGAAAGAGCACGCTCGATGGGATTGCTGATGGTTTCCAGACCGTCGCCCTCGTCGGAAAGATCGCCGGTGCTTCTGCCGAAGCTGCCCTTGCTCAGTCTTTCCTTCTTGTCCGCTTCACTTTCCTTCTCGATATTCCGTTCTGCACACAGAACCATACCGTAGTCATCCACGAAGGTATTGGCCACATGCTTTGCAACCTCAAGATAATTCTTGTAGGCAACGGTGGTCAGATCTCTGTTTTCGATGGCTTCCTTGTTGTAAGGAGCACTTGCATACTTCTTGATGATCTCGCAAAGGCATTCAACCAAGAGCTCTGCATAGTTCTTATCCAACTCGTTTTCTTCTGCCATATGCAGATCCCAAGCGAAGGAAATAATGTTGTTCAGGACCTTGGCAGCTGCCTCAGTATCCACAGCAAGTTCTGCCTTCTTGGCAGACTTCTTTGCAGTCTTCTTGGCAGGCTTCTCAGAATCCTTCTTCTCGTCCAGGTTGCGGAAAATATTCCGTCTCATCTGGTTGAGAATGTCTGCATACTCGGTGATGCTGCGCTTGTACTGCTCCTGAGTTCCGTCGTACTTGGAGAGTTTCATCAGTTCAGCATCAATGGCATTGTCCAGCAGTGCGGAATAGCGTTCAATCAGCTCCTCCTGCTCTGCAAACCAGTACATAACGCGATTGATCTTGTTCTTGGGAATGATATTGCCCTTGTAGTAGATGGTTTCGCCCTGACGGCCAAGTTTTACATCGTTGAAGATCAGCTTGCTGTCGGAACCCTTGGTCACAAAGCCGATCTTGCCGTAGCACAGTGCATACAGGAAGGCTTTTGCCAGATCCAGACGGCGATCCTTCTCCTTGGCTACATTGATGTAGGGCATTACGCCGTGCTTGTGCCAACGCTTGTCCATATGAGGCGTCATGGAATACTTCTGCAGACCTCTCATTTCCACGAGACGACGAGAGTAGTTCTCGTAGTAAGCACCGTTGTTGACTTCATCAAAGGCGTGGATCTGATAGGGCTGAAGGCAATGCACGGTGGAGTAGCACAGGATGCTGTAGGGATCGGTTACTTCGCTTTCCACATAGCTGGTGTTGATAGACTGATTCTCGCTGTCACCGGGCATGGTTGTAGAATGTCTGGAATAGAAGGCCTGAACCGCATCACCGCCGGTAGTGCCTACCAATTCCCGGATGGATTCGCCACAATCTCTGCTATGTGCCAGATAACGATAGGTATTGGTAACCTCGGGCTTCTCCAGAACCTGACCGTCACTGCCTGCCTTGCGGAACATTGCGTAATAGGGGTCTCTCACATTGAACTGCAGCAGAGGAGCCGCCATCACGGAAAGGGCATTGAGCTTATTGGCAATAAAGCTGTCGACGCGGTTTCTTGCACCTTCATTGTCGCTGTAATTCTGCACATCGTCGGCACGGTCGGGGTTCTTCAGGGCATATTCCCGCAGTATTGCCTCAACGGCATTCATCTGAATGCTGGACTGCAGATCCAGGTTGTTCTTGGACTGCTCCACAACGGTATCGGAAACTGCGTCAAAGAAGCCTGCTGCGTTGCGGATATCTTCCTTGTGATTTCTCTTTGCACCCGGAGCCTGGATTCTGTTACGCATATTCTCAAACAGGCTGGCAGCGATGGTGCTTGCGGTTTCTCCGGTCTGCAGATTGATGTTTCTGCCGGCATCTTCATACATTCCACGCTTGGTATCGGCATCGGCACACACATAGATGGCAGTGGAGCTCTTTTCGTGCATGATCTCGCCACGCTTGGTAGCGGCATCGGCGTTCTTGATGAATTCATCAATATTGTCAAAGAACACTTCGTATTCATTGATCAAAGCCTCTACCCGCTCCAGCACACGACTGAAAGCGAAGAACATCAACGCATTCCGGAAGCCGTTCTTCAGAGAAGTCATGGTATCTTCCAGAGAAGCGAAGTAGGCTTCCAGGCCGGTCTTGGTGGCCTTCATGCCGAACCAACGGTTAAACAGGGTCTTCAGCACCTCTGCGTTGGCGGTCTGGCTGCCTTCTTCGTCGCTGACGGAAAGCTTGCCCAGGTGAGGCACCACAATGCCGTTCACCAGCTTGTTTCGGAAATCTACCAGATCATCCTCCGCTGTATCCTCATTCTTGGACAGCAGTCTGGACATCTTTGTCTTCAGTTCACTGCGGAAGCGATACAGCATATAACGGGCGGCAACGGGGTGCACCCATTCGTCGTTGTTTTCAAAGTTGCGGAGCAGGATATTGACCAGGCCGCACTCGCTCTCACTCTCGTAAATATCCCGAATAGCGGGATCCACGCAGAAGATCTTATTGGCCAGCTCCACGGAGTCGTCGAAGACGTAGCGCAGGCCGTCTGCACAGTAATCGTCCAGCTTGTCGTCCATCTGCTCGATGGCAAAGAAGGGATCCTCTCCGGATTCCTGCAGAGCCTGCATAATTTCTTCCTTTGCCGCCAGAAGGTCGTTGAGCTTCAGCTCCTCGCGACGGTCAGCAAAGCGCTTGTCATCGCTGATAATCTTCTTGGCGATTGCCTCGATCTTCTGGAAGAGGCAGGCAACGGCGTCCATTTCGCCACGCTTTACCATGCTGCCCATAAAGGAAAGCTTGCCGGGCTGCATCTTGGAAGAATCGGTGGCTTTTTCAAAGTACTTGCAGAACTCGTCGCCTCTTTCATTGGGGCCGGGAATGTACTTTGCCAGGCCGTGCTGACGAGCATCGGCATCCTTGGTGCGCACAAAGCTTCTCCACTGGGCATCCAGCTCCTTCCAAACGGAATCGAAGCTGTCACGAATGGAGCGATCTGCAAAGTAACGCATAATATCCTCGTAAGGATACTTCAGCGTGCCTGCACCGGCACTGCCGTAAATCGCGCAGGGAGCCGTGCTGTGAGCGTGCATTTCGTTGGATTCGCCGGAGAGAACCTCACCGGAGATCTCACTGTAAAGATGGGAGTAAGCAATGTCGCCCATAGCTTCATAGTACTTGTCAAGGCCGCCCAGAATCTTGCTGAGGGAGTTAACACGGTCGATGAAGTACAGGATATCGTAGGGCTTGTCGCCATAGCGGCCCTTGGCATTCTTCTGGAAGAGCTTGCCTTCGCACTCGGTGCTGATTTCCAGATCCAGGGAAATCTTGCCACCCCAGGGAGCGTCCATATCGTCGCCGCAGATCATATTGAATGCATTCAGCTCACGGATAACAGCGTAAGCGTTGGCATACAGATTGGGAACCTGCTGAGGGGGAACCACATTCTTATACAGATCGGGACAAGCAAACAGACCGTAAACCATGGGCTGCAGACCGGTGCCCTGGAAGAACTTCTTGATGTAGAAAGCAGTCTGGATGAAAATACCGGAGCCGGTACCGCCTGCGATGGAGGACACAATGTAAACCAGAGGCGGCTGATTCATGGAAGAATTGCCGGTATCGGAGGTAATGTGCAGGAACTCTTCCAGCACGCCGTTGAGGGTATTGTTCTTATTCTTCAAAAAGCTTGCAAAGCAAAGTCTGGACTTCAGACGGCACTGGGAAGCACCGTTGAACACATGGCTGCTGTAAAAGCTGCCTTCATTCTGGGTAGCGGGGCACCACTCGTGTACATCATCGCCCAGGGCGTTGACCATCTGGCCCACAGTGCCGCTGCCGCTGATCTGCACCTTCTTGACACCCAGCTGTGCCAGTTCATTCAGCTCGTCCTGGTCTGTATCGATCGCAACACAAACCACATTGCTGCGGAAGTTTTCGCCTCTTTCGCGAATCAGTCTTTCATACAACTTGGTGATTACCTTGCCGCCACTGCCGCCCAGGCCTACCAGCAGGTATTTGCGTTCGCCGATTGTCTGTTGCTTGTCCATTTTAGATTGTCTCCTTTTGTTGTTAATCTTTTCGGATGTGCTTTGTGGTATCTGAAAGTATTACTTTTTCTTCCTTTTCGTATGTCCCGCGGGGGCCATTAACTTTTTGATTTGCTTTACCTTTTTCGCCGTCAGATAAATCAGAATCGTTTTTCCGTCATCTGTAACAAAATAGTTATCATGAACGGAATAGTCCCCGTTGGGATGCTCTTTGCCTTCCAGCATCCCAGGATCGAATTCTGCCGTCTTATCCTTCGTAATGATGGCGTTGATTGCAGCCGTGCTTTCCAGCATGCCCACCTTGATGTGGTCCTCGTTTGACTTATCCGAGCTGGGATAGGTGCGTGCAAAAAGCTTGTTGGTCAGGGGCTTGCTTGCGACAAATTTTGCCGATCTTGTGGTAATCGTGACATTGCAGGTCTGCCGTGTAAAGGGGATAAACAGTGCTTTGAACCGATTGAAAAGTTGACCGAAGGCTTTGATGCTGTTCATCCTGATGCGGCTGTCGGGACTGATGTGGTTCACGGTGGAAATAAAGGAGCATCCCTTTGACTTGTCATAAGAGAAAGAGACCCTGTAGAATTTACCCTTGCAGAAGCGGATCTTACTGCAAGCCGCAAAGATAATCCAAGCTGCCACAAGCAGAATTCCCAACGAGACCAGGAATCCGATGAGTGCAGCCTTGCTCATCACAAAGGTCACTGCCGCCTTCGTCTCATTGCCGCCAAGGTTTAAGACCACATTCATCTCGCCCAGTTTGACAGCAAAGAAGCCCAGCAGACCCCACGAGCCGTATTGGGGAGCACAGAAAAGATAGGCTTCGCCGTTTTCAGCAACCTTGGGTTCTGCCTGGATGCTCAGATGGGGCTGCTGTGCATCAAAGTACAGATTGTAGGGTGCCAAGCCTGCCAGTTCTTCCACCGTCAGGGCTCTGCCGTCCCGCATAATAACGAAGGACACGCCCTTCTGATTATTCTGCAGGTAGGTGTTGATCAGGGTCACGCCCTGTTCCCGTACGATCACATCATACTTGGGAGCCTGCACCTGCACCTGAGTTTCTGCACGAACGCCCAGATTCTCAATGGATGCTTCCACTTTGTGGGTCTTACCGGCCACCTTGGTAAAGGGAATACCGTTGCTGTTATGTTCGTCGTACAGGGGGATAAAGGCCTTGCCGATGGCATTGCCGCCGGCGTCGTATACTGTTTCGGTCTTGCCGGGCAGGTCGCCTGTAGAGATTATCAGATTCTCTACCGTTGCCTTGTCCCATGCGGCAAGGTCTCCATAATTGCCGTTGCCTTCATAGTCCGCAAGGATGTAGAAAATAACCTTTTCTCCGTTATTCCTGAGGGTATCCAGCGTCAGCGTGCCGCTGATCTTATTTTCCACCACCAGACGATAGGAAGCAGAAGATACGGAAACGGAAACCGAATCGGAGGCGATCTGCTTGCCGTCAACCGTAGCACTTGCCGTCAGCTGATGGGTCTTGCCCACGACCTTATCGGCAGAAATATCCTTGTGTTTCTCCAAATCGTAAGAGACAACTGCGGAAACAACGCCGTTTTCCTTCTTGACTTCTACGGGAAGGACCTCCGAGGAAATGGAAATATCAATCGTTCCCTCGCAGTCACTTTCGCTGACAGGTATGTATTGGCCCTTGCCTTCATAATCCACCATCAGGGTGAAGGTGATGGCCTTGTTGTTGTCCTTCAGCTGGTTCAGGGACAGAGACTCACCCTCCAGCTGATTTTGAATCTCAAAGCGATAGCTGGGGGTAACCACGTGGACCTTCTTTTCCAGAACGCTTGCACCGGTTTGCATATCCATCAGCTTCACTGTAAAGCTTTGGGGAAGCTTTGCAAAATCGGTTGTTGACAGGGGGAAGTAAACAATGGTATTGCCGTCCAGCCGAATCGCATTCTTCAATTCGGATGCGGATCCCTCCGGCAAGCCGTCCACGCCCTCTACTTCAATGGCAACTCGCTCCAGGGTAGCCGCATCAATTTTTTCCAAGGCGAAGGAGATGCCTTCCTCGCCAGTGGACCACTTTTTCCACAGAGGCTTGGTCAAAGCGACAACATCTGCACCCTCCGGGAAGGGAATGGGCTTCAGGGTTATGTTCAATTTGCCAAAGGTCTCTTTCAGCACAAAGGGCTGATAGCCGGCAAGAGAAGCCTCTACCTTCAGCTCTTTTTCCTCAAAGTCCTTGGTAACTTCAAATGAGTAGGTATGATTTTTGCCGTCTACGGTTTTGCCGACCTCATTTCCGTTGACTAAGATCTTGTAGCTGGGGGACAAAACATCCAGCGGCACGGTATCTCCGCAGGAGCCGTCGGCCTTCAGTTCGAACAGGCCGCAGACCACCGTAACCTTATCTCCTTCGGTGACACGCTTTTTCAGTTCCTCAAAGGCGATGAAATCGTCATCGTCGTTGAGTCTGTACTGACATCCGATGCGAACGGCAGGCTCGACCAAAACCACAATATCATTCTGGGAAAGGTCATAGCCGGAAAGGTCCATGGTATAAGTGCCCTTTTCCAAAGGTGCAGCAGAACTGGAGAACAAGGAAACCACACCGGCCGGAGGATTGTCAGGAACCTTTTCCTCGAACACAGAGGTATTGTAGTTCTTGACGATCTGGGTGGGACACACAACATTGTAATGACCCGCCTGGCAGGAAACCGTCTTGCCGTTCACTTTCAGACCTGCATTAAAATTCGCAAAATTGCCGTTCTGCTTCTGGCTGAACACGGCAATATTCAACGCAGGATAAGGAAGCGTAAAGGTAAGCGTCTTTCCCGAAACGCTGTGGGAGATGGTGGTGCGGCCCATAATATCGGCAGAAACCTTCTTCAATGCGTCAACGATTTTCTCGCTGCTTGCCGCATAGTGACTGGTAATACCGCTGATTCCTCCATCGTCTTTGCTCTTCATAGAGAAGTAGATTGTCTCAAAATCCGCTCCGGCAAGCTTCGCCTTTGTGGCGGCGTCCACTGTTCGCACCCGGCTGGCAAGCTGACCCGATCCACTGTCCAGCTCACCGTCCGACATTACAACGAGGTAATATTTGGCGTTGGTCTTATACTTGGCGTATTCCGCTGTCAGGCAGTCGGCACCTTCCTGTACCCGGTCGGGCGTACCGCCACCAAACATAACGCTTTGGAAGCCGCTTATGGTTTTGTCCTTGCCACCGGAGGAAAGGTCTGCCTTGACCTTTTTGGAGCCGTTCAGGTAGGTTACATACAGCACATCCTCCTGGCCCATCATAGCCGCAAAGGCCTGCATGGCATAGCTGGTGTATGCCCACCGGTCCGTATCTTTGTACATGGAGCCGGAATCATCGAACACAATCGAAACCACCCGGGGGATGTGTTTGGGACTTCCGGAATCATCCGCTGCAACGGCAGGAGCCGAAAATGGAACCCATTGCAACATCAATAGTACAGCCAGCAAAAAAGAAAAAATCCGTTTCTGCATATACACCATCCTTTGATTTTGGTATAAAAAGCCTATTATTGCACCATTTTATCACTCTTTCCGTTTGTTGTCAACAAAACATCCTTCCTTTTCCCGCGGACAAATGACATTTTTCTTCATTTTTCATGAAAAGGGAGCGGCTGATATTTACCGGGTCGGTGGTTCTTCCTCTATTAATTAAATGAATGTTTTTTGAGCCACCGGATTCCATCTTGACTTTTCATCGTATTCTTCAGTATGATATATTCATAGGACATATTCTACTTTGAAGGAGTTGCAACCTAATATGACAGGAGATAAAGCCAAATTTTTCACGCACAAAAAGACAATCGTTCAGTTCATACTGTCACTTTTCGTCTTTTTTATTCATTTTTCCGTTTTTTCTGTGTTCCGCGATGCCGCACAAATCAATCGGGTATTTGACATATTGCGTATACCTACCCGCGTTGCGGTTCCACTGTTTTTCATCATCTCCGGTGCTCTTTTCTATCGCAATTACACACTGCCTGCGACACTGGACAAATGGAAATCCCGTTTTTTCTCTTTGTGCATTCCGTATTTGGTTTGGAACACCCTATGGCTGATCCTGGCTCTGCTGGGTTATTACACTCCCTTGGGTGCATTTCTCGGAGGTGCAAAGGCCGCGTTTACTTGGCAGAATATACTGAGAGGCATTTTCCTTTATGGCTATTTTGAGCCGTTCTGGTTTATTTATCAGTCCATTCTTTTAGTCGCACTATGTCCTGTAATCTATTTGCTTATGAAGAACAAATGGATCGGCCTTGTCGCTATTGTTGCTTTTTACATTGCGTGTTGCTTCGGGTTGGACCTAAGCCCCGTCTTTGTTGACACAAGTATGATCCTGCCGTATTTGATCGGTGCATGGATCGGCATACATGGTTTTGAAGTGTTTATCTCGCGAAAAAGCAAAACACAAGCAATCACAGGCTTAGCGGTATTCATTCTTTGTGTCGTTTTCTGCGGATTTTCTCCTCTGCTCCCCCAATGGAGCGACACCTTGCTGCTTCCCTTTGTTGTCACCGTCATCGCTTGCGGTGCTTTTTGGGTCGCATTTGATCTGTTTGATCTGAAGAAATGTCCGAAATTCGCAGAGGAAAGTTTCCTGATTTATGCCGGCCATTCCATCGTTGGTGCAACTGTATGCAAGATCATATCGATCCTGCTGCCCAGCGGACAGCTTTTCACAGCACTGACAGCCGTCATTGCATTTCCGGTTACGATTGTGATCCTTTGTGCCTTCGGAAGAGGGCTTGCACGATTTTTACCACGAACAAAGCGAATCCTCACCGGCAGGTAAACAGATTATAAAAGATTATTCAGGGGCATCTCATCACTTTTGAGATGCCCCTGATTTGTTGTCCGTAACGCTGCCGCGTCCAGCATATTCTCAATAAATATCCCATAACCCGTCGTAGTAGAGTCAGATTATATGTTTTCACAGTATTCGAACATTTCCTGAATCCTGTAAAGCTCATTTGGCTGATTTTTCTGCAGCCATTTTTCGGAATATTTGTGTAACCATTGCCGGGTGTCGGTCAGTCTGCTTACGGGATAACCCAGCAGCTTTTTCCACAGCTCCGCAATCACGCAAATACCTTCCGCTGCCAAAAGCAGCTCCTGCCGGTATTCGTCGTTGGTCCATTTCTCGCCGGACAGGCTTTTTGCCAATTCGGCATATGCGTTTTGCACCGCAATAAGATCCGGCACACTTTCTGTTTTATCGCTTTCATAACCATAGCGGTGATAAAAGTAGACTCTGCAAAAATTATTCCAGTTGACCAGATCTTGCAGCCTGCTTACGGCTTGCAAATACCGGATGCCGTTCTCGTTTTCATAGAGCAGCGTGTTGACCCGGTGGTAAAATCCGTCGTCCACCGGTGTGGCCACCGACCAAGCTTTCTCTGCACCCAACACAAGTCCGTACATGGCAAGCTCCAAACTGCAGGGGTTGCCCCAGTCGCCCCAGTTGGTGTTCAGCACACCCAACGCACCGTGCCGATAGCCGTATTCCGCCATGCGGCAGATGTTCGGCTCCTCCACATTCGTATTTTCGCACAGTCTGCTCCAGGAGGAAGTGCCGGGACACACGATTTGCCCTTGGCCGGTTTTGGCAAGGCGGATGATGTTTTTCTCCGGAGGGTCGCTTTTGTAATTCCAGTTCAAAAAACAGATCTCTTGAGGAATTTCTGCAATGGTTTGGGGATACTTGAGCAGGATATCCGCCCACATCATCACCTTTTTGCCATGCTTTTGCACATGGGTAATGATCTTTTTTACAAATTCCAAATAGAGCTTTCCGGAATCCACGCCCAGAGCATTATAACTGTGCAGATCGAAGGTTTCATCGCAGCAAATATTAAACCATTCACTGTCAAAACAGGCTATGTACTGGTCAATAAGACTTTCCACAAGGGCGATGCTTTGGGGATCTTCCGGGTCGATGGTATGATGCCGCATTCTGGCGTGCCAAAGATTGGGTCTCGGTTCATAATCCTTCCGTACCCGCAGATGCCAGTATTGGGGCTGCTCCAGCAGCTCATATAGATGTCCGAAGGTGGACAAAGAGGGAATGAATTCAATAAAATTTTCCCGGCAGTAGTTACCCATCTCCCGAAGTTCTTCTTTTGTCAAATAGCCGGTAGCAGCCTTTATTTGCTTGTATTCTTCAAATTCAAAGGTATGCTCCACATAGAGCTGCAGGGAATTGAGTTTGTAGTAAGCCATCTGATCGATCAGCTGCTTTATGGTCTCCACGGTGGGGATCTTTCCCCGGGTCACATCGTGATAAAAGCCGCGGTATTCGAAATCAGGCTTATCCTCAATGTGCAAACAGGGTACCATTTCCTGCTGAACAGCTGTCGAAGGGTCTGCACAGCATAGAATGCACCGGCAGGACCGTCTGCAGTGACAGATATGGCGTTTGTGTCAATGTCCAGATGGTAGCCTTCCCCGGCAGTTTCGGTGAGAGCAATCGTCAAAAGTACACCGTCTTTGTCGTAAGGAAGCTTGTTTGCTGCGGTTAGGACACGGCTGTCCCAGTTTGTGGCATCATAGAAAACTGCTTTTGCGACCAAATAGCCTTCGCCAACGGAAATTTTCTTTACACTGGGGATCAGATGTATCATAACAATTGCTCCTTGCTTTTCTATTATCATAACATATCAGCAAAAAAATGCAATAATATAGGGGCGGTCAATGGCCGCCCCCTACGTTATTGGATTGTGGGGTGGGCAAGGCTTGCCACCAGGTCGTGCATTTCCTTTTCGGATCGGACGTTGTGGGCTTTGTTGAGAATGGCTTGCTTTTGGTCTTCCGTCATTTTGGAATACGCATTCATCGCCGGCTCATTTGCCGCCAAAGCCATGCCGAAACCAATGGGAACTTTGTAAAAATCCATAGTTTTTTCTCCTTTCGTTTTAGCGAGTGGATTCTTCGACTCGCCTGCGGCTCGCTCAGAATGACAGCGGAAGTACGATAGTCGCTGCAATGATCGTCTGCATCTGTCATTCCGAGTGAAGCGAAGCGGAATCGAGGAATCCGTTCTCTATTTATGCCGCAGCATCTAACATATTTTCGATAAATATTCCGTATCCCGTTGTGGGGTCATTCACCAAAACATGGGTCACCGCCCCGACCAGTTTTCCGTCCTGTATAATCGGTGAGCCGGACATGCTGATGTCAAGTAGGGGACAAAAGAAATTCGCAGAAAAATTGCGTTTTTATCCCCAAAATACACAAAAAAGGAGGTTTTTACATAGGTCAACCAGAATCCCTTAGTTGACATAGATGAAATGTCGAAAAAGGAGACTTTTAATTTTCCTTTTCTTTTCGACAAATTCCGAACGATACCGGACCGTCGGTTTTCCTTCCTAAATAGCCAACGCCTCCGGATTTCTCCGGAGGCGTTGCAGTTCGATTACATTGGCATATATTGAAAAAGCATAAAAACAACAGGGATCGTCAGGCAGGAAAGAATATGGGAAACCAGAGCCATACCGGATGCTACCTTTGTGTCCTTCCCCAAAGCACTGGGAATGATAATGGTGTTTAGTCCTAAGGGCATGGCAAGGGAGCAGATTGCACAGGTTGCAAAAACTTCCGGCATTGGGATCAAGACCATCACACCCAGAAAGAGCAACGGAA
>SVLM01000039.1 GCA_015067945.1 Oscillospiraceae bacterium
ATATGCGCTGGAAGACCGCAACTGAGTATGGCAATCTGGATATCACCATCAATCTGAGTAAGCCCGAAAAGGATCCCAAGGCCATTGCAGCCGCGAAGGCCGCGCCTCAGTCTGACTATCCCAAGTGTCTGCTTTGCCCGGAAAACGAAGGCTACGCAGGCAGGATGAATCATCCTGCCCGGCAGAATCACCGCATTATCCCCATGGAACTGGCGGGCGAGAACTGGAATCTGCAGTACAGCCCCTATGTCTACTATACCGAGCACTGTATCGTATTTAACAGCCAGCACACCCCCATGGTCATCAACAAGGCCACCTTGCAAAAGCTTCTGGACTTCGTGACTAAGTTCCCGCATTACTTCATTGGCTCCAACGCGGATCTGCCCATTGTAGGTGGCAGTATTCTGACCCATGAGCACTTCCAGGGCGGTCATTTCAGCTTCCCCATGGAGCGTGCCCCCATCGAGCGGAAGATCTCTTTTAAAGGCTATGAGGATGTCACAGCCGGCATTGTGAAGTGGCCTATGAGTGTTATTCGCTTGACTTGCCCGGATAAGGACCGCCTGTGCGATCTGGCAACCAAGATCCTGCTGAAATGGCGGATCTATACCGACAAAGCTGCGTTTATCCTCGCCAAATCCGGCGGAGAACCCCACAACACCATTACCCCCATCGCCCGCCGCAGAGGGGAAGCCTATGAACTGGATCTGGTGCTGAGAAACAACATCACAACCGAAGAGCATCCTCTGGGTGTGTATCATCCTCACGCAGAACTGCACCACATCAAAAAGGAAAATATCGGCCTTATCGAGGTCATGGGCTTGGCTGTTCTGCCTGCCAGACTGAAACAGGAGCTTGCGGGCATTGAGGAAGCGATCCTTAACGGTACGCCTTTGGTTGGAGAGCTTGCTAAGCACGAAGCCTGGGTCAATGAGCTGATGGAGAAGCAGACTTTCACCCCCGATAACACCGCCTGCATCCTAAAGATGGAGGTTGGCAAAGTGTTCGCACAGGTCCTGGAGCATGCCGGTGTCTATAAGCGCACCTCTGAGGGTGCAGCGGCCTTTGACCGCTTTATCGAATTTGTAAATCAGGGAGAATGAGTATGAAGGTTTTAGTTACTGGCGGCGCCGGTTATATCGGCAGTCATACCGCTGTGGAATTACTGAATGCTGGACATGAAGTCGTCATTGTGGATGATCTGTCCAACGCCAAAGTTGAAGTCATCGACCGCATCAAGGAAATCACGGGGAAAAGTGTTGCTTTCTATTGGATTGACTGTGCGGATAAGGAAAAACTCTGGGAAGTTTTCCGTGAAAACGATATCGATGCCGTGATCCACTTCGCCGGATTTAAGGCTGTGGGCGAGAGTGTCAAAAAGCCTCTGCAATATTACCGCAACAACCTGGACAGCACATTGTCCCTTGTAGAAACGATGGAGGAGTTCGGGTGCCGTAAACTGGTTTTCTCCTCCTCGGCCACTGTTTACGGCCCGAACAATCCCCATCCGTACAAGGAAGAAATGCCTGCCATCCAGTCCACCAGCCCCTATGGCTGGACTAAGGTGATGATCGAACGGATCCTCACTGATTACTGCACCGCCCATCCTGATTTCTGTGCCATCCTGCTTCGCTACTTCAATCCCATCGGCGCACACGAAAGCGGCCTGCTGGGCGATGATCCCAACGGCATCCCCAACAACCTGATGCCCTACATCGGCAGAGTTGCGGCAGGCCAGTTGGAGAAACTGACCATCTTCGGCGGCGACTACGACACTCCCGACGGAACCTGCCAGAGAGACTACCTCCATGTGGTAGACCTGGCCATTGGCCACCTGAAGGCCTTGGAGTATGCCGAGACTCACGACGGTGTGGAGGCCATTAATCTTGGCACCGGCAATGGTATCTCTGTCCTGGAGCTTGTGACGGCTTTTGAAAAGGCAAACGATATGAAGCTGCCTTATGTGATTGGTCCCCGCCGTGACGGTGACCTGCCCGCCTTCTGGGCTGATGCTACCAAAGCAAAGGAATTACTCGGCTGGGAAGCCACACATACCGTGGAAGATATGTGCAAAAGCAGCTGGAAATTTGCTCAAGGTAGTGTATAATAACATCTAACTACAAGAGCAAAAGAGGTTAGACACATGAAAATCCGAAATACAATGAAAGAGTTCGCAATCATCACCGTCGGTACAGCGATTGTTGCTGCAGCGGTATTCTTCTTTATGCTGCCAAGCCATGTTTCTGTAGGCAGTGGTGCTGCCTTGGCCATGGTGCTGAGCAACTTCATTCCGCTCTCTGTCTCCACCATCACACTGATTATGAACGTGGGGCTGCTGATTATCGGTTTTATCCTGATTGGACCGGAGTTTGGCGCGAAAACGATATATTGTTCTATACTGATGCCCCTGATTATGGGCTTGTTTGAAGTAATCTTTCCTAATTTCCAGTCTATTACACAGGATCCGCTGTTAGATGTGATTTGCTATATCCTTGTAGTTGGTGTTGGACTTTCTATTCTGTTTTCCCGGAATGCGTCCTCAGGCGGTCTGGACATTGTGGCAAAAATCATGAATAAGTATCTGAGAATGGATCTGGGAAAGGCTATGTCCTATTCCGGCATTGCGGTAGCCCTATCTTCTGCACTGTGCTATGACAGCAAGACCGTAGTCCTTAGCTTACTGGGCACATACTTTGGAGGTATGTTGGTCGATAACTTCATCTTCGGCATCAACATCAAGCGCCGTGTCTGCGTCATATCTAAGGAACTGGATACCATCGTTGATTTTGTTCTGCATGAGCTGCACAGTGGAGCAACGCTGAATGAGATCATCGGCGCCTACGACAAAACACCGAAAATGGAAATGGTTACGATTGTGGATAAACACGAGTACAAGCGGCTTATGGACTACGTCCGCAAGGTGGATCCCAAAGCCTTTGTGACTGTCTATTCCGTCAGCGATATGCGGTATATGCCCAAAAAGTAATAGAAAGCAGCCCTCCACAGGACCCAATCAGGGTACTGTGGAGGGCGTTTTGTTCATTCAATCCATTATGTGACAGCCTGTTTTCCAGTACAAAAACAAACCACCAACTTTTGAAATTTTATTAATTGTTTTCTATTATCTCTAAAACGGTTGAAAACCCAATTATAATAAGGCAAAATAATTGCAACAAAGAAATACGCTAGTAAAGGGATTACTCAGCTGGGAGCAACCTACACCGTGGAAGATATGTGCAAGAGCAGCTGGGAGTTTGCCCGGAAGAGTGCTGAGGTTACTGAACAATAAAGGAAAAAGAAGATATGAATGTGTGGTTTGCCACGGGATTTTGCGGATGTGCTTGTCACCACTGCAAGGTGGAACATTTTTGTACGCCTCAAAACTTAAACGTATGCCTATGAGCATGTCAGTGTGTGTTGGTATTGAGCTCACGAGGAATATGTAGATTTATTACAATTGAGCTGTAAAATACGATACACCCCTTGACACATTCTTGAACTAGTACGGCTTCAAGTCTGTGCCAAGGGGTACTTTTTATATGTAGGCGAATGCAACGGCAAAAACAAAATAATAATAACATTGAAATTGCATTGATATTTTGCCGATAATGTGGTATAATAAGGGCTGGAAATTTGACAGGAGGTAACTATGGAATACTTATCTGTTGCAATAATAGCTGAAAAATGGGGACTTTCTGAACGAAGTGTGCGAAATTACTGTGCCCACGGCAGAATTGCCGATGCCAAGCTTATCGGCAAAACTTGGTACATTCCGGAGGGGGCGCAGAAACCAGAACGAGCTAACAAGAAAAACGACACACCTACATTGCTGCAGATCCTGCGGGAGCAGAAAGCAGCTAAGATGACCGGCGGTATCTATCATAAGATTCAGATCGACCTGACCTATAACTCCAACCATATTGAAGGTAGCTGTTTGACGCACGATCAGACACGATTCATCTTTGAGACCAATACCATTGGTTTTGAAAATGAGTCTGTGAATGTGGATGATGTGATTGAAACCTCCAACCACTTCCGCTGCATTGATATAGTGATCGATCAGGCTGGCAATGCACTTACCGAGAGATTCATCAAGGAATTGCATTTTGTGCTGAAGACCGGCACTAGCGATAGCCGCAAGGATTGGTTTGCAGTATGGCAACGTCACACAGGCCATGACCATCAAGGCCATGTACGTGGAAGGTGCCGGCGTGACCTACACCGTGACCGCAAGAGCACTCGGCACGACAGGCGCGGTTTCTCCCGCAGGCGTGTCTACCGTTCAGGAAAACGGGTCGCTGACCTTGAACTTTACCCCCGATGAGCTTTCCAAGATCGTGAAAGTCGTTGTTGACGGTGTAGAAATTGACGTTTGCAGCACCTATACCTTTGCAAACATTACCGCAAACCACACCATCGACGTTTACTTCGCACCTACTGCAGTCATCAACGTAGGCAACACCGATACCACCCGGGGTACTGCATCCGGTCACTACGACCTGATCGGCGATAACGTGGTATACGTCCTTGAGGTAACGCCTGCGGACGGTTACGAGCTGGACGGCATCTACGTTGACGGCGTGAAAATGGAATTGGAAGTTCTCGACGGCGATTAT
Source organism: Oscillospiraceae bacterium (assembly GCA_015067945.1). GTDB lineage: Bacteria > Bacillota > Clostridia > Oscillospirales > Oscillospiraceae > Faecousia. The sequence continues at coordinate 4,617 of SVLM01000039.1, forward strand.
ATCATCC
>SVLM01000021.1 GCA_015067945.1 Oscillospiraceae bacterium
ATTGTGGGCAGTAAGGCAACCATATTGGTGTATCTTCGTTTGCTCATAATTAATCCCCCCTGGTGTAGTTATTATCCTACATCAGGGGGGATTTTGTCTATTGTCCGTTTTTACTGGTTCTGTTCATAACGCACCCTGGGGATTTGTTTCCTTTTGCAGGGGCGAGCATTGCTCGTCCGTAATGCCTTCTCCTCGAGATGAAGCCTTTTTCTGTCATCCTGAGCATAGCGAAGGATCCGTTTCTCATATATAGAGGGGAGACGGATTCTTCGACTCCCCTTCGGGTCGCTCAGAATGACAAGGTCGATGATTGGCCGTAGGGCGGGGGCAATTCGCGAATCGCCCGTGAGCCTTTTATCTACAATTCATTTTGAGACGCAAAGCTCAATGCCTACTACGCCATACTTTTCCTGCTCTTCCGTAGAATAATACTGTTCCATATCGGAAGGATGTGCTTTATCCACATCTTCGGCTGTGTATCCGCATTGCAGCAGCGGCAGGGTTCGATACAGCTCGGCAAAAGAATCAAACCGATGCAATTTCCGAACAATCGCCCTTACCTGCTCGCCGGTGGAAGTATTTGTAAAGGTGATGCCGTCGCCCACCTTGATTTGCTGCCGCTTTTCGTCGTACAAGCGGAGTTCAATTGTCTTTTGCCCGCTCTTGATCTTCTCAAAGGGTGAAGGCTTGAGCTTCATTTCATGGACAGTTTGCTCTTTTGTTAAGCACACGATGGATTCTACATGGGAGCATCGGGGGAAAAGGTCTGCCGCCAGGGCATTTTTCAGCCGATATCCACGGTCTTTCAGCAGTGCCACATCCCGTGCCAGGGTGGCCGGGTCGCAGGAAACATACACGATCCGCCGCGGTGACATACGAGCCAGTGCCTCGATAGTATCGGCATTCAAGCCCTTCCGGGGCGGATCCACCACCGCAACATCGGCCTTGATGCCCTGCTGCTCCAACGCAAGAGCCGCCTGACCCGCATCACCACAGAAAAATTCCGCATTGTCGATGCCGTTGCGTTTTGCGTTGGCCTTGGCATCCTCCACCGCCTGGGGCACAACCTCTACACCGATGACCTTACCGGCGGCCTTCGCCATGCACAGCGTGATGGTTCCCACGCCGCAGTACAGATCCAAAACCGTGTCATCCCTGGTAATCTGTGCCTGTGCAATGGCCGATTCATACAGCCGCTGAGCCTGATGGTGGTTTACCTGATAGAAAGAACGGGGCGACAGCCGGAAATTCAGGCTGCACATGGTGTCCTCAATATAGCCCGGGCCGTAAAGAACGATCTCCTCATCCCCCAAAACCGTGTTGCCCTTTTTGGTATTCACCGAAAGCACCAGCGTGGTAAATCCCGGCACCGCCTTCAGCTTTTCAACAAGCCGCTCCGGCTTGGGGATTACCCGCCCGTTTACCGCAAGACAGACCAAAATCTGCCCGGATACCGCACCCCGGCGGACATAAATATGCCGCAAAAGGCCGGTGTGGGTGGCTTCGTCGTATACGCTGACCCGGGTTTGGTTTACATAATCTATTACAATATCCTTTACCCGGTCAGTTTCCTGGGGCAGGATCAGGCAACGGTCGTTTTCCACCACCTGATGGCTTCCGGCCTTAAAAAAACCGGCAAAGGCCTTGTTTTTCTTCGCCGCCACCGGGTACTGGGCCTTGTTCCGATACCCCCGGCAGGTGGGTGCAGCCAGGATCGGCACGTCCTCCAACGTCTCACCGCCGATACGATTCAGGCAATCCCGAACCCGCTGAGCCTTCAGCCGGCTCTCTTCTTCATAATCCATATGCCAAAAATCGCAGCCGCCGCAAAGCTTTGCCACCGGGCAGGCCCGGTTCATGCGATGCTCCGATTTTTCCAAAATCTCCACGATTTTGCCAGACGCCCAGGTTTTTCCCACCTTTTCGATGCGAATCCGGCAGCGTTCACCAGCAATGGCATTGGGCACAAATACGGCACAGCCTTCAATTCTGGCCACACCCTGACCTTCGACAGTGTAATCGGAAATGACCGCCTCATATATTTGATTTTTCTGAAGCATTGGCAGTTCCTCCGTGTTACAGAACGGTCTCCATTCCGTATTTTTGGGGCATCAGGCCCATTTTTTCATAAAATTTCAGGGCATTTTCATTTTTCGCCCACACATTCAAGGTTACATTGTACGCACCGATACCCCTGGCATAGTCCAGCACCGCGGCGTACAGAGCCTTGCCCACGCCACTGCCACGGCAGTTTTCGTCCACGCACAGATCGTCGATGTACACCGTCAGCCGATCCTGTAGCACCGGATCATTTTGCACATTCTGAATCACGCAGAAGGCGTAGCCCACCACACCCTCGGCTGTTTCCGCCACCAAAATGGGACGCTGATCATCCTGCAGCAGGGCAAGCAGTGCCTTTTCGTGATATTTTTGGGCATCGGCACGGAAAATATCCGGCCGTCCATCATAATGCACCCTGCCCACCTGCCGCAGCAGGCGGATCATGGCAGGGATATCTTCATTTTTTGCAAATCGAATCTGCATAATCGCTCCTTACCGGGTGGGAAATCCGTTTTTCCTATCCCAAAGAACCAGTAGACTGCCGTCTTTTACGGAAATTTTGGAAGTTTTCCCAACAAATGCGTTGCTTAATCCCAACGGATGTCCGGCGGTCAAAACACCGTCGGACAGCTCGTATTTCAGTCCCTGCAGCGTCACGCCCCGGGCATCACCGCCCATGCAGAACAGGGAAATCACCCCGGTGGCTGCTTCCGGAAATGCCAGTTGACCGTTTTTTACCACCGTCACGGCAGTGTCCCCGCCCAGCAGGTAGCCCACAGCCCCGTGATCCGCCAAAAATTGCAGGGTCTGGAAATTGGCCACTGTATGATCGAGCCTTTTTCCGGCCAATGCTCCATAGAAAATGAATTCGCTGCAGCCCTCCGAAAGACCCCTGCGTGCGGCCAGCATGGAGTCGGAATCGTCCTTTTCCACCGGAAACACCTCTGCACCGGCAGGCGTATAGCCCAGGGAGTCAAAATCACCCAGAATGACATCCGGTTGGATGCCCAAAACATCCGTATGCCGCAAGCCACCATCGGCGGCAATAATCATCGCACCGGCAGGAATTTCCACCGGAGCGTCCAGCTCACCGGCACAAAAAATCACGCAGGTCTTCATACGCTCACCGGCTCTTTCACGGCAAAGGTCAGGCCCTTGGGATAGAAGAAGCGAAGCTTTTTCTTGGCGACAGACATTTCGACTTTTTCCGCAACCCGCAGTTCGCCATCGAGATTGATGGCCGTGGGCTTGTCGCAAAGAATGGTGACCTTGTCGGTCCTAAAATGCCGCACCAGCTTGGGAAGCTCCTTGTAGCGGCCGGACTTATACTTACCGATCACCGCAGGCACCTGCAGCCGGGAAACCTTTTTCACCAGCAGCACATCCAGCATTCCGTCGGTGGGATCTGCGGTGGGAACCGGGTTGAAGCCACCGCCATAAAATCTGCCATTGCACACGCAGATCATGGTCTGCTTGGCATCGACGGTTTCGCCATTGATCTGCACCACATAATGCTCGGCAATGCCCCGGATCACATTGATCACCGTAGATGCCACATAGGCCCGGAAACCGCTGAGCAGAGGCAGCCGCTTATAGTTGGCTACATCCGTGCCGATCCGGGCATCCAGACCCACAGAGCAGATGTTCAGTGCAAGATCATCGTTGCATTGAATCAAATCAAAGGTGGCTTCCTCCGCATCCAGCAGACGTTCCAGGTCAAAAAAAGCCTTGGGGTCGTCAAACAGCTTTACAAAATCGTTGCCGCTGCCGCCGGAAAGGACGGACACCGCCACATTGTCAAACCCAGCCGCACCGGCCGCTACTTCGTTCAGTGTGCCGTCACCGCCGCAGGCATAGACCCGGTATTCCTCTCCGGTCATGGCCGCCTCACGGGTTAGCCGGGTGCAGTCACCGGGTGCTGCCGACACGGCAATTTCATAGTCCAGCCCTCGGCTACCGCTAATCTTTTCGATGATTTCCGTATACATTTTTGTCCGGTCCTTGCTGCCTGCAGCCGGATTGATGATGAATAAATGCTTCATAAAACTGCCACCTTTCGTGGTTTCCTAATTGTGTCATTGCGAGCCAGTGAGCGCACTGGCGTGGCAATCTCCTAAGGAATTTTCCTAACCGGGGGGGATTGCCACGTCGGGCTTTGCATTTCTATTGTAATTGCTTACGCAATTGTTGATTTAGATTCGCTTCGCTACTCCTCGCAATGACAGAAATTAAGCGGTTTTTACTTCTTCCGGCCGCCCAGGTACATATAGTAATCGCACTTGATCATGCCGTTGTACAGCTTCCGCTTTTTGTCCGCACGGCGTCCGAAATAATGCTCAAATTCCGGCTCAGAGGTAATGATATACTTCTTCCAGCCGTCAGCAAATTTCAGGTGCCGGCCCAGTGCCCCGTACAGGCGTTGGGCACTGTGCTGCTCCATCATTCGCTGACCGTAGGGCGGATTGCAGATGATAATGCCGCTGTCCGTGGGCAGACTCATTTTGGTGGCGTCCCCATCCTTGAAGGTAATGCACTCGGCAACGCCGGCCTTTTTCGCATTGGCCATAGCCAGACTGACGCATTTTGGGTCGTTGTCAGAACCCAAAATACGGTAATTGCCCTTAAATTCCTTGTCCATCGCTTCGCTCCGGGCCTGCCGCCAGATGGCATCGTCGGACCAGTTGAATTTTTCCGCACCGTACCGGCGGCCCAAGCCGGGTGCCCGATTTTTGGCAATCAGTGCCGCTTCAATGGGAATCGTTCCGCTGCCGCAGAAGGGATCCCAAACGAATTCTTTGCCACGGTACTTGGTCAGCATCACCATAGCCGCCGCCAGAGTTTCCCGGAGGGGGGCATCGTTGCCGATGGCCCGGTAGCCACGCTTGTGCAGACCCACACCGGAGGTGTCCAGGTACAGCTGCACCCGGTCGTTCATGATCGAAAATTGGAGCTGATACTTCTCGCCGTCCTCCGGCAGCCAGCTAAGGCCGTATTTCTCGCCCAGCCGCTTGCAGGCGGCCTTTTTCACAATAGCCTGGCAGTCCGGCACGCTCATGAGCTGACTGCTTAAGCAGTGACCCTTCACGGGGAAGGCACCGTTTTTGGGGATCACAGCCTCCAAAGGAGCGTTGTAAACGCCCTGAAATAGCTCTTCAAAGGTCTTGGCCTCAAAGTCTGCCAGCACCAGCAAAACCCGTTCACCGGTACGCAGATTCACATTGGCACGGGCCATGGCCAGCTCATCACCGGAAAACAGTACCCGGCCGTTTTCCACACGGACATTTTCCATATCCAGCCGACGCAGCTCGTCGCCGGCAATGCCCTCCAGGCCGAACAAAGTCGGCACAGCAAATTCAAACTTCGACATAGTTCCTCCAACCACATAAGGTTCATTGCAGGGGCAATTCACAAATCGCCCGCTTTGTCATTGCGAGGGAGCGTAGTGACCGTGGCAATCTCCTAAGTATTTCTCCTAACCGGGGGATTGCCACGAGTTTCTACGAAACTCTCGCAATGACAGATCCGCCGGGGGGGCCACGGCCCGTTAGGCCTCGCAATGACAGTGTATTTACGGAATGATCTTCTTCGGCTTTAAGTACCGCTCCTGCTCGGAGAAGATACAGCCGCAAAACTTCTGAATATACATTTCCAGCTCCCGGGCCTTTTCCTGCCCGGCCTTGAAATAAGGGCGGAAATCCCGGTACAGAAATTCCACACCGTATTCCTTGGCTGCCCGTTCGGCAGTCTCCCGCATCAGCTCGTGATTCTGGTAGGGACTGATAAACAGGCTGGATGTAAAGCTGTCAAAGCCGCCCTCTGCCGCCTGCCGGGCAGTGTCGAAAAGACGCATTTCGTAGCATTTTCCGCAGCGGTGGCTGATGTCCTCCGCCACCTCCCGGACAAAGGGCCGCAGGCCGTAGTCGTCCCGCTCGATGAGCGGCAGCTCGATGACCTTGGCATACTCCCGGAGACAGTTTCGCCGCTCCCGGTATTCCGTGAAAGGATGGATATTGGGGTTGTACCAATACCCGGTCACCTCAAAATGATCCGCACGCAGCACCTCGATGCACTGATTGGCACAGGGTGCACAGCAAATATGGAGAAGTGTTTTCATAAATTCCTCCGTAAAAACAAAATAACCTGTCATTGCGAGGAGCAATAAAGGCTTCCCCCGGGGGGAAGCTGTCGCACAAATCGGCTCTTCGGAACCGATTTGTGTGACTGATGAGGAATGCGGGCAGAAAATGGATTGTTTTGTATGTGTTTCGGACTTTGTAATAGGTCTGATAACGATCCCGCATCATAGTTTGCCTCCCGGGTTCCTCATCCGACCTCGCATTCGCTCGGCCACCTTCCCCCCCGGGGGAAGGTATTGTGTGAAGCACGATGCCCCTACACGATTTCTCCGGCCAAACCGTCCCGGAAAATGCCGGTAACGGTCACATTCCGTACCTGATTGTGCAAATTCTCGCCTTTGGCGTAGAGTTTCATGTAGTTGGGTGCGTGGCCGATCCAGAATTCTCCTTCTTCCTCCTCAAACAGCACCGCAAGGGTCTTGCCGATCAGGTTTTCCATGTAGGCCTGCTTCATTTCCTCCGCCACGGCAATGGCGGCCCGGCTTCTTTCTTCCTTGGTTGCATTGTCATGCTGCCCGGGCATCTTGTCCGCCGGGGTGCCGGGGCGGCGGGAATAGGGGAAAATGTGCATATCCGCAAAGCTGCAGCTGCGGATAAAATGCAAGCTCTGGGTAAATTCCTCCTCGGTCTCACCGGGGAATGCTACGATCATATCCGTGGTCACCGCACAGCCGGGGAAATGCCGTTTCAGCAGCTGAACGCTTTGCAAATACCGTGCTGTGTCATACTTCCGCTTCATGCGTGCAAGGACGCTATCGCAACCGGATTGCAGACTTAAATGGAATTGTGGGCACAAATTGGGGTATTTTTCTAACTTTTGACAAAATTCTTCTGTGATGATCCGGGGCTCTAAACTGCCCAGCCGCACCCGCAGCTCCGGCACAGCCTCACAAATCGCTGCCACCATGTCGGTCATAGGGGGCTTTCCCGGCAGATCCGCACCCCAGGATGCGATCTCAATACCGGTAATCACAAGCTCCTGATACCCTTTTTTTGCCAATTCCCGGGCCTGCTCCACCGCCAGCTCCAGCGGTGCCGACCGCACCGGTCCCCGGGTGTAGGGGATGATGCAGTAGGTGCAGAAATTGACACAGCCGTCCTGCACCTTCAGCATGGCTCTTGTCCGCTCGGACAAGCCACCGGCAGGGAGAATTTCGAACTCCCGGCGTCTCAGTGCCACATCCAGCTTTTCCTGATGGGTTCGGCTTTGAAGAGCAGAGAGCATCATATCCACAAATTCTTTTCGTCCACCGCTGCCCGACAGCACATCTACCCCCAGCCGCCGCACCGCGTCGGGGTCGTGCTGGGTGTAGCAGCCGCAAACGCCGATGACCGCGTTGGGATTGTCCCGGCGGCAGCGGCGGATTACCGCCCGGTTTTTCTTGTCCGCCACAGCGGTTACGGAGCAGGTGTTGATAATATAGCCGTCGCAGGGCTCCTGAAAACTGCCCACGGTGTGACCGAGGGACACAAACAGCTGTTCCATGGCCTGGGTCTCATATTGGTTTGTCTTGCACCCAAGGGTGTAAAAACCGAATTTCATGTCATTTTCACCAAATCTTATAAGATGTTTTTGTGATAATCGTCCAAAGCGTCAATTGAAAACCGAAAATTAGTCCTGTATAATACACTTGTGCTTGGTAAGGCATAATTTATTACATTATACACGATTTACGCGGTTTTGTATAGTGTAAATGGAAAAAGGCCCGGAGAGTTTTTGTTCCTCCTCGCCCGGGCCTTTTCCTCCTTAATTTCGGCTCTTTGAGCATCGTCCCGGGAATACCCGGGGCGGTTTTTTTATTTCCTTTTGTCATCCTGAGCGAGCGTAGCGAGTCGAAGGATCCGTTCTCTTGTATATAGGAGTACGGATTCTTCGATTTCGCAGCCTGCGGCTGCTACGCTCAGAATGACATAAAACCGGCACTGCCTTTGTGGGGCAGTGCCGGTAAAATTATATCTTTTCCGCGATGGACTTGGCGATGGTGCAGTTTTGCTCGTAGGGACAATTTCCGTAGCTGCAATCCACGAAAATCTCACCGTTTTCCAGCTCTACCGTCACCATGCGGCTTTGATCCTGGGTGCGGCAGTAGCCGGTCAGAATATACTCTTCGTTCATGCCTCTTCCTCCAGAATGCACACGCCCATGGGGGAAATTGTCAGCCAGTTGGGAGCAACAGTCCGCAGATTATGCCCCAGCAGGATCTTGCCGGAGGGCACATCCCAGGTGTCGCAGCTGCGGTTGATATACACCCGGACCGTTTTGCCGCCGTAGGTTCTGGTAAAGCCGATCCGTTGGTCGCCAGCCTGGAAGAACCGGATATCGCCCAGCCGCAGCGGCTCGCTGTCCTTGTGCAAGCGACCCAATGCCTTGAAAAACTCCAGCAGAGTCTGATTTTCCCTGCCCCAGGGATAGGGACGGCGGTTGAAGGGATCCTTGCCGCCCTCCATGGCGGCTTCATCGCCATAGTACAGACTGGGACTGCCGGGCAGGGTGTACTGCAGGCAGGCCGCCAGGGTCAGCCGATCCACCGCCACCGCATACTGCTGCTGGGACAGCTTACGCTTGGAAAGCTCCTCCCGTCCGCCATCAAAATCGTCCACCAATGCCGTCAGGATCCGGGGCGTATCATGGGTGCCCAGCAGGTTCATATTGCTTAAGAAAACCTCGGTCGGATAATTCTCCGCGATGGTCATGACCACATTTTCCAAATTCCGTCCGTCATCCCGCTCCCGGAGGAAGTTGATGATGGCGGTGCGGAAGGGATAGTTCATGGCACTGTCCAGCGTGCCATCCACAAAATACCGCCGGCGAATGCCGTAAGCAGTCTTGTTGGAGGCATCCTCCCAAACCTCACCCACCAGCAGGGCATCGGGTTTTAGCTTCCGCAGGTGCTTTTTGAGGATATCCATAAATTCGTTGGGCAGCTCATCCGCCACGTCCAGACGGAAACCGTCGGCACCGGCCTTGATCCAGTGCTCCAGTACGCTGTTCTTGCCGGTGATAATATACTCGATGAAAGATTTTTCCATCTTCTTCACCGTGGGCAGGGTATCAAAATCCCACCAGGCATTGTAGCGGTCCGGCCACTGTTTGAAGGTATACCAATGGTAGTACGGGGAATTTTGGGAATTATAGGCACCGTTTCCACCGAAATTCCGGTTCTTGTCGAAGTACAGACTGTCCGAACCGGTGTGGGAGTACACACCGTCCAAAATCACCTTGATGCCCAGCTTGTGGGCGGCATCACACAGAGCGGTAAAATCCGCCATGGTTCCCAGCATGGGATCCGGTGTCTTATAGTCGCCGGTATCGTAGCGATGGGAGGAAAAGCTCTTGCTGATGGGGTTCAGGTACAGAATGGTTGTTCCCAAAGAGGCAATATACGGAAGCTTTTCCATAATGCCGCGGAAATTGCCGCCATAAAAATCGTTGTTCAGCACCATGCCCTCCGGCGTGGGCTTCCAATCTACTTCCTCGTCCCAGCTTTCGTGGACGGTGTAGGGCTCCAGCTTGCCGGTCAGGTCACACTTGCCGGACTTGTGAAAACGGTCGGGGAAGACCTGATAGAACAGGGCACCCTTGGCCCAATCCGGGGTATGAAAATCCGCCGGTACACAGGTGACCTGCCACAGATCACCGGCCTCCATATTGGTGTCGTTGCCGTATTTATACAGATCAAAACCGCCGGTACGGGTGGTGATCCGGAAGCCATAGAAATACAGACCGGGCTTTTCAAAGCAGAATTTTCCCACATACTGCTCATAAGCACCCTTCTTGAACTGGAAGGTCATAGGCACGATCATGGCCGGTCTGTGATCTTCATTTAAGATCTCGCACTGCACCGCCGTAGCTTGCACCGTGGCAGGAATGTGAATCCGCAGGGTGCATTCCTGACCGGGGATCAGGGTGCCGAAGGGTTCTTTAAACTGAGGATCCTTGCTGTTAAACAGAATACGCATATGATTCTCCTAAAGGAAATTTTCTTTTGCTAATATAGCATAAATGGCTCTCTGACGCAAGTGGCCGAATCGCTTGTCATCCTGAGCGGAGGGCGAAAGCCCGGAGTCGAAGGATCCGCATCTCCTGCACAAAAGAGGACGGATTCTTCGACTTCGCAGCCTTTGGCTGCTGCACTCAGAATGACATCAATCAATCCGATATAGCCGCTTGCCGTTTTCGAAGGTGATGGCCCGGGCTTCTTCCGGCGTGATTCCACGAATCTCGGCCAGCTTGTCCGCCACATAGACTACCCGGGAGGGGTCATTTCGCTTGCCGCGGAAGGGCTCCGGGGACATATAGGGACAGTCGGTTTCCACAACGATCCGCTCCAAGGGGATCGCCTGAGCCGCCTCAATGGCCTTTTTGGCATTTTTGAAGGTCAAAACTCCGGTAAAGCCGATGTACCAACCCAAATCCACCAGCTGCCTGGCCATCTCTGCCGAGCCGGAATAGCAGTGAAAGACGCCAGTCACGCCGGGGAATTGCTTCACGATTTCCAGACCGTCCTGATGGGCCTCCCGCTCGTGGACGATCACCGGCAGGTCAAGCTCTTTTGCCAGCTCCATCTGGGCAATAAAGGCCTTTTTTTGCAGATCCCGGGGGATATCCTCATAGTGATAGTCCAAGCCGATTTCTCCGATGGCTTTTACCTTTGGATGCAGTTTACATAACTTTCTATATTCTTCCAGAATTTCATCGCAGACCTCGTCGGCAGAATCCGGATGAGAGCCGGCGGCGGCATAGGCAAAATCGTATTTTTCCGCCAGAGCGATGCATTCTCTGGTGGATTGCAAATTGCAGCCTGCGTTCATCAGCAGGCCAACGCCCTTTCCCGGCAGGGATGCCATCACAGCATCCCGGTCAATATCAAATGCCCGGTCATTCATGTGGGCATGGGTGTCAAAAACCATTATATTTCTCCTTCCAAAATTGCCACAAAGCAGCCGTCAATACAGGTGATTCTTGGGTCTTCCGGGTCGAAATCCGTACTTTTCAGCCAATTGCCGATGCCCCGTCCGGTCAGCTTGGCGTAGGCCTCCTTCAGCACCCACAGCCGCAGCAGGGCAGTGTTTTGATCCGGTGCAAGCCGGAGCCGTTTTTTCTCCGTTTCTGACAAAAATCGCTCAGCGATCCTGAGGTCAATTTTCCGGTGTTCTTCCTCTGCATCGATACCCACATTTTGCCTGCTTAAGCAGCAAAAAGCATGGCGATCCGTATGGGAGATCGAAAAATGCCAATTACTCTCTGAAAAGTAGGGTTTTCCCCGGTCTGCGCGAAGAATCTCCGGCATTTCGCTGCCGTTTTCTTCGAAATACAGATCCGCCAACAGCTCTCTGCCGGCATCGTGACCGGACTGATTTTCAAGCTTTTTCCACTTCAGCTTCACGAAACCCCTCCTTCTCTGTGTTTGTGAATAGTATACGGCAAAATTCCCCGTCGGTCAATGAAAATTCATTTTTGTAGGGGAGGGTCTTGGCCCTCCCCTACGCAATCATCATTGCAAGGCGTAGGGGCGAGCATCGCTCGTCCGCAAGGCCTTCCGCAACCGTCTCCGCCCCCTTTGAAAATTCTCAGAAAATTCACGGAATGGACTTTATCTCTGCTCGCATTTGTGCTATAATGCAATAGAGTATACCATACAGGAGAAAGACTATGCTGGAACTTCTGGCCCCCGCCGGTTCTATGGAAGCTTTGCGTGCCGCCGTGCAGAACGGTGCCAACGCAGTTTACCTGGGCTGCGGCAGCTTTAACGCCCGTCAGGGTGCGAAAAATTTCACTCCCCAGATGCTGACCGAGGCGGTCAAATACTGCCATGTCCGCGGCGTTGCCGTGCATCTGACGTTAAATACCCTGGTTTCCGATCGCGAGACCGGGGATGTTGCCACGCTGATCAAGCAAGCTGCGTTGAGTGGCGTGGATGCATTCATTGTGCAGGATCTGTCCGTCATTCAGCTGTGCAAGCAGATTGCCCCCCACATTCCCATCCACGGCTCCACCCAAATGAGCATCCATTCCCTGCCCGGCGTGTTGATGTGTGCGGCCTGGGGCTTGAGCCGGGTGGTGCTGAGCCGGGAGCTAAGTCGGGATGAGATCCACTATATCACCGTCAATTCCCCCATCGAGATCGAGGTTTTTGCCCATGGTGCTCTGTGCATGGGTTATTCCGGTCAGTGCTACCTGTCCGCCGCCATTGGCGGTCGTTCCGGCAACCGGGGTCGCTGTGCCCAGCCCTGCCGCAAAAGCTATGGCTACGGCCGATGGGAGGAAAAATATCCCTTAAGCCTGAAGGATAACTGTTTGGTCACCTACCTGCAGGAGCTGCAGAGTATGGGCGTTGCCTCCATTAAGCTGGAGGGTCGGATGAAACGGCCGGAATATGTGGCAGCAGTTACCAATGTCTACCGGGCTGCGTTGGATTCAGGTTTGGTGACCCAACCCATGATGGATACCCTTCATGCCGCATTTAACCGTCAAGGATTTACCGACGGTTACTATACCGGACAGACCGGTGCCGGAATGTTCGGCATCCGGGAGGACAAATACGACGACAGTAAATGGCTCCAATCTGTCCGCCAAAGCTATGAGACCGCGGAAAACGGCCTTGTTCCCGTGACCTTCCACGCAGTCATTACCGAAAACGAAACCAAGCTTACCGTTACCGATCCTGAGGGCAGAAGTTGCACCGCCACCGGTGCAAAAGCCGAAGCCGCCCGGACCACACCCCTGACGGAGGAAACGCTGTCCGACCGGCTGAAAAAGACCGGCGGCACTCCCTTCCGCTGCGATGGGGTCACTGCCGAAATCGGTGAGAATCTGACGATTTCCGCCGCAGCCATCAACGGCCTGCGTCGGGATGCCCTGGATCAGCTTCAGGCACTCCGGGCCCGCCGGGAAAAGCCTGCCCTGGGCAAGGCTAAGCGGATCCCCACCTTCTCCGGTCTCCGGGAGCACCCGGGGCTGACCGTGCAGGTCACAGACCGGGAGCAGATCACCGACAAGCTGCTGAGGCTCCGGCCCCAGGTGCTGTATGTACCGCTGCACGTGCTGGCTGCAGATCCGGTTTACTGTCACGAGCTGTGCCGCTTGGTAACCGTTGCGGCAGTGCTGCCCCGAATTGTCCACGACAGTGAGCTGGCTCAACTGAAGGAAAAACTGCGGCTGGTGCGGCAGATGGGCGTCAGGGAAGTGCTGGTGGGTAATTTAGGCCTGCTGATCCCGGCCCGGGAAATGGGCATGCGGATTCGTGGCGACTTTGGCCTGAATCTGTACAACTCCGGCTCTGTGAACCTGATGAAGGAGCTGGAGCTGACCAGTGCCACATTGAGCTTTGAAATGACCCTGCCCCAGATTCGGGATGTGAGCAAGGCCGTTCCCTGCGAGATTTTCGCCTATGGCCGGCTGCCGCTGATGGTTACGGAAAACTGTCTGATCCGGGGTCGTACCGGCCACTGCACCTGCAATTTGGGACTGACCAAGCTGCGGGACAAGACCGGTGCGGAATTTCCCATTATCAAGGACGGCGAAAAATGCCGCAGCGTGCTGCTCAACAGCAAAAAGCTGAGCTGGCTGGATCGCCAGAGCGATTTGGCACGGCTGGGTTTGTGGGCTGTTCGCCTGTATTTTACCACGGAAAACGCCAAGGAAGTGGACAATGTGCTGTCCGCGTACCGCAATTCCCCGGCCTTTGACCCGGGTGCCTGCACCAGAGGGCTGTACTTACGGGGATTGGAATAAACGAAAAATCCGTAGGGGAGGGTCTTGACCCTCCCAACCACCATTACGCCTAACTATCAAGGGAGGGTCAAGACCCTCCCCTACACCATCGTCTGTAACGAAAGGACTCACATCATGCAGCTGATACTTGCCTCCCAATCTCCCCGCAGAAAAGAATTGCTGGGACTGTTCCATATTCCCTTCACCGTCCGGGTGGCAGATGTCGACGAAGCCATGGACCCTGCCGGACGACCCTTTGACGAAGTCGCCCGGGTCAGCCGACTGAAGGCTCAGGCCATCCCCCGGCAAAAGGGCGATGTGATCATCGCCGCGGATACCATCGTGGTCTGCTGTGACCGGATTCTGGGCAAACCCCACAGCGAGGACGAGGCTGTGGAAATGCTCCGGCTTCTGTCCGGACGGGATCACCAGGTCATGACCGGTGTCACCGTACTGACGGACGAGGACTGCATCACCTTTACCGATGTGACGGATATTCACTTCCGGGAGCTGTCCGATTCCGAGATCCGCCGGTATGTAGCCACCGGCGAGCCCATGGATAAAGCCGGTGCCTACGGCATCCAGGGCGGTGCTGCCCTCTTCGCTGAAAAAATGGTGGGCGATTACTACAATGTTATGGGTCTGCCGGTGTGCAGGCTTTGGATGGCTCTGCAGCAGGCAGTGCCGGAAATCATGGAGGATATGCAATGAGACATTTTTTCACGACGAAGGTTCGCGTGGTCCTGATCATCGCACTGCTGCTCACCGCAGGTCTTGCGGTGCTGACCAGCCTGACTGGCACCACCGTTGGCGACCTGTTTGTAAAAACCGTGCTGACCCCCCTGCGTTCCGGTGCACAATCCCTCACCGCTCAGGCAGAACAGCTGTATAACTATGTTTTTGAATACGAGGCACTGTCGGCGGAAAACGAGGCCCTGAAGCAGGAGCTGGCAACCCTTCGCGACAACGCTCTGAAGGCTGCCGCCACCCAGCGTGAAAACGAGCGGCTGCGCAAGCTTTTGGAGCTGAAGGCCATGCACGAGGACTACACCCTGGTGGATGCCTACATCATCGGCCGCAGCAGCGTGGATTGGACCCACACCTTCACTATCAACCGGGGTACAACCGCCGGCATTGAGCCGGGGATGTGTGCTATCACCGAAAACGGCGAGGTTGTGGGACTGGTGATTGAAGCCGGTACCAATTACGCCGTGATCAAATCCGTGCTGGATTCTTCATTGGAGGTCAGTGCCACCATAGCCGCCTCCGGCTACAGCGGCATGGTTCAGGGCGCCTATACCTCGGAACATGCCGGACTTTTGCTGATGGACTATCTGCCGTCGTCCTCCGTCATCCGCAATAACGACCGGGTGGTGACTGCCGGTTCTACGGTGTATCCCCGGAATTTGATTCTGGGCTATGTGGTGGACGCAGGCTTTAACGACACCGGTGTGGCAAAATTCGCCCTGCTCCGTCCCGCTGCGGACATCGATACCTTAGAGCAGGTATTTATCATCACATCCTTCCGTACGGAGTAAGGCTTATGCTGCGTAAAAAACATGAATTTAAGCCGGATCGCACCGACTCCGGCACCCTAAGCAAGCTGTATATCACCAAAAAGCAGCGGCTTTCCCTGCTGAAGTGGTTCTTGTTCGGCTTGGGACTGCTGGTGCTTTCGCTGGTGCAGGATGTGATCATGAGCAGATTTACCGTCCTCGGTTCTACCACCGATTTGGTCTGCGGCGGTATTTTCCTGATCAGCCTTCTCATCGGCGTGGAAAGCTGTGCCGTTTTTGCACTGTGTGCCTCCACGGTCTACTATTTTGCCGGTTTTTCTCCCGGTGTTCACTGCATTATTTTGCTCACCGCCCTGAGCATCTTTCTCAACATCCTGCGGCACAGCTATCTGAAGAAGAATTTTTTCTCCGTTACGCTGTGTGCGGTGCTGGGACTGATGATCTATGAGCTGCTTTGTTTTTTCTTTGCCATTTTTGTGGCGCAGACCAGTCTGCACCGCATTGGCATCGCCTGCATGACCTGCCTGCTGACAGGCGTGGCTCTGCCGGTTTTGTACCCCATTTTTGTGTCCATTGGTAAAATCGGAGGAGAAACATGGAAAGAATAACCCGGGTCCGTGCCGGAATTTTGTTAGTCATATTTTTGGTCTCGATGGTGTTTTTTGCCTTCCGGGTCTATGATCTGCAGATCATCCAGACCGACGGCACCGCAAGCAATCTGAAGACCTTCACCATTTATACCCGTGTCAAGGCCGCCCGGGGCGACATTCTGGACTGCAACGGCAACAAGCTGGTCACCAACCGTGCCAGCTATGACCTGACGCTGAACCACTATGTGCTGCTCAGTGCCGACGGCACCAACGATTATCTGCTGAAAATGGTGCAGCTTTGCCGGGAACTGGACGTGCCCTACATCGACCATTTCCCCGTGTCCAAAACCGCACCCTTTAGCTATACGCTAAGCGACTACAGCACCACCTGGCAGGGCTATTTCCAGAAATATCTGCCCTCTATGAGCGGCTTGGATTCGGATATCACCGCACCGCTGCTAATGAAGAAGCTCCGGACGCTGTACCGGATTCCGGAAACCTGGTCTGACGAGGATGCCCGGGCTGTGATCGGCCTGCGATATGAAATGGACCTGCGTCGGGACCTGACCAACCTGCCCATTTATGTGTTCATTGAGGACGCCTCCACCGAGGCACTGTCCGCCATGCTGGAGCTGAATGTGCCGGGACTGAACACCGAAGCCTCCTCCGTCCGGGAATACTCCACCAAGTACGCTGCCCACATTTTGGGCTACTGCTCTGCCATGACCGCCAAGCAGTGGGAGTATTATAAGACTCTGAAGGACGAAAGCGGCAAAAGCATCTACGAGATGGACGCTTTGGTGGGACAAACCGGTTTGGAAGCTTCCTTTGAGGAATATCTCCACGGTATCGACGGCCTGCGTAAGGACGTGGTGGCGGTGGATGGAACCCTGATCTCCCAAAGCTATGTGGTAGAGCCCCAGGCTGGCAAAAACGTGGAGCTGACCATCGATCTGAACCTGCAGATGGCCGCGGAGGATTCCCTGGCCAAGCTGATCGAGGATCTGCGTGCCTCCGCCGAGGAAGGCAAAAAGGTGGACGGTGCCGATGCCGAAGGCGGTGCGGTGGTGGTCATGAATGTGAAAACCGGCGAGGTTTTGGCCTGTGCCAGTTACCCCACCTACGATCTGTCCAAGTTCTTCGAGGAATACGAATCCATCAAGGATATCCCCTATGCCCCCCTGTTCAACCGGGCACTGCAGGGCGAATATCCCCCCGGCTCTACCTACAAAATGTCCATGGTGGTGGCCGGTATCAACTCCCAAACGGTTCAGAAATACACCAAGATTCGGGACAAGGGTGTTTTCGAGATCAACGGCTGGACGGCCAACTGCTTGAAGTGGACCCAAAGCCACGACACCCACGGCAGCATCACCGCTATGGAAGCTTTGAAGGTCTCCTGCAACTACTATTTCTATGAGCTTGCCAATCAGCTTCCCCTGGAGGCTATCGATTCTACCGCCAAAGGTCTGGGTTTGGGCGAACACACCGGCATCGAGCTGGGCGAAAAGATCGGCTACCGGGCCAATGCGGAAAACAAGGCCGCCATGTACACGGGCGACAACGCCCGCTGGTATCCTGCCGACCAAGTCATGGCCGGTATCGGTCAGTCCATCAACAAATTCACCCCCATGCAGCTGTGTGTATACACCTGCACCCTGGCAAACCGGGGCATCCGCTATAAGGCCACCTTCCTGAACCGGGTGGTTTCTTCCGACTACCGCCAGCTGGAGCTGGAGAATAAGCCGGTGATCCTGAGCCAGATGGACATCTCCCAGGAGGCCTTTGAGGCCTACTCCGAGGGTATGCGTCTTGTGGCCACCGAGGGTACTGCCCAGCGTCTGTTTAAGAATTACCCGGTGGCAATGGCTGCCAAGACCGGCACTGCCCAGCATGGCTCCGGTGGCTCCGACCACGGTGCATTCGTGTGCTATGGCCCCATTGCCGATCCTGAGATCGCCGTGGTGGTCTACGGTGAGAAGGCCGGCCACGGCACCACCGTGGCCCAGATCGCCAAGGAAGTGCTGGATGTGTACTTCAGCATCGACGAAGTCGGCGATGTCATCACCAACGAAAATCAGGTGAGCTGATATGCCCCTTGTCCTGGTTTAAAGAGGATGAATTATTTGTAGGGGAGGGTCTTGACCCTCCCACCCACCACTTCTCCCAACCATCAATGGGAGGGTCAAGACCCTCCCCTACAGATTTCAGTTATTACTATGAGGGCGGTTTTCTGCTCTCGTCCGAAAAATCCCGCGAAAGGAGCAAACCCTATGCTTGACAAGCTGCAGTCCGTAGCCAACCGCTACGAAGAGCTGTGTGCCAAATCCGAACAGCCGGATTTTTATAACGATCCCAAGCAGGCTGCCAAGCTGCTCCGGGAGAAAAATGACTTAGAGCCCATCGTGGAAACCTTCCACAGCTACAACGCCGCCCTCCGGGAAATGGAGGAGGCTCTGGAGCTGATGAGTGAGCCGGACATGAAGGAATTTTGTCAGGAAACCTACCAGCAGGCTAAGGTCAACAGCGAGGAGCTCTACCGTCAGCTGCAGATTCTGCTGCTGCCCAAGGATCCCAACGACGAAAAAAGCGTTATTGTGGAGATCCGGGGTGGCGTTGGCGGTGAGGAAAGTGCCCTGTTTGCCCACAGTCTGTTCCGCATGTACTCCATGTACGCCGCCCAAAAGGGCTGGAGCATTGAGCTTTTGACCTACAACGACACCGAATTGGGGGGCGTGAAGGAAGCGGACTTTATCATCCGGGGTCGGGGTGCATGGTCCCGGATGAAATACGAATCCGGTGTCCACCGGGTCCAGCGTGTGCCGGAGACTGAGTCCGGCGGTCGAGTCCACACCTCCACCGCTACCGTGGCGGTGCTTCCGGAAATGGAAGAGGTGGATGTGCAGCTGAATCCAGCCGACATCGAAATGCAGGTCTACCGTGCCTCCGGTGCCGGCGGCCAGCACGTCAACAAAACCTCCTCCGCCGTCCGGCTGATCCACAAGCCCAGCGGTCTTGTGGTAGCCTGCCAGGAGGAGCGGAGTCAGGTGCAGAACCGGGAAAAATGTATGCGGCTGCTGGCATCCAAGCTCTATGAGATGGAGCAGGAGCGGCTGGAATCCGAGGTGACCGGTATGCGTCGCAGTCAGGTTGGCACCGGTATGCGAAACGAGCGAATCCGCACCTACAATTTTCCCCAGGGACGGGTCACCGACCACCGGGTGGGCTTGACCCTTTACAAGATTGACACCATTATGGACGGTGCCATCGATGAGATCATCGACGCCCTGGCTACCGCAGATCAGGCAGAAAAACTTAAGAATGCGACTTAATTGACCAAAACTATTGTAGGGGAGGGTCTCGACCCTCCCATCCAGCACTGCTCCCGACCTGCAAAGGGAGGGTCAAGACCCTCCCCTACAAGGCTTCCCCCAGGGGAAGGCATAAAACGAAAGAGGAACCCATATGGAATTCATCACCAACTCCCCGGCAGAAACAGAAAATCTGGGTGCTGCTTTGGGTGCCATACTGCCCCCGGGCACGGTTTTGGCCTACGAGGGAGATCTTGGTGCCGGCAAAACCGCCTTCACCCGGGGTCTGGCCCGGGGGCTGGGCTGTGGCGACATGGTCACCAGCCCCACCTACACCATCGTCAACGAATATCTCTCCGGGCGGCTGCCTCTGTTCCACTTTGATATGTACCGCTTAGGCTCTGCCGACGAGCTTTGGGACATCGGCTGGGAGGACTATCTGGACCGGCAGGGCATCTGTGCCGTGGAGTGGAGCGAAAATGTCCGGGAGGCTTTGGAAAACGCCATAATCGTACGAATTGAGAAGCTCAGCGGTGACAGCCGCCGCATTACCATAGAAGGAGGCGATTGCCTTGCTGCTCTTAGCCTTTGAAACCTCCGCAAAATCCGCCTCCGTGGCCCTTTTTGAAGGGGACAAGCTCTTGGGCGAAAGCTACCAAAACACCGGTCTGACCCACAGCCAAACCCTGATGGTCATGGCCGAGACACTGCTGACCCAGTGCGGTTATGCCCCCCAGCAGGTGCAGGCCGTGGCTGTGGCTGAAGGCCCGGGCAGTTTTACCGGTGTCCGCATCGGCGTAGCCGCCGCCAAGGGCTTTGCCTGGGGCAGTAACATTCCCTGCCACGGTGTTTCCACCCTGGAGGCCATGGCACTGGGTCTTGGTGTGTACCAAGGCTATGTCTGCCCCGTGATGGACGCACGACGGAGTCAGGTCTATAACGCAATATTTAATGTAAACCAAGGTGCTGTGTCCCGGGTGACAGAAGACCGGGCTATTGCCCTTTCCGATTTGCAAGCTGAGCTGCAGAAAATTGAGGAACTCATTTTCTTGGTTGGCGACGGCAGCGGCTTGACCTACACCACCCTGTCCGGGGGAATTTCCAACCTGGTGCAGCCTGCTGAGCATCGGATGCACCAACGGGCTGTAGGCGTCGGACTGGCTGCTATGCAGAAAATCGCCGCCGGTGCAATCGGCGACGGCAACGCCCTGACTCCCAATTACCTCCGCCTTTCTCAGGCCGAACGGGAACGGCTGGAAAAGCAGGGAAACGTGTAGAAATATGTCATTGCGAGCCAGTTCGCAAACTGGCGTGGCAATCCCCCTCGTCGTTTCGTCATTGCGAGGCCCAACGGGCCGCGGCAATCCCCTGGTTGGTGGCAATACTTAGGAGATTGCCACGGCCTCTTCGACTCCGCTCAGGGTCCTCGCAATGAAAAAACAAAAGTAAACAACCTTACAAAAGGAGAGAAATAACCATGTCCAATGTACACGTACTCGATCATCCCCTGATCCAGCACAAGCTGGCTATCCTCCGGGACAAGAACACCGGCGTCAAGGAATTCCGTGAGCTGATCGGTGAAATTGCCGGTCTGATGTGCTACGAAGCTACCCGGAATCTGCCCACCTGCGAGGTGGAAGTGGAGACCCCCGTGGCGGTTGCCAAGTGCCGTATGCTCTCCGGCAAGAAGCTGGCCATCGTTCCGGTGCTTCGGGCGGGTCTGGGTATGGTGGACCATATGGTCAGCCTGATTCCCTCCGCCAAGATCGGTCACATCGGTCTGTACCGAGACCCCGAAACCCATTTACCTGTGGAATATTACTGCAAGCTGCCCGATGACATTGAAAACCGTGTTGTTTTCGTGGTGGATCCCATGCTGGCCACCGGCGGCAGTGCGGTTGCCGCCATCGATTTTCTGAAAAAGCGTGGCTGCAAGAATATTATCATGATGAACATCATCGGCTGCCCCGAGGGTGTTAAGACCGTGCAGGACGCCCACCCCGATGTGGAGCTGTATCTGGCGGCTGTTGACGAAAAGCTCAACGACCACGCCTACATCATTCCGGGTCTGGGCGATGCCGGTGACCGGATTTTCGGCACAAAGTAAATTTTTGCTCAAAAAATAAACAGACAGTGGGTGAGACCATGAACGCCAAAACCGATGCCATCGCCGTCTTTGACTCCGGCGTAGGCGGCATCAGCGTCCTGCGGCAGCTGTGCAGGCTGATGCCCGGTGAAACCATGTTGTACTTAGGCGACTCCGCCAACGCTCCCTACGGCACCCGGCCTGCCGCCGAAATTCGCCAGCTTTCTTTGAATGTTGCCGAAAAATTGGTGGCACGGGGCGTAAAAGCACTGGTAGTTGCCTGCAATACCGCAACCGCCGCCGCCATTGATGTGCTGCGGCAGACCTACCCCGATTTGATCGTAGTGGGCATCGAGCCGGCCCTGAAGCCGGCGGCAGACCGATTCCCCGGGGGTACCATTGGCGTCTTGGCCACGCCGGTGACCCTGCAGGAAGAGAAATTCCAGCAGCTGGTGGCACATTACGGTGGGCTTTGCACCGTGGTCAAGCTCCCTGCTCCGGGCCTTTCCGAGTTGGTGGAGCGTGGAAAGGGTGACAGCGGGGAGGCAGAAGCACTGCTTCGCCCCCTGCTTGCGCCATGGGCGGGCAAGCTGGATGCTCTGGTCCTGGGCTGTACCCACTATCCTTTCGCTGCCGCCACCATTCGCCGCATTTTAGGCGACAAGGTGTTATTGCTGGATGGCGGTGAGGGCACTGCCCGGGAAACCAAACGCCGCTTGGTACAGGCCGGCCTTCTGAACGAAACCCAGGGCAAAATCATTATCGAAAACAGTCTGGACGATCCCATGCTTTTGGAATTGTCCCATAAACTGCTGGAGGGTTAACGGCTATGGATAAAAACATTTTGGTCATTGGTATTGCCGGTGGCACCGGCAGCGGCAAAACCACGCTGATGAAAAATATCGTGGCACAATTTGGCGGCATGGTGTCCGTCCTCAGCCACGACAACTATTACAAGCGGCGGGACGACCTCAGCTTTGAGGAACGCTGCAAAATCAACTACGACGAGCCTGCCGCTCTGGACACCAGTCTGCTGGTCTACCATCTGGAGCAGCTGCGGCAAGGCTTTGCCATTGACTGCCCGGTGTACGATTTCGCCCAGCACAACCGCAGCAACGAAACCTTGCGGATCGAGCCCAACCGGGTCATCATCGTGGAGGGCATTATGATTTTCGAGAATGAGCCGCTGCGAAATCTGATGGATATCAAGATTTTTGTGGATACCGACGCGGATATCCGCCTTTGCCGATGGATCAAGCGTGATGTGAACAAGCGTGGCCGGTCTCTGGAGTCCGTGCTGACCCAGTATCAGACCACCGTCAAGCCTATGCATGAAAAGTATGTGGAGCCCAGCAAAAAGCACGCCAATCTGGTGGTGCTGGAGGGCGGCAAGAATGTGGTTGCTCTGGATATGATTTTGGGTCGCATCCAGCGGCATTTGGATTCCGCTGAAAATGAGGAGGTTACTGTATGATTGTTTGTCCCTGGAAAGAGTTGCATCGCTATGCATCCCTGCTGCCGGGTCTGGAGGAAGCTGTAAAGCTGGTTGACTCCCTGGAAGACCTGTCCCCGGTCACCTACCCGCTGTCTGACGGCAATAAAGTGCTGATTCAGCAGGGCACAACAAAGAGTAGCGAAGGGGCACTTGCCGAAGCCCACCGGGAATATCTGGACATCCAGTACATTCTGGAAGGCCAGGAAACGGTCGGCTGGGCACCGGTGGAAACACTCACACTGGAAGGCGAATTCGACACCGCCAAAGACAAGGGCAAGTATTCAGGCAGCTTTGATTTTATGACTGTCCGGGCGGGCTACTGCTATGTGGTATTCCCCGAAGACGGCCATATGCCCGGCGTACATCTGGACGCACCTGCCAACTTTAAGAAAGCTGTGGTGAAACTGAAGGTATGAGTGTACCCATGGACAGCCAGTGCTATCTGTGCCACCTGCGGCGGCATGTGGGCAACGCCCGGGCACTGGGCGACGAAGCCACCGCCACCACCTTTGCCAGGGAGCTGATGCAGCTGTACTTAGATGCTCCGGCGGATGCCGGTTCTCCTTGGTTTGGCCCGTGGCTGACAGCCTTGTACGAAAAATATTACGGCATCACCGGCGACCGTTTTCTGAAGGAAAAGCAGGATTCCAACCGCTTTGTCATGGCCCGAATGGACGCCATCCGGGATTTGGTGGAATCCCAGCCCGACCCGGTATACGCCGGTCTGCAATATGCAGTACTGGGCAATTACATCGATTTTTCCGCACTGCAGGGAGAAGTTAGCTTTGAAAAGCTGGACGAAATGCTGAAGACCGGTACATTGCTGGAGCTGGACCGGGACAATTACCGCCGGTTCTGTGCCGATTTGGAAAAGGGCAAAACCTTGCTTTACGTGACGGACAATGCCGGAGAAATTGGTTTTGACCGGATTTGTGCCGAGCAGATCCATAAGAAATATCCCCACATTGCCATTACCTTCTGTGTCCGGGGCGGCCCTGCTGCCAACGATGCCCTCCGGGAGGATGCGGACGCAGTGGGCATTACCTTCCCCGTCATCGACAACGGCACCTGCGTTGCCGGCACCCAGCTGGATATGGTAAGCGAGGAAACCTTGACCGCCTTGCGGGAAAGTGACGTAGTGCTTTCCAAGGGTCAGGCCAATGTGGAAACCATGCTGGGCTGCGGCTACAATATTTACTACGCATTTTTGATCAAATGCCAGCGGTTTATCACCCTGTTTGATAAGCCTAAGCTGACCCCCATGTTCCACCGGGAACGATCAGAATAATAAACGATAGGGGCCGGTGTGATCACCGGCCCCTACGAGTTTTTATTACGATTTACGTCTTTTTTCTGCGGAGGAAGCGCTTGCGAATCCACAGCACCAGCTTGTCGAACCAATCGAAGACCCGCTGCATGGCGAAAAACACCGTGGGGGTCATGATCAGCAGGGTCGCCATGACCAGCTGCACAGACATGGAGCTGGCCCGGAGTTCGAAGAAGCTGCCCAGCCATGTGAAGCACACCACCAAGGCCACCGCCATGGCGGCCCAAATGAGCTTGCGGAATTTGTCGAAGGGCTTACAGGTCTGGAACAGAACCAGCAGACCCACCACACCCAAAATCGCCGCACAAACCGTGGAAATCTGATCCAGCGGCAGGCCAAAGGCTACCATGTACGCCTGAGCACCCAGCACCACAAAGATATTGGTCAGGCCGCCGGGGAACGCTTTTCTAAGCACGCCCCGGATAAAATGACCGCCAACACGCTCGTAATTGGGCTCCATAGCCAGGAAGAAGGACGGCACGCCAATGGTCAGCGCCGAGATCACGCTCAGGTGGAAGGGCACCATGGGATAGGTCCAGTTTGTCAGCAGCGAAATAAGAGAAAGGCCTAAGGAGAAGATATTCTTCACCAAAAATAGGGTTGCGGCTCTTTGGATATTGTTGATGACCCGGCGGCCTTCGCCCACGATGCCGGGCATGGCGGAGAAATCCGAGTTCAGCAGCACCAGCTGTGCCACCTGGCTGGCAGCCTGGGCACCGCTGGCCATGGCGATGCCGCAATCGGCCTCCTTCATGGCAAGCACATCGTTGACGCCGTCACCGGTCATGGCAACGGTATGCTTTTTCTTTTTCAATGCCCGGATCAGCTTCTTTTTCTTATCCGGGGTCACCCGTCCGAAGACGGTGTAATGATCCACTGCGTAGAGGAAATCCTCGTCTCTGTCCAGAGTATTGGCATCCACATAGTCTTCCGCGTTGGCGATGCCCGCACGCTTTGCCACCTCGGAAACCGTCACCGGGTTATCACCGGAAATGACCTTGATGGTCACGCCCTGCTGGGCAAAATAGGAGAAGGTTTCCGGTGCCTCCGGACGGATCCGGTTGGTCAGCAGCACCAGTGCCAAGGGCTCCAGTTGGTCAACATCCAATCGCTGGGCAGGCTTGCCGTAATACTGACTGATGAGCAGCACCCGGTAGCCTTTGCTGCCCCAGCTTTCCGCCGCTTCCCGGATCTCGCTGTAGCGGCTGCCCATGACAAACTCCGGTGCACCCACGATAAATGCACCCTCGTCGCGGAACACGGCAGCACTCCACTTGGTCTGGGAGGTGAAGGGGATCCGCTTGGTGCAGACCCAGTCTGTGCCGTTGGCGAACATTTCCGTCATGGCCTTGCCGGTGTCGTTTTCCGGCTCCTGGCCGGAATAAATGGCGGACAGAATTTGCTCTAAATACTCCGGCTCATCGTCGGTCAGCGGGATCACATTGTCCACTTCCATTTTTGCCTCGGTGATGGTGCCGGTTTTATCCACGCACAGCACATCCACCCGGGCCAGGGTCTCGATGCAGTTCATATCCTGCACCAAAACCTTATTTTTCGTCAATTTTAAGGCAGATGCCGCCATGGCAATGCTGGTCAGCAGGTACAGACCCTCGGGAATCATACCCACCAACGCACCGACCATGCCCTCGGCACTTTCCCGGAAGCTCTGTCCGCGAACCCAGAAGGCCTGGGAAAAGAGGGCAATACCAATGGGAATCAGGGCGATGCCCACAACCCGGATCAACCGATCCAGCGAACGCATCATTTCGGACTTTGCCGCATGGGGATCGGCTTTGGCCTCTGCCGCCAGCCGTGCCGCGAAGGAATCACCGCCCACCCTTGTCAGCTGGGCTCTGGCTGAACCGGCCACAACAAAGCTGCCGGATTTCAGCTCGTCACCCACCCGCTTGATGATGGCGTCTTCCTCGCCGGTGACCAGAGATTCATTGACCTGAAGCTCACCGCTGCGGACAATGCCATCGGCACAGATCTGATCGCCGGCCACAAATTCCACAATATCATCCCGGACCAGCAGGTCGGAACGCATTTTCACCACTTGTCCTTCCCGGATGGTGCGGATTTGCTGTGCCGCCACCAGCGTCAGCCGATCCACTGCCCGCTTGGCCCGGATTTCCTGATAACAGCCGATGACCGTGTTGCAGACCACAATCACCAGGAAGGTCATATTTTTCACGGACGAGCCCGCAATCAGCAGGAACACCGCCATGATGATGAACACGAAGTTAAAGAAGGTCAGCGTATTTTGGAGCAGGATCTCCTTTTCCGTACGGGATGCACTTTCCGGTGCTCCGTTGGCCCAGCCGCCTTTTTTTCGTTCTGATGCCTGCACAGCGGTCAAGCCCTGTTGGGGATCGGCCTCGAATACCGGAATCTCTTCCCGCAGCGGCTGCTGGGGTTCATTTTTCTTCAGCACGGCGTTGGCCTCCTTTCGTCAAACGGAATATTTCCGCCTTTTTCTTTATCATATCACAGTTTTTTCTCCGGGTAAAGCAGACCCGCTTGAGAAATGGAAAAAAAGATGGTAAAATAATACTAAAATGTGCTTTGTAGGGGAGGGTCTTGACCCTCCCACCCAAAATAGACAACAATTATAGGGAGGGTCTATTTTTTGTTGAGATTGCTAACGCAATCAACAATTTATATTCGCTTTGCTACCCTCCCCTACACAATGTTCCGAAAGGAGCCGGTTATGGACTATACAAACTGCAAACTGTGTCCTCGCGGCTGCGGCGTGGATCGCACTGCGGGTCAGACCGGATTCTGCCGCTGCGGCGACACCGCACTGGTGGCCAAAGCCATGCTCCACCACTGGGAAGAACCGGCCCTGGCGGGCCCCGGTGGCAGCGGTGCCATCTTCTTTGGCGGCTGCTCCCTTGGCTGCAAATACTGCCAAAACGCCGCCATATCCGGCACACCGGTGGGTCAGCCGGTGGACAGTGCAGGATTGCGGAAGATGATGGAAGATCTCATCGCCCAGGGTGCGGAAAATATCGATCTGGTGACTCCGGGGCATTTTCTGCCCACCATAGTGCCGGCTCTTGCGGAAAAGCTCTCCGTGCCGGTGGTGTACAACTGCGGCGGCTACGAATCCCCGGAGGCCTTGGCCTTGCTGGAGGGCAAGGTGGATATTTATCTGCCGGATTTGAAATATGCCGATTCCGCCCTTGCCCGGCAGTTATCCAACGCACCGGATTATTTTCCCGTTGCTGCCCAAGCCATCCGTGAGATGTTCCGGCAGGTGGGCCCGGTAAAATGGCAGGGAGAGAAATTGGTGTCCGGCGTGGTGGTCCGTCATCTGATTCTGCCGGGTCATACAGAAAATTCCCTGAAGGTGCTGGATTGGATCGGGGAGAATTTTGCTCCCGGGGAGGTTTTGGTGAGCCTGATGCGGCAGTACACCCCCATGGGTGGTTTGCCAGCCCCCTTTGACCGCCGGATCACCGACGATGAGTACGACAGCGTGCTCAGTTGGATGTATTTGAACAATTTGGAGGGCTTCACCCAGGAGGCCACCGCCGCAGATTCCGCCTTTATTCCGGATTTTTAAAAAACGCTGTCGTTCCGCTCAGAATGACGATGGGTGGGAGGTTTTGCGGACGAGCAATGCTCGCCCTGCACCTAACTGCGGAAAATAATTTGTGTAGGGGAGGGTCTTGACCCTCCCACCAGCATTGTACCACAATCAAAGGGAGGGTCAAGACCCTCCCCTACGCCATGTTATTCCGAGCGAAGCTGCGGTAGCTGCGAAGTCGAGGAATCTATGCTCTGTCGTAAGGAACGGATCCTTCGACTTCACTTAGGATGACAATACCCCCACCGTTTGACGGTGGGGGTTACTATCATTAAGGCGTATCCTTTTCCGTGTCGGAGGCTTGTTTTTTGCTCTTTTTCCGTTTGTTGATTCGAAGGATCAGCACGATTACCAAAGCCATTACACCAATCAAAGCAATATAGGGGATGGCGATTACCACAAACACAAACAGCTCCACAATCAGATCGCCTACACCCTTCAGGCTCTTGGTGAAGCCTGTACCGATCCGTTGCCAGATGTTTTCCGGTTCGTTAACCTCGGTAAACTCCTTTACTTCCTCGATGCTTAGATGAATGGTGGCGTAATCCACCTGATTGTCCAACACCCGCAGAGCAGATGTCACTTTTTCCAGTTCCGTACGCACGTCGGTCAGACGTTTTTCAACAGTCAGCAGATCGTCCAAGGTTTTCGCCTGGGTCATCAGCTCCAACAGGCGGGTTTCCTCTGCCTGCAATGCCTTCATGCGGCTTTCTGTGGACACATAATTGAGGGTAACATCCTCCACCTTTTTCTGGGAGGAAACAACATTGGTCAGCTCGCCGACCTTGTCGATAAAGGCATCCAGATCCTTGGCAGGAATACGCACCGTGACGCTGGCACTGCGGTATCGCTTGTTGCTGTAGGAACTGCCGTTTTGCACATTGGAGTTTTCAATATAGCCACCCAGCTGAGCAATGCGGCTGTCGATCTGCTGCAGTACCGTGTCCAGATTTTCTGTTTCAACCTGCATATTCACAGTCTGGATGAGCTTGCGGTTTTCCGGCAGAGCGATGGCACTTTCTGCGTCCAGGGCACCTTCTTCTTTGGCAAGGTAGTCGTTGGACATTCCGGAGTCTGCGGTATAATCCATAGCGGAGCAGCCGGCCATGCCAAGCAAAATCAGAACACACAGTACCAATGCAATCAGTTTTCTAGCTTTCATATCTTTTCCTCCTTTTCTTTATGTTGATCTCTATATCTTGAATATAGCATAGGCAAAAGGATTATGCAATCACTTTTTGGAGCGAGCCTCCCCTACGCCCCCCGGTAGGGCCTGTAGGGGAGGCCATTGGTCGTCCGTTTGTCATTGCGAGGCCTGAAAGGCCGTGGCAATCTCCTTGTTGTTTCTCCTGACCGGGAGATTGCCACGTCGGGCTTTGCATTTCTATTGTAATTGCTTACCGCAATTGTTGATTTAGAATCGCTTCGCTACTCCTCGCAATGACAAGTATATTATAGGGAAACGGATCCTTCGATTTCGCTCAGGATGTCAACGCCCCCACCGAAACGGTGGGGGCGTTGACCTTTATAAGGAGTTATTCTCCGCATTCGGAAAGGTACTCCAACAGGGTATCATCCAAATGGGACATGGCGGCGGTCTGGATATGCTCCGGGATGCCCCAGTAAGCCTCCGCAATGGAGCCGGCAATGGCGGCCTGAGTGTCGCAGTCACCGCCCAGAGATATTGCGTTGCGAACGGTGTCCTCAAAATTCTCTGCCTCCAGGAAGCAGACGATGGCCTGGGGGACGCTGCCCTCGCAGGTCACATCAAACCGGTATCCCGGACGAATGGCATCCAGGGTGAAACCCAGGTCGTAGTATTGCTCTTCTATGTACTGCCGGATCTCCTCCTTGTCCGCACCGTTGCGGGCCAGGAAAATCGCGGCAGCCACAGCCTGAGCACCGCGGATGCCGTCCGGATGGTCGTGGGTGACTTCCGCACTCCATTTGGCCAGGCGTTCCGCCTCCTCCAGGGTTTCTGAAACCCATGCCACGGGGGATACCCGCATGGCAGAACCGTTGCCGTAGCTGCCGTAGGCTTCGGCATCGTCCCGCATCAGCCAATCCTGAAACATATCGCCGTAGCTGGCGTCCGGGTACAGCCGGCCAAGCTCGCGCATTTTTTCCACAAGTACATTTTTAAAGTCGTATTCACTGGAGCAGTCCGCTTCCGCACAAGCACAGCCCACGGCGATGGTCATGATACTGTCATCGGTGGCCTGACACCCCGGTGCAAACAAGAGGAAGTCCTTGGTTTTCGGGGAGCCAAACTCGTAAGGGGAGCCGATAATATCGCCAATAATCGCACCAAGCATATTTCTTTCTCCTTCAGGATTTTGAGATTTTCTGTAGGGGCAGTATGATTGTATCAAAGCGGTTGCCGCATTGTCAACAGCTCTGCACAGTGGCTGAGGATTCTTGGTTGCTATTGTGCAATTTTTGTGATATAATAGATGAAATTATAAACGGAGGCTTTTCCTATGAACATAAAAGGGTTTAAAGTCAATTTTCTTGGTGACAGCATTACCGAGGGCGTGGGCGTTACCGATGTTGTGCATAACCGGTATCACGCACGGCTGAAAGAGCTGTGCCAGCTTTCCGCAGTGACGCACTACGGCGTCAGCGGCACCCGCATTGCCCACCAGAGCCGTGCCAGCGAGACTCCCCGGTTTGATCTGTGCTTCTGCGGCCGGGTTTACAATATGGATACTACGGCTGATATGGTGGTTGTGTACGGCGGCGTCAATGACTACATCCACGGCGATGCACCCTTCGGCGAAATCGGCGATACTACCCCTGCTACCTTCTGCGGTGGTGTGTATTTCCTGATGAATTACCTGAAGGAAAACTATGCAGGCAAACCCATCATTTTCATGACCCCTGCCCGGATGTTCCTGCGGCATGAGGTGGACGATCAGTTCCCCTCTACCCACGCAAGAAAGTGGGTGCCCGGCAAGGAGCTGGTGGCTTATGTGGATGTGATTATCGAAACCGGCAAGCAGTTCGGCATCCCCGTGCTGGATATGTACCGTACCTTGGGCCTGGATCCCCACGACGAAAAAGTGTTTGAGGCCTACACGGTGGACGGCCTGCACTTCAACGATGCCGGCCACGCTATCATCGCCCAGCGGCTGAAGGAGTTTATCGAAGCTCTGTAACGGATAGTAAAATCCCCTCGGAATCCTGAAGATATAAGATAAAGGTAGACAACATGGTGGTTTTCCATGTGTCTACCTTTATTTTACAGTTTCAACAACCGAGTGGCGATGATAGTTTTTTGACGGGAACAAACAGCGTTTCCTAGGGTAGGGGACGGGTTCCCCGTCCCAAGGGTGCTTTATTCCAGCACATCAGCAACGGTGTAACAGCAGATGTCCTTTTGCTTTGCCCGTTCAATTTGGAATGCGATGATCTTGTTCAGATCGTCACTTTCAAAATGTATGTCGCTGTATTGTGCAATGACAGCGTCAAACAGGCCCGCTCTTCGGAGCAGGTCCGCTTTTTGCACCCGCATCGTATCGTTGCCGTTCTGGGCGAGCAGCTTGTCCAGCTCTGCCAGAGCCAGCTTGCGGCAGTGGATCCCATTGGTAAAGTCGCCAACATCATCGCAGGACCAGGCGGCGTGCAAACTGTCATAAAATGCGTCCTCGTGATTCTCTAACGACAGGCTGATTAGGTAAGATTTATAAAATTTTGTTGCAAGGGGGGATTTAAAATCAATGCCGGAGCAGGAGCGGTATTCCACGCTTTGCAGAAAATCCTTGCTGATCTTCGTTTCGGCTTCGATGCTGCTGGCAATATATCCGCAATGGGGACATTCCCCGATCCAGAAGGACATGGTGCTTCTTGCCATTTCCGAAGGACGCAAATCCAGGTCGGGGGAGCCGAAGGCGTTGGCGGAGGTCAGTACGTCTTGCTCGGATTCTGCACCGCAGACGGCACATTTGCAGGTGCACAGAGACATTGTCGACATGATGATCATCCTTTCCTATTCTTGATTTGTGTTTGTTGCGGGCGATCGTGAATCGTCCCTACGAAAGACAATGATTTGCTTATTTTTGATAGCGGCTTGTGGTGCAGATTGCAAAAGGGGGTAATTATATTTATGATTTTCGCCACTCTTTAAGCTTCTTCACATTAGATGCACTTAAGCACCACACTGTATATTTTTTATCATCGTTCGTTTTAATGGTAACTTGGTTTGACGAACCAGCTCGTCCAAAACGACGAACTGAACTTATAGATTTTATGTGTTGCCTGTAGAAAGCACAACTTCCAGCCCAAATCAACCAATCGTCTGAAAGAAAAAGAGTCGTTTCTAAATGTTCAACATTGTCATCTTGAAATTGTATGTTATATATTTGCTCTTGCTCCGCTATCAATTTCTTAAATCTTATCGTATATAACGATGCCACGGCAACGCATGTTAGGGCCAACATAAAAGGAATAAATGAAATCAAAGTGTCCTCTGGAACTATGTCATAAAACAAAGACACTATGAACAAAGGAAGGAACACAATGATGGCACAAAATAAAGCTAACTGCACATTTCGCTTATGATAAATTTTAATATACTTTTCCATCACGACACCCTCCTTTATTCTTATTTCTATATATTATAACATAAAATTAAAACCAGTTCAATATATACAAAATCCCCTCGGAGAATGTACAGCCCCAGTTTGTGCGGACAGCACAAAAAGCCCCCTATGTAGGCAATATTTAGTTTTATGCGGAGTGGCGCAGCGTCAGCGGCGCCACTCCAGTTTTATTCTGGATGCGCTCATGGTTGT
>SVLM01000022.1 GCA_015067945.1 Oscillospiraceae bacterium
TCTTGTTTTCAGATTCGTACATCATTTTTCACCTCCCGAAGGCGGCTTGGGTTTCGCTGTGCGACCCGCCTTCATCTACTTGGGAAAAATGTCAACCCCCTCCGGGAGGTGCGATGTACTTAGCCCTCGTCCATCTCTGCCATCAGCTTTGCGAGGCGGGTGTGGATCTTCTTGAGCCGGTTGTTGATGGCCTGGCGGGATACCCCTTGTTCACGAGCCACATCTGCCCCGAACTTCATTTCGCCGTAGATGGCGTAAATCAGATCGACCTGGTCGGGGGTCAGCTGCTCCATTGCCAAGAGAAGCTGTCCGACACGGGGATCTTCACGCAGGGCATCCTCAAAGGAGCGCTGGCGACATTGCGGAAGCAAATCCATCGGATTGGGGGTGTGACCGCTTTTGTCGGCGCTGTGTGCTTGCTTCTTGCCGTCAAAGACCTTGTCCATGTGGTGACTGTCGGCATCCAGGCGGCGCTCCTCTTCGGCATCCATCTCATCCAAAAGGGAGCGGATTTCCGGGGAGATGCTTTCACCGACCACGCACACTTCGAGACGATAGCAGCGGTTTTCTTCATCCCAGACACGGTATACGTAGTTGCCGTCTGCATCTACAAAGGTCTGGCGGTCGGGGTTGTACGGAGCCTTACGCTCGTACTGATTGTCTTTGCTTGTCATAAAAAATTCCTCCGTTTGACGATTTCTCGAAACGGAGGAACTCGGTCGGCTGCAAAATGGGCGCAGTGAAAGAACCGCAGTCCTAACGGAATTTCTCCGTTTCGGAATGCGGCTAACCCGCTCAATGGGCAGCCGTGGTATTTACTTGTCCGCCGGATACCGTTGAGCCATCGGTGATCAAATGATGCGTTACCAGGCGGTCAGTTGGCGGTGGTTCCGTCAAACTGTACTTAGATTATAAAAGAAAGAACATCATTTGACCCGGACACAGCGTGTCCGACGGTTTTGGGGTATAAAATGCAAAAATCCCCCTCCAAACGGGCAATTTTGCCCATCGGAGAGGGAAATGTACGGAGGAGGATGCGTGGAAACACCCGATTTTGCCGGACACAGCGTGTCCACCAACAGAAAAAATTTTTATTTTTTTGAAAAAGTGTCCGTTTTATCGGACAGCATTTGCGATACTATTACACTGATACGAAGCACTCTTTGAATATCGCAAATATCATAAAATAGCGGAAAACACAAGAAATATATCAAAACACCTTGAAAAAGACACAAATATCTGTTATAATATAAAAGCGAAACTGCGCAAACACACAAAGACGAGGTGTACGAATATGTCAATTTTAATTAATGAGAACTATATCAGTATTGAAGATGCAGCGTTGTTTCTTAACATTAAGCCCGTGACTTTACGCAAATGGATAAAGGACAAAAATGTGCCCGCTCATAAGATTGGCAAACAGTGGAAGTTCAAGCGCTCTGAACTAGAGGAGTGGGTAAAAAGCGGAAAAAGTGCTATGGATTAAGCATTAGTAGAAAGGAACAAATAATATGTCTGACGTGATACTTTATAATAGCGATTGCATCCAGGCAATGACGGGGATTGCAGATCGTTCGATTGACTTGATACTGACTGATCCGCCATACAATCTTGGTAACTTTATGATTAGCAGAGATACCAATCTTAAAAAAATGCGTGACAATTTTTTTGGGGCTGCCGGATGGGATAATCTCGAATATGATGAGTGGACAACTGCTATGGATGGTTTTTTTGAGCAAGCTTCTCGTGTTATGAAGAAGGGCGGTTCCATGATCGTGTTTATGGCGGCTATCAAAGTTGAGACAACCATCGCCTTGGCTGAAAAACACGGATTTTACTATAAGACAACTGGAATTTGGCACAAACTAAATCCGATGCCGCGTAATATGCACTTACATTTTGTGAATTCTACAGAAACCTGGGTTTATTTTACATATAAAACACGCACGGGTACGTTTAACAATAACGGAGCTGTGCTACACGATTTTATTGAAACTGCGGTAACCCCCGCAAGCGAGCGCAAATTCGGGAAACATCCCACACAAAAGCCGGAAAGCCTTATGAGTCATTTTGTTGAAGTTCTTTCCAACGAGGGTGATTGGGTTTTAGATCCTTTTATGGGGAGTGGAACATCTGGAGTTGTAGCAAAAAGGACTGGTCGAAAATTTATTGGAATCGAACTGGATAAGGCTTATTTCGATATGGCTCAGAAACGCATCGAAGGGAGATTAAATGAATGAAACCTACAGTTATTGACCTTTTTGCGGGAGTCGGTGGTTTGTCGCTTGGTTTTGAACAAGCGGGTTTCCAAGTTGTGCTTGCCAACGAATATGATGAGGAAATCGCCGCCGCATATCGAGAGAATCACCGCTCAACTCAAATGATAGTAGGTGACATCACCGCTTTAGATCTCCAAGATGTATTTGGAAGATATACGGGGAAAATTGATGTAATTGTAGGAGGCCCTCCGTGCCAAGGCTTCTCGCAAAAAGGTCAGCGGAAAACAATCCATGATGAGCGCAATTTTCTGTTTAAGTATTATGTTAAGGTTGTGGAGTTGGTTCGTCCCAGGTATTTTGTAATGGAAAATGTCCCTAATCTCCTTACCGCGGAGAATGGATATTTTAAGAAAGAAATTGTTGATTTATTTAACGGAATGGGTTACCAACTGAATTCAGGGGTTCTCAATGCTGCAGACTACGGAGTGCCACAAAACAGAAGGCGCGCAGTTATTATTGGTAAACGAGACGGCGTTGCCCCCGCTCTGCCAACAAAAACCGAAGAGCGAGTTACCATTTGGGATGCTATTGGTGATTTAGCATATCTTGAATCTGGCGAGGGTCAAGAAGAGCAACAGTATATAAACTCGCCACAAAGCGATTACGCAAAGTCGTTGAGAGGGAATATGACAGTACTTCATAACCACGTAGCAACAAAACACTCTAAATTGGCACTGGAAAGACTGGCGTTGATTCCCCCCAATTGTGGAAAGGAAGTTTTGCCAGAGGAACATCTTACAAAGTCCATTTATAGTGGTACTTGGTCTCGTATGATAGAGGATGACATTTCCGTAACTATTACTACAAGGTTTGACACGCCGTCATCTGGCCGTTTCACACACCCTTACTTGAATCGAGCCATTACAGTCCGCGAAGCCGCCCGTATTCAGTCTTTTCCTGATAGTTTTGTTTTCACTGGTACTAAAAGCTCCCAAATGAAGCAGGTCGGGAATGCAGTTCCCCCTCGGTTGGCAAACGCTATTGCTACAGTGATAAAAAGAGATATGGAGGATAATGAATTATGATTAGGCCAGAATCAGCACCTATATATGACCAAATAGATTTAAAGTTGGGGATCAAATCGTCACTACCGGCTGTAAAACCCACATTGGCTCTGTTGTTTCTTATGTGGAGAGAAATGGGAAAGCCTTCCGAGTTAGAGTATTCGGATGCACAGGGTAATTCAATAGTTTTACGCCAGGATATTGAGGAAACCCTATATCACAAATTACAAGAACTTACCGATGGCATAACTTTAGAGCAGTTCCGTGATAAGGTAAATAATAACTTAATGCTGAAAGCGCAACTTGAAGCACTTTTAGTCGCATTTGAACTTGTATGGAAAGTAGCAAAAATCAGATTTTCTGATGGCCGCTCCAACAGTGCCGAGCGTACTGGAGGTTCTCGCTTCCCTAAAAAAGTGTGGTTTACGCTTAACATGGACTTGCTTGATGCAGTATGTGGCGATGATGCCGAATACTTAAAAGTGCTTTTTGCCTGGCTTGGCTTTGATTTGAATGTTGACAGTGAAACAGAAAACACTATAATCCGCTTCCTTACAGCAATTTCTGAAACAGCTTACTATAAGCTTGTCGATGGCGAATCTGATGTGGTTTTCAACCTTGAAACTGTTTATAAAGCGGTTCTGTCAAATACTGAGCCAGTTGATGTGTCAGGCGATAAAGAAGCAAAAGGCCCTCTCCGTATTCTGAAATCAGCATTGTCAGAGAATTTATTCGCCTTCCTGGCTGCACGGAATAATGGCGTGACCGCAATTAATCCTGACGCGCTACGTGAGTATTCTGCTCGTGTTTCTACGTTCCATCAATTGAACCCTAAAATGTATCAGTTGGTGGATACTCCTGACGAAGAATTGAATGGTGAAAACAACGAAGAATCTTTCAAAACATGGCTTTCTGGGATTACCAAGGCAAATGGTGAACCTTATTCCGAAAACACACGAAATCAATATATTAGTGCTTTGAAAGCCGTAGGGGTAACTTTTGCGGAATCAATCGCTCCGTTTACATCAATTTTTGAAATTACAGATGTAACCACGTTTGAAAGAGCAGAATCTGCCATAAAATCTGATGCCGGTTATGAAGAGTTTAATCGAAACAGAGGTAATGGGTCGCTATCTGCTGGTCTTGATTTGTATAAAAGATTTTTAGACGAACGAGAAGACCACTGCACAACTACACACGGTATTCGGTATAGGACTAATTACTCAAGCACCTTTGCAAGAAATCGCATTTTGTTCGGCGCCCCCGGTACAGGCAAGAGTTATACCCTTAATGGCGATCGCAAGGAACTCTTATATGGTGATCGTACCGTAGATGAAGACAGTATTGATTGTAGTGATTTTGGTGAATATGAGCGTGTGACTTTCCATCCAGACTACTCCTACGCTAATTTCGTGGGTACATATAAACCCGTGCCTTGCAAGGATGACCAGGGGCACGACGCTATCACCTATGCCTATGTTCCCGGCCCGTTTATGCGTACCTATGTAAAAGCCCTTCAGAACAGCAGAACAGATGCACCCAAGCCGTTCCTGCTCGTGATCGAAGAAATCAACCGAGCCAATGTTGCTGCAGTGTTCGGTGATGTGTTCCAGTTGCTCGACCGTGGGAATGATGAGGTCAGTGAGTATCCGATCCAAGCCTCCGAGGACATCAAAAAGTACCTGGCAGGCGAACTCGGAGGTAATCCCGACGACTACTCCGAAATCCGCATCCCGGACAATATGTTCATTTGGGCTACTATGAACAGTGCCGACCAGGGCGTTTTTCCGATGGATACCGCTTTCAAGCGTAGATGGGACTTTACCTACCTCGGAATCGATGACAGTGAAGCCGGAATCGTTGGTAAGAAGGTCGTACTCGGTCAAGGCGAGTATCGCCGTGTGGTTGAGTGGAACGCTCTTCGCAAGGCCATTAACAGTGAGTTGCTCACTTATAAGGTGAACGAGGACAAACTGATGGGTCCGTACTTCATTTCGAAGAAGAATCTGCCGGAAGGTGATACTATCGATCCGGCGGCGTTTACTCGTATTTTCAAGAACAAAGTCCTGATGTACCTGTTTGATGATGCTGCAAAACAAAAGCGTCCGTCTCTGTTTGCAGGGTGCAAGGATGAAAACAAGAACCTTTATTCTCAAATTTGCAGAGAATTCGACACAAAGGGTGTTTTTATCTTCTGTACCAAAATCAGTGA
Source organism: Oscillospiraceae bacterium (assembly GCA_015067945.1). Lineage (GTDB taxonomy): Bacteria > Bacillota > Clostridia > Oscillospirales > Oscillospiraceae > Faecousia. The sequence goes on from SVLM01000022.1 coordinate 5,496, forward strand.
TTGCTTCTTGCCAGAGGATGATGGAGAATGATTTCAGTATTTTTACGAGAACAAAAACGCTATACCCAGGAAGACCTGGTTAAAGAGTTTCGTTGCTCCGAGGAAAAGACTGTCCGCATTCTGAAGCGTCTGAAGGAATATGGCGTGCTGAAGGCCGTAAAAGCAAATGACACCCAAAAGGATCTCACCGATCTGTTGGATGAGGACATCGAAATTGCCGATGTTGAGGTGGGAGAAAATGAGTACCTGTATGTTTTTACCTTTGTAGGTGTCATCACCATTGAGGGGCGTGTGCTGAAGTGCTATCCCAAATATTTGTTTGATGCCACAGCCCCAAAGGCGGAACTGAAACAGGTGTTGAAGGTTCTGGAGAAGTACAATTCCAAGGAACAGATCATTCGTATGTACAACGACACGAGTGATAGCAGTGCGTTTAATATGTTGGCTGTTATGTTGTTCCTCCTTCAGGATTATTTTGAGTATGGTGCTTATACCAACACGCAGGACATCATCGAATCCAATGGAGCCGGTGATATTCTGTGGGATAAAACCATAAACGAAACATTTACACTCCTCAGCAATAACCGCCCGTACTACCCAGAATTGCTGACCATGAAGCGTGTAAATGACGATTTTGATTTTTTCAAGCGGTTACACGAATGTATCCTCACTCGCTGCACAGAGGAATTAAGAGATGCCGATCTGTTAGATCTGTTTGATATCATGGGCGTCGACATTTCCGATGAGGCGATCGAGGATTTCGGTGACAAGGAATATGTCCTGGAGCGTATCGTTAAGGAACTCAATGTTCAGTTCAATACCCGAAAGCAGCTTTTATTGAAGACCCTGTATGCCTATATAGCCAATAGCAGTGCGTTGGACGATTTAGACTGCTTTAGTATGTTCGGCACAAACAGTTTCAATCTGGTGTGGGAAAAAGTCTGTTCAGAAGTGATGGACAACCAGTTGCAAAAGCCAATCGGAGGACTGCGCCTGCCTGTGCCGCTTGCAGAGCAATACCGAAATATGCGGCACAAGAAACTCATTGATTTGATCGACAAGCCACAATGGTCTGGAACCGCACCAAGCGGAGAAACATACACAAAGCAGGCGGAGGATACACTGATTCCCGACCTTATTTCTATTGTCAACATCAACGGTGAGTGTCAGTTTATCATTTTCGACGCCAAATATTACAATCTTCAGTTGGAACACAATAAAAAACTGCGTGGTCAACCAGGCATTGAATCCATTACCAAGCAGTATCTGTACCAACTGGCATATCAGCCGTTTGTGGAAGCACACCAGATTAATGTCGTCCGTAATTGCTTCCTTATGCCTACGGCGTCGGCAGACATTGTCCCAATCGGTACGGCTGCCCTCGCTATGCTGAGTAATTTGGGGTTGCAGGACATCCAAGTTAGATTGTTGCCTGCGGAACTGATGTACCGGCACTACATTGAAAACACAAAACTGGATATCAAATCCCTAAATTTGTAAAAAAGGAGGTAGCGCCATGGCCCCCGTCGCTTCCCCTAAACCGGCAAAAAAGAAGGACAATACCGATGGCCGTGTCTTTGCCGAAAAGCGTGTCTTACGCATTCCAAAGGAATTAGTGCTTTCGTACTATAATCGCCATTCCGATTTCCGCAGAGCCGTCGATAGTGGAAAGTACATATACATCGATGGTCTCTTTGTCCTTCGTCCTATTGCAACTATCCTATTGGAGCATCACATCGATGTTCACGCATTTTTTCGCTCCAAAAAACTCTTTGCAAACAAAAATGGCTTGACGGCTTTCTGCTTGTGCGAAGAACACCTCTTCGTTGAGCGGAAGCCCAAGCCCGATGAGTTATATCATTCCGCAAGAGAATATAAGGGCAGGCGGATAGCTCACGCTGAAAAAATCGCTTCAATCGATACCATTTCTAAAGAAATGTTCCTGGGTTTTGTGTCTGGTGGCGGTCAAGAACCTCCATTAGATTTTAGCGGGATGCTAACCTTCTTCATGAAACAAAAAGATGTTACTGAAGAGGAACTCGCTGAATTGACTGGCATTTCCGATCGAACAATTCGTCGATATAAGAATGATGAAGGTGAACGCCCTACGCTCGAAAATGTCGTTGCAATAGGCATCGCTTTACATTTGTTCCCTCACCAAATTATGGGGTTACTTGGTGCGGCGGGATACCAGTTGCGGAGGACACCCAAAGAACGTGCATATCAGTATCTCATTGATGCTGCATACAACAATACAGTTTACGAATGCAATCTATTCTTGAAAAAGTCAGGAATGCAACCGTTAACAAATCTATAAGAAGGAGGGATTTCTGTGGCTGATCGTTCGTTTAAGGAATACATTGGCAGCAGATTTTATGATCAGTTTTTCACTGTATTAAAATCATATGTCATCCAACATCGCCATAATATCGAATTGAATTCACGTACGGTCAGTAGCCCCGATTACGCAGAACTCTCCGATTTCACTATTAAGTCTGTGGGGATTGATGACCGCGAGGGAATGGGTATCGCTTTCGACGTTATCGTGGAGGCGGAGGTTTATGTTAAAGAACATCATCGACATCGTGATGTTGATGATGATACCTGTTTCCCGTGGTTCATTCTCTCCTGCACAGCGGATCTATCCGAGAATATGGATGACCTCCGTATTCATCGGGTCGAGACGTACAATCAGAAAAACAAGCAAAACAAACCTTTGTCAGATTCCCTTGTTCCAATCAGCTACAAAATCGATCTCGATAAGATAGCTACGGAATTTTTAAGGAAACATTACCCGGAAGCCCTCGCCACTCCTATGCCCGTTGACCCTATGGTTCTTGCCGACAGGCTCGGCCTTTCGGTTGTTACCCAGGAACTGACAGAGGATTTTTCCGTATTTGGGCAGATTTTCTTCCAGGACTGTGCAGCAGAGGTGGTCAATTCGCAAACAGGCAAAAAGGAAACTGTCCTTTTTCCTGCAAAGACTATCGTTGTTGACCCCAAGGCATTCCTTTTGAGGAACTTGGGATCGGTTAACAACACCATCGTACATGAATGTGTTCATTGGGACCGCCACCGAAAAGCGTTTGAATTAGAGCGCTTGTACAACCGTGATGCAACACAGATAAAGTGCCTGGTTGTTGGAGGCTCAAAAGGGTCATCTGACCGAACTGCTGCCGATTGGATGGAGTGGCAGGCTAATGCTTTGGCGCCACGCATTCAAATGCCTGTGGGTTCCTTCAAAACAAAGGCAGCCGAATATATCCGCAACTTCCAGAGAGAAATGAACGCGGCTCACATCGTAGATGTTATGGAAGCGGTTATTGATGCTCTTGCTACCTTTTTCGTTGTTTCGCGCCACGCTGCGAAAATGCGTATGGTGGATGTAGGCTATGAGGAAGCCATCGGCGCATTTACCTACATCGATGGCCACTATGTTAAACCCCACGCATTCAAAAAAGGCAGTTTGCGGAAAGATCAAACATACTGCATCAGCGCAGAAGACGCCCAGATTATTGCCTTCAGCGATATGCGGCTTTTCTCTCAAGCACAGAAAGGTTCATACATATATGTTGATTCGCATATGTGTTTGAACGATCCGAAGTATGTCACCAGAGATGAAAACAATGCTGTGCAAATGACCGATTATGGTCGTCTGCACGTAGATGAGTGTTGCCTGGTATTCTCACTGAAGGTAAAGGCGACCAATAAATATGGCGAGGAATTTTACAAAGAGTGCGTTCTCTTTAGAGACGTAGACTCTGGCATTGTATTCCAGACCACCTTTTCAAAAGAGGTCAGTGACGATGTCATGGGGAAAGCGGACGCCATTCTCGCACGAGAAACGGAAATCCAGAGAGTTCTCCAGGAACTTCCTGCACAGTTTGGCGCTGCACTTATTTACCTCATGGAGTGGGTCGATATTTCCGAAGAAGCCTTGGCGGAGAAGGCTCTTGTTTCTACAAAACTGGTTCAACGTCTGCGTAACAATCCGCAATACCCGAAGAATGTGGACTGTGTGGTCGCCATTTGCATCGGTATGAATTTGCCGCCGGAATTGAGCAAGGCGCTCATTGACAGATCCGGCTTCACCTTGCGATTGGCTCAAAATGAAGCACACTTGATATACAATTTCTTCCTTAACCATTTGTATATGGGGTCCATCCACGATTGCAATGATATGTTGGTATCAAAGAATTTGCCAGTGATGACTGGTACAGAATGAAGAGGCATAACATGACAAATGCCGGGCTGATGCTCATTTTGCACCAGTCCGGCATTTTTTATTCATTATCGTGGCTCATTGCTTTGAGCATCTGTAATGCAGCTTGTTTCTGCGATGGTTTCAAACAGATCCAGGCGTCAAAAACTTCCTTCATATCGGGAGTCAGTTCCACCATATCGGTATCCGCGAAGAACTGCGACATAGTGATGCCGAAGCCTTTACATATCGTCTCGAGGGTTGCTACGGAAGGAACTGTATTTCTTCGGAAAATATTGCCGATAGTGGACTGTGCTAACCCACACTCTTTTGAAAGTTTGTACTCCGTCCATCCGCGTTCCCGCAATAACTGCTGGAGACGAGCGTGCGTATCCATGGCATCACCACCTTTCTCATATCTATTTTACTTCCAAAGTGAGCAATAAAATACATACGAGTTGAAACGAAAATAGGTATGTGGTATGATATAATCTTAGAGAAGTAAAACACGGAGGGGACGTATATGACCGAAGCTGAGAAGCGAATGAACCGAGTATGCTTTACGGGACACCGCCCGGAAAAGCTTACACGATCCGAATGGCTTATAAAGAGGGCTTTGAAAAAAGAAATCCGCCAGGCAATTGCTGACGGAAAGAATGTCTTTATATCGGGTATGGCACGAGGGGTTGATATTTGGGCAGCAGAGATTGTCTTGATACTGCGTGATGCCGGACAGCCCATAAAACTTATGTGTGCTTGTCCCTACGACGGCTTCGAGCAAGGATGGAGACAAGAGTGGCAGGAACAATACCGTGCGATTCTGTCTGCGTCTGATTTTGTGAAATATGTCTGCCCGGCTTACAGCCGATCCTGTTTCCAGATCCGCAACGAGTGGATGGTTGATCACGCATCCAGGGTTATCGCTGTTTTCAATGGAGAGAAAAGTGGAACGAAGAATACCATAGATTACGCTGCAAAGGTGGATGTCCCGGTTGTGTGCATTGAGGGATAATCTCACAATGAAACTTTTCCTCTGACAATGAAACTATTCTAATCACGCTGAAACTTTTCCTTTGAAATAGTTTCAGCGTGATTTCTTTTGGACCAGAAAACCGCATCTAAACCCTTCTCCAAGTGGCGTTGCGGACACCACAATGAAACTTTCCAAAAAACAGAAAAAGCCGTAAACCCCTGTCTTACAAGGATTTTCGGTAAAAAAATAAGCACTACAGTTTCAATACCAATGGTATCAAAATTGTAGTGCTTATTTGGTCCGAGTGGGGAGATTCGAACTCCCGGCGTCTTGAACCCAAATCAAGTGCCCTACCAACTGGGCCACACCCGGATATTAAGTTTTTTGTAGAAAGAGTGCGAAAAAGAAGATTTCGCAGTTCTGGTCAAATATGTGGTCAAACCGATTTTGTGGGTTTTGCAAACTCCCAAATGCTCGTAAATGCTCCGTTTTTCTCGCGTTTCCTCACTTTTTACATAGGGGGAAGGGGGCCTAACCACTAGCTCCCAAAGCAGGCGCGCTACCAACTGCGCTACACCCGGATAGGTGGGGATATGAAATTAGATTGTGGGGAATATGGGAATTGCTTTGGTCGCCCGGTTTGCGGTGCCCGAAAAAATCATCGGGCTTACGCTATTCCTCGATTTTTTCGACCGCTGCACACAAAACGCCTCGCTGTATCTGCCCCCGGCAGCGCTCGGCGTTTTGGCCCAAAGCAGGCGCCCTACCAACTGGGCCACACCCGGATACTTGGGGTATTATACACGATATCTTCGAAAAAAGCAATCATAAAATGGGACTTTTTTTGCAAATCTGTGTTAGAACTGATGATCGGTTGACAAAAGCCATTATCTGGTTGGCACTTAGTAAAAAATAAGACGTAAAAGAAAAAGACCTACAATTTTTTGTGCATTCTATATTGACAAATGGAAATAACTGTGCTATAATTGAACCATCAAAGAAATGGAGGTACTAAATCATGAAAACACAGGAAATCATTCGCGCGATCGATCGGGATTTTGCCAAAACTTATAGAAATGCCGTGCCGTTTGTGGGGTCCGGAGCGCTGTGGGATTTTTGCATGGAGACTATTGCGGATCCCATCTCCATGAGCTGCATTGCCTTTGCCAACGATATGGGCATCCCGCCGGTGAAGTCGCTGATCACCTTGTATGCCCGCAAGTATCAGCCGGAAAAGGAGTTCCGCTTTTCCGGCCAGGAGAGTCAGTGCATGGGTGCGCTGATGGGCTTTGTATTCAAATTTGTCCTGGGCTACCGGCAGCAGAAGGACCGCTGCACCGTGCAGGAATGGGGCATCAAAACGGCTGCCCGGTTCCTGGATGGGCCGGTTACCACCTTTGAGGTATAAAAATCCCGCGCTTGCTGATTTTTCGGCAGGCGCGGGATTCTGTTCGCATTTGTTAGAGAATGGCCCGGCAGGCAGCCACGGTGTCCGGGAAAAGGTAGGTTGCCAATTCTTCCGCTTTGACCCATTTGCAGCGTTCGATTTCGCCTTCCCGGGGCGTGGGGTCGCCGGTGACCTGGGCGGGGAAAAACAGCACCTCTTTGCGGCCAACCGTGAAAATGGGGTATTCCACCCTGGCGGGCGCCACATCGTCCAGCCGGGCGGTGAGGCCGGTTTCTTCCCAAAGCTCCCGCAGGGCAGCCTGGGTTTCTGTTTCACCGGGTTCCATGCGGCCCTTAGGCAGGCTCCAGCATTGGGAGAATTGCTCGTAGACGATCAGGTATTCCCGGCTGTTTTCCGTCTCCCGGTAGGGCAGTACACCGCAGGACTTTTGGTAGAGGGAATGGATATAGCTGTCAAAAAACTGCTCCTGGAAATGCACTGCTTCGGCGATTTCCGCCTGGTGTAGGCGCAGACCTGTGGGGGCCACGATTAGTTTATCTTCGCAATCATTTTTGCGCTCCACTGCGCCGATGACTATGCCCTCGAATTCTGCCAGCGGCGTGGCTATGCCCAGAATGTAGGCATCCTGCTCCTCACCGTCCCCGGCCAGGGTGCCGGGGAGATAACCGTAGTTGACCAGGTAGAGGATGCCGTTGTGATTGTAGCCGACGGGACGGTCCACCACCACGCGCACCGTTTGCCCCAGGTATTCCTGCAAGATTTTTCTGCGATTGTTCATGGTTCATCCTTTCACTCAGGCATCGGCCAGCGCTTCCAGTTTGTTCTTGTTTTTGATTTCAATGCAGCCCCGGGTGAGGGCTACGAGTCCTTCGCTCTGGAAATAGCGCAGCATTCGGGTTACGACTTCCCGGGCGGTGCCCATATGGGAGGCAATCTTTTCATGTGTGATCTTCAGCAGGCTGGACTCCTCCAGACGGCTTTCCTCCAGTAAAAATGCGGCCAGGCGCTTATCAAAGCTTTTCCACATGATCTGTTCCATCAGCCACATCACCTCGGAAAAATGACTGCTGAGCAGGCTCTGGCTATAGTTGGAAACCGCCAGGGATTCATCCACTAAGTTTTTAAACAGACATGCGGGAATGCTCCAGAATTCTGTATCTTTCTCTGCTTCGATCATAACATGAAATTGAAGGTCCGGCATGACGCAACTGGCGCTGAGCAGGCTGACATCATAAGCAAACAGGCGGCTGATGGTGATTTCCCGACCGTCCTCAGACAGAATATAGGTGCGCAGCTGACCGCTTCTGACCAAAATCAGCCCCAGACATTCAGCACTGCTGTCATGGATCTGGGCGCCTTTACCAACTTTGTGATATGCAATGATCCCGGCGATCCGCTGCTGCTGCTCGGCTGTCAGCTTGTTCCATATGGGCAGATATTCAGAAAAATCCATGATGTTACCCCCTGTATCCTTTTAAAATAGTATATTCCGAAACGGGGCTGCTGTCAATCCGGCAATATGGGGAAAAAGGGGGTTTTGTGGGAATTTAGAGGCTTTTTACTTGACAAAGTGGGTAATACCTATATAATGATAGTAGCAAAACATAATGTGGGGAGTTCTGCACTGCAGGTACTTCCCAGGGGAGAGTATTCATGAAAATGAGGCTTGAGGCGGCGTGCAGTTCTGACATGGGCAGAATTCGCACCAATAATGAGGATAACTTCTTCTTTGACGGCAAATGTCTGGAATTGGAACACAATGGAAAAATTCAAGTGCTATCCATGTCCCGGGAGAACCTGAGGGACACGTTCCTGGCGGTATTTGACGGCATCGGAGGAGAAAATTACGGCGAGGATGCTTCCTACTATGCGGCAAGAGCAGCGCAGGATGTTCGTAAGACTATGGGCGATTTGTTCCGCAGCACGGAGAAATATTTAGCACTTCAGATGGAGCGGCTAAATGCTGCCGTGCTGGAAGCCAAGCGTGCCCGCCGCACGGATCGCATGGGTACCACGGTGGTATCCCTGTATTTCGATGAGAAATTTGCCTATGTCTGCAATGTGGGCGACAGCCGGGCTTACCGCATTCGCTGCGGTGAGATTCAGCAGATCTCTTGGGATCATGTGGCCCGCTACCCGGGCAGAAACAGCAAGAAGTGCCCCATCACGCAGCATTTGGGCATGGATCCTGCGGATGTGAAGATGGAGCCCTACATCGCCAAGTATCCCCTGGAAAAGGGAGATCGCTTTGTGATTTGTAGTGACGGCTTGACGGATATGGTGGAAGATGCCGGCATTCTGCAGATCATGAATGCCAACGCGGAGCCTCAGGCCTGTGTACAGGCGTTGATCCGGGCTGCACTGGAAGCAGGCGGACGGGACAATGTGACTGTGGCTGTCTGCCAAGTATTGTGAGAGGAGGGCGGATTCAGTGACCATAGATTTTAAGCATGTGCCTATGCTCAGAGGCTGGGAAATTGGTGAAGTTCTCGGCAAAGGCAGCTTTGGTACAGTGTACGAGATCCGCAAGCGTATCGGCAATTTTGTGGATTGCAGAGCGCTGAAGGTGATCAGTCTGCCCAAAGAAGATTCTGATATCAATGATATGCGGCAGGAAGGCATTGATGAGGAAAGCATTATTGCCACCTTCCAAAGCAAAAAGAATAACATCCTGCACGAGTATGAGATGCAGGCGCAAATGGCAGGCACTGCCAATATCGTCAACTGTGATGATATTGATGCGATTCCGCACCCGGATGGCATTGGTTGGGATATCTTTATCCGCATGGAGAAACTGACAACCTTGCAGGATTCGCTGCCCGATGCTACCAAACCGGTGCCGAATGAAACGGTGCGGAAATTGGCAGAGGATATGTGTAAGGCGTTGATTCTGTGCGGACAGCATGGAATCGTCCACCGGGATATCAAACCGCAGAATATTTTCATCTCCAAGAACGGAGACTACAAGCTGGGCGACTTCGGTGTTGCCAGAACCATTGAAAGCGGAACAGTGGGAACTGTGACCGGTACGCCGCCCTACATGGCCCCCGAGATTGCCAGAAATGAGAAATATGACCGCCGTGTAGATATCTACTCGCTGGGCATTGTGCTTTACTGGCTGCTGAATTACCGCCGTCTGCCGTTGATGCCGCCCTACCCCCAGAAGATCAAGCCGGGCGACAGAGAAAATGCGGTACAGGCCAGAATTTCCGGTACGCCCGTGCCGCCGCCCCCTTGTGGCGATGAAGTGCTGAAGCGCGTTGCCCAGAAGGCCTGTGCTTTCAAACCGCAGGATCGTTACCAAAGCGCGGAAGAAATGCTGAAGGCACTGCATGAAGTTGGCGGCGGTAGCGGTAATGGTGGTAAGGTCGATCCCGATAACCACCATGAGCGCATCGAACAGTTCCCCAATCTGGAAAAAGTGGTGATTCGCAGCAACGGTTATGTGGCGGTGGAGCGTCCTATGGGTTACGATCTGGAAGGCACTGCAGTACTTAAGCCCATTGTGCTGACCCCAAAAACGGACAATGTCAAGGCGTTGGATGTCAATAGTTTGGTCGTGGCGCGCACGATTTATGGCGTGATTGCAGTGAAGTATCCAGATGGGAAATATTGGGGTGTGAACCATCAGAATAATCGCGTCTCCTTTACACCCGGTCAGTTTGAAGAGATTTTGAAGGATCCTAACACGATTGTGCGTGGCAAGCAGGAAGAGAAGAAAAAGAAAAAGAAAAGCATATTGCCCCTGATTTTGGGCGCAGGTGCAGCCGTGGTGGCGATCGTGTTGGCAGTTGTGCTGCTAGGCGGTGGCGGAGAGGGTCCGGATACCAAGCCAAATGTGCAGAATCCCTCTCAGACACAAACGACCGGAACCAAACCCCAGGGTACTACCCAGGGGGGGCAAAGCCAGACTACCACCCCCACAACGCCTACAACGACTCCGACAAAGCCTACAACTCCTCCTCCACCCACCACAACAACTCCGCCTCCCACCACCACAGTTCCTGAGACGAAGCCGCCCGTGTTTGCGGTGCTGAATGTCCAGGGCCAGCTGGAGTCTGAGGCGAAGAAGGCGCTGGAGAATCAGGGTTTCGTGGTGGTTGTTACCACTGAGTATAACGATTCTGTGACTGAGGGACGTGTGATCCGACAAACGCCTGCTGCCTCCTCCATGGAGCAGATTGGTACTGAGATTCATCTGGTCGTCAGTTTGGGCAAAGATACCGTGCAAGCCCTGGAAATGGTGACCACGCCGGACAAGAATGTGTACATTGAGGGCGATACGCTGGATGCTACCGGTATCTCCTTGCTGGCAACCTACGCCAGTGGAAAGGCGGAAACAGTAACCACAGGCTTTACCTGTAGCATCACCACTTTGTCCGGCTCCGGAAATGTAACGATTACTGTGACTTACGAGAATGCGAAGGCTACCTTCCAGGTAGAAGTAATCGGCGATTTGCTGGCATCCGGCATCTGCGGCAGCAATCTCCGCTGGGCGCTGCAAAAGAATGGCACCATGACCATTTTGGGCACTGGCAGCATGAGCAATTATGCGGAAGGCAGCACGCCCTGGAAGAGTCATGTCAACCAGATCAAGCGGCTGGATGTACGGGAGGGCGTTACCGGAATTGGTAATTACGCGTTCACCGGTTGTACCCAGTTGAGCCAGTTGACGTTGGCGGAAGGCGTTGCCACACTGGGCAAAGCGGCGTTCTCCGGCTGCACCAAGCTGACAGAAGTGTATGTGCCTGGAACTGTTACCACAGTGGGTGACGAGTTGTTTAAGGCGTGCACCGGATTGACCACTGCGGTGCTGGGCGAGGGCATTGCCATTGCCAGCAAGTATATGTTCGCCGGTTGCACTGGTCTGACCGCTGTGACATTGCCGGAAAGCTTGACCAGAATTGATAATCGTGCCTTTGAAAAGTGTACCGGTCTGACGCAGATCCGGATCCCTGCCGGCGTGAAGATGATTGGCCAGCGTGTGTTTGGTGATTGCGACAGTCTGAGCCGTGTGACTGTGCTGAATGCGGAGTGCTTTATCACCTCTGGCATATCTACGCTGGGTGTGCCGGGCATTACTGTGGTGTATGGTTATGAGGGCTCTACAGCCCAATCCTACGCCGAAAAGAACGGCTTCACCTTTGCTGCTTTGAAGGGCTGATATGAGAATTGCGCCCCTGCCGATGTTGGCAGGGGCGCTTTTTGCGTGGAGAGATAGCGGTCTATACGCCCTTGGCGTTGTATAGCTGTCCCGGAAGGTGCAAGAAAAAGAGAACGGTGCAGCCCGAAGGCTGCACCGTTTTAGGATTTATTGAGAATGATCCGGTCAGAACAGATTAGTTTCTCTTCTTCAGAACCACCAGAGCGGTGCCGGAAACAGCCATCAGAGCGACTACGATGCCGAAGATATCGCCGGTATCGGGAGCGCCGGGCTCGACGGGCTCAGTGGGAGCGGGTTCGGTGGACTGAGGCTCGGTGGGAGTGGGCTCAGTGGGAGTGGGCTCCTCGGGAGCGGTCTCGAAGGTGAAGCCTTCCAGAGCAGCAGTCTTGCCGCAGTCGCCACGCATGCTCAGCGCGATCTTACGGGCATCATTGCTGCCACCGTCGTTGGGGATGATGATCAGGGTTTCGCCGTCCTGCAGCTCAGCCCATGCGGTGGTTGCGTAGGTGTTAGCATTGAAGTGCGCGGAAGCAGCCTTGCCCTCAGCGGTCCAGAAGCCGACGTTTGCGCCGTCATAAACTCTGACCAGAGTGCCATACTGATCCAGAACCAGGGCCACGCCGTAGCCGTTGGTCTCGAAGGTGCCGGCATAGTTCTTGTCGAACACGATCATGGTGTAGCCAGAAGTGGTCTCCTTGGTGACTTCGGTGTTGTACAGCCACTTGCCGCCTTCAGCGGTGATGACCTTGTCACCGATGGACAGAGTCTTGGACTCTGCGGGCTCTTCGATGACGGGCTCGGACAGAGTGAAGGTGATGGAGATGCTCTGTGTAGCAACGAAGGTAGTCAGATCGATGGGAGCTTTCTTGGAGGCGGTAACACCGGCCAGCATGTTGCTCAGCTCGATGACGTAGTTGTTGGTGGAGCCTTCCACAGTGCTGTGGTAGACATAGATGGAGTTCTCAGGAGCGTCGGCATAGTCATAGGGATTGACATAAGCCACGTTCTGGTTCACAGCGATTTCGGTGCCGTCCAGAGAAACATGGACATCGGACAGAATCATATCCTTCAGAGCGTCATAAGCATCCACGATTTCCACGTAGAACAGGTAAGCGCTGACAGCGGTGGAACCGGGATTCAGGGTGTAGTTGATGGTATAGGTGCCAGCACCGGGAACAACGCCCTTGGCATCGGTCTCGATGTAAGCGCCGCCCATGGCAGCAACACCGTCATAGCCGTTCTGGGTCCAGCAGGAGTAGGTGGTGTCGCAGAACTGCAGGTAAGCGGCATAGCCAGCGGGAGCAACAGGGGGCTCAACAGGAGTCTCGGCAGCAGCCTCGGTGACTTCCATCTTGAACAGGTAGTTGGAGCCGTCAGGAGTGCCCAGGTAGTAAGTACCGGCAGCTTCCAGAGTCAGCTCGGAGATGCACAGAGCATTCTTTTCCAGGGTATCGTTGGTTCTGGTGACTTCCTCGCCAGCCTCATTCAGGATTGCGAACTGACGGTTGTCGTCGCCACCCTCAACCCACCACAGCTTAATGGTGGCAGCACCGGAGGTGGTGAACTTAACAGCGGGCAGGATGACGCCTGCGTCGTTAGCCTTGGTCTTGTGCTGGAAGTTCAGACGCTGGGTGGCCTGATAGCCATCGTCAAAGGTCTTCTTGCTGGAGTCAATCTTGGTCTTTTCGCCCACGATAACGGTGAAATAGTCCTTGACGACGATTTCCTTACCGTTATTGGCGGCATCGGCAGCCATAGCTTCCAGATCGGTGGACACATCCAGAACATGGACATTGTCTTCAGCAGCAAAAGCGGCGGGCAGCATCAGCAGCACCATGACCAGTGCCAGCAGGGATGCCAGAATCTTGCGGGTCATTTTCATTGTATTTTCCTCCTATAATAATTTACCTTGAGACATGAACAATGTTCATCGTTTCAATATAGCCATTGTAACGGAATTGTGAATATTTGTCAATAGAACTTTTGGATAAAATTAACAATGTGCATGCAGAATATGGATGCGATTTTACATAAACTGAAATTTGCACACCGAATATAAAGAGCCGGCCGCACCAGGTGGTGCGGCCGGACAGGGTAATGAGAATATCAGAACATTTCGCGCTTGCGCAGCAGAACCACCAGAGCGCTGGCGGACAGGAACATGGCAGCGAAAACCAGGAAGGTCAAGTCGCCGGTCTTGTCAGCATCGGCGGGAGTCTCGATGACATCAATGGTCATCAGACGGAAGCCGCGGTTGTAATCGCTCTCGGGGGAGACGATGCGGTAGGTGCCGGGCTTCAGACCCTCGACCACCAATTCGGTGGAGTCTGTGGAGGACACGTCAGCGCTGAGAACCACTTCGCCGGTTGCCGCATTGATAATGGCAACTGCGGAGGTGTTGGAGCCGCCGGTGGAGGAGACCACGATGGTCACTTTGCCCTCGCCGCTCAGGGTGAACTCGATGGCACCGGTGCCGTTCTTACCGATCTCAATGGCGTACACGCCGCCCTTGCTATCCTTGTAACGCTGGGTGACAGCGCCGATGACGGTGAAGAAACCGTCAGCGAAGGTGGTGCCCTCGGGGATGGCAGCCTTATCTTCGGTGGAGCCGGTGTTTACATCGGTCAGAGAGTTGAAGTGGTGCTCCACAGGCTCGGCGGGAACGTCGGGATCATCGGGGATGATGGGATCGTCGGGCTCTTCCTTGGGAGAATTGTCGATCTTCTCGGTGGGGATGACGATGGTCAGATCCTTGCCCTCGAAGGCATTCCAATCGCCCAGGAAAGCCTCGATGGTGATGGGGGAGCCGTCGGCCAGGAATTCGGTTTCGAAGACGGTGGACCAGCCTGCACGGTTGCCGATATTGTCGACGCCCAGCGCGTACTCATAGGTGCCGTACTCGCCGCACAGAGCGGATTCGCCGCTGAGGGTGCTCAGCCAGCCTTCGGGACGGATCAGGGATGCGCTGATGTTGTACCAGTAAGCATCGGTTGCGTCAATGATGGTGTTGTAGAACACAGCCTCGCCGGTGTTGGAGGCCCAGGGACGGCCGAAGTAGCCGGGCTTGGAGGTGTACTTGGAAGCGGTGTCCACACCGGGGGTGGTGGAGGTGATGCGACAGTTGTACATCAGGAAGCCGCGGCCGGAGGACTGCTGGGCAGCGGTGATGTAACCGGCATCGTTGTTGTTCTCGCTGGTGTTGAACACCAGGTCGCACTTGGCGAATACTGCGGTCATGCCGCCATAAATATAGTCAGTGCCGCCCAGGATGGCGCAGTCATAGAAGGCAGCGGTGGTGCCAGTGCCGCCGTACAGAGTATCCTGACGGCCAATGAACTTGCAGTTCTCAAAGTAAATTTCCTTGCAGTTATTGGCAATGGCCAGGGCGCCTGCGCGCTCGACGTATGCCTTATCCTGCACCAGAGTGGAACCGACTTCCATATCGGCGCGGGCAACGGAGCCTTCCTTGGCACCGTTCTGCTTGACCAGAATATCGTTGGCAGCAGCCTCGGAAATATACTGGTTGAAGGAGTTTTCAAAGATGATGCCCTCAGCCTGGAAACCGCTGGCGTAGATGACTACGGTGGAGTTCCAGTAGCTGCCGCTGGTGGTGCCGGCGCCGGGGTTGGTGAAGGAAGGATAGCCGTTTTCCTTATTGACCTGCAGGATATCGGCGTCGAACTTGCAATCGGAACCCATGGAGTAGTAGGTGTAGCCATGGCCATAGTACCAGGTGATGCGGACAGCGTTTTCTTCAATATCCACACCGCTGTTGGTCAGACCGATGGAGGGATTCTCACTGGCGTTCTTCAAGGTGACGTTGGGGATATCGATGACCAGCATCTCTTCGTAGTTGCCGGGCTGGATCAAAATGGTGACACGCTCGCCACCGGGGCGGGCCATTGCCTTGATGGCATTCAGCGCGGCATTGATGGTGGTGTAATCGCAACCCTCGGCACCAACGGTGACGGTATCGTGGTATTCTACAGGTTCGATCACTTCAATCTTGGTGATGTAGCTCTGGCCCAGAACCTTCAGTTCCACAAAGCCGGCTTCACCGGTGTAGATGAAGGTAAAGGTGTCGATCTGGCTGGTGGAGCCGGTCTTCTGGTCCACGGAAGCCTCGTCCTCAGAAACGAAGTAGAAGGAGTACTGGTAGCAGGCACTGACCTTAATCTGACAGCCGCCCTTGACGGGGATGGAAATGGTGCCGTCCTTGGCAAGCAGGTAGGTCTTGTTCTTGACTGCGTTGGTCCAGGTCAGGCCCTGGAAGTTGCCGCCTTCGCCGGTAAAGTCGGGGTTGGAGAAATCCCAAACGGTGATATCATCGGTGAAGCGGATGGTCTTGGTGACAGCGCCGCCCTCGACCTTGACATTGGAGGTCAGTTTCTGGACAAATGCGCCGGAATTGGTAACTTTAACAGCGTAGACACCGTCACGCAGGGCGATGTTCTCGGTGCCGATGAAGGTGTAGACATAGCCTTCTTCGTTCAGGTTGGTGAAAGTGAAGGTGGCGCCGGCCAGATCGGCAGCGGTGGCACCCTCGGGGGCAATGGTGATGGCGTAGGTGGGCTTGGCTTCCAGTACGATGTCTGCAGCAGTGTCAGCATCATAGCACAGGGTTGCCGCGCTTGTCAGGAAATAGTCGTTGACACCGCCGATGGTCAGCGTATAGGTCATACCCTTTTCCAGAATGGCGGTGTAGGTATTGCCGGAGATGGAGATCTGGGGAATATAGATGGCGTCGGCAGAGAAGTTCAAGCTGATCTTTGCCAAAGCATCCTCGCTGATACCCACAATATTACCGGTGACGGTCACCAGATCCACGGGCTCAATGGTAATATCAGCAGCTGTGTTGCCGCAGCCCTTTTCGAAGGTCAGCTGGCGCTCGCTGGCGATGACATAGCCATTGGCGTTCAGCAGAGCCAGGTTATAGCTGTAGCCATCCAGCAGGCGGATGGAGTAAGCACCGTCGCGGACAGTGGTTTCAAACTTGGCGCCGCTGAGAGTGTTGGTGAACTCGATGGTATAGTCGCTCAGGGTCTCGGGGGCTTCCACTTTGCCGGAGATGACGATCTCGTTCATAGCCTCGCGGGTGATGCGGGCCAGAACCAGCTTTTCGGTGGTGGAGTAGATCTTGTACTCGCCGGATTCGGTGGGATAGAAGGTCAGCAGCTGGATCTTGGCGCCGCCGGACGTAAATTCGCCGGTGGCAACAGCGCCGCTGGGGGACTCGAAGTTGATGAGGCTGTCGCCGCCGTTGGAGCCCACTGCCAGGGTGACCTTTTCGCCGGCGTTGACCTTGATGGTCACGTAAACAGTGTCGGTGCTGCTGGAGTTGGAGTAGATGTAGCCGGTGTAGACGTTGCCGGCCTCATCGGTCAGGCTCTTATTGTCGTAGCGGATCAGTGCTTCGTTGGTGGAGCGCAGACGGTGGGTGGAAGACTTGCCGCCGTCGTTGAAGCCGATCAGCGTATCGGAAGACTGGAAGGTGGCAAGGTTAACGCCGGTGCCAACAGCGGTGCCCTCGGCATACCAGCTGTTGATCTCGTCCACAGTCAGCATATTGACGATATTCTCGCCGACCAGCTGCTCTGCGCCGAAGTCCCAAACATAGATCTTGTTGGGATCCAGAGCGGGAACCTCGGAAACGTCCTTGGCGACCACTTCGATATACTTGATGTAAGAGGTGAATTCTTCACCTACGGTGATATCCACGATGCCGGCTTCGCCCATGTAAATGTAGGATACCACGATATCACCGCTGTCGGTGTTATCCTTGTGCTGGGTGCCGTCGGGGAAGGTGATGTCCCAGTTGTAGCCCACGGAAACGAAGATCTCGCTGGGGCCGGCAACGGGAACGGAAATGGTGCCCTTGGCGATGGCCATGCCATAGGTGGCGCCGTGCTTCTTGATGTTGCCGGTCATTTCCAGACCATTGTAGGAGGTCTCGCCGGTGTACTCATCCAGGCGGAAATCCCAGAAGGTGGCGGGCTCTGTGTTGGGAATGACCTCGATATATTTAATGTAGGAAGTGAATTCACTGCCAACGGTGATGTCCACGGTGCCGGCTTCGCCGGTGTGGGCGTAGATCACCTCAATGTCGCCGCTGTTGGTCTTGTCGGCGTACTGGGTGCCGTCGGGGAAGGTGATGTCCCAGTTGTAGCCAACGGCCACCTTCACCTCGCAGGCACCGGCAACGGGGACAGAAATGGTGGCACTGCTGACGGCCAGGCCGTACTGGGCACCGTGCTTCTTCAGCTTGCCGGTCATTTCCAGGCCATTGTAGCTGTTTTCGCCGGTGTACTCGTCCAAGCGGAAATCCCAGAAGGTGACCGGCTCTGCTTTGGGAATGATTTCGATGAACTTGATGTAGGAGGTGCACTGGTCACCAACGGTAATGGTAACGGTGCCGGCTTCGCCTTCATGGGCGTAGCTGAGTGTGATGTCACCGCTGTTGGTGTTGTCGAAATAGTTGGTGCCGTCAGGCATGGTGACATCCCAATTGTAACCAACGGCTACCTGCACATCGCAGGCACCGGGCACAGGCACTTCGATGGTTGCGTTCTTGATCTGCAGGCCGTACTGGGCACCGTGCTTATTGAAAGAACCGGTCAGCGCCAGGCCGTGGTAATCGGCTTCGCCGGTGTACTCATCCAGGCGGAAATCCCAGAAAGTTGCAGGAGGCTCGATGGCGGTGATTTCGATGAACTTGATGTAGGAGGTGCACTGACCGCCAACAGTCAGAATGACCGTGCCTGCCTCACCGGTATAATCCCAGGAGACTACCTTGTCGCCACTGTTGGTGGCATCATAATAAGCGGTTCCGTCGGGGAAGGCGATATCCCAGTTATAGCCCACGCTGACATCAATGCGGCTGGGGCCGGAAACAGGGATGGCGATGGTTGCGTTCTTGATCTGCAGGCCATAAGCCTCACCGTGCTTACCGAAGTTGCCGGTGATAGTCAGACCGTTGTAGGAATCCTGACCGGTGTATTCTTCGGTCCGGAAATCCCAGAGGGTAACGGGCTCTGCTTCCTCGGCAAATACGCCGACGGGCAGCATAGCTGCCACCATGGCAAATACCAGGATGGCGGTTAAGATTCTGTGGACAGATTTCGATTTCATGGTATCATCCTCCTGTTTTTACCGGGCTTGCTTGCACAAACCTTTGGTTAATTTTTCCACACTCCTATCATAACGGAAAAGTGGATATGCGTCAACAATCCGAAAAGAAAAAAATCCGGATTGCACATATATTGGACCGCTGAGGTTATAACAAAATAGACAAAACGAGTTGAAAAAAAGATGATTTTGTGCTATAACATATACAAATAAGCTGCGGTCTGCGGAAGAAAGACCGCATCTGAAATACAAGGAGGAATGACCTATGACGAAACGTATCCTTTCCGCAGTGCTGGTTTTGGTTATGCTGGCGGCAATGCTGCCTGCGTTCCCGTTCCAGGCCCGTGCTGAAGAAAATACTTATGTGCTGGATGCTACGGCGGATTTGGCTCCCATGAGTGCCGGAACCAAGCAGGACGGCGATTTTGATACCGTCGGTACAGATGGTTACTTCACGCTGATCTATGCGGCAAAAACCAAGATCGACAGTTCCAACAAGACCTTCGATGATGGCTATACTGCTTCTCAGCGTATCAATTTCCAGTCCAAGACCAATGTGGAAAAGGGCATGGTACCTGCTATCAGCTTCACCACCTCTGCCGCTGCCACTATCAAGCTTTGGTGGGTCGAGGGCGGCGATGACAACCGGCAGTTTGCTATCTACAACAGCACCGGTGAGATCATTGCCAAGACCGAAGAGACTTTGGAGAAAAATGCGCTATGTATTTCTGAGCTCAGTGTGGATGCGGCAGGCACCTACTTCCTGGGTGTACCTGACGGCTCCAACTATCTGTTTAAGATGGAAGTGACCGAACAGGCGGCAGAGCCTGTCATCATCACGAACACCCTGGACGCCACCGCCGATCTGGCACCTATGAGCGCCGGAACCAAGCAGGACGGCGATTTTGACACCGTGGGCACCAACGGCTACTTTACGCTGATTTATGCTGCCAAGACCAAGATTGACAGCTCCAACAAGACGTTTGAAGATGGCTACACCGCTTCCCAGCGTATCAATTTCCAGTCCAAGACCAATGTGGAAAAGGGTATGGTGCCTGCCATCAGCTTCACCACCACCGGCCCTGCCACTGTGAAGTTCTGGTGGGTCGAGGGCGGCGATGACAATCGCCAGTTCGCACTGTATAACAGCACAGGTGAGATCGTTGCCAAGACCAATGAGACCCTGGAAAAGAATGCACTGTGCATTTCTGAGCTTACTGTGGATGCAGCCGGTACCTACTTCCTGGGCGTTCCTGACGGCTCCAACTATCTGTTCAAGCTGGAAGTGACGGAAGTTTCCGGCGGCCCTGTTGTGGAAACCCGTAAGGATTGGTCTGAGGTGGCTGCCCCGGTTATCACCGCCGCGACGGATGACGGAGAGGGCAGCATGCACGTGACCGTGAATGCCGTTGTGGGCAAGGATGGCGGCGATGAGCTGTTTGTCACTATGTATGACGCACAGGGCAACGAGATCGCGACCCGTCGTTCCATTGCGGAAAAGGGTGAGCATGCGCTGCTGTTTGAGCCTGAAAATTCCGGTGAATATACCTTCAAAGCGGTGCTGCTGCGAGAAGAGCAGCCGCCCAAGGAGTCTGATGAATCTCTGACCGCTTATTTCAAGCTGGTGCTTACCGATCCAATTCTGATCAGCGCTACCAGCAAGGGCGGTGGCACTGTGGAACTGGTTTGGGTTGGTGCCAAGGAGGCTACTGCTTATGAGATTTATGCCGGTGAGACTCTGCTGGGCACCACTTCCGGCACGATTTATATGGCTGAGGGTCTGACCGTGGGACAGGAATACGCTTTCACCATCGTCGCGGTTCGCGGCGAGGACCGTACCACCTCTGCGCCTGTCAGCACCAAGGTGACCCAGGAAGCACAGCAGACCTGGGGCTTTACCTACTATGGTCCTTCTACAAACGCGGCCGGCAATGGCTATGTTGGCTCTGTGAATGAGGATGGTTATGTTACCGTCTATTCTGAGGGTGGCAAGGGTAAGATTCAGCCCAAGAGCCTGGATGGCCTGGCATTCTACTACACAGCCGTCCCCGCTTCTATGAACTTCACCCTGCGCGCCAAGGTCACCGTAGACAGTTGGGAATTGTCCAATGGTCAGGAAGGCTTTGGCTTGATGGCGGCCGACCGCTTGGGCACCAGCGGCGATTCCGCCGGCATTTGGAACAATGCCTATATGGCGCTGGCCTCCAAGATTGAGTATAAGTACGAGGGCGGAGAGGACAGCCTCCACGTTTACGACACCAGTTACGACGGCGGCACCAAGATCACCATGAAGATGGGTCTGGGCGCACTGTCCAAGACCGGCATCACTAAGGAAAATCTGCCTGCTTTCGAGGCGGGCGACACCACCGTCATTAACCGGGATCTGCTGAGCCTGACAATGCCTCTGGAATGGGCTGCTGCCGAATGGGGCAAGGAAGCCGGCACTTATAATGTAATCGGCAACTACACCCAGGCCCCCGGCGGCGATATCGAGCTGGAAATGCTGACCAGCTTCATTCTGGAAATTCAGAAGAACAACACCGGTTATTTCATTACTTACTACGATGATGCCGGCAATATCCTCTGCCGCCAGAAGTATTACGATACAGAAGCTTTGAGCCAGCTGGACAACGAGTTTGTGTATGCAGGTTTCTTTGCCTCCCGTAATGCCCGGGCTACATTCTCTGATGTGTATTTTGCCACTATCGATCCCAAGGACGATGCACCCGCGGAGGAAAAGCCCGTTACCAAGATCCAACCTTCCATTACGTTCGCTACGGATACAGTCTGCAACAGCCTGAACTATCAGATGATGATTGATGCCAATGTCAGCGGTACCGCTAAGGTCACGGTGGCAGGCAATACTGTGCTGGAGAATGTGCAGATTATGGCCAACCAGCGCGCTTATCTGGATATTCCGCTGGCTACTTACGGCAAGAACCGCGTTCAGGTCATCTTCACACCGGATCCTGATCAGGATCTGGGCCCTGACACGGTGCTCAGCTCCACCAAGGATGTGACCGAAACTCTGGAGATCATTGCTAACAAGGGCAACTATCACCAGAAAGTGATCTATGCTTCTCCCACCGGCCTGCCCACCGGCAACGGTACCAAGGAACAGCCTTATGATATTTACACCGCAGTGGATAACGCGGTGGCAGGTCAGACCATTGTACTGCTGGAAGGCACATATAAAATGCTTTCCTCCCTGCGTATTAAGCGTGGATTTGACGGCACCGAAGATGCCCGCATCAACATGATCGCTGATCCCGAGGCGGCCACCCGTCCTGTGATTGATTTCCAGGGACTGTACAGCGGTATTACCCATGGCGGTGATTACTGGTATTTCTATGGTTTTGATGTAACCGGTTCTGTGGATGGTCAGAAGGGCTTCCAGGTTTCCGGCAACAACAATATCCTTGACCAGATCAATACCTATTATAATGGTAACACCGGTATCCAGATCAGCCGCTACAACGGCAAGGACCTGATGCCCGATTGGCCTGCCAACAATCTGGTCCTCAATTGCACCTCCTACTGCAATTACGACAAGGGCTTTGAGGACGCTGACGGCTTCGCTGCCAAGCTGACCTGTGGCGAGGGCAATGTATTTGACGGCTGCCTGGCTTACAACAACGCCGATGATGGTTGGGATCTGTACGCCAAGATCGAAACCGGTCCCATTGGTGCGGTTACCATCCGCAACTGCGTGGCTCATTCCAATGGCTGGGTGCCCGGTGTGGAAGGTGAAGGCAACGGCAACGGCTTTAAGATGGGCGGCGATAGTCTCACCGGTTATCATGTGCTGGAGAATTCGTATGCCTTCTTCAATCGATCCAAGGGCATCGATTCCAACTCCTGCCCCGATATCCAGGTTTACAACTGCGTTTCCTACAATAACGGCAGCTACAATGTGGCGTTCTATACCAACAACGCTGCCAATACCGACTATTTTGCAACAGGCATTATCTCCTTTAAGGACAGCACCAATCCCCACGCTGACGGCATGGTACAGGAGCAGCTGAAGCCCAAGGGAACCCAGGATACTGCCAAGATTCAGGGCTTGACCAACTATTACTGGAATGGCTCTGCTACGGTCAATTCTGCAGGTGATGCCATCACGGCTGATCTGTTTGTCAGCCTGCAGTTTGGCGGTATTACCCGAAATGAGGACGGTTCTCTCAACCTGCAGGGCTTCCTGCAGATGAGCGAAAACGGACCTGCCGATGCCGGTGTTCCTGCCGGTGCTGGCTCTCCTTCCCGGAATCCTGCTGTTCTGCCCGAGAATTTGGCCCACAACCTGCCCGATGCATGGAGCTATCTGGATCAGCTCAGCGGCCACTGGCGTGAGTGTGATTGTGGCTTCAAGGCGGAACTGGCTGCCCATACCTACAAATGGGTCATTGATCGGGAGCCCACCCCCACCGCCAGCGGCGAAAAGCACGAGGAGTGCACTGTTTGCGGCTACAAGGCACCTGCTGTGACGACCTATTATGAAGGCAGCACGGAACCTTCTGAGCCTGCTACACAGCCTACCAATCCGACGACCTCCGCGGAGCCCGATGGCGGCAATGTGGTTGTGATCGTAATTGCGGTGGTTCTGGTTGTGGCAATCGGTGCGTTTGTGGTGTTCAAGTTCGTCATTAAGAAAAAGGAAAACTAATCTCCCATAAACCCGGGCTCGGGCAAATTGCCTGAGCTCGGGTTTTGTTTGTGGGGGAGCGGCAAACATGGAAGGCGATGCGATTGCGTAGCTTTTTGCCTTTCCAAAAAAACTGTTGACGGATGGAGTAAAATGGTGTATGATATTAAAAATTTGGAAAATAAATATGGATGATTCGGGCACCGAATATGACTAAAACAGCGGGAGGAAACTAAAATGGAACTAAAAACCGTGGATTTATATCAATATTTTGGACTGCCTAAGTCGGACAATATGGCGGGCATTTTGACTTGCTATATTCAGAAAACGGATATGGAAATCAGTTCCAAACGGCTTCATCCCGCTATGCTGATCCTGCCCGGTGGCGGCTATGAGCATGTTTCTGCCAGAGAAGGGGAGCCGGTGGCACTGCGGCTGCTGCCTGCCGGCTTCAGCGCATTTGTATTGCGGTATTCCGTGGCGAATGTCCGCTTTCCTGTGGCGCTGCGGGAAGCTGCAATGGCCATGCGCTACATCCGGGAAAATGCAGCCGAATTCCAGGTGGATCCTGCGCACGTTGCCGCTATGGGTTTTTCCGCCGGTGGCCATCTGTGCGGCACACTGGGTATGCTCTATGATTGCCCGGAGATAGCGGATATTGGCTCTGCACAGCTGCTGCGGCCGGATGCCCTTGTGCTGTGCTATCCTGTGGCGGTCAGCTGGGGCGCTACCCATGAGGGAAGCTTTATGAATCTGTGCGGCGATGATTTGGTGCTGCGGCAGCGGTTGAGTTTGGACCGCTTGGTCCGAGAGGATATGCCGCGGGTATTCCTGTGGCATACCCGCCCGGATGATTGTGTGCCTTGCCGGAACAGTTTGATCCTTGCCAATGCGCTGGCAGAGAAAAATATCGATTTTGTGCTGCATGTGTATCACCAGGGTTGTCACGGCTTGTCTACCGCGGACAGCCAGGTCTATCCGGTGGGGCAGGTGCCTTCCAGAAGTGAGAATATAACCGGCTGGATAGAGACTATGCTGCAGTTCCTGAAGGAATTGGATTTCGTTTCGCGCGACGGAGTGTGAGGTAGTATGAACTCAATTTTGTTTGTGGGAGAACATTCCCGAACCTATGATGTTCAGTGGCATCACCATGAGCATTGGGAACTGGTGTATTGCACCAGCGGGGAAGGTGTGTTCCAGTTTGAAAACGGCGCAACGATCCACTACCAGGAGGGCGAGGCGGTGGCCATTCCCCCAAGGCTGCGCCATACCAACGTCAGTCGGGAGGGGTTTACCAATATTCACGTGCGCATGGATGATCCTGCTTTCTCCGACCGCACACCGTTTCGAGTGGCGGATGACGATGAGCGGCATTTGAAAGAAGCCTTTTTGCAGGTGAAGTACTACTACCTGGCGGATATCCATAAGCGGGAGCTGGTGCTGAACGCCCTGGGAGAATTGATTGCCAGCTATCTGGTGGTATATCGCAGCAATTCCGAGTTTTCTGAGCCGGTGGAGCAGATTCGCAATATGATCATCCGCAACTATGCGGAGCCCAGTTTTGCGCTGGATGAAGCAATCCGGACGATGCCGTTCCATTACGATTATCTGCGAAAACTATTCCGCAAGGAAATGGGAATCACACCGCTGGAATATATGACTGGTTTGCGCATGAAAAAGGCTGAGGTGATGCTGGGTGCCATGTGGACGAAAGATTATTCCGTTACGGAAATCGCGCAGCTTTGCGGCTATGAGGATGCGCTGTATTTTTCCCGGGTGTTCAAAAAACATTTTGGCTGTGCACCAACTGCGTATACCAAAAATTACAAAAACCGAAATCAGGACATGTAAATAGAAGCAAAAAGCAGGGGCAGCCCTGCTTTTTTGCTTTGTGTACCTGTGCGTGCAAGCAACGCTGCGGCTGTGTGCTGGCGGGCTTTTTCCACAACCGGTATCAAAACGATTACAGAATGAAAACAAGTGTCCTGCCGGAGAAAACCAGGAAATCCGTTTTGTGAATAATGTGTGTCGGATATGGTATAGCTTTCGGCAAAGTGCTCATGTATAATCACTTTGTACAACTATAATTGTCTATTTTGACAAGAGGAGGTGTTGGATTGAAGCTGTGCATTCGTGCCCATGATCTGGGAGGAAAGGGAACAGAGACTATTCTGCGGCAGCTGGATGAACTGGGTATCGACGGCGTACAGATGGTTTGCTACAAAGCGTATGACGACGTTGCTTATGTTCCCGGTGCAATCTCCCGGGAGAAGGCAGCTGAGATTGGCAAGGCGTTTGCGGATCATGGCAAAATCATTCCTTTGGTTGGCGCATATTTCAATCCGGTACATTCCAATGTGGAAAAACGGGAGCGGTGCTTTGCGGTGTTTGCCGATTATCTGCGGTGCTGCAAGGCGATGGGCTGCCAGTATGTAGGCTCTGAGACCGGTTCTTACAGCGATGATCCCTGGGTCTATCATCCACAAAATCGCACCGAGGAAGCCATTGCGGCTACTGCGGCTGTTTTTGCCAAGCTGTGCCTGATCGCAGAAGAAGCGGGTAGCACCGTGGCGGTGGAGGGCGCAGCCGGGCATGTGTGCCACAATGTGGCGGCACTTCAGAAGGCCCGGCAGCTGATCGGCAAGCCCACCAAGGTGATTTTTGATCTGTATAATTATCTGGACGGAAGCAACCAGTTTGATTACCTGTCCATTTTGGATGAGGGCCTGCGCACCTTTGCTGGAGAAATTCTGCTGTTCCACATGAAGGATTGCCTTCTGGTGGAAGGCGGCGAGCCCAAGCAGGTTCCGCTGGGCACCGGCGATCTGGACATGGAGGCGATTCTGCGCCGCATCAAAGCGTATGACGAAAACGCCGTGCTGACCTTAGAGGGCACCACTGGCGACGATATTGCCCACGCTGTGGCAACAATAAAAACGATATGGGAGCGTGTTTAACATGAATTTCGATGTACGATATGCCAATCATCCTGCCGATTCCAAGCGGTATGACACCCAGGAGCTGCGCAAGCACTATCACATTTCCAATTTGTTTGAAGCGGATCAGATCAATCTGACCTATTCTC
>SVLM01000023.1 GCA_015067945.1 Oscillospiraceae bacterium
CTGCCGGCGAGACTCTGGAGAATCTGTGCAAGCTGCTGATGAAGTTCAGTGCTTCTGCAGATGCCTACTTCGCAAAGTAATTCCCTATAATACACAAGAGCCGGGAGATTTCTCTCCCGGCTCTTTTCTTTATTTCAACGCATCTAAAATAGCACCTTCTGCCCATTCCGGCAGAGTGGTGTAGCTGTGGATCTTGCTCCGATAGGGGAAGGTCAACCGGCAGGAAAAGAGCCGCGGGGCGGCAAATTCGTCTCTTGCACCATACTTGTGATCGCCCAGCAGAGGAAAACCCCGGCTGGCAAACTGTACCCGAATTTGGTGACTGCGGCCGGTGTGCAGACGGATGTGAACAAGTCCGGATCCAATCCGGTTGAATTCCAGCCGTGCTTTTTTTACGCCCTTTCGCTCTCTTTTTACGACGAAAACCTTGTTTTTGCCGCTGTCCTTCCACAAAAGATCTGTCCAATCGCCTGATACCGGGGGTTCGCCGTGAACCTGTGCCACATATTCTTTGACCATAGTGCCGTCTTGAATGGCTTTGGACAGTGCTGCCGCTGTGGCTTTGGTACGGGCATAGACCATCACGCCGCCCACATTCTTGTCTAGCCGGTGTAAAGTAAAAAACGTGCCACCTAAGATCTCTGCCAATGCAGCCGGAACTTCATTTTCCGAGTCTAAGCCCACCGGCTTAACACATACGGCCAGATCGTTATCGCTGTAAAGGATCTGCATAAGTGCCTCCCAAAAGGTTTCTTGACCAAATTATATCACAGATCTTCCCAAAATTCAAAAAATTTTCCTGCTCCGGTTGCGGTGATTTGGGTTTTGATATATAATGAAGTCGATAAATCATAAAGAGGGAAATACCATGACTACCAAGGATTTTCAAAAACGATCACCGCTGCGGATATTTGTCAGCTATTTTAAAAATCATATCGGCCTGTTCATATTGGATATTTCCTGTGCTGTGGGCATTGCTGTTATTGATTTGGCCTTTCCGCTGATTACCCGCAGTGCACTGTATGATCTGCTGCCTAACCAGTTGTATCAGACCTTTTTCGCCATCACCGCAACCATTGTGGTATGCTATCTGCTGCGGTCGTATTTGAATTATGTCATCAGCTACCACGGCCATACCTTCGGCATTCGGGTGGAAGCGGATATCCGTTCGGATCTTTTCCACCATATGCAGAAGCTGAGCTTTGACTTTTATGATAAAAACCGCACGGGCCAGTTGATGAGCCGGCTGACCACGGATTTGTTTGAAATTACGGAATTTGCCCACCACGGCCCGGAGGACCTGCTGACTTCCGTGCTGACCATTGTGGGTGCATTGGTTGTGATGTTCGTCATCCAGTGGCGGTTGGCACTGGTGGTCATGCTGATGATCCCGTTGTTTATCGTGGTGGTGGCATCCATGCGGAAGCGGATGTCCAAAGCATCCAAAGAGGTCAAGCAGAAGGTGGGCAATATAAACGCCGAGATTGAGAGCAGCCTTTCCGGTATCCGTACAGCCAAGGCCTTTGCTAACGAGGCTGTGGAAAGCAAGCGGTTTACTGCGGCTAACGATCAGTTTAAGGGCTCCAAACGGAATTTCCACAAGGCTATGGGTGTGTTCCACAGCTCCATGGAGTTCTTTCTGTGCAGCCTGAATGTGGTGGTGCTGGCCATCGGTGGCTATTACATCATGAAGGGCGAAATGGACTATATTGACCTGCTGACCTTTAATCTGTACATCGCGTCCTTTACAAGCCCCATGCGAAAGCTGTCCAGCTTTTCCGAGACCTTTGCCAGCAGCCTGGCGGGTTTGAATCGGTTTGTGACCATTATGCGTACCGAGCCTACGGTGAAGGATACTCCCGACGCAGAAGCCCTTACCGACGTTCAGGGTGATATCCGGGTGGAGAACATCTCCTTCGCCTACGATGGAGATCTGGAGGTTCTGCAGAATGTGAGCCTGGAGGTGCAGGCAGGGGAGACTATCGCTATTGTTGGCCCCTCCGGTGGTGGCAAAACAACGCTGTGCCAGCTGATTCCCCGGTTTTACGATGTCAGCGAGGGAGCGATCTTCATTGATGGAAAGAACATCCGCTCCGTAACCCAGCAGTCCATTCACAAAAATATTGGTATCGTGCAGCAGGATGTGTTTCTGTTTGCGGATACGATTTTTGAGAATATCCGCTACGGCAAGCCGGATGCCACGGAAGAAGAGGTCGTCGAGGCAGCAAAAAAGGCGGAAATTTACGAGGATATCCTTGCAATGCCCGATGGCTTCCAGACTTATGTAGGCGAGCGGGGAACGCTTTTGTCCGGCGGACAGAAGCAGCGTGTGGCCATCGCACGGGTGTTCCTGAAGAACCCTCCCATCCTGATTTTGGATGAAGCTACCTCTGCTTTGGACTCCGTGACGGAAGCCAAGATCCAGCGGGCATTTGACAATCTGGCCAAGGGAAGAACCACTCTGATCATTGCCCACCGGCTTTCTACCATTCGCAATGCAAGCCGGATCATATCCATCGCTGACGGACGTATTACCGAATGCGGCACCCACGAGGAACTGGTGGATCAGGGCGGCATCTACGCAAGTCTGTATCACACACAGAACGGAATTTGAGAAAAAGCGGAAAATGTGTGATACATTTTCCGCTTTTTCATATGCTGGCGAGCCGTTTGTCAATAAACGGATCAGCAACAAGAAAGTTGCGTAAAATTCACAAAAAAGTTTACTGTTTGCCGATCTGTGTTTGTTGACATTTACCAATGTGATGATATACTTTAAATATAGGCCAATGATTTTTTGAATTGCTATCCAGCAATTTTGATCCAAAGGGAGGGGGATTTGTATGAAAAGACGTTTTACAAGAGGTGCTGCGTGGGTGCTCTTACTGGTAATGATTCTTTCCTTTTTTACCGGTTGTGCCCAATTTCATCCTCACAAATTTGGCCCATGGGAAACTTTGTATGAAGCGACCTGTACCAGGGAGGGCGTGAAATACCGCAGCTGCAGCTGCGGAGAAGTAGAAACGATGAATGTGGCACAGCAGAACCATGTGGAAGGCCAGTGGGTGACTGTAAAAGAATCCACCTTTCAATTGAATGGCAGCAGGGAGCTGCATTGTTTGCATTGCGGTGCGGTGCTCCAAATAGAAATGCTTCCCTTGCTGGATCCCAGTGATGACGCAAATCCGCCTAAGGACAAAGAATATGTCATTACCGTCCTGACCCAACGCCAAGGCGATTATGGATATTTGGGCGACGGCGAGGAGCTCTGGTTTTTCCGGTATATGGAGTACTGGTTTGCACAGCAGGGGTACGATGTTGATATACAGGTTCATCAAAGTAACGAAATTAACCAGACGAAGAAACTGGCTCTAAACACCGATACATTGCCGGATCTGTGGTGGGGCGTTGAACTAACCAATGCGGAGGTCCTGCGTTATGCCGTTGAGGAAGGCATGATCCTTGAGTGGACACCCTACATTAACGAGTATTTGATGCCGAATGTAGCTGCGTGCTTTGAAAAGCAACCGGAATCCAAAACCTTGTCCCAAGCTCCCAATGGCGGCATCTACGGCCTTCCTTACTACAACCCCTCCGTGTATGGCTCCGGCTGCTACGGCCTTTCCCAACGCCTGTACTTCCGTCAAAGCTGGTTGGATCAGGTGGGCCTCGGGAATCCTGTCACAAAGACAGAATTGCTGAATGTGCTGCGGGCGTTTAAGAATCAAATTACCGACAAAACAGCCGATAGGCAGGATGTTCCCTTGGTTTCCGGCGACGGATTGCTGGAGAAATATTTGTGGACCTGCATGGGCTTTTACGGCTGTGAGCCCGACCGTTTTGGCAGCAGCCTCAGCATAAAGGACGGAGAGCTGGTTTTGCCTGCCTACACGGAATCTTATCGGGAATTTGTAACGATCATGAAGACGATGTACGGCGAGGGATTGATCGGCAAGAACTTTTTTGATTACGATAATGCCTCTGCGGGCCATCAGATCGGTTTGGATCAGTGCGGTGCTCTGTGTTGGGAAAACTTGGCGTGCGTCGGTGAAGATTTTTCAGATATCGTCTGTGCAAATCTCATTCCTATGGGCGATGTGGACAGCATTACGGACATTCACGCATCTCTTCCTGCCTCTGTTTATCCAAACTATATTTGGGCAAACTCCAGGTACGAGGAGCCCCGTATCCTTGCCATGCTGATCGACTTTGTTTACAGCGAGGAGGGTGCATGGCTGTACCGCTATGGTCCCAAGCAGGGAGAGGATCCGCTGGGGTTGGTGGATGGCTGGTATTTGGATGACAGCGGCAATGTTACCACCAAGCAGGTTGAGGAGGGGAAATATGCCTCCATGGCTGCCTACGGAAGCACTGTGCTGTTTCCCAATGACTATGTGGGTATGTGCCGTGCCGCCATACACGCTACGACCGATGCCATGGTTGAACTCACGGATTCCGTTACCGGTGAAACCTATTACTGCGTAGATACCGGGTCCGTTTCCGGTGATACCAACGATGGTTACTGGCAACAAATTACAATGCAGAAGTGGTCTGACCGTGCTACCTCTGTCCGCATTCCCGCGGTTTATCTGAATGCCGACGAGATGCCCGAGTTTACCGACTATAAAAACGCGATCAGTGCTTGGGTTCGGTCTGAGACCGCTAAGTTCATTACTGGCGTTCGCCCGGTTAGCGAAATTGAGGAATTTTGGAAAGAGCTGGAAAACCTAGGGGTTGAGAGATACCTGCAGCTGGCCAAGGAAGGCTGTGCTGACTGGATGAAAGCTACCTTTGGCTGATTTTCGATCCCAAATAGAAAACCACCGCCCGGCTGATTCAGCCGGGCGGTAAGTGTTGCACGCGTTGCGAGGATGTATGTCCATGAATGGGAGATTTTTCGTTGACATGAACTGCGGATTGTGATATATTTTTTGTAGACAATATTTGGTACCATGTGCATTGAAAAGGGTTATTAAGGAGGAAAAACATGAAAAAACAGATTGTTCGTTGTGTTACATTGGTTCTCCTTGTAGCAATGTTGCTTTCCGTACTCTCCGGTTGTGCTGCATCCCATACGCATGCATTTGGAGAATGGACAATCGTAGATGAAGCAACTTGCACCCAGGAAGGTAAAATGATCAGCAGCTGCAGCTGTGGTGAAGACAAGTTCCAGACCATGGCAATGCTGAGCCACAAGGCCGGTGAATGGGAAATTGTCAAGGAAGCTTCTGCTACCGAGGATGGATTAAAACAGCAACGCTGTGAGCACTGCGGTGAAGTGATCCATACAGAGTCGATTCCTGCCACAGGCGGTGAGCATACATACACCAGCGCAGTCACCAAAGAAGCCACCTGCACCGAAGCGGGAGAGGAAGTCAAGACCTGCAGCTGTGGCGACCGGCAGGTGATTATGATTGACCCGTTGGGTCATGAGGCCGGTGAATGGGTGGTTGTGAAGGAAGCCACTGCTACGGAAGCGGGCTTAAAAGAGCAGAAATGCATCCGTTGCGGCAAAGTGCTTGGCACGGAAACCATCGGCACCCAGGGCTGCAACCACAACTATACAAGTACGGTTACAAAACAGCCCACCTGCACGCAGGAGGGCGAGATGGTTCAAAGCTGCCAGTGTGGCAGCAGGATCGTGATCACCATTGACCGCCTGGCACATACGGCTGGCCAGTGGGTAACCACGAAGTACCCGACTGCTACAGAGACTGGTCTCAAGGAACTGCGGTGTGCAAACTGCCCGGCGGTGCTTCAGACAGAGGTCCTTCCTGCGGATCCTTATCCTTCCAAAGAAAAGACATACAACATCAGCATTTTTGTCAGTCGTCATACCGGTTATGACAACGATGCAAGCGACCTGTGGTTCTTCCGGTACATGGAGTACTGGTTCGCACAGCAGGGCTACACCGTTTACATCGATGTTCTGCAGAGTAACGAACCGAGCCAGATGAAGTCCCTGTACCTGAACACCGACACCCTGCCCGACCTGATGTGGTCTGTTGAGCTGAAGAACAACGAAATCGTTCGTTACGCCATGCAGAAACAAATGATCTTGGACTGGATGCCCTACATCGACGGGGGTTATATGCCCAATCTGGCCCAACGCTTTAAAGAGCAGCCTGAGTCTAAGACTCTGTCCACCGCTCCCAACGGCGGTATCTACGGCATTCCTTACTACGCTCCTTCCTTGTATAACTCTGGCTGCTACGGCGTTTCCGAGCGTCTGTACTTCCGTCAGAGCTGGCTGGATCAGGCCGGCGTTCAGAACCCCACCACCAAGGAAGAGCTGCTGAATGTCCTGCGTGCATTCAAGACCAAGATCACCGATAAGACCGCTGACAAGCAGGACGTGCCTCTGGTTTCTTCTTCCTCCTTCCTGGAGAAGTATCTGTGGACCTGCATGGGCTTCTACGGAACAGAACCCAGCCGTTTTGGCACCAACCTGATGATCAAGGACGGCGAGATCGTTCTGCCCGCTTACACCGAGTCCTACAAGGAATTCGTCACCATGATGAAGACCATGTATGACGAAGGTCTGATCGCTAAGGACTTCTTCTCCTACAGCGATGCTTCCGCCGGCGCTCTGGTTAACGCCGGCCAGTGCGGTGCTCTGGCGTGGTACACCCTTGAGTACGTTGGCGACCAGTTTGCTGATATCGTCTGTGCGAACCCCATCCCCATGGGTGATGTGCAGAGCGTTGAGGATATCCACGTTTCCCGCCTGAAGTCGATCTACCCCAACTACATCTGGGCAAGCTCCAGGTACGAGGAGCCAAGAATCCTTGCTATGCTGATCGACTTTATCTACAGTGACGAAGGTGCATGGCTGTACCGTTACGGACCCAGCAAGGCTGAGGGCGATCCTTTGGACATGGTCGATGGCTGGTACTTCGACGAGATTGGCAACGTCACCAACGACCATGTTGCCAGCGGCACCGGTCGTATCACCATGTCCGACTATGGCCGATACTACCTGTATCCCCATGACTACGCCGGCCTGCGTCCCGTGGTGGTTAGTACCGGCACCGGCAATAAGCTGAAATTCACAGACTCTGTCACCGGCGAGACCTTCACCGTGATCGACAACGTTGCTTTGAGTCACGACAATAACGACGGCCACTGGCGTCTGATCACCATTGAAAAGTGGTCCGAGCGTGCTACCTCCATCCGTCTGCCCAATGATGTATACCTAAGCAGAAATGAGTTGACTGAGTTCGCCGACCTGAAGAGCGATATCAACAACTGGATCAACTCCGAAACCGTTAGGTTCATCACCGGTACTCGTCCCATCAGCGAGCTGGATAAGTTCTACAAGGAACTGGAAGACCGGGGCGTTGAGCGGTACCTGGAGCTGGCTCGGGCAGGTTATGCCGACTGGTATGCAGCTACCTTTGACTGATTTTGATTCTAAATAGAAAACGACCGCCCGGCTGAATCAGCCGGGCGGTCACAATTTACATTTTTTCAGGAGCGGAGAAGCCCAGGATATGGATGCAGGTTTCGAGGATGTTCTTGGCAAGGCCGATCAAGCTGACATAGCCAGCCTTCAGGCTTTCGTTTTCCTCACCCAGAATCCGGGTCTCGTGGTAGAACTTGTTCACACAGCCTGCCAGCTCGTAAATATACGCACAGATCAGGTTGGGAGAAGAAGTCCGCAGAGCATTTTCCAGAGTGGGGGAGAACTTGGTGATGGCCAGCATCAGATCCTTGGCGTAGGGGTTGGCAGGAGCTGCCATGGGCAGGTTTTCCCAGGCACCGTACTTTGCCAGAATGGACTTGATCCGGACGATGGTGTAGAGAATATAGGGGCCGGTGTTGCCCTCGAAGGCGGCAAACCGCTCCAAATCAAAGTTGTAGTCCTTGGTGGGCTGGTTGCTCAGGTCACCATATTTCAGGGCCGCCAGAGCGATCTTTGCGGTGGTGGATTCCACCTCGTCATCACTGACGATCTTGTTCTCCACAACCTTTGTACGGACGAAGTCTGTCATGTCCTTGATCAGATGCTCCAGCCGCAGAACGCCGCCATCGCGGGTCTTGAAGGGCTTGCCGTCCGCACCGTTCATAGTGCCGTGGCCCACATGCTCCAGTTCGGTTTCGGCGTTGACGATACCGCTCTTCTTGGCGGCACGGAACACCTGCTCAAAGTGCAGATTCTGCCGCTTGTCGGTGATGTAGAGCATCTTGTCGGGTGCCCAGTCCTGCATACGCTGAACCATGGTAGCAAGATCAGTGGTGGCGTAGATGGCGGAGCCGTCGGACTTGACCAAAATGCAGGGAGGGATATCCTTCTTGTCGGTTTCTTCGGCTACGGGAATGACCAACGCACCGTTGCTTTCCACTGCCAGACCCCGGTTTTTCAAATCTGCAACCATGGCAGGGATATAAGGATCGGCATCGCTTTCGCCCAGCCACTTTTCGTAGTGGACATCCAGACTGTCGTAGACCCGATGCAGATCGGGCAGGGAAATGCCCATAATATGATTCCAGATGGCCCGATAGCCGGGGCGGCCCTGCTGCAGCTCGTAGGTGGCAATGTGAGCCTTCTCAGCAAAGACGGGATCAGTCTTTTTGGAGGATGCAGTGGGATAGATTTCCTCCAGCTCAGAGAGGGTGAAGGGAGGTTCCTTGGGATATTCGCCGGAGAAATCCGGGTCAAAATAGGGCAGCTCCGGATGACGCTCCTGCAGCTCTACAATGATCAGCCCCATCTGCAGACCCCAGTCACCCAGATGAATGTCACCGATGGTGTTGTACCCCAGGAAATTGTACAGCCGCTTCAGTGCCTCGCCAATGATGGCAGGCCGGAGGTGGCCGATGTGCAGGGGCTTTGCCACGTTGGCACCGCCATAGTCCACAACACAGGTCCTGCCGGCACCGATTTTTTCGGTACCGAAGTCCGGAGCTGTACGCATGGCCTCCAGATAATTCTGCAAAAATGCACCACTCAGCTTCAGGTTAATAAAGCCGGGCATTACAGCTTCCACCAGATCGTAATCAGCCGCGTCCAGTTGGGCAACGACGGCGTTTGCGATCTGAATGGGGGCACACTTGTACTGCTTCGCGGCAGACAGAGCACCGTTGCACTGATACTCGCACAGGTCGGGGCGGTTGGAAACCGTCACACGGCCGAAGGCGGCATCATAGCCTGCATCGGCAAAGGCCTGCTGCATCTTGGCAGTGATAATGTCTAGGATTTTCTCCATTATACATTTCCTTTCTGCTGTGCCAGCCATTCCAGATAATCGTCATAGGTTCCGTAGCGGTCTACGATGGTACCGTCGGGCTGGAATGCAATGACACGGTTACAGGTAGAGGTCAGCAGCTCGTGGTCGTGGGAAGCCAGCAGCACCACGCCGTTGAAAGCTTCCAGACCCTTGTTCACGGCCTGAATGGATTCCATGTCCAGATGGTTGGTGGGCTGGTCCAGCAGCACCACATTAGCACCGGACAGCATCATTTTGCTCAGCATGCAGCGAACCTTCTCACCGCCGGAGAGAACATGAACCTGCTTGAAAACGTCTTCGTTGCTGAACAGCATCCGACCCAGGAAACCCCGCAAGTAAACATCGTCCTTCTTGGTGGAGTACTGCCGCAGCCAGTCCACCAGCTCCATGGTGTTGCCCTCAAAATATTCGCTGTTGTCCTTGGGCAGGTAGCTGCGGATGGTGGACACACCCCACTTGACGCTACCCTCATCAGGTTCCAGTTCGCCCATGAGGATCTGCATCAGTGCGGTCTGAGCTTTCTCGTTTTCGCCCACGAAGGCAATCTTATCGGTTCTGCCCACGGAGAAATAAACCTTGTCCAGCAGCTTCTCACCATCAACGGTAACGGATACATCGTTCACCGTCAGAACATCCTTGCCCAGCTCACGCTCGGGCATGAAGCCAACGAAGGGATAGCGACGGGTGGAGCAGGGCATTTCCTCGACGGTCAGCTTATCCAGCAGCTTACGCCGGGCGGTTGCCTGCTTAGCCTTGGACTTATTGGCGGAGAACCGCTGAATGAACAGCTGCAGCTCCTCGATCTTCTCCTGATTCCGCTTGTTCTTGTTGCGGATCATGGCCTGCACCATCTGGGAGGACTCGTACCAGAAATCGTAGTTACCCACATACATCTTGATCTTGCCGTAGTCAATATCCACGGTGTGGGTGCAGACAGTGTTCAGGAAGTGGCGGTCGTGGGAAACGGCGATGACCATGCCGGGGAAGTCCAGCAGGAAGTCCTCCAGCCAGTTGATTGCCTCGATGTCCAGGTTGTTGGTGGGCTCGTCCAGCATGACGATGTCGGGGTTACCGAACAGTGCCTGGGCAAGCAATACCTTCACCTTCAGACGGGGGTCGACGGTGGACATGATATCATAGTGCATATCGGTGCTGATGCCAAGACCCTGCAGCAGGCGGGATGCGTCGGATTCGGCTTCCCAGCCGCCCAGCTCCGCAAATTCAGCCTCCAGGTCAGCGGCACGGATGCCGTCCTCGTCGGAAAAATCGGGCTTTTCGTAGATGGCGTCCTTTTCCTTCATCACATCGTAAAGATGCTGGTTGCCCATGACGACGGTGTCCATAACGGTGTATTCATCGTAAGCATTCTGATTCTGCTTCAGAACGGAAACACGCTTTTCGGGGTCGATGGCAATATTGCCGGTGGTGGAATCCAGTTCACCGGTTAAGATTCGCAGGAAGGTGGACTTGCCTGCACCGTTGGCACCGATGATACCGTAGCAGTTGCCGGGGAGGAACTGCAGATCAACGTGCTGGAACAGCCACTGGCCGCCAAATTGCATACCAAGATTACTGACAGTGATCATTTTATACTCCTTTGCTTTTTGCACATAACATTTCATGATAATTCTAACACAAAATCTGGAATAATCAAGGCTTTTTGGCAAAAAAAGAAGTCCTCCCTTCGTGGGAGGTTGAATATAGGGCGGGACCAAGGCCCTGCTCTACGACCGCTATCGTTAAGCTATGTGGGGGAAATGACGGCATCGCCCCACGGGCATGGCACAAATGAAAAAGGGCCGATGTGGTCATCGGCCCCTACGGCAAAGCCTGTCATTCTGAGCGAGCGGAGCGAGTCGAAGAATCCGTTATCCATGTCAAGGAATGCGGATCCTTCGGCTCCACTTCGTTTCGCTCAGGATGACAGCGTGCAAGGAAATATAGGGGCGAGCATCGCTCGTCCGCGGACAGCCAATGGCCGCCGCAACTATATCTTCCCCTGCAGGACCAGCAGCAGGAGGCTGCAGGTGATGAGCAGTACAGCACCCACCAGGTAGATGCCGATTCGGGATTGCTGCTTGGGAGCGGAAGAACCGGACACCAAACCGGTATGCCGCAGGGCGGACACCAGGGGCTTGTAAAGCATTAAAGTCAGGGCGGTGTTAAAGCCTGCCTTCAGCAGATTAAAGGGTAAGAACGCAGGAATCAGCAGTGCCTCCACAGCCTCCCGGGGTTGTCCCATATACCAGGGGGTAATCAGCCAATTCCACAGAAGCATGGCGGCTGTCATCACCAAAGAACCTGCGGTCAGTCCCAGAATCGCACCAATCAAATTGTGGTGTTTCTTGTAGATCAGTGCCGCGGTGCAGGCAAAGCTGCAGGTGGACAGCAGATTCATCACACAGCCGATAGGGCCGGTGGTACTTATGGTGACCATTTCCACCAGCGATACCACTGCCGAGCTGGCAAAGGCCGCCATGGGCCCCAAGAGAAAACCACAGACAGTGATGATCACATCTTTGGGCTCGTAGCTTAGAAACAGAACCACCGGTATCCGGATAAAGCATACCAAGAGATAGGCCACAGCGGACAGCATGGCGATGAGAACCATTTTTTTGACATTCATTTTCATATCCGAACCTCGCAAAAAGCCCTGAGCATACACTCAGGGCTTGGTTAATGTAATAAAGACGTCTTCTTCCATCCAGACTTTACTGTCGGTACCGGAATCACACCGGTTCAGCGTTTTCGCTCGCGGACTGTTTGGACATTTCTGCCCACCGCCGGTCGGGAATTGCACCCTGCCCTGAAGAACTATGAAGTTGGTTAAAGCATATCACGCAGAGCGGTGCTTGTCAAGGCTGGGTATTTGTGGTAAACTGATCTTACTCGGTGACGGTGGGGTTGGTTTCCGTGTCAGCCGGCATCTTAAAGCCCCGGATCACACCCTTGGCTGCCGTGTCTGTTACATCACCGCCGATAATCTGGTTTTTGTAGACCAGAAGGGTGGCATACACCGGCTCGGTGGCACCGGGATAATTGTGGATTTGGTACACATATCGCATTACGGTTTTACCTGCGTATTGGGTCAGGTCATAGCCCTGACTTTTCTGCAGGGCGTTGTATCGGTCAAACACATCGCTGCTTTCGCTGGGGATCCGCACCTGACTGGATTCTGTAGGGGATGTGCTTACCTCCCAGCCAAAGCTTTTTAAGAATGCCACCCGGGCATCATTGTTGGATACACTGGGTGCGGAAGTGGGGGTGGCATCGTTGCCCCCAAACAGTACGATCAAACCCACGACCAAGGCAACCACAGCGGCTGCGATCAAGGCGATTTTCTTCTTATTGACCTTTGCGGTCAGAACTAACATACCTATCCCTCCTGTTACAAATTCGCATTACAAACTATGCGGTGGTGGACAGGGATAGAACGGAGGAACTATGGAACGGTTGGATAAATTCTTGTGCGACAGCGGCGTTGGCAGCCGCAGTCAGGTGAAAGTGATTCTCAAATCCGGCAGAGTGACAGTGGATGGCCGCCCGGAAAAGGATGCAGCCCGAAAGATCGACCCCAAGACCCAAACCGTATGCCTGGATGGGGAAGTGCTGGGTGGCTACCGGCGGATGGTGGTCATGCTGAATAAGCCGGCTGGCTATGTGACGGCTACAGAAGATAAGGTTGAAAAAACGGTGATGGAGCTGCTGCCGCCTCAACTGCAGAATTTGGATCTGAAACCCATTGGTCGGCTGGACAAGGCCACCGAAGGTCTGCTTCTGTTTACCAACGACGGAGATCTGCTGCATCGGCTTATCAGTCCGAAAAAGGAGATTCCCAAGGTCTACTACGCGCAGCATGAGGGGCAGGCGGGGCCGGAGGATGTGGCGGCCTTTGCCGCCGGCTTGACATTGCGGGACGAAACCCAGTGTCTGCCTGCCAAGCTGGAGCCCCTGGGGCCCGGAGAAAGCTTGATCACCGTGTGCGAAGGCAAGTACCACCAGGTCCGGCGGATGATGGCCTCCCGGGGAATGCCGGTGACCTATCTGGAACGCAGGGAAGAGGGGCCATTGACTTTGGGCGACCTGCCCAGAGGCCAGGTGCGGGAGCTGACGGAAACGGAGATTCAACTGCTGTAATTTGTAGTGATTCTGCTGGGACAGGGAAACTACTGTGGCGAAAATTGGCAAGGCGATATGACAATACTTCCAAAAAAGAAGGCTAATTTTGCAATAAAATGTCAAATGGTACTTGCAAAATGTGCAAAAGCTATGTATAATGACAGTGCAATTTTGTGGAAAGCGTATTTATGCATAATTATTAGAGGAGGTCTGGAAAATGTCTAACAGTGTTTTTCAGAATGTCATCGTTCAACTCAGAGAAGTAAGCGACCGTGTATTCGGTGTCATCGATACCGATGGCTGTGTGGTTTCCTGCACCGACCCTGCCTTGCTGGGCGAACGCTGGACCGATGCCGCTCTGAAGGTCGCCAATTCCAATGAAAGCGTAGTCCCCTTTGGGCAGAAGACCTTTAAGGCCATCACCGGCAATGCCAATTGCTTCGAATATGCAGTGTTCTGCACCGGCGTTGACAAGGAGGCTAAGAGTGCCTGCCTGATGGCACATATTGCCCTGAACGATGCCAAAACCTTTTATGAAGAAAAGCATGACCGGGGCACCTTTGTGAAGAATATCATCATGGACAACATTCTGCCCGGTGATATTTACATCCGTGCCAAGGAGCTGCACTTTGCTACCGATGCCCCCCGGGCTGTGTTTCTGGTTCGCCAGGTGGGTCATGCAGATGTGGCCACCGTGGATGTGCTGTCCGGTATGTTCCCCGACAAGACTCAGGACTTTGTGCTGAGCATCAACGAGACCGATGTTGCCGTCGTCAAGCAGATCGCCCCCGGCACTACCGCCGAGGAGCTGGAAAAGCTGGCACAGTCCATGGAAGACACCTTGAAGAACGAGCTGTTCATCAAGACTGTCATCGGTTTTGGTACTGTGGCTGAGCATCTGCGTTCTCTGGCAGATTCCTATAAGGATGCTCAGACTGCTATTGATGTGGGCAAGGTCTTTGATACTGAAAAGAGCATCATCAACTATGAAAACCTGGGTATCGGCCGCCTGATCTATCAGCTGCCCACAACCTTGTGTGACATTTTCCTGTCCGAGGTATTCAAGAAGAATTCCATCGATTCTCTGGATCAGGAGACCCTGTTCACCATCAACAAGTTCTTTGAGAACAATTTGAATGTTTCCGAAACCTCCCGGAAGCTCTTCGTCCACCGTAACACTCTGGTGTACCGCTTGGAGAAGATCAAGAAGCTCACCGGTTTGGATCTGCGGGAATTCGATCACGCCATCGTGTTTAAGGTGGCTTTGATGGTCCGCAAGTATCTCTCCTCCCGGGATCTGCACTAAATAAAACCGACAAGGACACGGCTCGACCGTGTCCTTGTTTTGTGTTCTGACAACTTCTTCCAATTCTCCGGAAAAGACGATTTTTTACAACGAACCACATTGACATAACATCGCCAATATGTTACAATTTGGTTACACTGAATTGGAGCAGGATAATTATGATTGAATTTTCTAAAGTAACAAAATCCTATTCCGTGGGCACCCGTGCCCTGAAGGGCGTTTCTATGCAGATCGAGGATGGCGAATTTGTCTTCCTGGTGGGCCCTTCCGGCAGCGGTAAGTCCACGATTATTAAGTTGATCACCGGTGAGCTGAAGCCCACCTCCGGCACGGTCCATGTCAATGGCTATTCCCTGGAGCGGATCCGTAAGCGTGAGATCCCTTATCTGCGGCGTACGGTTGGCGTTGTGTTCCAGGACTTCCGGCTGATCGAGAATAAAACCGTATATGAAAATGTTGCCTTCGTTATGCGTGCCATCGGTGCCAGGGAACGGGAGATCCGTGAACGGGTGCCTTATGTGCTGAATCTGGTGGGACTGGACACCAAGAGCCGTCGCCATCCCGGCGAGCTGTCCGGCGGTGAGCAGCAGCGTTTGGCCATTGCCAGAGCCTTGGTCAACAATCCTTCTACCATCATCGCCGATGAGCCTACCGGCAATCTGGATCCGGCCCGGTCCCTGGAGATCATGAGTCTGCTGGCTGAGATCAACAATCTGGGTACGACCATGCTGGTGGTTACCCATGAAATGGATCTGGTGGAACGCTTCCCCAGACGTGTGATTACCATAGACGACGGATTGGTCGTCCACGACGGAATGGATGGGTATTATCAGTATGAGAATCAGTAAGATCGGATATTTGATCAAAGAGGGCATCCGGGGCATTTTTCTCCACGGCTTCATGTCCTTTGCTGCTGTGTGTGTTACGGTGGCCTGCCTGCTGATTGTGGGTAGCTTTGCGTGCCTGACCTATAATGTCAGCCTGATGGTGGAGGACTTGAACAAGACCAACGAGATCACGGTCATTATTGATGAAAATCTGCCCTATGCGGAGGCCCTGAGCGTGGGCACTGATATCAATCTGGTGGACAATGTTTTGAAATCGACCTTCAAATCCAGGGAAGAGGCTTGGAAGGATTTTCTGGAGGAGCACGAGGGCGATGACGCTTTTGACGGCGTTATGGCCGAGGACCTGCGGCACCGTTATGTTGTGGTACTGGAGGATAACAGCAAGATCGAGCAGACCGTGGAAGAAATCAGCCAAATCCCCGGTGTTGCCAAGATCAGTGCGGATTTTCAGCTGGCAGAAGGCTTTTCCACACTGCAAAATGTGCTGCGCATTGCCTCCCTGGCGGTCGTCGCGGTGCTGCTGGGCGTGAGCCTGCTGATCATCTCCAATACGGTAAAGCTGGCGATGTATGACCGCCGGGATGAGATCGCCATCATGAA
This sequence comes from Oscillospiraceae bacterium, assembly GCA_015067945.1. Classification (GTDB taxonomy): domain Bacteria; phylum Bacillota; class Clostridia; order Oscillospirales; family Oscillospiraceae; genus Faecousia. The sequence continues at coordinate 16,104 of SVLM01000023.1, forward strand.
AATGGTGGGCGCTACCAACGGCTTTATCCGGTTGCCCTATGTGGTGGAAGGCTTTATTCTGGGTATGCTGGGTGCGGCTGCAGCCTTTGGTTTGGAATGGCTGCTGTATGACTGGATGCTCCGGGAGCTGGATAAGGTGGACACCTTGAATATGTTCAATTTCGTGCCCTTTGAGCAACTGCTGATCCCCATGGTGACGGTCTTTGCGGGAGCTGGATTGTTTGTCGGCGTCGTGGGCAGCTGGTCTTCCATTCGGAAATTTATGAATGTATAAACCTCGCATTTTAAGGAGAATCTTTGTGAAGAATAAGAAAATTTGGATAACACTGCTGGTGCTGTGCATGACCTTGACTATGCTGCCCTGCACGGTGTGGAATGTGCAACCGACGCAGGTTGATGCTGCGTCCTCCAGCCAGATTCAGAATCAGATTAATCAGCTGGAGAAGGAGCAGGATGCTCTGGAAAAGGAACTGGCTGACCTGAAAAAGCAGCAGTCCAGCAATCTTACGGACATTAAGGCAATGGTCAATCAGAAAAGTGTCATCGAACAGCAGGTGGGTGTGCTGTATGCTCAGATCAATGTGATCAACGAGCAAATTGCTGCCTATGCACTGCTGATTGCGGACAAGCAGCTGGAAGTGGATGCTGCTCAGCAGCGGTTGCAGGAACTGAGCAAAAAGCATAAAGAACGCATCCGTGCCATGGAAGAGGAGGGCGGACTGTCCTACTGGTCCGTTCTGTTCAATGCCAATAGCTTTTCCGATTTCCTGGACCGTTTGAATATCATTGAGGAGATCGCTGCTGCGGATCGCCGCCGACTGGAGGAAATGGCCAAGGCCAATCAGGAGCTGGAGGCAGCCCAGAAGGTTCTGATGGAAGAAAAGCAGGAGCTGGAAGGCAGTAAGGCTGCTTTGGCTGCCAAACAGGCAGAAATGGATGCAAAGCACGCTGAGGCAGATGCTCTCTTGAAGGAGCTGATCGCCAAGGGCGATGAATACGAAAAGCTCATGCAGGAGCAAGAGGATGCCATGGCGGATCTGGAAAACCGCATCGAGGATGCAAAGGCGGATCTGGATGAGGCTAAGCGGTTGGAATACCTGCAGTATATGTCCACCATGCCCACCGGCGGTGGTAAGGTTTCCTATGATGCCAACGGCACCGCTTGGGTAGTACCCTGCTCCTACCGCCGTGTATCCAGTGCTTTCGGCTGGAGAACCCATCCGGTTTACGGTGACCAGAGATATCATACCGGTGTGGACCTGGCAACACCCTGTCCCAATAAGATCTATGCCTCCCGTGCCGGTGTTGTTACCATTTCCAAGTACAGTTCTTCTGCCGGTTACTACGTGACCATTGATCATCTGGATGGCTATTATACTTCCTATATGCATATGTGTAAGAAGCCGGATGTGAAGGTTGGCGATATCGTCACCGCCGGTCAGGTCATCGGCTGTATCGGCACCACCGGTACATCTACCGGTAATCACCTGCACTATGAAATCTTTAGATTCAAGGCCAACGGCGAGAAGGAATATCTGAACCCTATGGACTACATAGGCAATTAAACAGTTCCCACAGCTCCGCAGGGGGCTGTGGGAATCCTTGTATGGAGTGTGAACTGTGAAAGAGAAATTGATTAATTTTGGCAAAAAGGCAGTTGCCTTTATTCAGAACAGACCCGGCATCGCGACATTTTTAAGCTATGTCCTGGTGGCGGTGGCTGCCTCTGTGGTGACCATGGCAATGATGCTGCCCAACACGATCAGCCCGTATGCCCAAGGTCAAGGTAAGCTGTCGGCACTGCAGCAGCTGATCGATGACCGGTACATCGGCGAAGTGGATATGACAAAGCTGGAGGATATGGCGGCCAATGCTATGATCGGAGCATTGGGCGACCGGTGGAGCTTCTATATTCCTAAGTCGGAAATGGAGGCCTACGAGGAGCAGAAGAACAATGCATATGTGGGCATTGGCGTTACGATCACACAGATGGAGGACGGCTCCGGACTGCAGGTAACCCAAGTCACTGCCGGGGGCAGTGCGGAGGAAGCCGGTGTGCTGGCCGGAGATGTGATCATCGGCGTAGCCGGACAGGGCATTGCGGACATGACCCTGGAAGCGGTGAGCGACCTGATTAAGGGTGAAATCAATACCCAGGTGGAGCTGACGGTGCTGCGTGACGGGGAAGAAATGAAAATCATCGTGACCCGCCGGCAGATCAAAACACCTGTGGCGATCGCCACGTTGCTTGATGGCGGTATCGGCCTGATACAAATCAAAAATTTCAACGCAAACTGTGCCAAGGAAACTGTGGCGGCCATTAAGCAACTGCGGGAGCAGGGAGCCGAAAAGCTGATTTTTGACGTTCGTTTTAACGGCGGCGGCTATGCCAATGAAATGGTTACCCTGCTGGACTATTTGCTGCCGGAGGGCGATCTGTTTAAGACTGTGGACTATACCGGCAAGGAGTCGGTGGAAAGGTCCGGAGCGTCTTATTTGGATATGCCCATGGCGGTGCTGGTCAATGGCAGCTCCTATTCCGCGGCAGAGTTTTTCGCAGCAGCCCTGGATGAATACGATGCAGCTGTGGTGGTCGGTGAGCAGACCAGCGGCAAGGGCTACTTCCAGGTGACATACAGCCTGCCGGACGGCTCTGCTGTGGCATTGTCCATCGGTAAGTACTATACGCCCCAGGGCAAATCCCTGGAGGGCATCGGCATCACACCTGAATTTGTGGTTCCCGTGGATGAAAAGACTGCTGCCGGTATCTATGCCGGTACGATCCAGCCCATGGACGACCCTCAGATTTTGAAAGCCATCGAGGCACTGAATGCAAACTAAACAAAGAAGCAGGAACGGCTGTTCCTGCTTCTTTGTATAAATCAGTGTTTCTTTTTCTTCAGAACCACCACGGCAGCAACAGCACCGATGGCAATCACAATAATGGCGATGACGATTCCGATTGGGAACTCGTTTTTCGATGCAGGGGTGGTGACGGGAATTTGCTCCGGATGGCAAATGCTGCATACCTTGGCGACTGGGTCGGTGACTTCGCTGCCATCGCAATCGTAGTGAATCAAAGCTTGCTCCATGGCAGTGTTGTCGATGCCTACCGTAATTGCAGACCATGTTTCTTCCGAACCTGCATACAAGATATGCCAAAGGCCGGTGCAGCCGTTAAAGGTGGATGCTTCAATGAGTGTCAGGCTGGTGGGGAATGTAACGGTGGTCAGTGCGGTGCAGTCTGCCAATCCGCTGATTGTCGCAACACCCTCGGGGACAACCAGCTGCACCAGACTGGTACAGCCCACAAATACACCGGAGCTTAGCTCGGTGATGCTGCCCGGCAGGTCTGCATCGGTAAGGGAGCTGCAGTTTTTGAAAGTCTCTTTGCCTAAGTCAGTGATGGCATCCGGCAGGTCAATGCGGGGCAGGGAAGTGCAGTTGAGGAATGCCTGATTTCCAATAGTGGTCAGGGTTTCGGGCAAGGTGATAGAGGTCAGTGCGGTGCAATTCTGGAAGGCCCGCTGGCCGATCTTTGTTACGCCCTCGGGAAGAACAATACTCTCCAGGCTGGAACAGCCTATAAAGGTGTCGATCTCAATTGTGGTGACACCGACGGGGATGTTGACATCCTTCAGAGCGGTGCAGTGCGGAAAGGCAACGCCGATTTTGTTGACGGTGGAAGGAATTTCAATTTTGACAAGGCTGCTGCAGTTGTGGAATGAACTGCCGATGGCAGTCAGACCGTTGGGAAGGGTAACGTCGGTCAAAGCGGTACAGTTTAAGAATACGAAATTGCTAAGCTCGGTGACACCTGCAGGGATATTGACGGAGGTCAGGGCGGTGCAGTCTGTGAAGACGTACTCACCCAGCGTGGTAACGCTGTCAGGCAGTGTGACTTTCGTCAACCCCGGGCAGCATTCGAAGGCGTATTTACCAATGCCGGTGACGCCGCTCGGAATATCAATGCCGGTCAGCTGCAGACAATAGCTGAAAGCGTAGTCACGAATCCGTGTGACAGTATTGGGGACGCTGTAAGTGCCGGAAATGGCTCGGGGAGCGACAACCAGTTCGGTTTTGTTAATATTGAAAAGAATACCGGCGTCGTCGCTGCAGAAATAGGGGTTTGCGGCATCAACGTAGAAGTTTTGCAGAGAACGGCAGCCACGGAAAGCATCTACACCGATTTTGGATACGCCGGCGGGGAGGGTAATCTCTGTCAGCTTATGGCAGCTTTGAAATGCGTAATCGCCGATGGAAGAAAGACCTTTCGGTAGGGTTACGGAGGTCAGATTCGTGCAGCCGGAAAAGGCATAGTTGGAGATGGTCAGTACGCCACTCTGGATGACCAGAGTTTTGATTTTATCCCGAAGCTTGTACCAGGGGATCTCGCCTTCCCGGTAACTGCCCATGGAACTGCCGAACGGACTTCTGCCGGAGACGGTGAAGGTGCCGTCATCATCAAGCTGCCACATCAGAGCATCGCCGTTGCCGCAGTAGCCGCTTTCCACAATGGCGGCAGAAGCTTGGGAAGGCAGCAGCAGAAGAAGGCTTGCAGCCAAAAGAAAGAATACGGCGATCAAAGAAACTTTTTTCATATACTTCCTCCTATATTTGCAAATCGGGGAAAAACGCATCAGTGAATATCTGTTAAATTATTTTATTCTGCGCAGAAAGTGATGTCAAGAAAAATACCTATTTTTTGCGAGAGTAACAAATGACGCTTGTTTTGCAGCAGAAAATCGTAAAAACCCTTGACTGTACGGGGAAAATACACTATAATATCCGGAGCTATCGATATTTTTAGTTAAGAAAGGATTTTTTGACTATGGCTAAGGAATATAAGATTACCAGTCTGCGTCTGCAGGATCTGGAAAAGGAACTGAACTACCTGAAGACCACCCGGGAGCGTGAGATCGCTGCAATGATCGCAGAAGCCCGTTCCTACGGTGACCTTTCCGAAAACTCTGAGTACGATGCCGCCAAGAACGAGCAGGCAAAGCTCTATGGCCGCATTGCCGAGATCGAGGATATCCTGAGTCACGCTGTGATCATCGAGGATGAGAACGAGGCTACCGGCCGGGTCGGTCTGGGCTGCACCGTTGAGGTGGAGAATCTGGAAACCGGTGTCAGAACCACCTACCGCATCACCGGTTCTCAGGAAGCTAACCCCATGAAGAACAAGCTGTCCGATGACTCTCCCTTTGGCCGTGCCATTGTGGGCAAGTCCGCAGGCGATACCTTTATGGTCAACGCTCCTGCCGGCTCTTACCAGATGAAGGTCATCAGCGTTTCTCGCGAGGGCTAAGCACATGGCAAATTTTGTACCTCAGGCGGAGCTGCCTATTTCTGAGCAGGCACAGATCCGCCGTGAAAAGCTGGAGGCACTGCGTGCCGAGGGGCGGGACCCCTTTGTCCAGACCAAGTTTGACTTTAATGCCGATTCTGCCTCAATTAAGGCCGATTACGAAGCCTATGAAGGCAAGACTGTGAAGGTTGCCGGCCGCCTGATGTCCAAGAGAGGACAGGGCAAGGTTATGTTCTGCGACCTGCAGGATTCCACCGGCCGTATCCAGCTGTTCGTGAAGATTGACGAGCTGGGCGAGGAGGAGTACACCCGCTTCAAGAAGAACGATATCGGCGATATCGTGGGCGTGGAAGGCGAAGTTTTTAAGACCAAGACGGAGGAAATTTCCGTCCGTGCCAAGAATGTCACCCTGCTGTCCAAGTCCCTGCTGCCCCTGCCTGAAAAGTACCACGGCCTGACCGATAAGGAAATCCGTTTCCGTCAGCGGTATGTGGATTTGATGGTCAATCCCGAGGTGAAGCAGAACTTCATCATCCGCAGCAAGTTTATCAAGTTTATGCGTTCCTATCTGGATAACATGGGCTATATCGAGGTAGAGACTCCGGTGCTGAATACCATCGCCGGCGGTGCATCTGCCCGTCCCTTCATTACACACCACAATACGCTGGATATCGATATGTACATGCGAATTGCCACCGAGCTGCCCCTGAAGCGGCTGATTATCGGCGGTATGGACCGTGTGTACGAGATCGGCCGTATCTTCCGTAACGAGGGTATGGACCCCAAGCATAATCCGGAATTCACCTCTGTGGAGCTGTATCAGGCCTATGCCGATTTCCATGACATGATGGATATCTGTGAGGGTATCATTTCCGGTGCCGCCAAGGAGATTCTTGGCACATACGAGGTCGAGTGGATGGGCGAGAAGGTCAATCTGGCTCCCGGCTGGCGTCGGATGACCATGGTGGAGGCTGTTAAGGAGTATGTGGGCATCGACTTTGGTGTCATTACCGATGATGCCGAGGCTGTGGCAGCTGCCAAGGCCAAGGGCGTGGAGCTGGCGGATGCGGCAGAGAAGACCTGGGGTAATGCCCTGTATGCCTGCTTCGACCAGAGAGTGGAAGAGCACCTGATCCAGCCTACCTTCATTACCATGTACCCCGTGGAGGTCAGCCCCCTGACCAAGCGTAGCCCCGAAGATCCCCGCCTGACCGAGCGGTTCGAGGCTTTCATCTGCCACAGCGAAATGGGCAATGCTTACTCCGAGCTGAACGATCCCATCGACCAGAGAGACCGTTTCATGAAGCAGGTGGAGCAGCGTGAGCGTGGCGACGACGAGACCGAAATGCTGGACGAGGATTTCCTCAATGCTATGGAGTACGGCATGCCTCCCACGGGCGGTATGGGCATTGGCATCGATCGCTGCGTCATGCTGCTGACCGGCTCTGACAGCATCCGCGAAGTCATTTTGTTCCCCACGATGAAGCCTCTGGACTAAATAACAAGTTATAAGAACTTATAAGAAGATATGAGAACTTTCCAAAATCTTCTTACCACAGTTTTACAACAAAACGGACTATGGAATTTCCATAGTCCGTTTACTTTTGCTAGTCAGTATGATACAATCATTTCAGAGGAGGGATAAAATGAATAATATCATTTACTTATCAGAAATATTTACTAATTTGCATCCACTCAATGAATATAAGATGCATTTTGCCAAACCAGACCCAACAGAACCATTGGATGTTTATATGAGAGATTTTAATGAGTGGAAAGCATGGAATTGTTGGTCGAAAGGAACTGATTTCTTTAATAGAAAGTATATTTTTTCCCTAATCAGTTTTTATCCTGAACGTAACACTTGGCTTTTTGGTGGTATATGGGAAGTCCTCGAAAGAGATTTTGAAAATGGCGGAGATTATCCATACAGGATTTCGCTATGTGATGATTATCAAAAATTTATTGGCAGACTAAAAATCTCGTATGCACATAAGGACAGAACAGTTAGAAATCGCATGGAGAATTACTTTTCACAACTTGTGGTGAAGGAGATTTTGGAAGAACCGTACTCTATTCATACATTCCCGGGGTATAAGAATTTTGATGTCCCGTTTATGACACTCGAAAATGCAATAGACCACCCTTCCTGGAAGAATGCATTATCGCTGAAGGGTATCTACTTAATAACAGATACACAAAGTGGTAAAAAATATGTAGGCAAGGCTTCGGGAGAAAAAGGTTTTTGGCAACGATGGAAGGATTATCTTGCTGACGGACACGGCGGGGATGTTGACCTTAAAAAACTGATTGATTCCAAAGGTGGATTAGAGCATGCACGTAAACACTACAAGTTTACACTGCTGGAAATTGTTGAATCCAATGTGGAAAAGGATATAGATGACCGAGAGAGCTACTGGAAGAGAGTCTTAATGTCGAGAATGGAGTCTGTCGGTCACAACAAAAATTAAGGGCAATCAATTTACCACAAATTTACCACAGTTTTGGAACAAATTATGAGAACTTATAAGAAGATATAAGATAATCTCAGTTTTATCCGGTTTCAGAAGGTAAGATATAAAGGGTTATAAGAACTTATAAAACGGAAAGTCGTTCTCATTTTACGTCTCCCGACGATGAAGCCTCTCGATTAAGAAAATGCCGTAAAATAGCGGTATTACAGGGTTTTTAAAGACCCACAAAAACCGATTTACGACACTTTTACGACAAATAAAAAAAGAAAACACCCTAAGACCATCAAAAGTCATAGGGTGTTTTTGTATAAGTCATATTAATACAGACCGACAAATTGAAATTGGTCACTTTGTATTTAGTGAGAATACTCTTGAAGCCATTTTTCGAAGCGTGATTTATTGAAAATGATGAATTTATATAGTTCTCCGTTTTTCATATTAACTGTTGCAATGGGGAATATTATCCACTTCCAAGAGATTTCTTTTATTTCCTGCAACGGTAAAATCAAATTCCTATATTTTTTGTCAACCGTAAGCCTGTTTGTCTTGTACGTAAGCGACTGACTATCGAGGTACAAACCTCCTCCGAGTATGCCATTATGACACAAACTACAAACAAAAGATTTCATAGAATATCCTTCCGTCAATTTGCCATTTATCAAACTGATAACAGCATACCATAAATTATTCAAAATAGCAATAGTTCCACAGTCTTCATGAATTATATCGATTCTCATAGAAGCTTTATGACTCTTTATTAATTATGATGATTATATAAGCATAATGACTCTTTATCTTAAACACAGAGTAATTTAGAGTTGCACACCTCAGATCAGCAATCCAAATCCGCAACAGGGAAATGGTTGACCGTGCAGATCTTATCATCTGTTATGTTGAAAAAGAAGGCGGTGCTTGGCAAGCAGTAGAGTGTGCACGGAAACAAGGAAAGGTTGTAATTTCCCTTACAGATGGGCACCAAAATTATTTGAAATTTTTATGAAAAATTTTGAAAAGCCGTTGAAAAATATGCGAATTTGCGATACAATACATTATCTAACATTATACGCAAAAACACATGGAAAGGGGTTACGTTTTCATGATGATGTGTTACAATGTGTTGACAGACAGCGTAACTGTGCCCATTTTCTGCCACAATCTTATAAACTGCAAAAAGCCATCTTGGAGATATGGTTCGCCATACCTCTTGGGTGGCTTTGCTGTTTTTACGGACCGTTGAAATTGTTCCATACTTAAAGCAAACGTAAGGAGGTGCTTCCTTTGACAGAAAAAGAATTAAAAAAAATGAACCGCTATCAACTTTTGGAATTGTTGATTCTACAAACGGAACGTGCAGACAAATTGCAGGCCCGTTTGGATGAGACAAAGAGTCAGCTGAACAATTTGGATATTCAAATTTCCTCTTTGGGCTCAATTGCAGAGGCCTCTTTACAATTGTGTGGAGTTTTTCAGACAGCACAAGATGCAGCAGATATGTATATCAATGCTGCAAAGAAACGTGCCGAGGAAATAGAGGAAGAAGCTCACAAGAAAGGTGCAGCAATTATTGTTCAAGCGTTAGAAGAAGCACGTCGTATAAAAGGTGAGAATGACGTATGAAAAAACACTTTGGAAGACATAGCAAGAGAGAGCTTCCGGCAGTAGACGATCTTCAAAAAGAATTAAAGCGAGAACGCTATAAACGCCGCTTTCGTAAATTATTGAAAAGCACAGTAAATGCTTTGATCGTTGTTGCTGCGGTGGCTGCACTGGTGGCTACACTGGTATTACCGGTTCTGCAAATTGCCGGCACCAGTATGGAACCGAATCTGAACGATGGAGACATTGTTCTTTTGGTGAAGAAGAAGGATTTGCAAACCGGTGATCTTTGTGCTTTTTATTATTCAAATAAAATCCTGATCAAGCGTGTAATCGCCACTCCGGGAGATTATATCTGGATTGAATCCGATGGCACCGTCTTTCTTAACGGAGAACCATTGGACGAGCCGTACATTAGTGAGAAGGCTTTGGGAGAATGTGATGTCGAATTCCCTTACCAGGTGCCGGAAAACTGTTATTTTGTCATGGGAGACAAAAGAGAAACTTCCATTGATAGTCGCAGCAGTGTAATCGGTTGCGTCCCAGAGGATCAAATTGTCGGTAAGATTTTTTGCAAGTTCTGGCCTTTGTCGGAATTTGCGTTTATAGAGTAACACCCAATAAGGTAATCAGAAAGGAGGTGTGATCTTGCCAGAGCGTGAAGCGAAACTTTTTGAACAACTGAATATAAGTAATCGAGACCGCCATAATCTCCGGCAGATCATCCCGACCCTTTCTTTGATCGTTGTATTAATCGTTTTTTGGAGTTTGAAACTCACCGGCATCGGTATAGCAGGAGAGGCTTTCTGTGGTAAAGAAGAGCACGTCCACAGCGAAGAATGTGTCAACTGTATCTTAGAGGAGCATGTACATACAGCCGATTGCTACAGTAATATTAACGCTGATTTGGAAACCAGCGATGACTGGGAAATGACCTTGGCCGATATGGTTCGCGGTCCCACTACAAAAGTAAATGTGGTTTTGGTGGCACAGTCTCAGCTTGGCTATACCGAAAGTGAGCTTAACTTCCAGGTGGATGCCAGCGGTGTTCGCCGGGGCATTACCCGCTACGGCCAATGGTACGGCAACCCCTATGGTGACTGGTCGGCGATGTTTGCTTCCTTCTGCCTTGAATATGCAGGTGCAACAGATTTGCCGATGAATGCAGGTCCGGAGTCCATGCGTCTGGAATGGGAGAAAGCGGGGCTTTATAAAGCTGCCACAGACGCATCTGCCGAAATCGGCAACCTGGTATTCTTGCATAAAGGCGAAGGCGAATCCTATGGTGCAAACGCCGTAGCGATCATCACCGGTTTTGACGAATCCGGAATTACGGTAATTGAAGGTGATCTGGACAACGCCGTTGCTGAAACGCAGTATAAGATCGGCGATTCAGCTATACTAGGCTACGGTTTGGTGCCAAACGGCGATTCTCTGATGTTGCTGGCACCTACGGATGTAATCGCCAAGACCATAACCTACTCAAACCAAATATTCTCGGATGACAGACTGTTTGTGGTGTACACCACAGTCAATGGTAAGCACTACGCATTTGACGGAAACGGCAATGCCGTGCCGATCACCATTGATGCAGGCGGCAACATATACGCAGATGTTGCCAGTTCAGATATTCTGCTTTGGACGTTTACATCCTCCGGCACAGATACCTATCTGATCCAAAATGTGAGTACCGGTCGGTATATGCACAGCTATCCCGATAACGGCTCCGGTGTCACGACAAGCGGTGCATACACCAGCAGATTGGTTCGGTCCGGATCCGGTGTTAAGGTGCGAAGCAATAATGAATATTCCAAGCTGAATGGGGATGCCGCCGCCTTCCAGATGACAAGGAACCAAGCGGAAGCTGCGGAATACTACTTTGGCGTAACGCAGCGGTGTACGGTTTGGCTGGATGGTACAGATGGCGGTCTGGAACACCTGACTGGCTCACCCAATACCGGCTACTCCGTATCTGCGGGCAGCACTATACAACTTCCCTTGGAGTGGACATCCCCCAGTAAGTACAGCTACAAACTCCGGGGCTGGTACGATGTGACCAATGCCCGATATTATCTGCCCGGTACGCAAATACAGGTCACCGGAAACACCGTGCTCTATGCGGATTGGGTGGCAAGTACATACGATATTGGTCAGTTTAATGCCCAGGTGGCAGATACGGTCAGTACCAATGGGTTTATCACCACCCACATGTTTGACTACAACTACCTGTTCAACATCCATTCGGCAAGGGTACAGGTAACGGTCAATGCCTCCGGCCATTCGGAAACCTGGTCAATGGTAACCTCCGGAAATGTTGCCCACGGTGGCCGGGAAACCTTTGACTTTATATTCATTGACAACGACAGCGGCGGAGCTTGGGCAGCTGTTGTTTGCAACGGATAATGTCTTCGATCCTGTTACCGGCACCGGCATTCTGGGAAAAACCTATTTAGGAACCGGTGACCATCTGTTCCAGATTATGGACGACCCGGCAGACGAGCATTACGGTTATTACTATTACGACTCCAAGCGCAATGCCGCATCCTACAACCAGAGCAACAGCCGATTCTATGTGTACGAATATCTGGCATGTACATCCGATGCCATTGGATCTACCTACTCGGACTTCCTGCCTCTGAACTCCCCTTATGCCAATACCAACGGAAAAACAGTGGGCAGCTACAATTATGACGGTGTTGACGGAGAATATAAGGGCGTTCCCCACTACCGCTACGACTCCAAATACAATTCCGGCAACTACAATTCTGCCAACAATGTACAAACCGACTACGCCTACGGTATGCGGACAGATATCAATTTCTATCTCCCGAATGAGCCGGGCAGCGGAGGAAATAAGGACCTGTACGGCAACGACCTTGTGTTCAAGTTCAGCGGCGACGATGACCTTTGGGTTTTGATTGACGGCAAGCTGGTTTTGGACATCGGCGGTATCCACGGTGCAGAAGACGGTATGATCGATTTCTCCACCGGCCAGGTAACTGTGCAGGGACAGCGGCAAATCAGTCTGATGGATCTGGGAATCGGTGCAGGCGACCACACCCTGTCCGTGCTCTATCTGGAGCGTGGATCTTCCTTGTCAAACTGCTCCATCTATTTTAACCTTGCACCCCGCTTTGGTCTGCAACTCCAAAAAGAGGACGTTTTGACCCAGGAATTGCTGGATGGCACACAGTTTACGGTCTATGAGGATTTGGAATGTACCATTCTTGCTGAGCTTTGGAGTAGTGAGGATGCCTACAATCAGGATCTTGCAGACGGTACGCTGGACAAGTTCCAAAGTACATTTACGGTAACCAACGGAGTTGCCAGAATCTGGGGCCTGGGTTCCGGCAACACCTACTACATCAAAGAAACTGGACCGCCCGCCGCGGAAGGTTACGGTCTTGCGAACGGTGTGATTCGCCTGACCATTGAAAAGGACGGTCTTGCCACCTATCACGTGGACGTGGTTGCCGATGCGGAGGGTAACGAGCCTTCCAACGGCTTTACCGTCCACGGTGTCCGGATTGATGAGGAAACAAAAACAGTCTATATTGTTGCCACCAACGCTCCGGAAACGGTGACGGAAACCACAACCGTTCAGGTAATTAAAAAATGGGAGGACACCAAGAGTCACAGTGACGATTACATCACGGCCTATCTGACGGTGACCGCCCCGGATGGAACGGTGCGGCGGATTCGTGAGATCATTCTCAGCGATGAGAACGACTGGATGTATATCTGGACAAATCTGCCCAAGTATGACTACGAAGCCCTGACGGAAGTGAAATACGGTATTGAGGAATCCTACGAATCCGGCTACTACTCTACGGTGCGGCGGATCACCGAAATCCAGATCACCCAAACCCAATGGGCAGAGGCACTGTCCTTCCAAAATGGAGAAACCTACATTTTGCGGACAGCCAACGGCTACCTTTCCACCGTGAATAACAGTGCGGATACCGGCTTCAAGTGGGTGGATGAGGAAACGGCAAAAGCCTCGCCGAATGCCCTGTGGACCACTACGGTCAGCGGCGGAAAGGTGAAGTTTACCAACGGTGTGGGACAGACGATCACCTTCTACTACGGCGGCGGCAGCCCCACGGACTTCTATGCCAGAATTGACGCACCGGGGTCGAATGACCGTCAGGAATTCTCGGTCAGTAGCCGAGCAGGCGGTTTGCAGATATTCTATCAGCAAGGCAGAAATAACTACTACCTGGCAAACAGCATGAACGGCTCCCAGAAGTTCAATTACAGCACCAATGCCAACAGCTCTCTGATCCTGATCCCAATGGAAAAGATTACGACCTCCACCTCGATGGAGGTAGGAGACTGGGCTTACCAGATCACCAATACACCGCTGGCAGCCAATAACGAAACCTCGCTGTCTGTGAGCAAAAACTGGGTGATCCCGGAAGGCTACGATGCGACATTGTATCAGGAATACGCTGTGACCGTGCGGTTGTTTGCAAATGGCATCAATACCGGACGAAGCATAACCCTGAACCTGAAAAACAACTGGCAAGGTGTTTTCCAAGGTCTTCCCTATAAAGATGAGGTCGGCAATGTGATCCAATACACTGTGGACGAGGTTTGGGAAAAGCCGAAATGGTCTACGACTTACGGAGAAATTCGAGTCTCCAGCGGTTCGCCACCCACCTATTCCACGGTCATCACAAACACCTACCACCCGGGCGGTCCTGAGCTCCCCTCTACGGGCTCAGCGGCCCGACTGATGTATGTACTGTGCGGTATCGGCATTATGCTGGGTTCGCTGGTATACGGAATCGGATCAAGGTGCAAGCGGGAAAGGAGGATGAGATAAGCCTTCTGATCGCGGCAAAAATTGCACAGTGAATTCGATTCCCAATTAAAAAATCCATTATTATGAAAGGAAATACATATTATGAAAAAGATTATCTCTCTGATCCTCGCGCTGATGCTCATCGCATCCTTGTCCGTAACCGCTTTTGCAGATGAAATCGAGACCGGCTCTATCACCATCAATGGTGTAGGAACCGGCGTTACCTACGAGATCTACAAGCTGCTTGATCTGGAAAGCTATGATGTGACCGCAGGTGCATACTCCTACAAGGCAAACGCAGCTTGGGTAGATTTCTTCGCAAGCGAGGAAGCTAAGGCATACATGGCTACCGATGCAGATGGCTATGTGACCTGGGCCATGACCGAAGATGACGACACCAAGGCTGCCTTCGCAAAGCTGGCACTGGCTTACGCAAAGGAAAACGACATTGATCCTGTCAAGTCTTCCAAGAATGACGGCGAATTTGTCATTACCGACAACGCAGGCAAGTTCTCCGATCTGGAACTGGGCTACTATCTGGTGGATTCCACCATGGGTGCTCTGTGCGGCCTGACCACCACCAACCCTGATGCTTCCATCAACGCCAAGAACGGCATCCCCACCATCGACAAGCAGGTTAATGAAGATTCCACCGCCCAGTGGGGCGCAACCAACACTGCTGACATTGGTCAGACTGTTGAGTACCGTGTAACCATCAATGTTCATGCCGGTGCAGAAAACTATGTGTTGCACGATGTTATGGCTGCTGGTCTGACATACATTGGCGTTTCCAAGATCGAGCACGTTGTTCCCGGTACCGATACCCACGATGTTACCGCTGACAAGTACGAAGTTAAGACCGGTACTGCTGTTGTTACTGACGGCTGCACTTTTGAGGTTCATTTCAGCAAGGAAATGTGCGACGAGCTGGAAACCAACGACAAAGTCATCGTTTACTACACTGCAATGCTGAACCGCAACGCTGTGATTAACGGAGACGGCAACCTGAACACCGCATGGCTGACCTTCGGTGAGGGTCACAAGTCCAACGAAGACTCCGTCACCACTTATACCTACGGCATTGATATTGTCAAGACCGACTCTCAGAACACTCTGCTGGATGGCGCAGAATTTAAGATTTACGACGCTGCTTCCGATGGCAACGAGGTTGCAGTCGTTCTGATGGACGATGGTGTTACCTACCGCCGTGCAAGAGCTGACGAGACCGGCGTTGCTATCGTAGTCAAGGACGGCAAGGTCCGCGTAGTTGGCTTTGACAATGGCACCTACTATCTGGAAGAGACGGAAGCTCCCGACGGTTA
>SVLM01000024.1 GCA_015067945.1 Oscillospiraceae bacterium
GCCCAGTCCGGAAACTTCTCCAGACTGGGCATTTATCTTGAAAAATATTAGAAAAACCCCGTTTTAGGGGTAAAAGGGCAAACAAAAGAACCGTAACTGCGTATCACAATTACGGTTCTTATATGGTTGCGGAGGCAGGACTCGAACCTACGACCTCCGGGTTATGAGCCCGACGAGCTACCAACTGCTCTACTCCGCGATATTCAGGTGCACTCCTGAGTGCTTGGGTATTATAGCATAGCAGTACCTGTTTGTCAAGGATTATTTCCTGTCGTTTCCAGGGAGTTTGGCTCACTTTTTGGGATAAGGTGCTTTGACATTGGTTCTGCCCATGAGGTAATCCACGCTCACACCGTAAAAGCTCGCCAAGGTTTCCAGTACCTCCGCCGGGACATCCCGTTTGCCGTTTTCATAATTGGAATAGCAAGCCTGAGTACAGTTCAGCAGTTTTGCCAGATCTTCCTGTTTCAGATCTTTGTCCTCTCTAAGATCGCGGATACGTTGGTACATACTTTCACCCCATTTTTCGGATGAAATTAGTATACGCAAAACATTTTGTAATATTGACTTATATAACAATTTGTTATATCCTTTATAAGAGAGGTGATGTTTATGAACAAGCAAACCATGCACAAGATTTTGGATTTGTATGACCGGGCGATGGAAGATCCGGATTATATGGCCTTGCACGCTGAATATATCCCGGCACAACGGGCATTGGTGGATTTGCTGGAGCGTTTGCCGGAAGCTGACTATGAAATCCTAAGCAACTATTTGCAAACATCGGTAGCCCTATTTTACCTGCTTTTGGAGATAGTGCTGACCGCTGCTTCCAATTCGTAGGGGAGGGTCTTGACCCTCCCTAGCCTACCACGGTGACTGATCGAAAAGGGAGGGTCAAGACCCTCCCCTACAAGTCCATGTATACAAAAGAATTGTGCAAAGTAAGCCCTCTCAGTCACGAAATTCAAAAGGAGTTTCGTGCCAGCTCTCCTAAAGGGAGAGCCGAGATGTGCTACCTTGGAGGGGATTGCCACGTCGCTTCGCTCCTCGCAATGACAGTGGTTTATTAGAATGCACACTTCTCAGCGATGTAAGCCTTCAGCTCGCTGACAGGAATACGAACCTGCTCCATGGTATCGCGGTCACGGACGGTGACGCAGTTATCGGCAGGGGTATTCTCGTCGCCCACGGTCTGGAAGTCCACAGTGATGCACAGAGGCGTGCCGATCTCATCCTCACGGCGGTAACGCTTACCGATAGAGCCGGCGTCGTCAAAGTCCACCATGAAGTCCTTCTTCAGTTCCTTGTAGATCTCCTCAGCCTTGGGGCTCAGTTTCTTGCTCAGGGGCAGCACAGCCGCCTTGAAGGGAGCCAGATAAGGGTGCAGGTGCAGCACGGTGCGGACATCGTCCTTACCGTTCTTGTCCTGACCAACCACTTCCTCGTCGTATGCCTCGCACAGGAAAGCCAGAGCCACACGGTCACAGCCCAGAGAAGGCTCGATAACGTAGGGGATATAATGCTCGTTCTTTTCCTGATCGTAATACTCCAGGCTCTTGCCGGAGGCCTCCTGATGGCGGCCCAGATCATAGTTGGTTCTGTCGGCAATGCCCCACAGCTCACCCCAGCCGCTGCCGAAGGGGAACTGGTACTCGATATCGGTGGTGGCACGGGAGTAGAAGGCCAGCTCTGCCGGATCGTGATCCCGGAGCCGCAGAGAATCCTTCTTGATGCCCAGGCTCGTCAGCCAGTTTACGCAGAAATCCTTCCAATAGGCAAACCACTCCAGATCAGTGCCGGGCTGGCAGAAGAACTCGCACTCCATCTGCTCGAACTCACGGGTACGGAAGGTGAAGTTACCGGGGGTGATCTCATTACGGAAGGCCTTACCCACCTGACAAACGCCGAAGGGCAGCTTCTTCCGGGTGGTACGCTGAATGTTGGCGAAGTTGACGAAGATGCCCTGAGCGGTTTCCGGACGGAGGTAAGCAACAGAGGAAGAATCCTCGGTAACACCGATTTTGGTCTGGAACATCAGGTTGAAGTTACGGATGGATGTGAAATGATGCTTGCCGCAGTTGGGGCAGACCACATCCTCATGGTCAGCAATAAAGTCGTTCATCTGGTCAATGTTCATAGCGTCCACATTGACACTCTTGCCGCTTTCGGATGCCTCGATCAGCTGGTCGGCACGCTGACGGGAGCCGCAGCCCTTGCAGTCAACCAGAGGATCGGAGAAGGAGCCCACGTGACCGGTGGTGACCCAGGTCTGAGGGTTCATAATAATGGCTGCATCCAGGCCCACATTGTATTCGGATTCCTGAACAAATTTCTTCAGCCAGGCCTTCTTCACGTTATTTTTGAACTCCACGCCCAGAGGGCCGTAGTCCCAGGAGTTGGCCAGACCACCGTAAATCTCAGAGCCGGCGTAGACATAGCCACGGTTCTTGCAGAGGTTTACGATCATATCCAGTGTTTTTTCGCTGTTCTTCATGTGTATTTCCTCCAAAAATGGATGTTATTTCTTGTGCATATTATTATACAGATATTTTCCCGTAAATCAAGAGGGCAGTGCAATTTTCGCTCACTCTTCCGCTACACGGTCGGGGCCAAGGTCGGCAGCCATCAGCTCATACACCTGCTGGGCAATCTCGGTAGTGCCAAGCTCCGCATACTGCTCAGGGGTGATCACCTCCAGCACGGTCGCTTCAATATCCGTACGCCGCAGGTGCAGCAGATTGGAAATGGCATCTTTGGTATTCTTCAGGGTGCAGACCACGATAGGCACTTCCGTCTTCTTAGCGATCTTAAACACACCGCTGCGGAAATGGTGCAGCTTCTTGTCTTCATGGATATAACCCTCGGGGAACACCGCCACGGATGCTTTGTCGTCCCGCAGCAGCTGGATGCACTTGATGATAGTTTTCAAGGCCTCTTTATCATTTTCCCGGTTGATGGGCTGGCAGAGCATTTTATGCATGACCTTGCCCACGATGAACATGGACTGATTCTCCCGTTTGGAAATAAAGGCCAGCTGTCTGCCGCTGAATACCCGGAGCAGTACCACCGGGTCGGCAAGGCTCACATGGTTGCATACCAGCAGGAATCTTCCGCTTTTCGGCAGCTTTTCCATACCCTTTGTGGTAATGTGCCAACCCAAAGGCCGCAGGGCAGACTGTAAGTACAGCTCGATGGTCTTGCGGTAGAGCTTGGAGTCCTCTTTCTGTTCCTTTTTGATATCCACTACCGATGCCAGCAGCAGCAAAAATAAAAACGCCAGAACGATTCCTAAAATCACAAACCCCAGCCACAGCACCGGTGCCAGCCAAAGCCACATCAGCCCCGCAAAGCTGCCGGTCAGCACACAAATACCCAGTGCGGCGGCCAAAGCTACGGCGATAATTACGCCCAGCAGCATACATATCCCTCCAAATAGCATATATTAATGTTATTATACTCTTTTTCCCCGGTTGTGACAAGAACAAAATTAGAAACCCGGTGTTTTTTTGCGTAGGGACTAGAAATTATCCCCGTCTGCTGATATAATGTAAAAAATCTGTATATTTTGATGTGCAGAAACTCCCGAAAGGAAAGATAGAAATTATGGGTTTGAGTGCAAACGCCCCCTGGCTGGCATACTACGGCAACACGCCTGCCACCATTGATTATCCCCGTGTAACTATGCAGCAGCTGGTTGCTGAGGCGGCTAAAAAATACCCCAACAACATCGCCTATGTGTTCATGGGCAAGGAAACCACCTACTCTGCCTTTATGGCTCGGATCGATGCCGCTGCCAAGGGTCTTTATAACATGGGCATCCGCAAGGGTGACCGGGTCACCATTTGTATGGCAAACACCCCCCAGGCCGTGGACTGCTTCTACGCCCTGAACCGGATCGGTGCCATCCCCAACATGATCCACCCCCTGTCTGCCCCCAAGGAGATCGCATTCTACCTGAATGTATCCCACAGCAAGGCGATTCTGACCCTGGATCAGTTCTACAGTAAGGTTGCCTCCATTATGCCGGAGGTGAACGATCCATGCCAGATCCTCATAGCCCGGATTCAGGACGAGCTGCCCTTCCCTCTGAATATGCTGTTCCCCCTGACCAAGTCCGGCAAGGCCGGCCGGGGTCTGCCCAAGTCCGGTTTTACCTTCTGGAACGATATGGTGGCTGCAGGCAAGAAGATTCAGCTTCCCGAAGATGACGGCAAGTTTGATGATTGCGGTGCGATTCTGTATTCCGGCGGCACCACCGGCACCAACAAGGGCATTATGCTCTCCAATATGAATTTCAACGCACTGGGTCTGCAGACCATCGCCGCTTCCGGCTTTGGCAGCGTTGCCGGCTGGAAGATGCTGTCCATTATGCCCGTGTTCCACGGCTTTGGTCTGGGCATCGGCATCCACACCGCCCTCATCGGCGGCGCAACCTGCATTCTGATTCCCCAGTTCAGCGTCAAGGTCTACGCCGACACCCTGAAAAAGCAGAAGCCCAATATCATCCCCGGTGTTCCCACCCTGTTTGAGGCTCTGCTCCGGGCAGAGGATCTGGAAAAGGAAGACTTGAGCTTCCTGAAGGGCATTTTCTCCGGCGGCGACAGCTTAAGTCCCGAACTGAAAAAGAAGGTGGACACCTTCCTGAAGGCACACAACTGCTCCGAGCAGATCCGGGAAGGCTTCGGCACCACCGAGTGCGTAACCGCATCCTGCCTGACACCCAAGGATTACGCCCGCAGCGGCTCCATCGGTGTCCCCTTCCCCGACACCTTCTACAAAGTGGTCAAGCCCGGCACCACGGAAGAATTGGATGCCAATTTTGAGGGCGAGATCTGCATCTCCGGCCCCACTGTTATGCTGGGTTACATGGACAACCCTGAAGAGACTGCCAACACCCTGCGCAACCACGGCGACGGCCGCATCTGGCTGCACACCGGCGATCTTGGCTATATGGACAAGGATGGCTTCATCTACTTCCGTCAACGGCTCAAGAGAATGATCGTCACCTCCGGCTACAATGTATATCCGTCTCAGCTGGAAAATATCATCGATAGCCACGAAAAGGTGCTGCTGTCCTGCGTCATTGGCATTAAGGACGAATATAAGGGGCAGCGGCTGAAGGCCTATGTTGTACCCATGCCCGGTGTTGAACCTTCCGAAGAGCTTCGGAAGGAGATTCTGAGTTATCTGGGTGAGCAGGTGGCAAAATACGCCGCACCCAAGGAATTGGAATTCCGCACCGAGCTGCCCAAGACCCTGGTCGGTAAGGTGGCATACCGGGTTCTGGAGGAAGAGGCCAACCGGGAGGTTAGCCAATGAAGCGGCGAATCTGGGAGCTGGATGCTTTCCGGGGCATCTGCATCATCGGTGTTGTGATCGTTCACTTTGTTTATGATCTGGTAGATCTGTACAAAATCATCGATTGGAAGTACCCTGAGTGGTTTTGGTTTGTGAAGCAATGGGGTGGCGTATTATTTCTGCTGCTAAGCGGCACTTGCATTACTCTGGGCTCTCATCCCATTCGCCGGGGACTGATCGTATTCGGTGCAGGACTGATCATCAGTGCGGTCACCTGGGCAATGTACGCCTATTTTAACTACAGCAAGGGCCTGATCATTTACTTTGGCGTGCTGCACTGTCTGGGTGTGTGTATGCTGCTGTGGCCAGTGTTTCGCAGACTGCCCTGGTGGCTTCTGCTGCCCATTGGTATCGGTCTTGCAGGGCTTGGTCTATACTTCAAGGGGCTGACCGTGGAGTCTCCTTATCTGTTCGTCATTGGCCTGACCGACAAATATTTCCGTTCTTCGGACTTTTTCCCACTGCTGCCCCATTTTGGTTTCTTCCTGATGGGCTCTGCACTGGGAAAGACCCTCTACCGCAAGAAAGAATCCCTGCTGCCGGCACTGGACGGCAAGCCCGTCATCGGCTTTTTCCAGTGGTGCGGACGGCAGTCGCTGTGGATCTATCTGATCCACCAGCCCATCCTCAACGGCATTTGTCTTTTGCTGCTTGAGCTGAAATAACCCTTTGGAGTTTTTATCATGAAGTTTTTGAAAAACCACATTTCGCTGCTGGTGGCTGTGGCAGGCGGCATCGCCGTCATGATCCTGCGGCAACTGCATCTTGCCACTGCAAATGAAGCCGGACTTCTCGTCCGCGATCATATCACCGGTATTTTTGCCCTCATTCTGTCTGTGGCAATACTGGCATTGCTGCTGTGGCGGAGCTTGGTTCTGCCCAAGGAGCAGACCTGCCGTTTCCCGGCATCCATCCCCGCCACTGTGGGCTATGCTCTGGGTGCTTTTGGTATCGCCTATACCGCTGTCGGCTTTTTCCGGGCACAGACGGTTACGGTGATGCCGATGGCAGCCTTCGTGGGTGTGGTGGCCGCTGTGGCACTGCTCATCATGGCCGGCCTGCGTTTTCAGGGGCTTGCTGCAAACGTGTTGTACCATGCCGCGGTGTGCGTGTTCTTTCTGCTGCTCCTGCTGTGTCAGTATCAGCTGTGGAGCTCTGAGCCGCAGATGCCCCTATATGCCTACGCCATGGTGGCTACCGCATTTTTGTCCGTCGGTGGTTTTCACCGGGCCTGCTTTGACGGAAAAATGGGTCAGCTGCGGCAGTATGCCTTCTTCCGTGCCGGAAGCGTCTTCTTTTGTCTGGCAGCGATTCCCGGATCTGACCTTTGGGTTCTGTACCTGACCGGTGCTCTGTGGTCTGCAGCGGATATTTTGAATCTGTCCGTGGTGCCTGAGGAAGGCGGTTGATTTCATGGAGCTTCCCCAATCTGTATTCGATTGCCTTTCCCGGTTGGAAAATGCCGGCTACGCCTGCTATGCCGTAGGCGGCTGTGTGCGGGATTGGCTGTTGGGACTGACGCCCCATGACTATGACCTTTGCACTGCAGCCACCCCTGAGCAGATTCAGACGGTGTTTTCCGGCGAACGAATGGTTCTGGCCGGTGAAAAGCACGGCACCATTGGCATCCTAACCCCCGGTGGGGTGGTGGAGATTACCACCTTCCGTACCGAGGGGGATTATCAGGACAACCGACATCCCGGCTGGGTGAAATTCGTGGAGCAAATCGAAGGCGATCTGTCCCGTCGGGATTTCACTGTAAATGCCATGGCATGGTCCCCTACCCGGGGTCTTTGCGACCCTTTTGGCGGTCAGCAGGACTTAAAAAACCGAATTTTGCGGGCAGTTGGGGATCCGGCCACCCGTTTCCGGGAGGACAGCCTGCGGATTTTGCGGGGCGTCCGCTTTGCGGTTCGCTACGGGTTAACCCCCGAGCCCAAGACCTTGGAGGCCATGACCGATCTGGCTCCTTTGATGGATAATTTGGCTCGGGAGCGGGTTTTTGATGAGTTATGTAAACTCCTTCCTTTGGTAAATGCAGAAGACCTGCTGCGTTTTGTGCCGATTTTGTCTCAGGTCATTCCGGATCTGAAGCCCATGGTGGGCTTTGACCAACACAGTCCCCACCATGCCTACGATGTATTTACTCACACTGCCCATGTCACCGCTGCCGTCCCCGACGACCCGGTGCTGCGATGGGCGGCCCTACTGCACGATGTGGGCAAGGTGCCCGCATTCACCACCGACGAAACCGGCCGCGGACATTTTTACGGCCACGCACAGCTCAGTGCCCAAATGGCAGACGCTCTGCTGCGGCAGCTAAAGGCTCCCAACGCTCTGCGGGAGCAGGTGGTGGAGCTGATTGATCTGCACATGACCAAGCCCCTGGCAGAGAAAAAAGCCGTCCGCCGTCTGCTCAGCAAGCTGGGGTTGGAGCGGCTACAGCAGCTTTGGTGTCTGCAAAAGGCCGACACTTCCAGCAAGGGCATCTGCAAGGACGAGGAATTGCACCATTTTGTGGTGCTGAACGCCCTTTTGGAGGAGGTTTTGGCGGAGGATGCCTGCCTGCAGGTCAAGGATCTTGCCATCGACGGCAAGGATCTGATGGCTTTGGGTTTTTCCGGCCCGGCCATCGGCAAAGCCTTGAACGCCCTGCTGGAGCAGGTGCTGGATGAAAAAATCCCCAATGACCGCAGTGCCCTGCTGGCCGCGATAGAGAAGCGATAGAGCGGTCTTCCCCTTTGGGGAAGGCATAGAATAAATGGAGGTTTTACCCATGAAGATTGCCATTGTCACCGGAGCGTCTTCCGGTATGGGACGGGAATTCGTCCTGCAGCTGAGCAGCTACGTCCGGGTGGATGAAATTTGGGTCATTGCCCGTCGCACCGCTGCTCTGGAATCTCTGGCGGACGAGGTTTCTGTCAAGATCCGCCCCATCGCCCTGGATCTGCTGGATGAAAAGAGCTTTGAAACCTTTGCCGCACTGCTGGCAGAGGAAAAACCCAATGTCAAGCTGTTGGTCAACGCCGCCGGCTTCGGTAAATTCGGCACGTACAGCAAGGTCAGCACCGTTGACGACTGCCGGATGATCGACTTAAACTGCAAGGCTCTGCTGATGATGACCCGGCTGACCATTCCCTACATGAAAAAGGGCAGCCACATTCTGCAGCTGGACAGCCTTTCCGCATTCCAGCCGGTGCCCTACATCACCACCTACGCCGCCACCAAGGCCTTTGTGCTGAGCTATTCCCGGAGCTTAAACCGGGAGCTGAAGCCCTTGGGTATCCGCTGCATGGCCATGAACCCCGGCTGGGTGAAGACCGAGTTTTTCAACCACGCCTTCCAGACCAACGACGATGCTGAGGTTCGCTACTTCAACCATCTGTACGAGGCCAAGGACGTGGTGGCTACGGGTCTTAAGGATCTGTATAAGACCAAAAAAGATTACTCCGTCCACGGTCTGCCCATTAAATTCCAAGTATTTCTGGTAAAGCTGGTGCCTCACCGGTTTGTGATGAGCATCTGGCTGAATCAGCAAAAGAAAGCCAAGAATAATCACGGATTGACAACGGAGCCGAGAAAATGAAAAAACTACTGACAGTATTTCTTCTGCTTTGCCTGCTGGTTGGCTGCCTGGGCTGCACACAGCCCGTCGACAATCAGCCGCAGGGACAGTTTATCGTGCATTTTATTGATTTGGGTCAGTCGGACAGCATTTTGCTGGAATATGAAGGTCACTTTGGCCTGATCGATGGCGGCTACGCCAATACCAGCGACAAACTGCTGGATTACTTGGAAGATCAGGATGTGGAAAAACTGGATCTGGTTGTCTCCACCCATATGCACGGCGACCACATCGGCGGTCTGCCTGCGGTGCTGGAGGCCTATGAGGTAGGTGTGCTATGGCACAGCCGCCAGACATATTACTCCGATGCCTATGACAAGCTGCTGTATTATGCCGATCAGCAGGATACATTGGTAGAAAAGCCTGTGGTAACCCAGCTTTTCCTGCTGGGCGATGTACAACTGGAGTTGCTGGGCCCCCTGCAAAAGTCCTACACGGATATTAACAACTCCTCTTTGGTGATCATGGCATCCTACGGAGAGAACCGATTCCTCTTCACTGGCGATATGCGGCATGAGGCAGAAAAGGAACTAGTCGAAGCCGGCACAAACCTGAAGGCTGATGTACTGAAGGTAGGTCACCACGGCAGCTACACATCTACCAGCTATCTGTTCCTGCGTACTGTTCAGCCGGACTATGCCGTAATTCAGTGCGGCCGTAACAACGAGTACGGTCATCCCCACAGCGAGCCCATGTCCCGTCTGCGGGACGCGGATGTGGATATCTACCGCAACGATAAGCTGGGCACTGTGATTGCTGTGTGCGACGGTAAGAACATTACTTTCAGCTGGGAATTCGCTGACGCAAAGCCGGAATACAACAAATAAACAGGAGGATTTGGGATATGGCAGTAAAAACACCCCGGGACAAGCGGGATGTAGGCAAGGTCGAACATTTCTTCCGCCGTGTGCTCCACATTTTGGAGCTACTGATCGCCGCACTGACTGTGGTGGTACTGGTGATCTGCATTGGTGTGGAAATTTACAAAATGTGCACTGTAGACGCCTATTTTAATGACTTAAACACCTTTTTGCACAACATCCTGACCATCGTCGTGGGTCTGGAGTTTGTGAGAATGCTCATCGACATGACCCCGGGCAATACCCTGGAGGTGCTGATCATGGCTACCGCCCGGCACATCATTATGAACCACAACGATCCCTTCACCCTGATGATCGGCATTTTCTGCATCGCAGGTCTGTTCGCCACCCGGCGATTCCTGATCCGCAAGAGCGAAATGACCGAGGATCTGGTTGAATTGGAGTAAGCTCTACATACAAAAATGGTGTCATTCCCGGTCTTTTCTGTCATTGCGAGGCCCAACGGGCCGTAGCAATCCCCTGGTCAGGAGAAATATTTTGGAGATTGCCACACCAGTGACCATAGGTCACTGGTTCGCAATGACAGTTAATAGACAAACAAAATCAGCGTGCTTTTCAGCACGCTGGTTTTTTTATCAACTTAGCCCCACAGGCCGTCGGGGTACAGACCCTGCTGGGTCTTTTCCTTCAGTGCAGCCACAACCTGGGGCTTGTCCGCGGCGTAGGTCACGCCGTACCACTTATCAGGAGAGGACAGCACCTTGACACGGGCTGCATCTTCCCGCAGCAGCTCCTCCACCAGCTTGGGCAGGTAGAACTCTTCCTTTTGGGGATTGTTGGCCAGAGCCTTATCCAGGAAGGCGGGGAATCGGGTCTTGATCTCCTGCAGGAAGGTAGGACCGTAGCCCCACAAATTCATGGACACCAGAGCGTCCGCAGAAACATCCGTCCAGGTCAGACCGTCATCCTCGGTGAAGTGGATGCCGCCTTCGTAGAGCTCGATCCGGGTACGCTCGGCGATGGTGGTCAGATAGCCGTTATCGTCCATCATGCACACACCACGGGCCACATGACCGTTCTCGGTGACGGTATTGCCCAAGCGGTAGCCAACCATGCAGTAGTCATGGGAATCGGTATCCATCTTCTCCAGCGCCTCATATACCACACGGAAAGCGGACTTTCCGTAGTAGTCATCGGCATTGAGCACGGCAAAGGGAGCATCACCGATCTGCTCAGCGGCACACAGAACCGCATGGCAGGTGCCCCAAGGCTTTGTACGACCCTCGGGAACGGAGTAACCCTCCGGGAGCTTGTCCAGCTCCTGATAGGCATAACGGATCTCCATGGGGCACTTTTCCAGACGCTTGCCCACAGTTTCCATGAAGTCCTTGCGGATTGCTTCCTTGATGATGATCACCGCGGTTTCAAAGCCTGCCTCGTGTGCATCAAACAGAGAGAAGTCCAAAATTGCTTCGCCCTGACTGCCCACGGGATCGATCTGCTTCAGACCGCCGTAGCGGCTGCCCATACCGGCGGCCATGACCACCAAAACCGGTTTCTTTGCCATAAAAATTATCCTCCTAAATATTGTTGATGTCTAAATAAATATCGGTTTTCCGTAATTTATCCCAAGTAAATTCCCCAGCCAATTCCCTGGCTGACAGACTTACAGGTTTGTCAATAATGCCTGCGGCGTGGGCAAGAAAGCCAATCAACGCCTCCGGCTTTCGGGTCTGCCGCAGTACGCCCAGGTCCAGATCCTTGTCCCGTTTGCTCAGCCGGCGGCCATCCGCTGCCAGCAGCATGGGTACATGACCGTATTGGGGATGGGCAAAGCCCAACAGCTCCTGCAGGTACATCTGCCGGGGTGCGGAGCCCAAAAGGTCCATACCGCGGACGACCTCTGTCACGCCGGCTTCGCCGTCGTCCACCGTCACCGCCAGCTGGTACACATAGACCCCGTCAGCTCGGCGTACCACAAAATCACCGCAGTCGGTGACAAGATTTTGCTGGAAATGGCCTTGAGCCATATCCTCCAGCTGCCACAGCCGGTCCGGCACCCGGAGCCGCCAGGCAGGCGGTCTGCCAAAGGCTTTTTGAGCCTCCGCAGAAAGCTCCCGGCAAGTGCCGGGATACACATAAGTACCGTCGGAAAGATGGGGTGCATTCACATTATGTAGCTGGCTGCGGGTGCAATAGCAGGGATACAGCAGACCCATATCCGCCAGCTTTTCAAAATAGCCGTCGTAAACCTCGCTTCGCTGACTCTGTGCCGGGGTTTCCCGATCCCAGTCCAGCCCCAGCCACTTTAGATCCTGCCGTAGGGTTTGTGCAAATTCGTCACTGGTACGCAGGGTGTCCAGATCCTCCATCCGAAGCACCAGCTCTCCATCCCGGGAACGCACCGACACCCAGGCAATCAGGGCTGCAAACACATTTCCAAGGTGCATCCGGCCGGAAGGTGTGGGAGCAAACCGCCCCACCGGTTTCTGTTCCGCCGCCATGCCTTACAGGAAGGTTTCCAGCCAGTAGATCATCACACCGATAATGCCGATGCACAAGGCACTGGCAGTAATCAGCAGGCCGATGGTCAGGCCGTCTTTCTTGTCCTCGTCGGTGGTTTCTTCTTCGGTTTTGTCCTCTGTATCGTCAGCGGCAACCTCTTCTGTGTTCTCTTTCTCAGCCTCAGCGGATTCCACTGCGGTGGTTTCACGCACGATCTCCAGAGGAGCCATTTTTTCCGGGACTGCCTCTTCCTCAGCAGGCTGATCAACGGTTTCCTCGCTGAGCAGGGCATCCAAATCCTTCAAAACGTCATCAGCCATAATCTCTGTCAGATCTTTATTATCAAGCCAGATTTCCCGTTCCAGGCGATCCAGCTCCGCTTGCGTTTCCTTATCCATAGCATCCATAAACGCAGCCTCCTTTTTCTATATTCTACCCCAAAAGAGCCGGTATGTAAAGTGCAATTTTCTTTATTAGATTTTCTTTCAACTTAAAACTCTTTTAATAATTATCCACTTTTTTTATTCATAATTAGGTTTTACAATGATATCAAACGATGGTTTTTATCTTTTTCATTTTTCCTCTCCTCTTTTCTTTTGCAAAAGCTGCAGGTCAGGCCTGCGGCTTTTGCATTTTCATTTTTATATCATTTTAAGTCTCCCTGTCATCCTGAGCGACCCGAAGGGGAGCCGAAGGATCCGTTCTCCTCACGAAAAACAGCGGATTCTTCGACTTCGCTGCTATCGCAGCTCCGCTCAGAATGACATAGAAGCGGGGCGATTCGTGAATCGCCCCTGCAAGTAAAAAAGACCGCCGATTGGCGGTCTTTTTGTTATTCCTCGGAGATGACTCTTGCACCCTGGAATTCCACGTGCAGGGGGATCATTTCCCAGTTGGCCTCGGTAATGTCGTGGAGTTTCTTGGAAAGCTTCGCTTCCAAACCGGGATTGCGGGTGATACACAGCAAGGTGGGGCCTGCACCGCTGAGGCAGAAGGCAGCACCGGTGGTGCGGATCAGACCTTCAATTTTCTCATAATCTGCGATCATGCTCTTGCGGTAGGGCTGGTGGATCCGATCCTGCATAGCGTTACGCAGCAGCTTTTCATCGCCCAGCTCCAGAGCCTTCAGCACCATGGCACCGTGGGAGATGTTATAGACCGCATCGGCACGGGGGTATTCCGTGGGCAGGGCCTCACGGGCAACCGTGGTAGGCAGATCAAAATCCGGCACCAGTGCCAAAAATTCCCAGTCCGGGTGCAGGGGAAAATTCACCGTTACCGGCAGACCGTTGTCCACCATAGAAGCAGTCAAGCCGCCGAAAAAGGCGGGAGCCAGGTTATCCGGGTGACCCTCCATGGCGTTGGTAATGTTCAGCAGGCCCTGGGTGGACAGCTTATTGCCACGAAGCACATTGGCACCCATAGCACCCGCTACCAGCAGTGCGGCAGAAGAACCCAAGCCCCGGCAAATGGGGATTTGGGCATCAATGTGAATCTTAACACCGCGAATCTCCTCGCTGAGAGATTCCAGCACCGCACAGTAGGCGGTGTAGGCCATGTTGTCCGGGCCGGCATAGGCCTCGTCACAGCCGGTGATCTCCAGGCCGGATTCCGTTTCTTCAAAGGTCACATCGGTATACAGACTCAGGGCACAGCCAAATGCGTCAAAGCCGGGGCCAAGATTGGCCGTGGTAGCCGGAACCCGAATGGTTACTCGTTTCATAATGCTTTCTCCTTTGTTTGTTATGCCCTCCCCTCTGGGGAGGGTGGCCGAGCAAAGCGAGGCCGGGTGAGGTCGATATTCTCTTTCTATCGCCAGATTCATAAATAACAAACTTGGCAAACCTCATCCGTCAGCCCGTTGGGCTGCCACCTTCCCCAGAGGGGAAGGCAAGGCTCTTTACAAACTCAACACAAAGCTTGGCATTTCTTCCTTATTGATCACGCCGGTATGCCGCTCAGGCTTTTGCCGCAGGCCCGCCAAATTACCGGGAATGGGTACACCGGACAGTTTCTCCAGTGCTTCCATTTGGGCAAATTCGTCGCCGGCACATTCTCCGCCAATGGCGGCCAGCACCGCTGCCGGGAATTTGTAGGGCGATGCAGTGGACAGCACCACCATGGGGCGGTGGTCACCGGTTTGGTTTACATAATCTTCTGCAGCTTTCCAACCCGCTGCTGTGTGGGTATCGCACAGATATCCCCACTCCCGGAACACCCGGCCGATGACCTCACCGGCGGCATCATCATCACAGCAGCCTGCCCAGAACTGAGTACGGATCTTCTCCTGCAAATCTTCGGGAACAGTGTAGCTGCCCTCGGTCTGCAGCTTCTGCATCAGCGACGCTACCAACGCCGCATCACCGGACAGCAGGTACAGCAGCCGCTCCAGATTGGAGGACACCAAAATATCCATAGACGGAGATTGGGTCTTATACAGCGGTCTGCGACGGTCGTAAGTACCGGTGCGGATAAAGTCAGTCAGCACATTATTGGCATTGGAGGCACAGATCAGAGTACCCACGGGAAGGCCCAAAGCTCCTGCCAGCCAGCCGGCCAGAATGTCGCCAAAATTGCCGGTGGGAACGGAGAAATTCACCTTGTCCCCCAGCTGTATCTTACCTGCCTCCAGCAGTTCCCTGTAGGCCTTGAAGTAATAGGTGATCTGCGGCGCCAAACGACCAATGTTAATGGAATTGGCGGAGGATAGCTCGAAGGGCAGCTCCTTGCCCCGGCAGGCGGTGAATATCTCCTTCACGCCGGTTTGGGCATCGTCAAAATTACCCCGGACGGCACAAACCGTCACATTTTCACCCTCCTGGCTGACCATCTGCCGCCGTTGAACATCGGACACACCGCCATCGGGATAGAATACGCAAATTTTGATACCGGGTACATCCTGAAAACCCACCAATGCCGCCTTGCCGGTATCTCCGGAGGTGGCGGTGAGAATGAGAATATCCTTCTCGACTCCCTTGACCGTCTTTGCGGCGGTCATCAGCCGGGGCAGCATACTCAGTGCCACATCCTTAAAGGCAGAGGTAGGCCCCCGGAACAGCTCCAGCACCGTAAAAGGGCCGGCAGCCACCGTAGGCGTCAGCCCCTCGGTTTCGAACTTGCCGGTATAGGCTAAATCCACCAGCTTTTCCATATCCGGAATATCCGGCAGGAAAGCGGACAGAATCTGCGTAGCCATGGAGAAGGTGTCGGAACGGACACATTTTTCCCAATCAAAGGCCGGGATTTGCTCCGGCAGGTACAAACCGCCGTCAGATGCCAGACCGGTGAGCACCGCCTGGGCACTGTCAACAGCAGGGGCAATGCCCCGGGTGGAATGATATTGCATAATTGCCTCCTGATAAAACGTCTCTTTTTACACTATCTGCACAAAAGAAGAACTTTTTACCGAAAATACTAGGTTTTTGCTTGAGTATATCTTTTGTATATGATATACTGTAGTTTACAAAAAAGCAAGTGTTTCCGCGGGAAATACGGAAGATTGTACCTGGAGGACAAAAAAATGAGAATTGGTCTGCTTGGTTTTGGTGTAGTTGGCAAAGGTGTCTACGATATTTGTGCCAAATTGCCCGATCTGCAGGTGGCGAAGGTGCTGTGTCTGGAGGATATCTCCCTGCCCGATGCTGAGGTTGTAAATACGATTAACGCCATTTGGGAAGACGAAACCATCGATACAGTGATTGAAGCTATGGGCGGACTGAACCCTGCCTACGAATTTGTGAAGGGTGCCATTGAGGCCGGCAAGAACATTGTCACCTCCAACAAGGCCCTGGTTGCCAACTTCTACGACGACCTGATTCCCCTGGCCAAGGCCAAGGGTGTTAAGTTCCGCTGCACTGCCGCTGTAGGCGGCGGTATTGGCTGGCTCAGCGAGCTGGAGCGTGCCAACCGCGTGCAGACCATCCAGCAGGTGGGCGGCATTATGAACGGTACCTGCAATTATATCCTTGATTCCATGACCCGGCTGGGTTTGGGTTACGACGAAGCCCTGAAGCAGGCTCAGAGTCTGGGCTACGCCGAAGCAAATCCCACCACCGACGTGGAGGGTATCGACACCTGGCACAAGGTGATTCTTTCCAGCAACATTGCCTTCGGCATCAGTCTGAACAGCGATACCGTTCCCGTGGCCGGCATTTCCAAGATCACCGGTGAGGATGTGGCAAACTTTACTGCCCACGGCTATGTTTGCAAGCTGATTTCCACCGGCAAGCGAACCGATAACGGCTTCAGCGTATTTGTACAGCCCACCCTTTGCCCCCAGGGTGCTCCCGAGGCGGCTGTTCCCGCCAACTATAACCTGATCACCCTGGTGGGTGACACCTCCGCACGGATGAGCTTCTTCGGTCAGGGTGCAGGTCGCTACCCCACTGCATACAATGTGGTGCAGGACTGCATGGAGTTCCTGAGCGGCAAGGGCTTCTACTGCGAATACGGTCCCAAAACCGACGTCAACAACGACATTTGCCTTTCCTACTATGTACGGGGCGGCTGGGATGGCGAAATTGCCGATACCTGGGGCGATGCCGTGATTACCAAACCCATCGCCGTATCCACCATGCACGCCTGGCTGGCTGAGCATCCCGGTGCTTTCATCGCCGCTTTGGCAGAGGCCATCTAAAAACTACACCCTGAAAGAAGGATAAAGATATGTTGAAAGTTACGAAATTTGGCGGATCTTCCATGGCCGATGCCGGCCAGTACCGCAAGATCCGGGAAATTATCAGCTCCGATCCCCACCGCCGGGTGGTCATCGTGTCCGCTGCCGGTAAACGGGACAGCTCCGATCACAAAATCACCGACCTGCTGTATCTATGCTACGCCCACATTCAGTACGGCGTGGATTGCAATCAGATCTTCGACATGATTCGGGATCGCTACCTGCAGATCCGGGACGATTTGGGTCTGAAGCTGGATCTGGAATCAGAATTTGCCGCACTGAAGGATCGGTTGGATCACAAAGCTATCTCTCAGGACGAACTGGCCAGCCGTGGCGAATACTTCTCCGCCAAGCTGATGGCCGCATACCTGGGCTTCCAGTTTGTGGACGCCGCACTGTGGATCCAGTTCAAAATGGATGGCACAGTGGATCAGGAGGCCTCCTACAAGGCTCTGAAGCGTCTGGTTCGGGGCAACGGCGTTGTCATTCCCGGCTTCTACGGCGTGATGCCCGACGGTCGGATCCACACCTTCACCCGTGGTGGCAGTGACATCACCGGTGCTTTGGCCGCTGCCGCACTGGATGCAGATGTTTACGAAAACTGGACCGATGTTTCCGGTATCCTGATGGCTGACCCCCGGATCGTGGAAAATCCCCAGCCCATCCCCGAGGTTACATACGACGAGCTTCGTGAGCTGAGCTACTCCGGTGCTCAGGTGCTCCATGAAGGCACCATTTTCCCCGTCCGGGAAAAGGGCATTCCCCTGAACATCCGCAACACCAACGCACCCAACGACCCCGGCACCATGATTCAGGAGAGCTTCTCCTCCAACCAGGATGATCAGCGTCCCATCACCGGCATTACCGGCAAGAAGGACTTTTCCATCATTTCCATGTCCAAGCGGGGCATGGGCAATGAGGTTGGCGTTCTGCGGAGCATGCTGACCGTCTTCGAGCGGCACGGCATTTCCGTGGACTTCACCCCCAACGGCATCGACAATGTTTCCGTTGTGGTGCCTACCGAGGCAGTTTCCCACAATCTGTACAATATTCTGGCTGAGATCCAGCAGGAAGTAAAACCGGATTCCCTGAACGTTCACGACCAGATCGCCGTTGTCGCCGCTGTCGGCCGCCGCATGGCCTTCCGTCCCGGTATCTCCGGTCAGATCTTTGCCGCTCTGGGTCAGGCCGGCATCAACATCCGCATGATCAACCAGGGCCCCGATGAGCTGAACATCATCTTCGGCGTGGATAACAAGGACTTCGCCGAGGCCATCCGCGTGCTGTACAACAGCTTTGTCAAATAATCTTTTTCTTTGCGAGGTAGCTATATGAAAACTTATACCGTTGCTATTTTGGGTGCCACCGGTGCAGTGGGTCAGGAAATGATCCGGGTTCTGCAGGAGCGGAATTTCCCCGTGGGTAAGCTGATTCCCCTGGCAAGCAAGCGTAGTGCCGGCAAGACCCTGAAATTCCGTGGCGAGGATGTGACCATTCAGGAGGCCTGCGACAGTGCCTTCGAAGGCGTGGACATCGTGCTGGGTGCTGCGGAAAACGACATTGCCAAGCAGTTTGCCCCCGCCATTACCGCCGCCGGTGCGGTGTTTGTGGATAATTCCTCCGCATTCCGGATGGATCCCAAGGTGCCCCTGATCATTCCCGAGGTCAATCCCGAGGATGTTTCCTGGCACAATGGCATTATCTCCAACCCCAACTGCTCCACCATCATCACCCTGACTGCAGTTAACGCCCTGAATTCCATCGCCCCCATCCGCACCATGACTGCCTCTACCTATCAGGCTGTTTCCGGTGCCGGTGCCGGTGGCCCCATCGAGCTGATGGGTGAAGTGGAGGCTCTTGCCAAGGGCGAAACCTACGAACCCAAGATCTTCCCCTATCAGATCGCCTTCAACCTGATTCCCCAGATCGGCGGCGAGTCCTTCGAGGGCTACACCAGCGAGGAAATGAAGATGCAGAACGAGGGTCGCAAGATCATGCATCTGCCGGAGCTGAAGGTCGCCTGCACCTGCGTCCGTGTCCCCGTTGTCCGCAGCCACTCCATCTCCGTCAGCTGTCATTTCGATGTGCCGGTGACCGTTGAGCAGGTTCGTGAGGTCATCGCCAAGGCCCCCGGCGTTAAGCTGGTGGACGATTTGGGTGCCAAGCAATATCCCATGCCCCTGGACACCTCCGATCAGGACATCGTGTTCGTTGGCCGTATCCGCCCGGATCTGACCGACGACAACGGTGTTTGCCTCTGGTGCTGCGGTGACCAGGTTCGCAAGGGTGCTGCCACCAACGCCATCCAGATCGCAGAGCTGCTGGTTAAGTAAATATTTCCGCCCGGTGCACGCGAAGCACCGGGCGGTTTTTGTATGGAGAAGACCCTGCTGGCGATGAAGGAAACGCCTCCCTTGTGTAAAGGGGGCCTTTGGGTGCTAAGTGTCATTCTGAGTGGAGCAGCCAAAGGCTGCGGAGTCGAAGAATCCGTAATGCCCAGTAAAGAACGGATCCTTCGACTTCGTGCTTTCCACACTTCGCTCAGGATGACATACGAACTGAATGACGTTGTTTTTTTGTGCCGGGCGACTTTTTATTCAAAATTTATTCACATATTGCTTTTTGATGCTATCTATGGTAAACTGGGGGCAAGAAATTTGATGAAAATACAGACAGGATGTGACAGTATGAAAATCAACGCCAAGGAGCTATCCTACGAGCAAGTTCTGAACGCCCCCCGGCTGCAGCACAAGCAGCCCCGAAAACCCAGCAGACTCCTGGCCACCGTAGTACGGATTGCCTCCCTGCCCACCCTTTGGAAAACCAATTTTTCCTACACCACCGAACGGATGGAGCTTGTTGGCAAACAGCCCTGCCTGATTCTGATGAATCACTCCAGCTTTACCGACATGAAGCTGGCTTACGGTATTTTCTATCCCAAGCGTTTCGGCATTGTCACTTCCGTAGATGCCATGTCCGGTTTCCTGGGCAAGCTCATGCGTTTTTTGGGCTGCACCCCCACCCACAAATATGTGACGGATATGACCCTGATCCAGGATCTGGAATATATGCTGAAGAAGAACAAAACCAGCGTTTTGATGTACCCCGAAGCCGGCTATTCCTTCGACGGCACAGCCACCACCCTGCCCCGGAAGATGGGCGTGCTGATGAAGCGACTGGGCGTTCCCGTGGTGACGGTGATCACTCAGGGTGCGTTTGCCCGGGATCCGCTGTACAATATGCTGCAGATCCGGGATGTGAAGGTCAGTGCCCATGTCAAGTGCATCGCCACCGCAGAGGAGGTAAAAACCCTTTCCGTTGCCGAGCTGGATGCCCGGCTGGCGGAATCCTTCTCCTTTGATAACTTTGCATGGCAGCGGGATAACAAGGTGTCTATCGATGTGCCCTTCCGGGCCGATGGTCTGCACCGGATTTTGTATAAATGTCCCCATTGCGGCACGGAAAATCAGATGGAGGGCAAGGGCATTCACCTAACCTGCCACAGCTGCGGCAAGCAGTGGACCATGGACGAATACGGTCAGCTGGCCGCCACGGAGGGCGAAACGGAGTACCCCCACATTCCCGACTGGTACGCATGGCAGAGAGAATGTGTCCGCAAGGAGCTGGAGGACGGCACTTACCTGCTGGACACGGATGTGGATATTGCGGTGCAGGTTAATCTCGACTGTGTGTACATGATCGGCCAGGGCCACCTGAAGCATGATTTGGAAGGCTTCCATCTGACAAATGCCGACGGCAAGCTGGACTACAAACAGTCCCCCGTGGCCTCTCACACGCTGTACTCTGACTACTACTGGTATGAGATTGCCGATGTGATCGGCATCGGAAACAACGAATTTTCCTACTTCTGCTTCCCCAAGGGGGATGTTTCCGTCACCAAGGCAAGGCTCGCTACCGAAGAGCTGTATAAGCTGAAAAAGGTCCGCCGCAAGCCGGTTTCTGTCTAAATCACGAAAAGGGTGTCGCCTGAGCGACACCCTTTTTCTTATTCCTGATTCAATACTTTCTGAAGCTGCTGGGGCAACTGCCCGGAGGTGATCTTCACCGCCAGATAGTAAATACTCGCACTGAGCTTCTGCATGGCCCGGCCAGCGGCAGGCATTTTCTCCATCTGCAGAAGTTCCTCTGCGGAAAAGTCAAGAGAGCCGGTGGGTTGATTACCCGATGCCAGCCAGCCAAACGCACCTAAACCACCGTCCAACTGAACATCAAATTCCATGCCGGCCTGGCCGTCCAAATGGGTGATCAGGGCACCGGCGGAGTTAAAGAACCGCAGGTTTTGATCGATCCAAACCCAACCCTTGGCGAACGTGCCGTCGCTGTACTGATAAAACCGCAGGTCACCGAATGGAATCCAGCCCTCCACCGGAGAATCTCCGGCACAGTAGTGCCATCCATCTTCCGTTTCCTGCCAGCCGCCATCACCGGAATGACCGGGGCTCCACTGGGCGTAGAGGGTGGTGTTCTTTGTGATCGCCGTTTCCGGAGTCACCAACATGGTGCCGGCTTTATCCAAAGTCCAGCCCGCAAAGGCATAGCCGCTGCGTTCCGCTGCAGGCAAAGAGCCTATGGTTGCGTTCTTCACGACCACCATCTGATCCAGCTTGGGACTACCGCCATTGCCGTCGAACTTTACGGTGGGGTATGTATTCCAATCGCTTACTACCAAAAATTGGCCGTTCCACAGCTCCACCTGCTCCACACGGGTGGTTACCTCGTTGCCGTCGAACACGTAAATTTCCAGCTCCACCGACAGCCGCAGCTCATAGCTGCCCGCCGGCAGTTTTCGGAATGTCAAAGCATTGTTCAGCTGGGATTTACTCAGGGATGCACTCTTGCCGTTCACATCCATGGCGGCACTGAGCAGGGGTGTATCCGGTGCATCCGCAGAATACACGCTGACCCGAACATCCCGGATGGTACTGTGCTGGGAGGATATAGTACCGCTTAGGGTAAAGCCGTAGTCCTTTCGCAGGGAGCCGGGCATTTTCAAGCCAGACACCGATACTCCGGAGGCATCCAGACTGCCCATGGTCAGCATTTCTGCTTCCACATACCGGTAGTGATTATTCACCAGAATCTCGTACCAATACTTTCCGTTGGGAGTTTTCAGCAAGCCAGTGACGTTATGCCACTGGCCGGTCACCAACTGATCCACAGCTTCCGGCTCATGGATGCCCGGGTCACCGGGTTCTTCGTAAATAAAGCCGTCTGCCACGGCCATGGCTTTCATGGTGCAAGAATAGTAGGAGCACAGATCGGCATAGGTTTTCAGGCCGAAATACACAACGCCATCAAAAACCGTCCAGCGGTCGTAGTAATCACTGAATTGTGAAATGGAGCAGCTCATAGGCTCACCCTCGGAATAATACCGTCCGCCTAGATAAGCGTTATAGCACTCCACGAAGTAGACAATGCCGTCGATAATGGCATGAACAAACACGGCGTGTCCGTAGACCTGTCCGGCTGCGGTATTGGTCTTTTGGAAACCCACCAGCAGATTATATGCATCCTGGGTTCCGTTTAGGGTGATGGCGTTCAGTGCATCACACAAGGAATATTTGCTTGCGGGATAGGTTTTGACGCTATAGCCGCCGGAGGTCTTGCTCAGGCCACTGTAGCGGTCGTATTGCTCGTTGCCATCACAGAGCTCAACCCGTTTGTCAATGCCGAGGCAGTAGGTCTGCCAGCTGACCAGCGTGCCGCAATAGCCGTTAAAGCTATCCATGCCGCTACCGCTGATGGCCCGGCGGTAGGCGGTGCGTATTTGCTGAATAATTTCGGTAGGAGTGGTGGCCACAGCGGTCACAGGGGCGGGGATCAGCACAAGTGTTATTGCTATGACAAGCAGTAGCGAAATCACACGTAGCTTCACTGTTTCTCGTCCTTTCTATTTGTAGGATAAAAAGCCCATATTTTCCATAATATGGTATGATCATACCACAAATAGTTACAATTTGCAACCGTTTTATTTTTCCCTTCTGATACAAGCAAACCGGACAGCCTTCCGGCCGTCCGGTTTTTTTCATTACATATAGCTTTTGATAGTGGAAATCAGAATATCTCCGGCCACTACACGGTCTTCTGCGGCAAAGCCGTCAGCAAAATTGTCCGAGTAGATTACCTGAGCATTGGGTGGGAATTCCTCGTCGCCTTCCCACACCAGAATCTGGATTTGGAAATCGCCGATCAGGTTAAACTGGTAGCCTGCGTCACCGTGGGGCAGCTGGATACCGCCCATCTTTTCGCAGGCCGCCCGGAAAGCAGCGATTCGCGTGCCGAAGGTAAAGGCGGCACGGGTCAGCACACGGCCGGTGTAGGGCTTGATGTACATCTCACCCCAGGGCATTTCCCGGAAGGTCTTCCAAGCCCCCTGCCAAGCCACCGCCTTGCTTTCCAGCAAATACCGGAGCAGGAAGGTTTGTACGGACAGAGGGGGTAATTTGCCGCCATCCAATGCCCGGAGGGCATAATTCGGGTAGGAAATGGCGTATTCCCTTCCCATTAGGTTTACATAAAATTCTTTTCCATCCCACTTTACATTGGTTCTCTCCACCGTTTCCTGGGGATTCAAGCCACTGAACAGATTTTCGTAGTAGGAAAAAGGCACTTCTTCTTTATTGTTTTCGATTTGCATATCGATTCTCCTATGCGAATTTCGGTTTGCCTGGGGTTTTCCTTATTATTTTGTAGGGGAGGGTCTTGACCCTCCCCTCTTTATTTATCTTACTGGGGTTAGGGAGGGTCAAGACCCTCCCCTACATATTATGCATTTGGATTGCTCATTCCTGAACACTATTAGGGAACAGTCGGGAATCAGTATGGGGGATAAAGCACGCGGCTACGAAGGAATCCATATAGCCGGGGTAGGTACTCAGCTCCAGGTAGGTCATATTGGCAGCTACCTCGGCACATTTTGCGTTCGCCTCGTCGCTGATGACCATGGCGTAAGCACCGGTCAGGCTGGAATTGCCGATATAGCTGAATTTCTCCAGCTCCACATCCGGCAGCATGCCGATATTCACCGCGTTTTTCATGTTAATACCGCTGCCGATACCGCCAGCCACATACACATGGTCGATCATATCCACGGTCATATCCACGCTCTGCAGCAGGGTATCAACGGCGGAGAAAATCGCACCCTTGGCACGGATGAAATTGTCGATATCCACCTCGTTGATGGACACTTCCCTGCCGGTTTCGGATTCGTCAGCAGATGCAATTACATAACGACCCATGCCATGCTGGTCCCGCTTGACCCGGTCGCCCTCCCGGACGAACAGACCCTTGGCATTGATAATGCCGCAGCGGTACAGCTCGGAAATAATGTCGATAATGCCGCTGCCACAGATGCCGACGCACTTCTGTCCCGGCTCGCCCACGATGGTCAGGGCCGGTTCCATGGTAGCTTTGTCAATGGTGCAGGCTTCCACCGCACCGTCAGTCGCACGCATACCGCAGGAAATGTCGCCGCCCTCAAAGGCAGGGCCGGCCGAGCAGGCACAGCTCATGAGGAAATCCCGGTTACCGAACACCAACTCGCCATTGGTGCCCAGGTCGATGAACAGGCTCATTTCGTCCTTGTCCCAAATCATGGATGCAAGTGTACCGGCGGTGATATCACCACCCACATAAGAACCGATATTCGGTGCAATCAGCACGGGAGCCATAGGGTTGGCCGGCAACTTCAAATCACCGGCCGTCAGATCCTCCCATGCGAAAAAGCTGGGAATATAGGGATCCATACGCACGGGGTCTGCGTCCACGCCCACCAGCAGGTGATTCATGGTGGTATTTGCACCGATGCACAGCCGCAGAATGCTCTTGGCAGAAATGCCGGCACTGCGGCACAGATTGGCGATAATAGGTGCCAGAGTCTCCTTGATGATGGCATCCTGGAGCTTCTTTCGACCGCCGGGGCGGCTGGATTCGATAATGCGATTGATGACATCCGCACCGTAACGGATCTGACCGTTGCCGGAAGATCCCTTGGCCAAAATTTTGCCGGATTCCAGGTCTACCAGGACCATAGAAACGGTAGTCGTACCAATGTCGATGGCACAGCCGGCGATGACGGTATCGTTGGGAGCACTGATCTCCATACAGCAGAAGGTATCACCCTCCAGCAGGCCCTTGACAGTAACGGTAAAATCATTTTCCCGGAGGGTGGCTGCCAGCTTGGTCATGACGGCATAGGGAATCTTCACCTTCTCTACCCCGGCGGCTTCCTGGATGGCCCAGGTCAGCCGTTCGTTGTCGGGCATGGTGTCCTCCTCGGAAGGAGCGGACATGGACAAAGACAAGGCCCGGTAATTGTTGGTAAAGGTCAGGCCGCTGGCCTTCAGTTCATTCTGACAGCTGTCGAAAATCGCCACTTCCTCGGGAGAGGACAGATCAGCGGTCTTCATGCGGCTTTGGTAGGCACTGGCGATATCCGGCACAAACACGGTGCAATCGGACAGCACCTTGCTGTTACAGCTGAGCCGCCAGCCGGCTTCATATTCCTCGTCGGTGATGTGGCGGGATGGAATGGTGTCCAAAACACCCTCCACCAGCTTCACGCGGCATTTGCCGCAGGAGCCGTTGCCGGAGCAGGGGGCATCAATGGCCACATTGGCCCGGCGTGCCAGCTCCAGCAGGTTATCACCGGCGTTACATTCAATTTGAACAGGGGTTGCCCCCTCAATTTGGAAGGTTACTTTCATGCTTAGAAGTCCTTTCGGTTTTTGCTATTTTAGTGTGCTTTACACAACGCCCAGCACCAGTTGGTAGGAAGTAAAGCCCGTCTTTCCGTCCTGAGTTACGGATGTGACCGACAGATAGCAGACTTCTTCTCCAATATTTACTTGAAACATGGCAACTTCTTGCTTCACATTGCCCTGCGATCCGATGCTGCTTTTCACGTTGAGGCTTCGCTGAGAAAGGGCTTGAAAGTCTCTGCCGTCGACAAAATTCATCATTTGCTGCAGCATCGCTTTCACATTTTCTTTTTTCTGGGCATTGTTCACGACAGACGGGTGCATCAGAGCCAAAGCGGCCTCCACATCCTTTGCCGCTAGGGCATTGAGCATTTGTCCCACCTGCGGTGTGGCTTCCATTTGTGCCACATTGATTCCGTTATTGGAAAAGTTAGTATTAAAGTTACAGCCTGCCATCAGCAGACACATCACAGCCAGTGCAATACAAACAAGCTTTTTCATAGTGGCTCCTTTCATTTGTGGAAGTCCTTTCGGGTGGGATCAGCCTCATCTGTGTAAGGGAAGGCACAAAAGACGGAGGGGTTGTAAGGCTTCGAAACCTTACAATCCCCCAGTCAAAAATCAAAGATTTTTGCCAGCCCCCTTTACACAAGGGGGCCTTTGGCACAAGCAGATTACATCAAAGGCTCCAGCTCCAGAACGGGGTGGTTCTTCTCGGTGAGCCAGCTGAACAGCTCCTCGCAATCGGTGGTGACGGTCTCGTCAGCGATCAGATCGGTGAAGTTCTCGATGCCGTACAGCTCGAAAGCGGTCTTATTCAGCCGCTCTGCCACATCGTCCTTCAGCTCCTTGGGCATCCAAACAATACGCTTGATGCCGCCCTCAGCGGAAACGAACTTCTTGGAAGCGATGAAGTGACGGCCATGGCCCATGTAGCCGGGAGTCTGAACACCGCCGCCGGTGCAGCTTGCCAGCTCGCCGAAGGTCATGCCCGCAGGGGTCATGCCCTTGAACTCACGGTTGACAACGATGACACCGTTGGAAACGGGCTCGATGCCACAGATGCATTCGAAGCAGCCGCAGCTGGTCATGGGATCTTCCAGGATGGAGTACAGAGTGACGGTTTCCACAGCACCGTGGGTGGCATCGTTGATAGCCTTATCCACGCTGTCAAAACGGCCGGTACGCTCGTCGGTACAGCCTTCCTTGAAGATGGGCTGACAAGGACCGTTGGGATCCAGCTCGTTGGTAGCCTTGGCATCCAGCCAGGAAACGGCACCGCACAGACCCAGACGCTCAGGGGTAACCACACAGCAGTGGGCCGGTGCGAAGGACTGGCACAGAATGCAGGTGTAGTAGCGATCCACAGACTCGTCGGTCATGGAAGCCAGCCGGTCGTCACGCTGGGCGTAACGGGGCATGGCGATCTCATCACGGAACTTGGCGGCCTCGGCAGCGTCGGTGATGATGGTGACCTGGCACTTGTCAACAACTGCGTCGAACTCGTTCATGATCATGACATACAGCACTTCGGCGAAGTCCTTGACCCGCAGTCCGGCCTCATAAGCGGCATTGGACACACGGACGCGAACCTGATTGCGCTGGCCGGTGTGCATAACGCCTTCCATGTAGTTGAACCAGGCGTGGAACTTACGCTCGATGACGGACTCGAAGTCCACCTGCATCTTCTTGCCGGCAACCTCAACAAAGGTGGCCAGAGCCAGATCCTTTTCTGCATCCAGATCAGGACCGATGACGGTGATCTTGTGATCCTCAATTTCGTTCAGCTCCTTCATGACCACCAGCTCAGCGGTGGGGTTCTTGGAGGACCAGAACTCGTTGTGCATATCGGCCTTACGGATGATTTCGCCCTCGAAAGCGGCAGCGAATGCCACGGGGATGGGCAGCTCGGTGACCTTGATCTTGATGTCACGCAGCTCCAGAGACTTCTTGACAGTCTCGTTGTGATCGCAAACGGATTCCAGAGCACCGGGAACCTGATTCTCGCCCAGGTCGATGTCCACAACCACGGGGAAGCCCAGTGCAATCGCACCGGCACCGGCAGAAACAACAACTGCATCGATGGCACCGAAGGTGTTGACGAAAGCGGGCACGCGGTTCTTTGTGTACTCCAGCAGTCCGCCCAGATCGCCGGGCTGCACATTGCCGAAGATCAGTGCTGCACGGATGGCAACGGTAACAACATGGATGACGGAAGTCACATCATGACCCAGAGGAATGACACGGAACTCCAGACCCATCTTCACACCGCCTTCGATGCACTGCTCGATGACGTCGCCCACCATGAAGGTCATAATGCCCTTGGACTGATAGTCCTTAACTACCTTGACAACATCGGTGGCATTGTCAGCCTTACCCAGCACAACAGCAACACCGGGGATATCACCGGTAACCAGCGGCACGCCCAGAGAGCGGATAATGGGGTCGGGAACGAAGCCGATGCCGGTTTCGTTTGCGTAGGGGTCGCCGCCCTCTACCCACTTCAGGCCTTCCAGAATTTCTGCACCAACGGCGGTGGCCAGGCCGGCGTTCAGTGCCTGACCCAGATCCTCCTGGTTGGTAATCAGGCTCTTCAGCACGCCTACGCAGGCGGGCAGATCGCCCAAAGTCTTCACCTTTACGCCGGTAGCGGCATAAATGGTGGGGAAGCAATATGCAGTATCGGGGAATGCGATGGGATGGTCTGCACCGTACTTGGCGATGGCATCATTGACTGCACCTTCGGTCAAGCCGGCAACGGCATTGCTGCCGCCATAAATGAGATCGGTTAATACGCTCATGGTAATTTCCTCCCGTTTTTTAGTTTATATAGAGCCACAAAGGCTGAATATACGATTTTTACAGCAGAGCGGCTTCCACCTGCTCCAGAATCTGGCACATACCCAAGGCAGAGGGATGGCCGTGTTGCTTGTTGATATTTTCCAGTGCAACCACCGTCGCACCGTAGTGTTCAGCGGCAACAATCATACCCGCCTTGATTTCCGGCTTCAGGTCGGTGTTGATCACCGCCACGATCTTTGCCTGAGGATTCTTTTCGGTCAAGTATTCCAGGCAGAAGCTGTAGGCAGGCAGGACGCAGAACA
The DNA here is from genome assembly GCA_015067945.1 of Oscillospiraceae bacterium. GTDB lineage: Bacteria > Bacillota > Clostridia > Oscillospirales > Oscillospiraceae > Faecousia. The sequence goes on from SVLM01000024.1 coordinate 28,812, forward strand.
AATCTTCTTCTGTGCGATGGACAAATTTCGGTTCACCCACAGTGCGGTCAAGCCAGCTGTCGTTGGTACAGCCGAACAGGAAAATGTAATCCAGCTTTTTGCCGCCGGAAAAAGAACGCTTGGCACGCTCAGTAAAGGCGGAAATGGGGGGCTGTCCGTCCCGGGTATTGGTGCAAACGGTTGCACCGGACCAGCTGTCGTTGACCAGCAGGGTCATATCATGCTTGGTCATCAGCTGATGCCACCAAGTCTGTTCAACCTGCAGGACATCGTCCACCATATCCGGGAGCGGATAGTAAGCGGAATTGCCTTCGGGGATATGACCCCGGAATGTAGAATAGCTGTCGCCCAGAATGCCAAAGGTGCATCCGGACAGTTTGTTTTTGGATATCATATTACCATACACCTCCAAAATCAGCTCATGTTTCCGCTCTGTCATTCTGAGCGGAGCTGCGTCAGCAGCGGAGTCGAAGAATCCGTTTTCTAGCCTAATAATTCAGGATATAGATCCCGCCACTGCGGATTCATTGTTTCAATCAGTGCATTTTTCTTTGCACGACGCCAGCCCTTTAGCTGTTTTTCTCTCTCAAGGACAGCTCTCACATCAGATATCTGCTCAAAATATACCAGTTTATATACACCATACTTGGTTGCAAAGCTTCTTGGATCCAACGAATTTCTATGCTCGTACACTCGACGAATTAAGTCATTGGTCACACCGATATAAACTGTAACATTTGTATCACTTGCAAGGATATATACATAGTAATTCATCGAGCATCTCCGTTTAAGGGACGGGGATGCGGATCCTTCGGCTTCGGGCTACGCCCTTAGCTCAGGATGACATGCCCCTTCCTTCTTGGCAAAAAAGCAAAATCCGGGAGGGAGGTAAACTCCCTCCCGGCTATACAACGCGGGGATATTACAGATCCAGGTAGCTGTCGGAGTACAGCACGTGGTTCTTGAAGATGTCGCAGGACTTGATGGTCTCCATCAGTCTGCGGTCGTTGGGGTTGACGATAGCGGAGGTCAGACCCTGCATCATGCACATTGCAACCAGAGCGGAGTCCATGATGGGACGGACATCCTTGGGTGCACCGTTAGAGTTGTTGGACAGACCGCCGGTGGACTTCAGGCCCTTGTCGGAGAACATCTTGATAGCCTCCAGAACCTCCATCTGCTTGTCCTGCATGCCCTTGACAACCAGGAACAGGGGGTCGAACCACAGATCGTCGGAGCTCATGCCCAGACCCAGACCACGCTCCAGCATGTTGTCGCAGTGGACCATACGCTCTTCGTTGTCCTTGGCGATGCCGTCAGCGGAGCACAGAGCGATACAGATAGCGTCGTTGGCAGCAGCCAGGTCAATGTAGCCGATACGGGAACCGGCGTCAGCAGAGTTGACGATGGGCTTGCCGTTGGTACGGTTGTAGACCTTGATACCGGCCTCGATAGCCTTCATGTTGGCAGTATCCAGAGCCAGAGGAACATTGTTGAAGTTCTCCTGCAGCA
>SVLM01000025.1 GCA_015067945.1 Oscillospiraceae bacterium
GGAAAGCTGGAAGCGTTTGGGTGTAAAGGCCAGCGAAATGGAATCCGCCGCTCTGTTTGTGGTGGCCGCTGCTCTGGGCGTCCGGTGCGGCAGCTGCTTCCATGTCATTTGGAATCAGGAGCGGGAAAAGGAGGGCCTGGATATGTCCATGACCGAGGATACCTCCGGTGCCATCAAGGTCGGCATCGAAGCCATGAAGCGGATCATCGCTGCAGATTTGAACAAATAAGGCTAAGGCCACCGGTTCAACCGGTGGCCGTTTTTTGTCATTGCGAGGAACCGAAGGCGACGTGGCAACCACCAAAGGGTTTCTCCTGACCGGGGGATTCCCACGCCAGTGTGCGCACTGGCTCGGAATGACAGTATTATGTAGTTTGTTTTTCTTTCTTAGTTTTGATCGGGATTTGGGACAATACTACTGCCGCGAACACCAGGCTGCAGCCAAGAATTTCCGTGTCGGACATCCGCTCGCTCAGGATCATCCATCCGAAAACAGCCGCAAATACGGACTCTAAGCTCATAATGAGAGCAGCTGGGGCTGGTTCCAAATGCTTCTGTCCCACAATTTGCAGCGAGTAGGCCGCACCCATGGAAAGAAAACCTGCGTGGCACATAGGAAGCATTGCAGACCAAATGCCGTTCATTGTGGGTGTTTCTGTAAACAGCATAATGATCGCCGAACCCACACCGCAAAGTGCTGCCTGCAGGCAGTTTAAGCGCAGGGGATCCACCATAGGAGCAAAATGATCCACAAACAGGATCTGCACCGCAAAAGCTACCGCACAGCCAAGCAGCAGCAGGTCGCCGGTGGCAATGGTCATATTGCCGCTCCAACTTAAGAAATACAGACCCACCGTGCCAAGCACCACACAGACCGGGATCATAGGGGAGGGGCGGCGTTTGATCAACAGGCCTAAGATGGGCACAAAGAGAATGTACATTGCGGTTAAGAAACCGGCCTTGCCCGCATCTGTCCAGACCAGGGCCACCTGCTGCAGATTTACGGCGGCACATAATGGGATGGCACAGCTTACTGCTGCCAGCCACAGCCGCTTGTCCCCAAAACGGGAAAGAAAGGTCTTGCCGTCGTTTTTCCTGCGGTCAAAAAGCCAAATGAAGGGCAGCAATCCCAGGGCTGCCATGGCACATCGGATGGCCTGGAAGGTATAAGGGCCGATGTGATCCATGCCTACACTTTGGGAAACAAAGGCAGAGCCCCAAATAATCGTTGCAAGCAGCAGGGAAAGACTGCCGCCAAGTCGTTTTTTCATACTATCACCGGGGGTAATTTATCATAACATAAGGGAAAATGCAAGATTGCAATTTCCGCACACCGATGGTATAATACAGCTAACCATTTCTTTTGGAGGTAAAATATGGATGAAATGAATAAGATTCGCGAGCGTTGCGAAATTCCCGTAGAGGATACCTGGGCAACGGAGGATATGTTTGCATCCGACGAGGTTTGGGAAGAAGAGCTGGCCAAACTGGCTACAGCCAAGGATGTGATCCCTTCCTATGCAGGTCTTTTGGGCAAGGACCCTCAGAAGCTGCTGGAGTATTTGCAGCATGAAGAAGAGCTGGAAGTCAAGGGCAGCCTGCTTGCCAACTACTGTATGCGTAAGGCCGATGTTGATACCCGGGATGCCAAATATCAGGCCATGACCGGTAAGTTCATGAGCACCATCGTGATGCTCAATGCCACCTCCAGCTTTGCCACCCCCGAGATCATGGCAATACCCGATGATGTGCTGGAAGGTTTTTACACCGCATGCCCCGGTCTGGAGCGTTATCGTCGCTACCTGAGCAACGCCCGTCGCTTAAAGCCTCATATTCTGTCCGCTGAGGAAGAAAAGCTTTTGGCCGCTGCCGGCGAAATGTCCCGGGCTCCCGATGATATTTTCGGTATGCTCAACGATGCGGATATGACCTATCCCGATGCTATCGACTCCGAGGGCAAGGCTCATCCTCTGAGCCATAGCACTTTCATTGCGTGCCAGATGAGCAGTGACCGGGTTCTGCGTAAGAGTGCTTATGAGAATCTCTACCACACCTACCGCAATTTTAAGAACACCTCTGCTGCCATCCTGAATGCTCAGGGTAAGCAGCTGAAGTTCTTTGCTGATGCCCGTAAGTATCCGTCCACCTTGGATGCGGCCTTAAACCGCACCAATGTGCCCACCTCCGTGTATCTAAACCTCATTGAGGCTGTCCACAAGAATTTAGATAAGATGCACCGCTATGTCCGTCTGCGTAAGAAGATGCTGGGTGTGGACGAGCTGCATTTCTACGATGTCTACGCACCGCTGCTGGCTGACGGTGAAAAGAGAATCCCCTTTGCCGAGGCAAAGCAGACTGTGTATGATTCTTTGGCACCCCTGGGTGAGGACTACCGGAAAATCCTAAAGGAAGGCTTCGACAATCGCTGGATCGATGTGTATCCCAATGCCGGTAAGCGGAGCGGTGCTTATTCTGCCGGTGCATCCGTCCACCCCTATGTACTCTTAAACTATAACGGCACCTTGGACAACCAGTTCACCCTGGCTCACGAGATGGGTCACGCTTTGCATTCTTACCTTTCCAACAAGCACCAGAATCCCATGGACGCAGACTATGTGATCTTTGTCGCTGAAGTGGCTTCCACCTGCAATGAGGCTTTGCTCATGGAGCATCTGCTTGCCAACACCACCGACAAGAAGGAGCGGGCACAGCTGGTCAACCACTTCCTTGAGCAGTTCAAAGGTACGCTGTTCCGCCAGACCATGTTCGCTGAGTTTGAGCTGAACATCGGCCGCATGATTGGCGAGGGTAAGACCCTGACCGCCGATGTGCTCTGTGCTGAGTACCGCCGTCTGAATGAGATGTTCTTCGGCCCCGATATGGTGGTTGACGACGAGATCGCCATGGAATGGGCAAGAATTCCCCATTTCTTCTACAATTACTATGTGTTCCAGTATGCAACCGGCTATTCCGCCGCCATCGCTCTGTCCCGGAAGATCCTCAGCGAGGGCGAAAATGCCGTTAAGGATTATATCGGCTTCTTGTCTGGTGGCTGCTCCAAGAGTCCTATCGACCTGCTGAAGGGTGCGGGTGTGGATATGACCAGTCCCGAGCCGGTTGATCAGGCTCTGCAGCTGTTTGGTGAATTGCTGGATGAAATGGAAGCACTGGTTGAAGGTTAATTATGAACGAGATTTATCTGCCTACCTTGCACACCTTCGCCATGGATAACATCTTCACCGGTTCCAAGGGAAATCTCCGTTTCCGGATCGTGCCGCAAGTGGTGAAGCTGAATCAAAAGGAAGTCAATTTTGAGGAAAGTACCATTTTGGCACAATTTTGGCATGGCCCTTTGTGCTATGAAAAAAGCACCATGGAAGGGGAGAAGACCTTCCCGATGACGGAAGAAGGCCGCCTGCAAATTCAGCAATGGTTGCAAGAAAATGTTTGAAAAATATTGACATTTCGATAAATTGTGGTAAAATACTGCTGATATGTAAAGACAAATCGGAAACGAAGCTAAGCGGCAGTCTTCAGAGAGAGGGCGTTGGTGTGAACCCTCGGCGAAAGCTTAGCCAGCCACTTTCGGGTCGCCCGGGATGACCGGGACGGGAGCTCCCGTTACAGAGCAGCTAAGAGGCCGCATTTGCGGCGAATTAGGGTGGTACCGCGACAATCGTCGCCCCTATCATTAGGGGCGACGTTTTTTCGTCCCCCGGATACTTTGGAGGTTATTTTATGAGTCACAAACCCTATGGCGTAAACGAACTGCGTGAGATGTTCCTGCGTTTCTTTGAGAGCAAGGGTCACCTGCGTCTGCCCAGTTTTTCCCTGATCCCGCAGAACGACCAGTCCCTGCTGCTGATCAACTCCGGCATGGCCCCCATGAAGCCCTATTTTAAAGGCGAAGTGGAGCCGCCCCGTCGCAGAGTCTGCACTTGCCAGAAGTGCATCCGTACCGGTGACATCGAGAACATCGGTAAGACTGCCCGCCACGGCACTTATTTTGAAATGTTGGGTAACTTCTCCTTCGGTGATTACTTCAAGAAGGAGTCCCTGCGTTGGAGCTGGGAATTCCTGACCAGCCCCGAGTGGGTGGGCCTGGAACCGGAGCGGATGTATCCCACTGTCTACGAGAACGACGACGAGGCTTGGGACATTTGGACCAAGGAGATCGGCGTTCCCGAAGAGCGTATGACCCGCCTGGGCAAGAAGGATAATTTCTGGGAGCACGGTGCAGGCCCCTGCGGTCCTTGCTCCGAGATCCACTACGACCGCGGCGTTGAATTTGGCTGTGGCAAGCCTGACTGCCGTCCCGGCTGTGATTGCGACCGGTTCATGGAAGTCTGGAACAATGTGTTCTCCCAGTTTGACAACGACGGCAACGGCAACTACACCGAGCTGGTGCAGAAGAACATCGATACCGGTATGGGTCTGGAGCGTCTGGCTGTGGTTTGCCAGAATGTGAACAGCCTTTTCGATGTTGACACCGTTATGAACATTACCAATCATGTGACCCGGATCACCGGTGCATCCTACGGTCAGAGCTACAAGACCGATGTGAGCCTCCGGGTTATTACCGACCATATCCGAGCATCCTCCTTCATGATCGCTGACGGTGTTCTGCCCAGCAATGAAGGCCGGGGCTATGTTCTGCGTCGACTGCTTCGCCGGGCTGCCCGTCACGGCAAGCTGCTTGGCGTGAACCGTCCTTTCCTGTATGAGGTGGTCGAGACTGTTGTTCAGGAAAACGAAAGCCACTACGCATATCTCCGGGAGCGTGCTGACTATGTAACAAAGGTAGTCAAGGTGGAAGAAGAGAACTTCGCCCGTACCATCGACACCGGCATGCAGATCTACAACGCAAAGCTTGCTGAGCACAAGGCCGCCGGCAAGACCGTGTTCTCCGGTGCGGATGCATTCCTGCTGTCTGCAACCTATGGTTTCCCCATTGACCTGACCATCGAGATGGTAGAGGACGAGGGCATGACTCTGGATATGGATGAATTCAACCGACAGAGAGAAGAGGACAAGCTTCGTGCCCGTGAGGCCCGGAAAGCTTTGGGCGACCTTGGCTGGGCCGGTATTGATTTGGGCCTTGACAAGAATCCCACTGAGTTTGTCGGCTACGATGTCAATAATTGCGAAGCCAAGGTGCTGGCGGTTTGCGTAGGCGAGGAAGTCACCGGCTCTATTGCCGGTGGTGAGAGTGGCATCCTGGTGCTGGATAAGACGCCTTTCTACGCTGAAATGGGCGGTCAGGTTGCCGACTACGGTGTGATCCTCGTTGGCGACAGCCGTTTTTTGGTCAACAATGTTCAGAAGGATAAGGGCGGTAAGTATCTTCACTACGGTAAGCTCACCAGCGGTACCATCAAGGTCGATGATGTGGTCTGTGCCAGTATTGATGTGGAGCGTCGTAAGGCCATTATGCGTGCACACTCTGCAACCCACCTGCTGCAGAAGGCTCTGACCAGCGTCCTGGGCGACCATGTCCATCAGGCCGGCTCTCTTGTTGAACCCGACCATCTGCGTTTTGACTTTACCCACTATTCCGCACTGACCGCTGTGGAACTGGCCAAAGTTGACGCTCTGGTGCAGGCTGCTGTGCTGGAGGGCTATTGTGTCGACACCCGTGAAATGAGCATCGAGGATGCCAAGGCCATGGGAGCCACCGCACTGTTCAGCGAAAAGTACGGCGATACTGTCCGCGTGGTCAATATGGGCGGCCATTCCATCGAGCTCTGCGGTGGTACGCACCTGGATAATACCGCCAAGGTTGGTCCTTTCCTCATTGAGTCCGAGGGCAGCGTTGCCTCCGGTGTCCGCCGTATTGAGGCCATCACCGGCAAGCTGTGCATGGCAGACATGGAAAAGAACCGCAAGCGTATTTACGAAGCTTCTGCTTTGCTGAAGACCAAACCCACTGAGCTCAGTGAGAAGATTCAGGCTCAAATGGAGGAAATCAAGACACTGAAGCGTGTTATTGATACCTTCAAGGCTAAGGAGACTTCCGGTGAGGTTGATCGCTTCCTGTTCGGTGCCCGGAAGATCGGTGATGTCCATGTGGTCACCGCTACAGTTCCCAATGCGGATGCCAATAAGCTGCGTCAGACCGGTGACCTGCTGCGGGACAAGGATGCAGATATCGTGGCTGTCCTGACCAGCGTCAACGATGGCAAGATCACCTTCCTGGCTGTTTGCGGCAAGAATGCGGTTGCCAAGGGTGTCCGTGCCGGTGATTTGGTGAAGCTGGTCTGCACTGCCTGCGGTGGCAGCGGCGGCGGTAAGCCTGACAGTGCCATGGGCGGCGGTAAGGATGAATCCAAGATCGACGATGCTTTGGCACTTGTTGACAATTTTGTGATTGAAAAGCTGGGATAATATAGGATGGGTGCTGCTGCTTTCGGCGGCACCCATTTCTGCAAAGGAGGTGCTTGTATGCGGAAATTGATGTGGTTTACCATAGGATTTCTGGCTGCCTGCACCTTCTGTTCTTATTTTTATATAACCGGACTTTTGCTGTGTGCCGGTTTGATTGCCTGCATGGCAATTTTACTCGGTTTTCTTAGCAGAAAGCATGCCTACCTTACCGTGATCAGCTTGATTTTGTTAGGCTGTTCCCTTGGCTTCGGATGGTGCTGGGTGTATGACAGTGCCTACTTGTCTGATGCCCGAAGTATGGATGGCCAAACAGCTCAGGCAACTGTAACAATCAGTGATTACGGTGAGCCGAGTCAGTATGGCATGGTTGCGGATGGCAGAACGAGCATCAACGGTAAAACCTATTCAGTCCGTGTGTACCTGCAGGATGAAGTGGCACTTTCGCCCTCGGATGTAGTCAGTGGTATATTTCAGTTCCGCTACACGGCTTTGGGAGGCAGTAAAGAGCCTACCAACCTTCGCACAGAGGGCACGATTCTGCTTCTTTACCCTCGCTCCGATATCTCGGTAACCCGTGCGAAGCAAAGAGAATTGCGGGATTATCCTGCAATCTGGCGTAGAGAGATATCAGCTCGTCTACACCAAGCCTTGCCTGCAGATGCAGCAGGCTTTGCAACGGCATTGCTGCTCGGTGACCGTAGCGGTATCGACTACCAAACCAATACGGCATTTAAGGTCAGCGGTATCAGCCATATTATTGCGGTTTCCGGCCTTCATGTGACCATTTTGTATGGTTTGTTTTATACGCTTACCCTGCGTAACCGATATCTTGCCGGTATTGTCGGCATTCCGATCCTGATTCTGTTCGCAGCGGTGGTTGGCTTTACGCCGTCTATTACCCGAGCCTGCATTATGCAGATATTGGTGCTCATCGCTATGATGGCTAATAAGGAATACGATCCGCCCACATCATTGGCTTTTGCAGTTCTTGTGATGCTGATGGCGAATCCCATGACAGCGGCTTCCGTAAGTTTTCAGCTATCGGTCAGCTGCATGGTTGGTATTTTTCTGTTTTCCGGAAAAATCAGCCATTGGCTGCAGGAGCGACGGTTCTTCAGACGCATGAAAGGCAGAAAGCTTGTTGTGAAATGCAAGTCTTGGTTTATTTCATCCATTGCAGTAACCGTCAGTGCATCAACCCTCACCACACCCTTGGTAGCGACCTATTTTGGAACAATCAGCCTGGTGAGTATCCTGACCAATTTGCTGACATTATGGGTCGTTTCCTTTATTTTCCATGGCCTGCTCATTGTCTGTATTTTGAGTCTTTTCTCCACAGCCATAGCTACAGCTTTTGGCTGGATATTAACATGGCCGATCCGCTATGTTTTAATTACAGCAGAAATCCTCAGTGGATTTCCCTTGGCTGCGGTGTACACCAAAAGTATATGGATCGTCCTTTGGCTGGCACTATGCTATGGCTTGCTGGTTTTGTTTATTCTGTCCAAAAAGAAAAGACCGTTGCTGTTTGCTTGCATTGGTACAGTGAGCCTTTGTATCGCTTTGCTGACCTCCTGGATTCTTCCTTTGTCCGACAGCTACCGAATGACCGTTCTGGATGTAGGACAAGGACAATGCATCCTGCTGCAAAGTGAGGGCAAGACCTTTATGGTGGACTGCGGCGGAAATACTGACAGTTATGCGGCGGATCAAGCGGCGGAATTTCTCCTCAGTCAGGGCATTTCTCGGCTGGACGGAATTATACTGACCCATTACGATGCAGACCACGCCGGTGGCGTGCAGAATCTTCTGTCCCGGATTCCTGCGGACGCGTTGTATATACCGGATATCTCCGACGGCGGCAACATAAAGATCGCTTTGATGGCACTGCCGTTACCGGTGCATGTGCTGTCATCGGACATAAAAATTACTTTTGGCAATGCCGAAATGACTATTTTTGCATCAGAAACCACCAATGCAGGCAATGAAAGCGGATTATCCATCTTGTTCCGCAGGGAAAGTTGTGATATACTAATCACAGGCGATAAGGGTCAGCTGGGAGAAATGCTCCTGCTGCACCATGCCAAGCTTTCGCAGGTGGATGTTTTGGTAGCCGGTCATCATGGCTCGGCCGCATCCACAAGCGAGGAATTACTGGCAAAAACGCTACCGAAAACGGTGATGATTTCGGCTGGTAGGAACAATCCCTACGGTCATCCCAGCCCTGCTCTGTTGTCCAGACTGGAAGCGTGGGGCTGCACCGTTTACCGCACAGACCTTATGGGAACGATTATTTACAGGGGGTGAGAATATGGCAAAGACAGGGGATACCTCGGCAGGTATTCAGCAGCTGAAGGCGGACCTTAAGGATGGCAATCTTGCATCGCTGTACTTTTTCTATGGTGAGGAGACCTTTCTGCTCCACCACTATTTGGAGCGAATCAAAAAGCTACGCACTGACGAGCTGACGGAGTCCTTTAATTACCATAAGCTCACAAATGAAACCTTTGATGTACAGCAGCTTGCTGACGCGGTGGAAAACCTACCGATGATGGCGGAATATACGTTTATTTGGGTGGATGAAATTGATCTGTTCAAGCTGCCTGAAGGGGATCGGGAGCGGATCGCAGAGATTCTGTCCGATATCCCGGAATACTGTTGCGTCGTCTTTACTTACGAAACCGCAGCCTGGAAGCCGGACAAGCGGCAGAAAAAGCTTTGGGAGGCCATTAGCACCCACGGACAGATCGTGGAATTTGCCAAGCAGGACCAGCGGGATCTGATCCCCTGGATCATCCGCCATTTTGCTGCCCGGAAGAAAACAATTTCCAGTGATCTTGCACTGTATCTGATCGACCTGACCGGCGGTACCATGACGACCCTGGCAGGTGAGATCTCGAAAATCTGTGCCTATTCCGGTGCGGATGCCATTTGCCGTGCCGATATTGACGCAGTGACCGAGCCGGTGATGGACGCGGTTGTGTATCAGATGACGGATATGCTGGGCAGGGGCGAATACGGAAAGGCCTTGGAAAAGCTGGGACAGCTGCTGAAAATGCAGCAGGAGCCCATTGGCATCTTAGGTGCAATGGGAATGCATTTTCGCCGGGTCAGTGCTGCCCGGACATTGCTGGACCATGGCCGCGGTGTGCAGGATATGATGAAGCTGTATGGTCTGACCGACTACCCGGCACGCAAAACCATGGAAACCGCCCGACGGTTCTCTGCAAAATTCTGCCGGTACGCCATGGAAGCAATTCTGGAAGCGGACAATCAGCTTAAGAGCTCCTATGACGACCCGGATCGGATTCTGGAAATGCTGATCCTGCGTCTTGCTCAGGAGGCTCGGAATGGTTAAGATTCGGGAGGCCATCGTTGTAGAGGGCCGCTATGATAAAAACACGCTTTCTCAAATCGTAGATGCACCTATTTTGGAAACCTCCGGTTTTGGGATATTTAAGGACAAAGCTCAGTTGGCTCTGCTGCGGCAGGTTGCCCATAAACGGGGCCTGATCATTTTTACTGACTCCGACGGTGCCGGCTTTGTCATTCGCAATCATATTAAGAGTGCCATCGATGGCAAATACCTGAAACACGCCTATATCCCCGATGTTGCCGGAAAGGAACGCAGAAAATCCGCTCCCGGAAAAGAGGGAAAGCTGGGCGTTGAAGGTATGACACCGGACGTTATTTTGGAAGCCCTGCGTCGTGCAGGTGCTACGATTGAGGGGGAGTCTGCCCCGGAGCAAAACCAAATCACAAAGCAGGATTTGGTGGAGCTGGGACTGTCCGGCGGAGCCGGCAGCAGCGAGAAGCGGCTGCAGCTGCTGAAAAAGCTGGGCCTGCCCGAGCGTATGAGTGCCAACGCTATGCTTCAGGCACTGAATTTACTTTACACACTGGATGAACTGAAGGGTTTGCTGTAATGGTTGATATACAGGTCAAAAACTTAACAAAATTCTTCACCATCGGTGAAAATCTGCTGGAGGGACTGAGCTTTGAGGTTCAGGAAGGGGAGTGCGTTGCTATTCTTGGCCGCAACGGCTGCGGAAAGACGACGCTGTTTAAGATACTCACCGGTGAGATGGACTATGATGACGGTGAGGTCTATGTCAATCCCAATAAGCGGCTAGGCCTGATCTCTCAGATCCCCCAATTTCCGGAAGGTTATACTGTTGAGGATGTACTGCGATCTGCATACGCGGTTTTGACTGCCACCAAACGGAAGATGGAGGCGCTGGAGGCCGCCATGGCAGCTGGTGCCACGGCAGAACAGCTGCGGGAATACGATGCCTTGGTTAACCGTTTTCAGGCCGGGGGCGGTTATGAGATGGACGTGGAGGTCGATAAGATCTGCAACGGCCTTGGCATCACTGCAGAGCAGCGGAGGCAATTGTTCGACAGCCTCTCCGGTGGCGAAAAGACCCGGGTGAACCTAGCCCGCCTGCTGCTGGAAAAGACAGATATTTTGCTGTTGGATGAGCCGACGAACCACTTGGATTTAAAGAGCGTGGAATGGCTGGAAGGCTATATCAACACATTCAAAGGCACTGTCCTTGCCATCTCCCACGACCGATACTTTCTGGATGTTGTGGCTGACCGGGTCATCGAGATCGTAGACGGCCACGGGGAGTTTTACTCCGGCAACTATTCCTTCTACATGGAAGAAAAGCAGGCTCGGTTTAATCTGCAGCTGAAGCAGTACGAGCAGGAGCAGGCAAAGCTGAAGCAGCTTGGCTATACTGTGGAGCGAATGAAGGGCTGGGGCATCAACAACCGAACCCTCTATCGCCGTGCTATGTCCATTCAGCACCGGATGGAGCGGATCAAAAAGACAGAAAAGCCCAAAACCGAGAAGACAATGAAGGCCAGCTTTGCGGAAAAGGACTTTTCCGGCGATGTGGTATTTACCATGAAAAATGTAGAAAAGGCCTATGGCGATCGCACCCTCTTCTCCGATGTTTCCCTGCGAGTAGAGGGGGGTGAACGAATTGCTATTTTGGGCGATAACGGCACGGGTAAATCCACTTTCCTGAAGTGTCTGCTTGGTGAAGAGGATTGCGGTGGCAAGATTCAGTTCGGACCCACGGTCAAGTGGGGATACCTACCGCAAATCATAAAATTTGCCCATCCCGAGCGTACACTCTACGATACCATGCTCTACGAAAAGAATTGCACACCTCAGACCGCACGTGATCGCCTGGGAGCCTTTTTGTTTCAGGGTGAAGATGTGTTCAAAACTGTACAAACCCTCTCCGGCGGCGAGCAGAGCCGCCTGCGGCTGTGCATGCTGATGGACGAGAAGATCAATCTTCTGGTTCTGGACGAACCGACCAACCATTTGGACATCGCATCCCGTGAATGGGTGGAGGCAGCCATCGAGGAATTTGAAGGCGTGCTGCTGTTTGTATCCCACGACCGTTATTTTATCGAGAAGTTTGCAGAGCGGATTTGGTTACTGGAGGACGGCACCATCCGGGACTTCCGATGCGGATACAGTAAGTACCGATCCATATTGGAACGCGAGGCCGCTGCCAAGCCTGCAGTTACCGCCCAACCCAAACCTAAAAAGGAAAAGCCCAAGGGCGGCACAAAGGAAATTGAGAAGCTGGTTCGTCGTTTGGAACGGGAAATCGAAAAGCAGGAGCAACTGATTGCTCAGCTGGATGAGAAGATCGATGCTGCATCTGCCGATTATCAGGAGCTGACCCGTCTGCTCGGCGAGAAGGAAGCAGCTGAAAATACGCTCATGGAATTGATGTCACAATGGGAAAATGCTCAGGAGGAATTATGACACAATATAACAAATTGGTTCGTGACAAAATCCCGCAGATTATTCGCCATTCCGGCTATACGCCGATCACCCGGGTTCTGGACGATGCGGAGTTCTTGACATGCCTGGAGAGTAAGCTGGACGAAGAAGTGGCTGAATTTCACAGAGATAATAATATCGAGGAATTGGCAGATATTTTGGAAGTGGTATACGCCTTGGCAGAAGTTGACGGATACAGCAAAGATGATCTCAACCGCATATGCAACGAAAAGCGGGCAGCACGGGGCGGCTTCCGTGACCGCATCTTCCTCGAAGGAAAAGAGTAAACAGCAAACCGCTCTGCGAATTGTAGAGCGGTTTTTGCGTCCTTGCGTAATATTTTGATATACAATTACAAATTTCCGTTGTATAATTAGGTCAAATTCTAAAAAAGGCAGGTGTAATTATGATTCAGAAAATTATGGATCAAATGTCCTTGCGCGAGAAAATCAATCAAACCATTGTTGTCCTTATGAAAAAGGGACAGAAGATCAATTTTGCTCCCGGTGCGGCATTTTTCTTCGGCCAGATCATTACGGAAGCAGACGAGGAAGGATTGGAGCAACTTCGTGGTTATGTCCGTGAGCTGGTAGAGGGAAGCAAGATTCCGCTGCTGATCACCTCGGATTTCGAAAACGGCTGCGGCAGTATGGTCAGGGCGTTAACACCCCTGCCGTATATGATGGGACTGGGGGCTACCGATGATCCTGAATTGGCCTATGACTATGGCAAGGCTACAGCTCTGGAGGCTCGCTCTATCGGTGCGAACTGGACATTTTCTCCGGTTTGCGATCTGAATCGCAACCGCCGCAATCCGTTGATTAACAACCGTGGCATGACTGACGATGCAGAGCTTGGTGCCAAGCTGCTGCCCCAGATTATCCGTGGTATGCAGGATAACGGTCTGTCTGCCTGTGCCAAGCATTTCCCCGGTGACGGCATGGACTACCGGGATCAGCACATCACCACCACCTATAACAGCTGTGATATGGATGACTGGCGTGCCACATACGGCAAGGTCTTTGCTGAGACCATTGCCGCCGGTGTAGACTCCATCATGGCCGGCCACATTGGTCTGCCTGCATATCCTCAGCAGCTGAGCGAAAAGTACGGCATGGCTCTGCCAGCAACTCTTTCCAAGGAGCTGATCACCGACCTTTTGAAGGGCGAGATGGGCTACGAGGGAATTGTGGTCACCGACGCCATCAATATGGGCGGCTTTGCCGGTTGGTACGATTCTCAGGAGCAGGCGGAAATTGAATCCTTTAAGGCCGGCTGCGACATGATGCTGTGGCCCAGTGCCAATTTTGCGGATAATTTGGAAAAGGCGATCCTCTCTGGCGAGGTGCCTATGTCCCGGTTGGATGATGCAGTTACCCGCATTCTTCGGGTCAAGGAACGCAGAGGTCTGCTGGCCCCCAATCGTGAGCTGTTCCGGGATATGAGCGATGAGGAAGAGCAGTTTGTGCTGGATGTACAAAAACGCTGCTCCTACCAGAGCATGACCATGGTGCGTGACCGGATCGGTGCATATCCGCTGTCTCCCGAAAAGACTCCGAAGCTGGGTATTTGCGTCATTTGTCAGCATGAACCTGCCTTGGAAGATGCCCGTGCGTTGAAGGCAGAGTTTGAAAAGCGTGGCTTCATTGTAGAATACACCGAGGGCGAGGATATGGATAAGATCCGCAAGGATTTCTATCAGCGTAACGATCATATTATTTACGCCGCATTCTCCCGTCCGTTCCGGCCCATCGGCTTCCTGGATTATTCCTCAAAGCAGGCCAAGCTGATCCAAAATATGTTCATGGAGCCAAACTCTGTTGAAAAGATCTCCGTGGCCAGCTTTGGTTCGCCCTATTTCGGCTCTCAGTATTTCCAGAAGGTACAGACCTATGTCAATGCCTATTCTATGCTGGAATGCTCTGTAAAGGCCTTTGTGGCAGCAGCCTGCGGCGAAACAGATTTTCCGGGAAAATCCCCCGTTGCACTGTAATTTTGATACACAAATCCCGGTTCTTAACGAACCGGGATTTCACATGATTTTGGTCTGGATTTTTTGCAGTGATGTGCATAGTTACTCATGCCTATATGCAGTAAAAAGGATAAGGACTTGCTTTTTTTGCATAGGCTGGCACGAAAACCAGAACGATTGCTTTCCTTTTATGGAAAACTTCTTATCCACGCTCTATATGTGCTACAAGGAGCTGGACAAGCGTTTTGCGGTCGTACATGGCAAGATGGTAACGAGAAGGCTCGTATTGAAGCGACCGTTCTAAACAGTCTGACGCCGCTATCCAAGGCAGATATCTGCAGCATCCTGCCGGATGTTAGCCCTACCACGGTGGAGCCGTGCTTGGTGCGATAATCCGGACAGGCTCCGTTCGTAAGCTCGGGCAGGGCAGAACAACAAGATATGTGGCTAATCATTAACAGAATATACGGCCAAGGCTCTGCGATCATATGACCGCAGAGCTTTTTGTATAAAGAAAATCACGCTTTACCGGGGGATCTATATGCCAGTCCATCCTGCCCAAAACGAACAAGACCCCTTGGATTCCAACAAAACGGATCCCAAGGGGTCTTTTTCATTTAATTTGATCTGTTTGTTGCTCCTTGTAACT
This sequence comes from Oscillospiraceae bacterium, assembly GCA_015067945.1. GTDB lineage: Bacteria > Bacillota > Clostridia > Oscillospirales > Oscillospiraceae > Faecousia. Next base: position 14,818 of record SVLM01000025.1, read on the forward strand.
GACTCTTTCTCTTTTCGTCGATCACGCCGCTGAAATGGCGGCGTAATAGAGCACGAGCAGGATGACAGAGCTTCGTAATTAATCTAAACAAACACAACATTTCTTAAAAAATTGCACAAGCTTCCCTAATTTGATAGACAAATTGACAACTTTAATAACGGTCTTTATAATGTAATTAAAGATTCTAGCGAGGGGAGTGCTTGCTTTGCTGTTACTTTATAACACGGAAAAACTCCAGAAGATCATTTGGGAAGTATATAATTTGACAGGTATCGGCATCGGTATATTTGATGCAGACTTTACGCTGATTCTTCGTTGCCCGGAGCCCTTGAACCGTTTCTGCCGTATGATCCGCAGCACCGAGGAAGGGGAGCTGCGTTGTCAGCGGTCCGATGCGGAGCTTCTTAGCAGATGTGTGCAAAGCGGTAAATCAGAAACCCATTTCTGTCATGCGGGGCTTGCCGATACAGCTGTGCCGATCTTCAACGGCGAAGTGCCCATTGGCTTTATCATTTTTGGCCAGGTAGCTGAAAACGGCGAGGGCAAACCTTCTTTCGCAACCTTGACGGACAATATCCGTAACCTGCACATCGATATTGCCGAGCTGGAAGAGGCCTATGATTCTCTGCTCTTTTTTGATCGTGACAAGATCAACAGTGCAGCCGAGATTCTGACCATGCTGGCAAAGCAGATCTGGCTGGAGCATATGATTCAGCCGGCTTATAACGATGATTTCGAGCGGATTCTGGAATATATCGAGTCTCACCTGGGAGAGAATCATACAGTTACATCCTTGTGCCGCAGGTTTAACATTTCCAAAAATACGCTTTATTCTTATTTTAAGACCCATTTTAACTGTACGGTCAGCCAGTACATAAATCGCATACGCATTACAAAAGCGGAGCAACTGCTGAAAACCACCGACCTTTCCATTTACAGTGTATGCGAGCTGTCCGGAGTGGACAATTACCACTATTTCTGCCGCCTTTTCAAAAAGGCAAAGGGTATCACACCTTTGCAATATCGTAAGCAATGGAACCGGGAGCAGGAGCACCGGCTGCAAAAACAAACATAGGAGGATTCACTATGTTCCAAAAAGCCAAAGCCATATTCCCCTGTGGAATGCAGGAGGAAATGAACATTCTTGCTTCCTTTGAAGCTACGACTACTGACCTGCGTGGTGCGATAATTCATATCTGTGCAGCGGATTTTTATCGGTTCTATGTCAACGGGCAATTTGTTGCCTTTGGCCCAGCCAGAGCCGCAAAGGGTTACGCCCGGGAAGATATCATAGATTTGACAGCATATCACCGCAACGGGGGAAATACCATCGAAATTCAAGTAATGCACTATCGGTGCGGTAATTTCGTATCTCCCATACAGCCGGGATTCTTGCTGTGCGAGGTGGAGAAGAATGGGGAAGTCCTTCTTGCCACCGGATATGATTTCGTGTGTTGTCTGAATCCCACCCGTGAGCAGAAAGTGCCCCGTTATTCTTCCCAGCGGCACTTTGAGGAGATTTGGGATCTGCGTAAAGTGTGCAAACAAGTACCCTATGAAATCGTTGCCAGTCCTGTAATTCTGGACCGCAGAGCACCCTATCCCCATTATGAGGATATTCTCCTACACAGCACCCGCAGTAAGGGTACACTGGAATTTGATCCTGAGATCAAGCCTCACCAATATTTTTACTCCATTGTTATCAGTGAGCGTTGGGGCAGATTCCTCCGTGAGGAGGAAGTGTCCCACCCCTTTGAGTGGGTACAAACACAACGACAAAAGCTGACCGACAGAAATGTGAGTCTGCCGGCTGTTTTGAATGAAGGGGATTATGCAGTCTTTGATCTGGGGCAGATCGAAACTGGATTCATCGCACTCAATGGCCTTGCACATACGGATACCGAGGTAGTCATTGCGTTTTCTGAGGATTGCCCCGGTGATGAATTTGCATTCACTAATATGCACGCCCATAATGTGGTCGAGGCGACCTTGCCTGCCGATAAGCAGGAAAACCTCCTCAGCTTCGAGCCCTATGTTTTCCGTTATGCTATGGTGGCAGTTCGCTCGGGCAGGTTGACACTCGACAGCTTCGGCGTAAAGACATACACCGCAAATGTTACTTCCGTACAAATACCCGACATTGTTGATGAAGAACTGCGGTCTGTTTACAAGGCTGCTGTTCGCACCTATGCCCATAACGTGGTAGATGTATTTATGGATTGTCCCTCCCGAGAGCGGGCTGGCTGGCTCTGTGACAGCTATTTTACCGCCAAAACCGAGTATGCACTCTTTGGGGACACGAAGGTTGAAGATGCTTTTCTTGAGAACTTCCGTCTCTTTGATGGTGATGAACTGCTCCCCAAGGGTGCGTTGCCGATGACTTATCCTGGCGAGGTGGAGGATACCGGTAAATTCATCCCCCAGTGGACGATGTGGTACATTTTGGAGGTAGAAGATTATATCAACAACCGGGGTCATAGGAAAGACGCAGATCTGTTCCGCAACAGCATCAACGGGCTTCTTGCGTTCTATGCACAGTATGAAAACGAAGACGGCCTGCTGGAAAAACTGCCGTCCTGGAACTTTGTGGAATGGAGCAAGGCCAACGGTTGGACGCAGGATGTAAGCTACCCAACCAATTTTCTTTACGCCCAGGTGCTGGAATCCGTATACAGGATCTTCGGTGATGAAGCCTACCTCTATAAAGCAAATAAAATCCGTAAAGCAGCCGTAGAACAATCCTTTAACGGCACTGTATTCTTGGATCATTCCGTACGGGACGAAAATGGTATTCTCCAGCTGCAGGATGATTGCTCCGAGGCCTGCCAGTATTATGCCATCCTCTTTGCAGGTATCGATCTCTGTGACGAAAAGTTTGCAGCTTTGCGTCGTTTGGTACTGGAGGTTTTCGGTGCTGAACGGACAGAGGAACATCCGGAAATTGCAGAAATCAACGCATTCATCGGTGCCTATCTGCGCCTTGAAGTGTTGCTGAAACTAAAGCGGTATGACCTGCTGCTTCGTGATGTCAAGGGCCTTTTCGGACATATGGGAATGACCACCGGCACTCTTTGGGAGTATCGGCAGGCCACCGGCAGCCGGGATCATGGCTTTGCTTCCTATGCTTTGGTAGCAATCCGGACAGCATTGGAGAATACAGAATCGCAATGAATGCAGGAAAGGAGTTTCCGATTATGATACACGCATTTTTGTTGATTGGACAATCCAACGCAGCAGGCAGAGGCTATTTGTCAGAGGCAGAAGCCCTCGATACCAACGCAGGCAAGCTGAAAGTTTTGCGAAATGGCAGATGGCAAACTATGTATCGCCCAGTCAATCCGGATCGCCCTTTTTCCGGTACGTCTCTTGCCGAAAGTTTTGCAAAAGCTTATTCCGATGCACATCCGGATGTGGAAGTGGGAATCATCCCCTGTGCCGATGGCGGTACAACGTTACTTCAATGGCAACCGGGCGGTCTGCTGTTTGATAATGCGGTAAATTGTGCAAAACTGGCAATGCGAACGGCACACTTGGCAGGTGTCCTCTGGCACCAGGGCGAAGGCGATTGTGCACAGAGCGATTACCTGCTTTATTATGAACGTTTGCGCAACATCATTAGTGCCCTAAGAAATGAGTTAAATGCTCAGGACGTACCCTTTCTTATGGGCGGATTAGGTGATTTCTTGGCTGACTGTCAATTGTCAGATGATTTGGCAAATTATCACCATGTCAACGATGCCCTTATGCGCATTGACTATGATGAGAATAATTGTGCTTTTGTCTGTGCAACAGGACTGGGAGCGAACCCTGATAATCTGCATTTTAGTGCGAACGCCTTAAAAGAATTTGGCCTTCGTTATTATGCCGAATACCAAAAACTTTCCTATGGCATTGCACTCTCTGATCATGAGATAGAAGAAAGCGATCATAAAGGAACGAAAATGGGATTGCTATAAAAGTAATCCTATAAACACAGGAGAAGTATGTATTATTTAGCAATGAATATCGGTGCTTCCGCGGCAAAAGCTGAGCTTCCGGAAATTGAAAGTCTCCCAATCGATACTTGGGGCGTAGATTATGTGTTTCTAAAAGGCTATCAGGGGGGTCAACCCGTCTATGCCTACCGAGACAGCCGGACAGAGACTGTCATTCCTCTAGGGCTATTAAAGAGCTGGAGACCAACACAGGCACAAAATATGAAAAACTTTACATTGTCGGCGGCGGTGCGAAGAATATCCTCCTCAACCGGCTGACGGAGGAAGCAACCGGAAAGCAGGTCGTTGCACTGCCCATTGAAGCCACTGCGTTGGGCAACTAAAAAATCAGATGGAGGTAAATCCGTGAGTTACGTACAAGCAAAAGCAAAATACGCAGCGATGGGTGTCGATACCGATGCTGCTATAGCCAAACTGAAAGCTGTTCCCGTGGCCCTGCACTGCTGGCAGGGTGACGATGTCCGGGGGTTCGACACTGATCCCAGCAAACCCCTTACCGGCGGCATTCAGACCACCGGCAACTATCCCGGTAGAGCTAGAACTCCTGAGGAGTTGATGGCGGACCTGGATATGGTGCTGAAGCTTTGCCCCGGCACTGCCAAAATGAACCTTCACGCATCCTACGCCATTTTCGAGGACGGCGACTGGGCAGACCGTGATGTGCTGGAGCCTAAGCACTTCAAAAAATGGGTGGATTTCTGCAAGGAGCGTGCCTTGGGCTGTGACTTTAACCCCACCTTCTTCTCCCATCCCAAGGCAAACGGCCTGACCTTGTCCTCTCCTGATCCGGAGATTCGCAAATTCTGGATCAACCACGGCAAGGCTTGTATCCGAATTTCCCAGTACCTGGCAGAAGAGCTGGGTCAGGAATGCATTATGAACATCTGGACCGGCGACGGCTTTAAGGATATTCCTGCCGACCGTATGGGTCCCCGCGTCCGCTATAAGGAAGCTATCGACGAGATTCTGTCCGAACCCTTTGACTTTGACAAGGTCAAGCCTTGTGTGGAATCCAAGGTATTCGGTATTGGTGTGGAAGCCTATACCGTTGGCTCTGCGGAGTTCAGCCTCAGCTATGCGGCTATGAACAAGGAAAAGTGCATCCCTCTGATGGATAATGGTCACTATCATCCCACGGAAGTGGTTTCCGACAAAATTCCGTCTCTGCTTGCCTTCTTCCCAGAGATCGCGCTGCACATCACCCGTCCCATTCGTTGGGACTCCGACCATGTGGTCTTGCTGGATGATGAAACTAAGGAGCTGTGCAAGGAAATCGTCCGTTGCGGTGGCCTTGACGGCAGCGTTAAGATGGCACTTGACTATTTCGACGCATCCATCAACCGAATCTCCGCTTGGGTCGTTGGCTTCCGCAATGTGCAGAAAGCTCTGCTGATGGCACTTTGTACACCCGACCTGACTGGTATGCAGAATGCTGACAACTGGACCGAGTTGATGGTCATTCAGGAAGAAATGAAAACCATGCCCTTCGGCGAAATTTGGACGGAATACTGTCGTGTTTGTGGTGTGCCTGCCGATGGCGAATGGTTCGCCACCGTCAAAGAATATGAAATTACCGTTTTAAGCAAAAGAGATTGATGCAAAATGAAGGATATTTTGACAGAACCCCTGTATAAGAAATGAAAAGAGATACCGCCAATATGTACTGTCTGGGCTGGGATGACCGTAACGGTGGCAACATCAGCCATATGCTGTAAGAGGGCGAGGTGGCACAGTACCTTGACCTGAGCAATGTAATCCGCTCCATCCCTATGGGCTTCGATGCAACAGAACTGATCGGCAAGATCTTTACCGTAACCGGCACGGGCAAATATTTCAAGAATGTGGAGCATGACCCAGATACCAATTTGGGTATCATTCGCATAGCCAAGGCGGTACCACAGCTGGGGTTATCGGGACGGCGGAAAATCACTAGCGAGTTTCCTACTCACCTAATGAGCCATATGGTGCGGCTAAAAAAGATCCTGATCATAGAGTCATTATGCACACTCATCCGACTTATACCCTGGCGATGACGCATATTCTCGAGGTGAAGGCCGTTGCAGAAGCTTTTGACCTTGCCTGCCGAAAAAACTTCCTGAAACTACGATGGTTCCCCAAATAACAAACAAGGAGATCATTTATATGAAACTTACTGCCAAATGGATCACAGCACCGGAAAATCCCGGTATGGGTGCTGTTACATATCGCCGCGGCTTTTCTATTCAAAAGCCTGTCAAGAAAGCAACGCTGAATGCTTCCGCCATGGGCATCTACGACCCCCGTCTCAACGGACAGAAGGTCACGACTTCTGTTCTGAATCCCGGCTTTACCAGCTATAAAAAACGCGTCCAGTATCAGTCATACGATGTTACCGCCCTTTTGAAGGCTGATAACCTGCTGGAGCTGGGTGTTGGTCAGGGTTGGGCAGTAGGGGAGATGGCGTGGGTCGGAAATAACCATTTCTTTGCCGATCATCCCAGCGTCATCGCGTGGCTGGATATTGCCTATGCCGACGGCACTTCCCAGCAAATCATCACCGATGCAAGTTGGGAGATTTGGTCTTCGCCTGTCCTGTTTTCGGAGATCTACCACGGTGAAACTATCGACCTGACCGCACCCATTGAGAAAATTGCCAATGCTGTGATCGACTCCACCGTCAAGAGCAAATTAGTTCCCCAGGACGGCGAATGGATCACCGAGCATGAGCGGTTGGCACCCGTGGAATTGATCCACACTCCTGCCGGTGAAACGGTTCTGGACTTCGGTCAGAACATGACCGGCTATGTTGAGGTCAAAATTCAGGGTAAGCGGGGGAGTAAAATCGTTCTGCATCACGCCGAAGTTTTGGATAAAGACGGTAATTTCTACAATGCTAACTACCGCTCTGCCCGCAATGAGATGACCTACATTCTCAGCGGTGGGGTAGATGTCTTCAAGCCCACCTACACCTTCCAGGGTTTCCGTTATATTCGTATTGCAAAATTTCCCGATATGGAGCTGGATATGAACTGCTTCCGTGCAGTAGTCGTACATTCAGATATGAAGCGTACCGGTCACTTCACCTGCGGTAACGAGAAGATCAATCAGCTGTACCACAATATCATTTGGGGCCAAAAGAGCAACTATCTGGATATTCCCACTGATTGCCCTCAGCGGGATGAGCGCCTTGGCTGGACAGGCGATGCCCAAGTCTTCTGCCGCACCGGTGCCATTAACTACGATGTTGCCAAATTCTTCCATAAATGGCTGGGCGATGTGGCTCTGGAACAGGACAGACAGGGTGCTATCCGTGGAATTGTTCCCAACTGTCTCCCACAAAACAATTCCCGCATCAGTGCCGGTTGGGGCGATGCTGCCTGCGTCATTCCTTGGGAAATGTATCTTGCTTACGGTGACAAAAAAGAGTTAAAAAAGAACTTCCCCTTGATGAAAAAATGGGTCGAATACATCCGTCATACCGGACCCAATGAATACCTCTGGCTCACCGGCCACCACTATGGTGACTGGCTGGCAACAGATGCCGGTGGAGAGATCACTCAGGGAGCCACATCCAATGACCTGATCGCCACTGCTTACTTTGCTTACTCCACCGACCTGCTGGTAAAAGCAGGGGAGGTGCTGGGCTATGATATGGATGATTATCGTCAGCTCCACCGCAACATTAAGGTAGCGTTCCGGGATTATTTTATGGAAAACGGTATGCCCAGGGAAGAGTATCCCTGCACGGAAATTCTTGATCATCCCTCCGACACGATTCGCAGAGGCATGACTCAGACTGCACTTCTGATGATTCTGCACTTTGACCTGTGCCATGAGGATGAACGCCCCGCCATTATCGATAAACTGGTGGAGTTGATCCATGTCTACGGCGACCGGATGTCCACAGGCTTCCTGGGTACGCCCATCATCCTGCATGTGTTGTCTGACAACGGTCACACTGACCTTGCCTACAAGCTTCTGATGCAGGAGCAGTACCCCTCCTGGTTGTTCTCCGTCAATCACGGTGCAACCACCATCTGGGAGCATTGGAACAGCCTGAAAGAAGACGGCTCTTTCTGGAGCACCGCCATGAACTCCTTTAACCACTATGCCTATGGTGCAGTGTTTGATTGGATCTTCGGTGTTGCTTCCGGTATCAAGCCTATGGCAGCAGCACCGGCGTATAAGGAATTCACCCTGACGCCACATCCCAACAAGTGCCTTGGCTTTGCGGACAATTCCATCGAATCACGACACGGTCTGATTCGCTCTTACTGGTACTATAAGGGCGATACCGTCTATTATGAATTCACCATTCCCCAGGGCGTTACCGCCCACTTGCGGCTGCCATCCGGCTATACAGAAACTCTTACCGGCGGCACTTACCACTTTGCAGAGTAAATCTAATTTTGAAAGGGATATATCGGTATGAACAAGTCCATCAAACCCGGACAACCTTGGCTTGACACCAACGGAAACCGGATTCAGGCCCACGCAGGATGTATGCTGTATGTCGACGATACATTCTATTGGTACGGTGAAAATAAAGAGAAGAGCATCTCGGAATATGAGGTTTGGCATTGGGGAGTCAGGTTGTATTCTTCCAAAGATCTGTACAACTGGAAGGATGAAGGCATCATCGCAATGCCCCAGCCGGATGATCCGGGCCATCCTATGCACCCGAAGAGCATGATGGACAGACCCCATATCCTGTACAACGAAAAGACAAAAAAGTATGTGATGTGGATCAAGATCATGGGTGCCGACGGCATCCAGTATATGACCGTGTCCACAGCCGATATGATCTTCGGTCCCTTTGAACTGGTCAATAGGAAGCTCCATCCGGGCGGTATGAATTCCGGCGACTTTGATTTAGTGAAGTTTGAGGACGGACACGCGGTGATCGTGTTTGAGCGGGTTCATAAGGATATGATCGTGATGGATCTGACCGATGACTATTTGGACACTACCGTAAACTACTCGGTTCACTACGAACGCCCTTATCCGCCCTATGTACGGGAAGCTCCCGCTGTATTTTTCCGAAAGGGCAGGGGGTATGTGATTACGTCCGGCACAACGGCAAAAATGCCAAACCCGTCTGAAACAGCCACCTTCGATGACATTCACGGTGAGTGGACAATTTTGGGTGATCCCCACGTGAATGATCCGAAGAAAACATCCTTCGACAGCCAAATTTCCTGCATATTCAAGCATCCAAAATATGACGATCTGTATATCGCCATGGCGGATCGCTGGCTCAACGATCTGACCCCAGACAAGCCTACCGGTGTTGAGTTCTTCGCTGCCCGGTTCGATCCGAATTATCCAATGAGTCCCGAACGCAGGGCCCAGATCAAAAAGATGAGCATGGCGGATATGAGTGCCAAGAACACCGCAAATGCCGAATATGTCTGGCTGCCAATCGTGTTTGAAAACGATGTTCCCACGCTCTATTGGCACGACGAGTGGACCATCGAAGAAATGGTGTAATATTCGTAAATTCAAGTCGCGCATCACCCATCAAAGAGACGATCGAAGGATCGTCTCTTTTTGCTGTGGAATCGTGCGTCAGCAATCTGTCGCACGTTTTTTTAGATACACCTATGGTGTTCAACAAAATCTCACGGACATGAGAAGAACTTTTGCTTTATAAATATGGTCATTGCTTTCGGCTTTAACCTAAAAGCCGAATATTTTAGCACAAGAAAACTGATGCCGATGTTTCTATTTCACCTTTCAATCAATCATAATAAAAGAAAGAGCGAAAGGAGATTGATTTGCTATGAAACAAGAAATCCCGATCTGGGAAAAAGCGAATCTTACGCTTGAGGAAGCGGCCACGTACACCGGCATCGGCATCAATACGTTACGTGACCTGACCAATGAAAAGAAATACAACTTTGTATTGTTTGTTGGCACAAAAAGATTGATCAAAAGAAAACTCTTTGAGAAATTTCTTGAATCTACTTATGTGATTTGAATAATTGTGTAGATTTTTGAACCTTGATGTGGTATACTTCAAGCGTCATGTCAAGGCTCTCTCCCTTTTTTGCGAAAGGAGGATGATAGGACCTATAAATACCTGCTGGTTGCCCTGGAAAGACACCCAATTGCACGTATGCCAATCAATAAAATTACTACATTGGATTGTAAAGGCTGTGTTGTGATCTTGACAACGATGGATATGCATTTGGCACAATAGCAAAAATCAAGTCTATCATTAAAGAAGCTTTGAAGTTAGCGTGTGAAGACAATATCTTACCGCGGAATCCGTGTGATTTTACACTGAGTAAAGTTATTGAAGACACAACGGAAAGCCGATAAAAATAATGCATAGACTTACGTAGATTTATGTATGGATATGCAAAAGATGAGAATAAAAAACTATGAATCAGGAGTGAAATAGAAATGAGTTCATGTAACGGAAATTGCAGCAGCTGCAACAGCAGTGATTGTGGTGATCGCAAGAAGGAAAGTCTGCTTGCAAAGCTGAATGAAAAAGCAAGTGTAAAAAAGGTGATTGCCGTCGTGTCCGGTAAGGGCGGCGTAGGTAAATCTACGGTTACCTCCATGCTGGCTGTGGCTATGGCACGAAAGGGTAAGCGTGTTGGCGTTCTGGACGCGGATATTACCGGTCCTTCCGCACCCAAGGCCTTTGGCGTTACTGAATGCCAGGGTGCCAACGAGGACGGCATTTATCCTGCACTGTCTCGCAGCGGTATTCAGATTATGTCCATCAATCTGCTGCTGGATAACCCCAATGACCCGGTGGTTTGGCGTGGCCCGGTCATCGCCGGAGCAGTTAAGCAGTTTTGGACGGATGTCATCTGGGAGAATGTGGACTATATGTTCGTGGACATGCCTCCCGGCACCGGTGACGTACCGCTGACGGTGTTCCAGAGCCTGCCGGTGGATGGCATTGTTATTGTTACCAGTCCTCAGGATTTGGTGTCTATGATCGTTGCAAAGGCTGTAAAAATGGCGAACATGATGCATATCCCTGTTCTTGGCTTTGTGGAAAACTACAGCTATTTGCAGTGCCCCGATTGCGGTAAGAAGATCGAGGTGTTTGGCAAGAGTCATCTGGATGAGGTCGCAGAGCAGTTTGCTCTGCCCGTGCTTGCACGCCTTCCTATCGATCCCAAAGTGGCAGAGGCCTGCGATGCAGGCCTGATGGAGACTGTCGATACCACTGGTGTAGACGGCGTTATCGCAGCAATCGAACAAGCAGAATGAGCAAAGCCCTCGCAGCTTAAGCTGCGAGGGCTTCTGTTACTTCATCCAAACTTTTCCAATGATAAACCACAAAATCAGTAGTGCTACCAGTAGCGGAATATAGGCAATCAGAACGCCGGTTCCGATGAAGATGGAGAAAATGCCAAAGTAGTTCAGTGCGTACACCATAGCACTCATGACAAGGGTGGTCAAAATGGCCTTGGTGACCATTTTGCCCAGTACCGATGCAAAGAAGAAGGTATAGAGCACGGCAAGCAGGGGATTGACCGTTGCGATCAAGGCTCCCACCAGCAGCTTCAATGCACCCAGTGCCAGGGATAGCAGCAAAATTCCCAGCAGGATTACCGGTGCCCAGGTCAGCAGACCTTCCGGCAGGAAGTGATGCACAAGAGCCATGATGATTGTAAATGCCACAGTGCCAAGTGCGACGGACAATGCACGGAAGAAAAACCAACCGAAGAGCCGCTTGCCAACCGGCATCCAACTGTCGATGACATTAACGGTAAAGGCAAGGACTACCATATTCAGCACTTCACCGCAGATGACGACATAGTCCACATTTGTAAACGAGAAGAAATACAGCACATCTGTGTCCAAACCGATAAACGGCAGGGGAGAGAGCATGAAGCCTAATTTAAGACCCGTGCTGTGAATCACAATGGCCAAAGCGTAAATGAACAGAATTCCAATGACAGAACTGATACTGCTGTGTGCGACGGATTTCTTTCCGCAGATAAAGCGGCCAGCAAGTCCCAGTAGAAAAATGAACGCACTTAGCACACCAAGAACAATGAAAAAGCCTTGATAATCAAAGTCCTTGGGGATCAGTGCCTGGAGTTGCTCCAGTATTTCGTCCATAAGAAACCTCCTTTGGTTAAAAAACAGCCGCCAGTATTCTGGCGGCTGTCATTGGTTGATGGGGAGATAAATTACTTAATCTCAGCCTCAGCGCCAGCTTCCTTCAGCTCGGCGACTAGCTTCTCAGCATCTTCCTTGGAGATAGCTTCCTTCAGGGTCTTGGGAGCGTTGTCAACGATGTCCTTAGCTTCCTTCAGGCCCAGGCCGGTAGCAGCACGGACAACCTTGATGACGTTCAGCTTGGAAGCACCGGCGTTCTTCAGGATGACGTCGAACTCGGTCTTCTCCTCGACAGCCTCAGCAGCACCAGCAGCGGGAGCAGCAACAGCGGCAGCGGCGGCGGAAACACCGAAAACTTCCTCCAGGGTGTGGACCAGTTCGGACAGCTCCAGGACGGTCAGCTCCTTAACCTGCTCAACCAGAGCAGTGATCTTTTCACTAGCCATTTTAAAAATCCTCCTAAATTATGTGTTGTAAATGATTTTGTGTTGGGTTTACGAAATTAGGCTTCTGCATCTGCAGGAGCACCGCCGTCCTTCTGAATCCGGATCTGATCCAGGACGAAGGCCAGGCTGGAGATAGGTGCCAGGAAGGTACCAAGCACAGAAGCGACCAGAGCGTTCTTGCTGGGCAGCTCACCGAAGCCGTTCAGCTGATCAGCGGACAGCACGGAGCCCTCAACAATACCACCCTTGATGGACAGGGTCTTCAGCTTGTTCTTCTTGACGAACTCGCAAACGACGCGAGCGGGGGCGATAGGATCGCCGGTGGTGGAAGCCATAGCGGTAGTACCGTTCAGAACCTCAGAGAAATCGTAACCGGCATTCTTGGTTGCGAAGTTGGTCAGGGTGTTCTTAACGACGGTGTACTCGACGCCTGCTTCACGGAACTGCTTACGCAGATCGGTATCCTGAGCAACAGAGATACCCTTGTAATCAACGAAGACCACGGAAGTAGCTTCCTGGATCTTGCCGGTCAGGGCATCGACAACAGCCTTTTTGCTCTCGAGAACCTTAGCGTTGGGCATGATTTTTCACCTCCGAAAAATAAAAAATGTCTTCCTGCCAGAAGACAGAAAGACACGCAAACAATCAAAACAATTGGCGTACCTCGGCAGGACTTACGCTTTGCAGCACCTGCTGTCTTTGGCAACGGATGCATTATAGCAAAGAAGTATAGCTTTGTCAAGCATTATTTTACAAAAAGGCAGTGAAATTTTACTGTTTGTGTACTTTTTAGAATTTAGAAATGCAGTTTCTTACACAGTGCCGTATTGACCCTGTCCAGAGACACGTGTTAATATATAAATAAGCGAACAACAGATAGAAATGCGAAAAGTGGTGTTCAAATGAGAAAGAGAATTGTTCGAAAAATAATACTGTGCCTGTGCGGGTTGATTTTGATTGGTGCATTGTCCGTGTTTGGGATCAATGCCTATGTCAAATCAAGCGTATCGGATCGCGTCATAACGCCGGAAGAAGCCGCAGAGCTTAGGGATGTAGACTGCATTTTGGTGCTGGGCTGCCTGGTTAAGGACAACGGCACACCCAGCGATATGCTCCATGACCGGCTACGCCGTGGTGTGGAGCTGTACCATGCCGGAGCTGCACCAAAGCTGCTGATGAGCGGCGACCACGGCCGGACGAACTACGATGAAGTGGCTGCCATGAAGCAGTTTGCGGTGGATGGCGATGTGCCGTCGGCGGATGTGTTTATGGATCACGCCGGTTTTTCTACATATGAGAGTGTTTACCGAGCCAGGGATATCTTCCAGGCGGACAAAATCATCATTGTGTCGCAGGAATATCACCTGTACCGGGCGTTATATATCGCAGAGCAGTTAGGCGTGGAAGCCTACGGCGTATCTGCGGATTATCGCAACTATTCCGGTCAGTCCGGCCGGGACATTCGTGAAGTTTTGGCTCGTGTTAAGGATGTGTTTTCCTGCCTGTTCCAGGTGAAACCTACCTATTTGGGCAATACTATCCCCGTTAGCGGTGACGGAGATGTGACCAATGACCAGACATTTGCTCCTGCTGAAACCGAAGCAACCCAGCCAACGGAAACTGTTTTTTACAGTCTGATGACTGACGAGGAATTGTTGCGCAGTCTCATCCAGTCCCGTGCACTGGAAATGTTGCAGTTTACTTCTGCATTCAATTTTCCTGATCAAGAATCCATCCAATACTTAACTGAGAATTATCCGGAGTTTGCAGAGCTCTATCAGCGGGATACCATGCTGGAAACTTTGAATGGATATGGAGCAAAGCTGGCTGAATCGTATTTGGCCAGTTCGGATGCTGCAGACCGATTTCTTGGCCTGTCATTGCAGGATTTCATATATGGGATGAACGGATTTGAAAATCAATGAAAAATGCCCGCAAGCCTAGCTTGCGGGCATTTGCTAATCTGAAATTACAGATACTTGGTGGTAGCAACCTTGACGCCGGGGCCCATGGTGGAAACCACGGTGCAGGAACGGATATACTGACCCTTAGCTGCAGCGGGCTTAGCCTTCACAACAGCATTGATCAGAGCATCCATGTTCTCCAACAGCTTCTCAGCACCGAAGGAAACCTTGCCGATGGGGCAGTGGATGATGTTGGTCTTGTCCAGACGGTACTCGACCTTACCAGCCTTGATTTCCTTAACAGCAACACCGACGTTGGGGGTCACGGTGCCAGCCTTGGGGGAGGGCATCAGGCCCTTGGGGCCCAGAACCTTACCCAGACGGCCAACCAGGCCCATCATGTCGGGGGAAGCAACGACAACATCGAACTCGAACCAGTTCTCCTTGGTGATCTTCTCGACCAGCTCCATGCCGCCGACATAGTCAGCACCAGCAGCCAGAGCCTCGTCAACCTTAGCATCCTTAGCGAAAACCAGAACACGGCTGGTCTTGCCGGTGCCGTTGGGCAGGACGATAGCACCACGGACCTGCTGGTCAGCGTGACGGGAGTCAACACCCAACTTGATGTGCAGCTCGACGGTCTCGTCGAACTTAGCGGAAGCACCCTTCACAACCAGATCCAGGGCCTCTGCGGGATCATACTGAACAG
>SVLM01000040.1 GCA_015067945.1 Oscillospiraceae bacterium
CCTTTAGGGGCAGCCCGTGAAAGTCGTGCGGTTGGCAGACTATTCGACGAGCCTATAGGCTCAGCCGAGGGCATGCCCCAAGGGGGCTAGTGCATACCACCGGCACGGCCGGTGGTTATGATTTGGTTACTTGATCTTTCAGCAAATCTGCCAGTGTGATACCTTCGAAGAAATCGTCGATCATTTTATCTAAGCGATCCCACATGGGTTTGGTTTGGCAGCACTGCGTACGGGAGCAGGCCGCCGGACCCTGACTGGTGCAGGATACTACGGCCAAAGAACCCTCGGTCAGCTTCAGGATGCTGCCGATGGTATAGCCCTCAGCGGGGCGGTTCAGGCGATATCCCCCGCCTTTGCCGTGGACAGCGTCCAGGAATCCGGCTTTACTCAAAACCGTCATAATGGATTCCAGGTACTTCTGGGAAATGTGCTCACTTTCGGCAATTTCCTTTAAAGGAATATGCTCCTGTGCAGGCTGCTGTGCCAGATATACCATGACCCGAAGGGCGTAACGTCCTTTTGTTGATACGATCATAGCTTAGTGGCAGTGTGCACAGTTGGCACAGTCGGGAAACTGCTTCTTGTCGTAGGGGATGTTATTCTTATCGAAGTAGTCCTTCAGGGCATTCTTGATAGCCTCCTCCGCCAGCACGGAGCAGTGGAGCTTGTGTGCAGGCAGACCGTCCAAAGCCTCTGCTACAGCCTTGTTGGTCAGTGCCAAGGCATCGTGGATGGACTTGCCCTTGATCATCTCGGTGGCCATGGAACTCGATGCAATTGCACTGCCACAGCCGAAGGTCTCAAACTTCACATCTACGATGATGTCGTTTTCGATCTTCAGGTAGATCTTCATGATATCGCCGCATTTGGCGTTGCCTACCTCGCCGACGCCGTCGGCGTTTTCAATCATACCAACATTTCTGGGGTTGGTAAAGTGGTCCATTACTTTTTCACTGTAAAGTGCCATAATAAATCCTCCTGTTACAGAATGAACTGACGCTTGCCGGTCATCAGATCTCTCCAGACCGGGCTCATGTTACGAAGGGTCTGCACCACCTGAGGCACAACGGTCAGAATGTGGTCGATCTCTTCGTCGGTGTTGTACTCGCTGAGGGAAAGCCGCAGGCTGCCGTGAGCCACATCGTGGACTCTGCCGATTGCCAGCAGCACATGACTGGGGTCCAAGCTGCCGGAGGTGCAGGCGGAGCCGGAAGATGCACACACGCCCTGCATATCCAGCAGAAGCAGCAGAGCCTCACCCTCAATGCCCTCAAAGCAGAAGCTGACATTGCCCGGCAGGCGGTTCACCGGGTCGCCGTTCAGATCGCAATGAGGGATCTGAGAAAGACCGGCGATGAGCTTGTCCCGCATGGCGGTAATCTTTGCGGCGTTTACTTCCATGTTGGCACAGGCCTCTTCCAAAGCCGCTGCCATGCCGCAGATACCGGGCAGATTCTCGGTGCCGGCACGCTTGCCGCGCTCCTGTGCACCGCCGTCGATGACATTTGTCAGGGGAAAACCCCGGCGGCAGTACAGAGCACCCACGCCCTTGGGGCCGTGGAACTTGTGTGCGGAAAGGCTCAGCATATCGATATTCATAGCCTTCACGTCAATGGCCAGATGGCCCACGGCCTGGACAGCGTCGGTGTGGAAGGGAACACCGGCCTCTTTGCAGATGGCACCGATCTCGGCGATGGGCAGAATGGAGCCGATCTCATTGTTGGCGAACATCACGGTAACCAGGCAGGTGTCCTCCCGGAGGGCATCCTTGACCTGCCGGGCGGTGATGTTGTGGTTCTCCTTCACATCCAGATAAGTGACGGAGAAGCCTTCCTTTTCCAACTTTTGGAGAGTGTGCAGCACGGCGTGGTGCTCAAAGGCGGTGGAGATGATGTGCATCTTGCCCTTCCGCTGACCCAGCCGGGCAGCGGAAAGAATTGCCTGATTGTCAGCTTCGCTGCCGCCGGAGGTGAAGTAAATCTCCCGGGGCTCACAGCCGAGACACTTGGCTACCCGGGCACGGGCATCCTCCAGAACCTCCTTGGCCTCCTGGCCAACGGTGTGCAAACTGGAGGGGTTGCCATAGAATGTTTCAAAACAGGGCATCATAGCCCGAAGTGCGGTTTCACTGATTTTTGTAGTGGCCGCATTATCTGCATAAACCTGCATAAAATCAACCTTTCTGGGACTTTCTGTATTTCCTAGGGTAATATACCATTATTTACCTACTCTGTCAATAGGTAAATCTGTTAATGTGATGCCTTCCCTTGTGGGGAAGGCAAGTGAATTATCCAAACAAAGCCTTTTCAAGAATTGCCACGAATTTCTCAAGGCCTATCCGGTCAAACTCTGTAAAGCGGCCGAAATGAGGGCTGTCGATATCCAAAACGCCCCAGACAGCTCCGTCCTTGCGAATGGGGACGACGATTTCGGAATTGGATGCACTGTCGCAGGCGATGTGGCCGGGAAAGGCGTGAACATCCGGCACGAGCTGGGTGGCACTTTCTGCCGCTGCGGTTCCGCAGACACCTTTTCCAAAAGGAATTTCGATGCAGGCGGGCTTGCCCTGAAAGGGGCCTAAATACAGCAAATTATTATCAGCCAAATAAAAACCGGCCCAGTTGATATCCGGTAATTCCTGCCACAAAAGGGCAGCGGCGTTGGCTAAATTGGAAATGGAATAGGGAACATCCCGGGTCAGTGCGGAAAGCTTGGCACATAAAGAATCGTAATCAATCAAAACAATCGCCTCCTTAGTATGAACCATCATACAGGAAAAATGAGCCTGAGGCAAGCTTTTTGTGAAAATTACAAAATTACCAGCATAACCCTGTTTTTTCGACTTTTGCTGGGGTTATGATGGGGACGATGTTGGCATATTAAGAGGGCAGACAAGGAGGGGGAAATATGCGTTCATTTATAAAGAGCATTGTGGCGGCAGTGCTGTGTTTATTTCTGTTACCGGTGGCGGCGGAGGCTAAGGAGCTGGTGCCTGTGGGGCAGGTCGTGGGTTTGGAATTGCAAAGCGGTACGGTGACTATAGAGGATTTCGATAGCGAAATGGGAGCAGCGGCGAAGGCGTCGGGACTTCGGGCAGGGGATGTGCTGGTGAAGATCAACGGGAAGAATATCCGCTGCAGTGAGGATGTGCGGCAGGCATTGAAGCAATCCACGGGTACGGTGCAGATCACCGTTAAGCGGGGGGATAAAACGGAAGTTTGCACGGTCAAGCCCCAGATTACGGCCGACGGCCCGAAGCTGGGACTGTATCTGCGGCAGGGCGTGACGGGAATCGGTACAGTGACCTGGTATGATCCGGAATCCGGGAAGTTCGGTACCCTGGGCCACGGGGTCAACGGCAGTGATGGGGGATTGCTGCCCATCACCGGCGGCAATGCATACAGTGCCCGGGTCGTTACGGTCAGGAAGGGTATTTCCGGAAAACCGGGGCAGCTGGTCGGTTCGGTGGATAATGGGTCGCCGGCGGGTGTTTTGCAGAAAAATGCGGCTCAGGGCGTGTTTGGCAAGGCTTTGAGACCTTGGGAAAATGCTGCCATGGAGACGGCCGCGGCTGGGGAAGTCAAAACCGGCAAGGCAACCATTTTGTCCACGGTCAGTGGCAAAGGTGTGCAGGAATATTCTGTGGAAATTCTGAAGGTTTATCCGAAAGCACGGCAGAACGGACGGAATCTGCTGCTGAAGGTGACGGATCCGGCCTTACTTGAGATCACCGGCGGCATCGTTCAAGGTATGGGAGTGAGTTATAATAAGGACAACCAATGGAACCCGTAGCTTGCAAAGGGTTCTGGTGCCAGTCCCTATTTTCAATGACCTCGAGAATAGTTTGCATCAAGCGCAGATGCAATTGGAC
>SVLM01000041.1 GCA_015067945.1 Oscillospiraceae bacterium
ACAAAGACCTTCGCTCTTAACAGCGAGTGTAAATTTCGCGAGCACTTATTGGATGAATCTATTTTAGTATTTTTCAGTTATCGTGTCAACGCGGAATAGCTTTTCTTCCCAGTCTGCGCTATAATAGTCCCAAACGTATAGGAGGTACTCCCATGAAAGCCTTGACCTACATCGAACACGGAAAATTTGCCCTCACCGACAAGCCCAAGCCGGAGATTTTAGATTCCCGGGATGCGGTTGTACGGGTAACTTTGGGCAGTATCTGCACCAGTGATCTGCACATCAAGCATGGATCTGTGCCCCGGGCGGTCCCCGGCATCACCGTGGGCCATGAGATGGTGGGTGTAGTGGAGGAAGTTGGCTCTGCTGTGACCACCGTGAAGCCCGGTGACCGGGTGACGGTGAATGTGGAGACCTTCTGTGGCGAGTGCTTCTTCTGTCAGCACGGCTTTGTGAATAACTGCACCGATCCCGATGGCGGCTGGGCCCTGGGCTGCCGCATTGATGGCGGACAGGCGGAGTTCGTCCGGGTGCCCTATGCGGATCAGGGCCTGAACAAGATCCCCGCCTCCGTCACCGACGAGCAGGCGCTTTTCGTGGGTGATGTGTTGGCCACCGGCTTCTGGGCCGCCCGAATTTCCGAAATCACCGAGGATGATACCGTCCTCATCATCGGTGCAGGCCCCACGGGTATCTGCACTCTACTGTGCGTGATGCTGAAAAATCCCAAGCGGATCATCGTCTGCGAAAAAGACCCGGCCCGAATTGCCTTTGTCCGGGAGCATTATCCCGATGTGCTGACCTGCACCCCGGAGGACTGCAAGGCATTCACCCTCGCCAACTCCGATCACAGTGGTGCCGATGTGGTACTGGAAGTGGCAGGCGCCAAGGATACCTTCCGCCTGGCCTGGGAATGCGCCCGGCCCAATGCCATCGTCACCGTGGTGGCCCTCTACGACGAAGCCCAGAGCCTGCCTCTGCCGGATATGTACGGCAAAAACCTGACCTTCAAAACCGGCGGCGTCGACGGCTGCGACTGCGCCGAAATCCTCGCCCTCATCGAAGCAGGCAAGATCGATACCACCCCGCTGATCACCCACCGCTATAAGTTGGAGGATATCGAGGAAGCTTACCACCTCTTTGAGAATAAGCTGGATGGGGTTATAAAGGTTGCAATTGAGCCATAATAATTATGTGCCGCGTGGAATCCACGCGGCACTTGCGTTTAGAACTTGAAGAATAATTTGCGTAGCACAATTACAACAATCAGACCGATAATTGCAGTAAATAATACCAACATTACAATTTGGTAAGGACGCTTGCCGATTTCTTGATTCTTTTCCAGTTCATCCAGCCGCTTGCCATCCATAAAGGCAACGATTTCCTTGTAGGTGTGGATGTCGTGAGCCTTTTTGTACTTCTCAATGCGCCAGGCCCACCACAAGGCAATGCCCGTCCACAGCAACCAGATCACGATTCCCCATACTTTCAGATAATACAGCAATGGCATGGGCAGTGCAATCACGCCCGCTAGGAAGATCCCGTAAATACGGCTGTCTCTTCGGAATTTCCGGATATCTTCTGTTTTGATTTCGTCTTTCATTTGCTCCAGATCTCCTTTTACAAGAATGTCCAGAGAAATGCCAAAGACATTGCTGAGCAGAACCAGACTGCGGATGTCCGGATAGTTCCGGTCATTCTCCCAGTTTGAAATGGTCTGTCGGGTCACATACACCTTGTCTGCCAGATCGTCCTGAGGCAATTTCAGTTCCGTGCGATATTTTCTGATTTGCTTTCCGATTTCCATTTGGCATCCCTCCTGGGGTCATCATAAAACGGAGACAGGATATTCACAATCAAAGGCCTTTGACAGCGGTCATTTTCGGGATGTCAAAAGTGTTTTACACGCCACGATTTGCATATTCCCCATCCTCTTCCTTCGCCGCCAAGGCAAGATACAGGGCATATCCACCTGCGATCACGGCAAGTAGTACACCGGAAATGATCTGCCGCCCAGGTGTCATGACTGCTTCATTGGCAAAGGCGCTGAGTCCGTTGAAAACGCTATGGGTAACGATGCAGGGCATCAAGCTCTTTGTCCTGCAATAAATCATCACAAAGGCAAAGCCCACGGCCACAGCATATATGACCTGCAGCAGGTTCGGCAGCAGTTCCGTGCCGGAACCGTTGATCAGATTCACAATATGTCCGATTCCAAAGGTCACACTGGAAACAATAATCGCGGTTTTCACACCATCCTTAGCCATTGCCTGGAACAGCAGACCCCGGAAAATCAGTTCTTCAAGAAAACCAACGCAGAACATGGCGAGGATATACAGCACCGTTTCCAGTGGGGACATATTGCTCGCAACACCGTACCACAAATTTGCCGTCAGCAGAAGCAATAGCGGGATGTAATACAGCATCTTTGCAGCGGGGAGCTGGGGTCTGCAAAGGCCGTATTTTTCGGTCAGACCGTTCTTTCTGACAAAGCAATACAGGATCGCGGACATGGCAATCAGGATTGGCAAAGTCACAATCTTATCGATGCCCAACTCTGCCGAAACATTGTCGCCTATAGACGCAAGGACCACATAGCCGATGATCCACGCCACAGCAAACCATATTTCGCTTTTTTCATATAGTTTTTTTAGCATATAATTCACCCCTTGATGTTACAGCTTCCAATATAGCCATATCCCGGCTGACAATGTCTATGCAGGCCTCAATCTCCGAATACGGAGGCTACGGTTCAAGGGTTATACTCATTCCTCTCAAGAGCCTCTAACCATCCGCTCACCCAGAGCAAAGGCTTTCTTCTTATCCTCCAGGAACACCGTCTCGTGACGTTTCTTCTTATGCTCGGGATTGAACATAGTCCAGTTATAGCGGCTGTAGTCCTTGACCTGGAGGGTGTCGGAGCTGATCAGAATCTTGGTGGGGCCAACGAAGGTACTCAAAGTGCCCTGATAGCGCTTCAGCATCTCGTCATAACCAATCTGGGCATAGAAATCTTCGGAGGCGTTGCTGGTCATGATCATCAGCACCGGGATCTGTTTCTGATTATAGCTTCTGACCTCGGTTTTGTAGGTCAGAGACTGGAAAATCAGCCGCTCGAACAGCGCCCGGAAACCGGTAGTCACATCGCCCAGATAGTTGGGAGATCCGATAATCAGACCGTCTGCGTTCCGAATTGCTTCCAGTACAGGCGCAAGACCATCTTTGCAAATGCACTTGCCCAGATTGTCAGGAAGCTTACAGCCAAAGCAGGAAACACAGCCGGTGAACTTTTCCAGCTTGTACAGGTCGATGATTTCGACTTCTGCGCCCTGCTCTTCCGCACCCCTTGCGGCTTCCCGAACCAGAGTTGCCGTATTCCATGTTGCGCGGGGACTGCAGTTGATAGCAACGATTTTCTTCATGGTGTAACTCCTTTCAGCTGAGAAATCTTCTCAGGTGTGCGATAGCGATAGCATCATGCTTTTTCCCGAAACCATGAGCGCCACCCTCGATGATGTGGAGCTTGGCATTAGGATAGGCCCGCTGTGCCTGCCGGGAATAATCCAGCTTTACGATATTGTCCTTCGTTCCATGGACAATCAGCACCGGGCCACGATAGGACTTGATCTCTGCAATGGGATCCATCCCGATCACATCAGCCACATAGCACCGGCCCAGCTTCATGGGACCGCAGTTGATGCGTTCCGGGA
>SVLM01000004.1 GCA_015067945.1 Oscillospiraceae bacterium
GGAATGTATGTATTTGATTAACAGAATTTTATATCCCCCCACCCGGCTTGTACGGTGTGGGGGGATTCGCTATAATTGTCGTAAAGGTGCCCCGGCTGGCTGCAACCAAACCGGGGCGTGCCGACCCAAATCGTCAAATAAAGGCAGGCACTGTTATAATATCACAGCCTGCCGGGAAAAGAAAGAGGTATTTGTATGAAAAAGATTATTGCATTCTTCCTGTTGGCTGTTCTTTGTCTTGGCTTGTTTGCCGGATGCTCTGTTCCTGATGATACGGGCAGTGCTACCCGAACCGTCAAAGACACTTGGGGTCGCGAAGTTGAGATCCCCGAAAATGTTGAAAATATCGTTTGCCTCGGCTCCGGCGCACCCAGAATTGCTGCATATTTAGGCGTGATGGATATGCTGGTTGGTGCTGAGGACCATGATAAGAAGGCGCAGACGGTGCTGCGTGATTACACCATGGTTTATCACGACGACATCAAGAACCTGCCTGCCGTGGGCGCAGGCGGCGGTAGCGGTGCTAACAATGGCTATGCCGAGCAGATCATTGAAGTGCAGCCGGATGTGATTTTGGCAGGCTTTTCTCAGGAAGCCGCTGAGGAATTGCAGAATCAAACCGGTATTCCCGTGGTCTGCGTCCGTTATCTGAGTATCAATTTCGTGGACGAAAGCTTCTACACCGCCATGCGGGTCTTCGCGGAAGTGGTGGGCACTCAAGAGCGTTGTGAAGCGTTGCTGAAGTTCATTGACGATTGCAAAAAAGACTTGAATGACCGCACCAGGAATATTGCCGACAGCGAGAAAAAGACCGCTTATACCGGTGCTGTTACCTTCTCCGGCCGGCATGGCTTTGCCGGAACCTATGCCAATTTCGGCCCCTTCCTGGGTGTCAATGCATTGAATGTTGCCGACGAAATAAAGAATACCAACTACTTTGAAACCGACCTAGAAAAGATTGTACAGTGGGACCCGGATGTAATTTTCCTGGACCCGGGCAATATGGATCTTGTGAATGATGAATACAAGACCAACCCCGGTTATTTCAATGCGCTGCGGGCGGTGCAGGAAGGGAATGTCTACACCATGCCCTCCTTTAATAACTGCGGCACCAATGTAACCTACGCCTTGATGGATGCATACTATGCAGGCATTGTTCTGTATCCCGAAGCCTTTGCTGATGTAAAGATGGAAACCATCGGCGCTAAAATCCTGCAGACTATGTTGGGCGAAAACTTTTTTGAAGAAATGGAACAGGGCGGTTTGTACTACGGCAAACTGACCATCGGTAAATAAGTATGAAACAGACCGATCTTACCGCATATAACAAGTACATACGAAAAAAGTGGATTGTTCTGCTGGTGATGATCGGTCTGCTTTTTGCGTCAGCCATTGCATCGTTGTCCGCAGGCTCCGCCAACCTGTCTGTTATTGATATTGTTCGGACAATTTTCGGTGGCGGCAACCGGCAGCAAAACACCATCATTTGGAATGTGCGAATGCCCAGAGTTGCTACCGCCACGGTTGTTGGTATGGCTTTGGCTCTCAGTGGCTGTGTGATGCAAAATGTGCTGCGAAATCCTTTAGCATCTGCATCCACTTTGGGCGTTTCTCAGGGCGCTTCCTTCGGTGCGGCGGTGGCCATCGTGTATTTTGGAGCAGGCATTCAGGTCAATGCCGGCGGTACCGCCTCTGCCCTCACAGTGACGAACCCTGCCATGGTAACGCTATGCGCCTTCTTCGGTGGCATCGCTACCACCGCTGTGATTCTGGGACTGGCCCGTTTCCGGGGCAGCTCTCCTGCAACGATGGTTCTTGCCGGCGTGGCCATCAGCTCCATGTTCACCGGTGGCACGGCTTTGGTGCAATATTTTTGCGACGATGTGATGGTTGCCACCGTGGTCTACTGGACCTTCGGCAGTTTGGGCAGAGCCGGTTGGACGGAAATTGCTATTATTGCCGCACTGACCTTTGCTGCGTTTGTGTTTTTCTACTACAATCGATGGAATTACAATGCCATGGAAGGCGGCACCCACACCGCAAAAAGCCTTGGTGTTCCCGTGGATCGGCTCATCGTACTGAGCATGGCACTGTGCGCCCTGATTTCCTCTGTAGCAGTAGCCTTTGTTGGCTGCATCAGCTTTATAGGTCTCATTGCGTCCCATATCATGCGACGGTTTGTGGGCGATGATTACCGTTTTCTGATTCCCTGCAGTGCTTTGTGCGGCGGTGTTTTATTGCTGCTTTCGGACATCGTTTCCCGGATGCTGCTTTCTCCCACGGTGCTGCCCATCGGTGCCCTGACCTCTTTCCTTGGCGCACCGCTGTTCCTCTATCTGATTATCAAAGGAGGTAAGCGGAAATGATCGAGATCAAAAGTATTTCCTTTTCTTATCCCGATGGGGATATTCTAAAGAACGTAGGCTTTACTGCTGAAAGCGGAGAAGTCGTTGGTCTGTTGGGAAATAACGGCGCCGGCAAAAGCACCTTCGTCACCTGCCTGAACCGGATCCGCAAGCCTAAAAGCGGCAGCATGACCATCGACGGCAAAAACGCATTTCAAATGAGCCGCAACGAACTGGCTCGCACGGTTTCCTATGTAGCACAGAAAAATGAGTTGACACACAGCACGGTTTTTGATTGTGTTTTGTTGGGTCGGAAACCCTACATTACCTGGTCCGTCAGCCAAGAGGATCTGGATATTTGCACCCGTATTATGGAACGGGTGGGGTTGCTGGATTTTCAGTTGCGGTATATGGATGAGTTATCCGGCGGTGAATTGCAAAAAGTTATGCTGGCAAGAGCATTGGTTGCAGAACCGAAATTGTTGCTTTTGGACGAGCCCACCAGTAATTTAGACCCCAAAAACCAGTATGAAATGATGGCCTTGGTGCAGGAATTGGCGAAAGAGCAAGGTTTTACCGTCATTACCGTCATCCACGACTTGAATCTGGCTCTGCGGTTCTGTGATAAATTCTACTTTTTGAAGGCCGGCAAGGGATACAGCTACGGCGGTATCGAAACTGTCACCGCCGAAACTCTGGCGGATGTTTACGGCATTAAAGCCCAGGTACTGGACATTGAGGGACGAAAAATTGTGATAATGGAGTGAAGTATATGAAAACATGGAATGATTGTGTGGCCTTCCACGGCCATGAATGCGGTGGTCTGACCATCGGTTACAAGGCAAGCCTGTACGCAATTGCGCTTTTGAATCTGGAGTTTTCCGCCGACGAGCAGGTGGTTTGTATCTCCGAAAATGACGCCTGCGGCGTGGATGCGGTGCAGGTCATGCTGGGCTGCAGCATCGGCAAGGGAAACCTTCTGTTCCATATGCGTGGCAAGCAGGCATTCTCTTTCTATAACCGCAAAACCGGTGCCTCCGTCCGTCTGGTGCTGAAGCCCAAACCCGAGGGCATGACCCGTGAGGAATCCTTTGCTTACTATCAGAGCTGTGAGCCGAAGGATATGTTCGACGTGAAGGAAGCAACGATTCAGCTGCCGGAGAAGGCACGGCTGTTTGATTCCTACACTTGTGAGTGCTGCGGAGAAAGCACCGGAGCTAACTGGATTCGTCTGGCAGGCGGCAAAAAACTCTGCCTGGACTGCTACGAAACCTACGACAGATTCAATGTATAACAAAATCATCTTGTAACTAAGCCGAGAAATATAAAAAGCAACGTACCTGCGACTAAAATTCGCAGGTGCGTTTTGTTTTGTCTTTCAGTATTCCACTTTTTCAGGATGTTGACAATCACAGACAGAGCCGGCAGTTCCATCAGCGGGCCGATGCCCAGTGTCAAAGAAACCGACGGCCGCTCCGGGGGCAGAACTCTCCATTATTCATTTCTTTTTCTTTGTTTATAGCAGGTCAATTTTGGGATTGGAGTTTTGCTTTTTCGGCGGCGATTTCGGATTGGGTTTTCGTGATGAGGGCAGCGAGTTTGGCTTCGCATTCTTCCCGGGTGGGGGCGTAGACATTCCGGGAAATCCGTTTGCCGTGGGCATCCCGGGGTGAGTATCTGCCTTCCCAGAGGTGATCGTTCAGCTGGTACACACCGCCGGTGCCCGGTTTGCGGTACTTACTTTTATAGGGCTGGAAGCCGCTTCGGGCGATCCGCTGGCGGGCTTCCTCCGGTGGGACGGGCGTATCGGTCTTGCAGATGGTACGATCGATCCTCACAGCTGCCTGGCGCTGCATGGTGTCGGTAACGTGGGAGTAGATGTCCAGCGTGGTGGCCGAAGAAATGTGCCCTATAATCGCCGACAGGGTCTTCACATCCATTCCGTGCTGCAATGCCATAGTTGCGAAGGTATGCCGCAGGTCGTGGAATCGCACCTGACGGCATCCGGCTCGCTCCAACGCCTTTTGGAGCTGCTTGCGGACGCTGTTATTGCGCACCGGCATATCCGCCTTGACCGGTGATGGGAACATCCATCGGGAATTTACCGTTTCCCGGTAGGCTTTCAGCACCTGCAGCACCGCCGGTGGCAGAATGATGGTGCGGATGGAGGACTTGGTTTTCGGCTCACTGAGGTGGATTTCGTGTCCCACGAAGGTCACCGTCTTATTGATGTACAATTCTCCGGTCTCGAAATTCAGGTCGTCCCACTGCAGTGCCAGCAGTTCCCCCTCCCGCAGGCCGGTGGAGATCTCCAGCAGGAACAGTTCGTAGTGACCGTCCTCTTTGATCTGAATGAGGAAGCGTTGCAGCTCCTCCTGGGTCAGCACGTTCATCTCTCCGGACTTCTTGGGCGGCAGCTTGCAGCCGATGGCAGGGTTGACACGAATCAAACCCTCCTCCACCGCCTTTTCCAATGCAGAGCGGCAGCTGGCGTGGCACAGCCGCACCGTCCGGTTGGACAACCCCGGGCCGTAATACTCCACATTGATCAGCCGGCCGTCGGTTTTCAGCCGGGCATAGAACTGCTGCAGGTCACTCTGGGTCAGCTTGTTCAAAGGAATTTTGCCCAGCACCGGAATGATGTGCTTGTAGATCCGATCCTCTGCCCCCAGCTGAGAGCTCAGGCGCAGCTTCGGCTTGTTATAGGTTTGATACCAGAAGTCCATCCAATCACCGAAGGGCATATCCGGTTTGCACCGGGTCACCGGTGGGCCGTATTTTTCCAGCAGTTCGTTGAGTTTTTCGACGCATTCGTGCCGGGTTTTAGCGATGGCGGATTTGGTAATTGGCAGACCTTTTTCGTCATAGCCGGTGACCACCCGGGCCTCCCAGCGGCCGTCTGTGCGCTTGCGGACGGTGCCACTTCCCTGTTTTCTTCGCTTTGCCATAGCTTACCTCCTTACATAATTTCGCTGAGGAAATCCTCCACGATGCCCGACGCTCTGTGGTGCATATCCGTAGTCACGTGGGTGTAGGTATCCACGGTGAAGGACGCATTGGTGTGACCTAAAATACCGGACAGGGTTTTGGCATCCACGCCACCGGACAGCGCGTGGGTAGCGAAGGTGTGCCGCAGGTCGTGGAAGCGGATTGACGGCAGACCTGCATACCGCAGCAGGGTCTTCATCCGGTGGTAGGCTGTCGCCGGCGACAGCGGAAGTTCCGGCTTCGTCAGGTTATGGAAGATCCATTCGCTGTAAGATTTCTGCTTTCTCGCTTTCAGCAGCTCCACGGTGCTGGGCGGCAGCTGGATCACACGGCTGCCGGCATTGGTCTTGGTTTGCCCCACCTGCACTCCGCCGCCCTTTCTCTCGGTCACCGAGCGATGAATTTGCAGCCGGCCGGTGGCTTCGTCGAAGTCCTGCCACCGCAGGCCACAGATCTCACCCTTGCGCAGGCCGGTGGTCAGCTCCGTGCAGAAGAAGTCCGACCAATCCGGGTCTGCGCATACCACATCTAAGAATTTTTCCAGCTGTGCGTCCGTCAGGATCTGCTTGGGCGCATAATTATTCTTGGGGATCACCGTGCCGTCGGTAGGATTTTTCACGATGAACCGCTGCCGCACCGCCTCGTTCAGTGCCTGATGGAGCAGCATATGGATGGCACGAACCACGCTGTCCGACAGCGAATCGCCCTTTTCGTAATGCTCATTGACCCGGCCGTTGGCCTTGAGGAAGTTGTAAAGCTTCTGCACATCGGCGGTGGTGATGGCACTGAGTTTCTTGTCACCCAAGTACGGCTTGATGTAGTGATCACTAAGACCCCGGTAACTTCGCAGCGTGCTTTCCCGGATGGTATAAGTTTTGTACTCCGCAAGCCACTTGTCCAGCCACTGGGAAAGGGTCAAGTTGTAGCCATCGGTCAGCTCCACATCCCGGTGCAGCTCGATCTGGTTGTGAAGCTTGTCCATCAGCTCCCGCTGACTTTTGGCGAAGACGCTGCGGAAAATCGGCTTGCCGTCTTCCTTGTGACCGGCCACGATTCTTCCTTCCCAGCGGCCATCGCTGCGTTTTCTGACCAGGCCATCGCCGGATGGTCGTTTCTTTGCCATGGGTATTCCCTCCTTTTTCAGCACAACACAATATCGCAACAGCTTCGAAAAGTCCAGCGAGAATGGGGACTTTTTTCGAATTTTTCCGCAAAAAGCGGTGGTTCCAAAACGGGGAGAAGCTCAATAAATTTTCCCCAGGGGCAAAGGTACACAAAATCGAACTTTTGGGGCTCAATACTGCCCGTTTTTTCGCAAACGACCCGCTGTTGCGGGACGATGTGAGGAGGGCGAAAAATGCGTTCTCCCTTTTGCTTTAACCTGCTTCAAAATAATCTCTCGCTCATACCCTCGTCTTGGGCAAATTTTTGAGTCCATTTTCTATGGAAAAGACCACTGCGTCGGCAATGGGGCGAATGGTGTAAAGCAGATTTCCGTTCCGCTTTTTTCCGTGTTTGCCCCAGACCTGAGTCGGCTCGGTATAGATCAGGTGCTTGTCCACCAAGCTGTCCACATACTTTTTCACTGTGCCGCGGCTCATATGGATTGCTTCGCCAATGGTTTTGTAACTGGGGTAGCATTGGTAGGTGTCGCGATTCTCGCAACTGAGCAGGAATGCGTACACCGCAATTTCTCCGGCGCACAGGTGCAGAGTGAAGAGTTCATTGGGAAGCAGAAAAGAATTTTTGATCTTTTCAAACTTAGGCAGCAACCAGAAGCCCCAAGGGCGATTTGTGATTTTCCTTTTGATCAGCAAATAACCTTCGTCTATCTCGATCAGATTTTTGTTGATCAGCATTTGGATGCGTTTTTGGATCACCGCTTCTGATGCGTGCAGTTCGTTGGACAGTTTTTTGCAATTAACCGGTGGTGCGTACCGTTTGCGAAAGCAATTGAAAGTCAGGTACACATAGATTGCAATCGCAACCGCATCCAAATCGTAAGTGAAGATGCGATTGGAAACTGCGAAGCTGTTTTTCTTCATCCGGTCACTTCCCTACTTGTTCTTCCACCCATCGGCGGAAGTGATCCTTGGGAATCACCAACCGGTTGCCGATGTGCAGCGACGGGAAGCCATCGTCGTGCATCAGCTCGTAAGCTGAAGAAATGGACACACCCAACACATCCGCCACCATCTGCGCGCTTAAGAACAGCGGCAGCTCCTCATAACTTTTGATGATTGAATCTTTCATAATAATTCCTCCTCTGTTTTTTGAAAATAAAAAAGACCTGCCACAGCATCTCACGAAATGCAAACCGCAAATGGGTATAGTATCCCCACTGTGGTGTGGTGCATTTCGTGCCTGCTATGTACAAGTCCTCAGATGGATTTTGGAATCATCCGCAAGAAAAAGAGCCATCGCCGAGCTTCGCCGGGTGGCATAGGCACGGGTTGCGATATGAAATTGTGATATGTAGGTGCTGTTATTATATATCGAACATTCGTTCGTGTCAAGAGGGTTTGGGGAAAATTTTTTGAAGGATTACAAGTAAAAAGGACGCAGGAGAAAACTCCTACGTCCTTCGGTAATTATTGATCACCGGACACGCGGCTTCGCACAGCATTCAGCCATTCACCCTTATACTTGAAATAGCGAGGACCAGCAACGCTCCACTTACTTCCGGACAACTCAGTTGCGAGTGCAGACAGAGAATACTTCTTGCCTTGGTATTCAACATACTTGTCATCCAATACAACACAAGTGATTGCCGGATCACTATAAAACGACAGAACTTCTCCAGGTAAAATTCCGCACTTGCTAAACGTGAATGCAGACAAGCGTTCCTTTCTCTCTGCACTGATTTCCTGTGCCTCTTGTTGTGCCTTAGTTTCTTTCTCATCCATTTCCCACAATCTTAGGCGATCCGTATATCCGTGAATCTCAGCGATCGCCTCCAGCAATGCGTATGCCTCTTCCGGGGACATAGCATAAAACTCACGCTTGCGCTGTTTTCCATTGTATGTTTCGATAGAACGCAGTGTGGGGTTAAGTTGATCAATCAAATTATGCAGCTTCAAATCGCCCAAACGATTGCTGACCTCATAAGTAGCATAGACTCTAAAAGCAAACGGTATGCACTCACTTCTGTTAAGCTGATTCAACCGGCTTTCAATATTGTCTGCATAGCCGATCTTCACATATTCAGGGAACGACGGATTAGTGAGAATGTAAATAACTCCGTTCATGATGCGTCCTCCGTTTTCTGTACTTTAGAATATATTACCATAGGATTCCGACGTTGGAAAGCCTTTTCTTTGTTTATAGCGAAAGAATTTTGAAAAAGGACTTGCAATTTTCGCAGTTCCAAGGTAACATCACCAAAACTTTTTGGAGGTGCCGCTATGGAACAATTTTTGCAACGCTTTCGATCCTATATTGAGACCCATCCCCTGGACACCGGTGACGAGGACTGCCCTACCGTCCTGGACCAACTTTACCAGGCCTATGCCGAATCCCACGAGTCCGATCCACTGGAAATCCAAGCTGGCTTCGCAGAGCTGGAGGCCTTCCTGGAAGCCCTGCCTTTGAGCGATAACAACGCCGTTTTCTCCATCTGCTGCCGGCTGTGCAATCACTATGAACGCAAGGCGTTTATCGATGGTGTGCAATACGGGGCACAGTTGCTTTTAGAACTAAATAAATCAACTTGAGCGACAGCTTCGGATGTAGCTGTCGCTCAAGTTGATATAGCATTATCCAGCATTCATATTCTCTTTGTTCAATATTGCTTGATATTTCCTCTTATATCGTTCGGTCATTTTTTAAAACAGCTGTGAGTAGGTCACCTTTATATTTGTACTCCGCATAGAGGATCTTTGCACCACGGTCCAAATGAGCTTTGAGATATCTTTGAAAATAATCATCATCATTGATATGTCGTTTCTCAAACATCTCGATCAGTGCCTTATAAAGATCATCCCACTCACCGGTGATTGTTTGCCGGTTCAGTTCCAAACCATAGGTATCAGAGTGAAAATCCTGCTCCTTCAACGGATTTCCACTTTTCAGCGACATAGAAATAGACATCTTCGAAAGGACAAACGGAGCATAGCCCGTGCTGGCACCAATCTCTTCGAAGTATTCCATTGTCTTTTTTGATGTTTTAATCTTAAATACCATGTTACACCTCAAAGTATGTGTCTTGCGCAACAACCGTCTTTTTATTATCCGTATTCTCCAGCAAGTATGTTGCAGCAATGTGCTCTTTCAAAATCCGCACATGAGCCGAATTGATTTCCTCGTTTGTGGATAGGATAAACACCTGTCCCTTCAGTTTGCTGAAGAAATACTTGGAAATATTATGACGATGCTCTGTATCAATTCTTGCAAACGGTGTATCGATAATGAACGGAATTTCATGGCGACCTAACTGAACCAGAGAATGATACAGCGCCATAATAAAGATCTGTTTTTCACCGTTAGACAAGGACGCCTGATCAATCCGGATCGGCAATTCCACACCATCCTTCTGAAGGCTGTTACAGTAGTCTAGTAATTCCTGCATCGTTTCAGCACCGGAGATTTGCTTCAGCTTAGCAATCGCATCTTTACCAATCACAGAAGCAAGTTGTTCCTCAGAATTGGATTGTAGCGCATCTATCAATGCAGATTTCTGAACAACCTCATTACGGTATAGGAAGATATTGAAATCATCATCGATTCTAATATCGTCAATAAACTTTGTTTTCCGCATAAGGGTACGGATCTCCACACGGAAACGGTCTTCCACTTTAGAGATTTGCTGTCGATACAAAATACTCTGCAGTTTATCCAGCATCA
Source organism: Oscillospiraceae bacterium (assembly GCA_015067945.1). Lineage (GTDB taxonomy): Bacteria > Bacillota > Clostridia > Oscillospirales > Oscillospiraceae > Faecousia. The sequence continues at coordinate 10,176 of SVLM01000004.1, forward strand.
AGATCGCTTTTGCTGAAATATCATTGATGGAGGCTTTCTTAAGATCGGCTTCCAGCTTGGATTGGGTTCTGGATAACTCCATGCGCGATTGTAATAGAATCTCTTTCTGCTTTGCGATCTCTTGTTCCAAACTAACTCTAGAGTTTAATAACACGCTCTTGCGCTCAAAGAGTTCTGCTCGCATTTTCATGTAATCCTGCACCGCAACCACATTGCTGTCGTCCAGTTCCTGACGCAGTTTAGCAGAGCGATTGATGGAGTTTTTGATCGCAACACGGTACTTTTCAATCTTGGTTCGGTCAAAGTCTGTAATTGTGCTGATTTGGGCCAGTAGTGTTACGCACTGCTCAAAAGAAAGGTCCAGAATCGGCTCTGTTTCACCACCATATAAGCAGGAAGCAAGAGAGCGCATCTGATCCAGAGAATCTCCAGCGAGCTCTGCCATTTCTGGAACAGAAAGAATCTCACAGAAACTTTGATATTTCTTTTGGTCATTCTCCGCCGCAATCTGCTCCTTCAGCGCAAGAATCTGATCTCTCACGATTAAAAATGGAATTATTTCGTTTGCCCACTTGCGCAGAACAGCATTCCAAACCTCTCGCTTTTTCTCTTCATCCTTGAGCTTGACGAGTTTTTCGTTCCACTCTTCCTGAGTGATACCACCAGATTGCGTGTATTTCTTCTCCAACGCTGCAATCTCAGCCTCGCAAGCATCCAAGTCACTGATGCAGGATTCCATCCGTGTCAGCAGATCCTGATACTTTGCATCTTCAACAGCTGCACTCTGCTTTGCTTGCAGGTACTCTTCCAATGCTGCAGAAGAAGATGCACTGCCACCGCTAATGCGCTTGAAATTACGGCGCATAATATCGAAGGTATCGTAACCGCAAAGGGTCAAAAACGCTTCTTTGATTCGTGTATTGCTACCCTCATTCATAAAGAAATCTGCAATCTTTTCACCATCAAAGAAGTACAGATTAAACAGTTCCGGAGGGATAAGAGAAAGCAGGTACTTTTCAAAGTCTGCGACCTCACCCGCACTCAGTAGCTCCCCGTTTTTAGCGATTAAAAAGGTTTCTGCCAAAGACTCATCCAACACCCAGGATCGGGTAAGTTCGTAAATATCCAAATCCCGGCCATTGCTAAGTGTAATTTGCATAGACACACCGGCCTTGGTAGGCTTTGTCAGTTTTGCGGTATTGTTAATCTGCTTAGAGATTGCACGAGTATAGAAGGCATTATAATTCTTGTAACCCATGCTCATATAGCCATAAAGGCACACACGCATAGCCGTGAACAAAGTGGTTTTGCCGGCACCGTTCTTACCACCCACAAGGATAATATTTCGGCCATTCTCTGTGCTGGTATCAAAGACAGTTTCACCTTCGTACGAGCCGAAATTATTAAGAACAATTTTGTCAATTCTCATTGTTTAATCCCTTCTCGATACTGTCAAAGTGAAGCCATCCCTGGTTAATAATCTTATCAAAGGCCTTCGTTACCATTGTGCTTCTGGTGTAGTTTTTATTGGCTTCAATTTCTACGATCAGTTTGGAAATCAGTTCAAATTCCACATCGTACTCTTCGCACAATGCACGCACCTGTGCAATAACTTCCGCGTCAAATACCGGAACTTTATAATCATCCCAAGGCAATCTGGTGCCTTTTACTTCGTAGTATATCTCAACCAACCGTCTTCTGCTCAAATCACCTTCGTGATCCCACATTGCATCAATACACTTTAGTTCCTCGATAGTAATTAGAGGTAGACCGGTATCTACCTCCAGCTGAAGCAGTCTGCGCAGCATCTCCTGCCGGGTTTCCATTGTAAAGGGACCTAACCCCAAAGAACCATCTGCCTTACGGTACATCGCACCATTTCTGCGCTTTGTCTCACGAGCAGACGGGGTGGAACGCATTTCCAACATCCAATCTCGGTAGTCCCGCAATGGAACAAGCCATGTTTCGCCGCCATCAATAAAGGCCTTCAAGGACTTGTCTTCCTTGACCATAGTACAGATCCAGCAACCGAACCGGGAATTGCCGGTAACTGGAATCTTATCCTCATCAATTTCACCGATTACGCTCTGCTCCTCGCCTAAATGTAAATGCTCACCCTGGTACAGAGAGAAGAGATATTTATTGTCAGAACCCCACGGAGACTTTGCGTCATCCTTCAAAAGGAAATGCCAAACCTGCTCGTTAGGAATCTCGGTCAGCGGATTGTAAACATAGGCATTTTCAATATCCTTATGAGGAATCAACAACTTGCCTTCAATTTCTCTAGCACGGATGTGGTTAGCGCGATATGTACTTTCCGCCTTTCTGACGCCCAGCAGGATGACGATCTCACCGTTATTGCGGATTGTCTCCATTGTGTACGCATTCATCGGCTGGATCTTTAAGCGCTCCGTACACCACCGGAAACCGGGGGGCTCTGGAGTGGGATAACCCAAGCCAATCACCTTTGACCAGAAGGTATCTTCCACCTTCGGGTAAATAATATCTGCTCTGACGTTCAAGTGACCGCAATTCTCGTTGATCATCTTGGACATTTGATGCATATAGTTCTGAACTATGGGGTTCTCCACCATCGTATCAGAAGACACAATGTACACAGTTTTATTCCGCTTTTCTGCCGGTAACCGCTGCAACATCTGCAGAACAAGGCAGCACAACATAGTGGAGTCTTTACCTCCACTAAAACCGATCATCCATGGCCGGTTATCGTGCTGATAGACCAGTGCCATCTCTTGAATAATATCTTCAAAAACAGCAAATTCACCTGTATATGCCATCTTACTTTTTCTCCGTAAACTGTTTCTCTTTTTGTTTTTCTTCCTTTGTCAGAGGAAGACCAATTTCCATTTTAATGAGGGCGCATGTTAGCGACACTGCCTCTTCGCTAAACAGCACTTTGCCGTTCTCGCGGATCGCACGGTTCACCCACATTTTATTGGAACGCAGCCAATCAATCTTCTGCAATTTCGCAAGATACTCTGCCATATTCAGCTTGCGATCATCATAGAAGCATCGTCCAAGCTTGCCAAAGGCACTGATTGTAATAGCAAGCGCTACAATATAGTTCTCACGGAGAGCTTTTTTCGTCAAAGTCTTGTCATACACTTCTTGCCACTCTGTGATATTGCTTGCTACCAGTTTCCAGAAACTCAGTAAGAACCCTACATCCTCATTGCTACAACGAGGTCCATGCAGAATCTTCTGATTGGCTTTGTAGATCATATTCAAGGTAAACAAGCTGGAGGAGTTTTTACCCAGGACATCCCGCTCTTTGTCCGTGTATCTTGCAAAGAAAGGAATGGCATCAATCACATTTTTAGTGGCAACAGCAATTTCGTCTCTGGTATCATACAGTGTTGCCAAGGAATTGGATGTCTTGACCGCATGCTTGTTCAAGTCTGTAAACATCTGCTGGCTGCGTGCCAAGCCATCGTCCCGGAAGAACACGATAGAAATGGTCTCATTTTCCAGCGAACGATCTTCCTGCAATGCTGCCTCAATCGCTGCCTTGCGGTGCTGGCCGTCATTGATCAAAAAGACCGCTTCCATATCCACTTCCAACACACCGATATCATCATGCACAGAGGGGATAAACCGGAACTCTCCGTCAATGGATGCAGACAACGCAGAAAAAACATAACTATCTCTGTTTTCCAAAATATACTGCTTGATTTCCGGGATGCGAATTTCGTTGATCCGGCGCTGGGCTCTGTACTCCGGGAGAACAATTTCTTCCTCTGCCGGGAACAGCCGTGTAAGCAGTTTTAAGGGCACCATAGAGATAAAATACTCACGGCCAGCCTGAATTCCCTTTACTGCGGGAAAATTGTAAGTAAATTTCATAAAAGCACCTCATATAGAAATCGGGTGGTATACTTAAGTATATACTTAAGTATACCACCCGTATATGCTGTTGTCAATGATTTACGCAGTATTATTCGTCGTATAAAAGGAGATCGTCGGGTAAAGCCTCGATATCCAGGTTTCGTCCTTCAACAGTAGAAACTAAGAAGTTCTTAATATTGTCCATAGACTCCAGCGGAGAGTTGCCAATCAGTTCCACAAGTTTGGTAACACCAAAGTTTGCAAACTCGGTCAAGAAACCGACCTTGTTGAATTCGGTCTTCTCTCCAAAGGCAAGTTCCAAGCGCTCGTCCTCTGTGAATTCCTCCGTAGTTGTGGAAAGGACCGCAGCCTGAAACATATAATCCATCTTGCCGTTGTCGTTATTGTAGAACACATTTCGCGCAATGCTTTTATAGTCTTCACCGTTTTCTTCCGGCTTCTCGATTCGCTGGTCATACATAATACCAATCGACATCGCCAGCATATAAAGCATATAGTGGGGACGAGTAGCAAAGATTTTAGAAAAAGCGTTGATTGCCTGGTTCCAGGCAGTTCCTCGCAGATGGACTTCAGATGTTATTTCCATAAATGTCCCTCCTCAATTCTTGCCACATTCTTTTCCTCGTTGCTGACAATCGTCCAAACACGGCCAATATTTTCTTCCGCAAACACACTGTGCAGGTCATCCTTTGAAAACAGAATTACCTGAGGCGCAAATTCCGGGATCATATTCACCACATTCTGCCGCTGATCCGGGTCAAGCTTAGAGAACGGACCATCCAGCACAAGAGGATATTCCTTTGCAGACAACTGTTCTTCACTACGGAGCATTTTCAAAATGCCACCGATGTAAGCAAAGGACACTACCGCAAACTGGCCTTCGGACTTAGACTCATCATTGAAGCTGTCAGTAACACGCACAGAGAATTCCGGACTCACTGCAACTCTACGCTTACTAGTCAACATTGCATCAATCAGAGATTGAATATTTGCTTCCAAGCGTTGGCTGTATGTAAGCGAAGCTTGTTCTAGCTTTCTGCGGAAATATGCCGCCACCTGCTCCATAATTTGGATTTTGCCGTTCACCTTGACCGCAGCAGCATTCTCCTGCGTATACTGATCGAAAAGCTTCATTTGCTGCTTCAACAAAATCTCTAGTTTCTTCTTTTCTGTATTCAGCGTCATAATCCGCCGCTCCAGATCACGAAGATCGCTCTCTGCCTGCTGACGGGCAACGATCAACGACTCAATATCCGGACTCTTCTTTTCAGCTTCGTCCAGTTCACGAATTCGGTTATCGCATTCACTGGCCTGCTCATTATTTTCCAGCACGGTCATTATATAAGCTTCAATACGAGATTTATCATAACCCTTGCCCCAAATGCGCGCAGTGTTAGAAAACTCTTGATACAAGCTGGAGAAGGATTTAGGCGGCAACATACTCAGGTACGCTTCGATATGTGCCTTCTCCTCTGCACACAGGGGACGTCCGCAAACACATTCTGTAGTGCCAGCAGCCAGCAGATAGTTGATCAACTTTTTATTTACGCCACCAGGTAGTTTCTGCTGCTCAACCTTCAAGTGGATCTTTTTCTTTGCGTCCGCCACTGCTTTGGAAATTAACAATTGTGGGAACATATCCAAAACGGCATCGCCAAAATTCGCCTGAGCGGCTTCTGCATTTTTCAGGAATGTATCCCGTTGCGTTTTACAAGCCTTGCGTTGGCGTTCATAATCGCTCTTGGATTTGTGGCCGCCGATCTTTTCAGACAACTCCACCAGTAGATTTTGCTTTGCTGTTTGTTCTGCAGTTGCATCTGCAATGTCCTGCTCAAACTTAGCCAGCCGCACTTGAATTTGTTCGATATTCGTTTTAGTTGCAGAAATTTGACTGCCGCTGGAAATCGTACCCTTACTTAAATATAGCTTGCCGAGAACCGTTGTACGCAGATCTGTACGGCCAATATGAGCAATGGCAGATTCCACCACATCCAAATCGAACATGGAGTATAGCGCCTTGCGTAATTTTCCGGCCGAGTCCTTTCCCTTTACTCGCAGGTCTGCAATCATACTTTCACCATCGAAGAAGAAGTAATCAGACAAACCGGAAGGAAGCAATTTTTCGATGACATCCCTGGGACGATCCACCCGTCTCCAGTTATAGTCCTCATCCATTTTGCTCAGAGACATATCCTCGCCAATCTTCTCTGCTTCATCCACACCTTTTCTATAGGTGTGGGTTCTGCGAAGGGAATATTCAGCGCCATCGTGTTCAAAGTCAATACAACCCATTACCTGGAATGTATCGCCAAAGGAACACTCACTTTCATACTGCAGATTATAAAGGCGCTCCGTGGTGGTCTTATTGAAGTGCACCTGGCCGTAGAACACCCACTGAAACAACTGGTGTAGTGTGGTCTTACCGTCACCGTTTTTGCCGTAAACAATGGTCACCTTGCCATCTGTTGAGCATTTAATCTCGCCGTGATCTTTAAAGTTACGGAAATTTTCAAATTCGATTTTACGTATCTTCATTGGTCTGTCACACGCTCCAATTCATCTAAAATCGATTGAACCACATTGTTCCGCTGCTGATTATCTGCAGCAAGGCGGCTGTTCTGCAGTTGGCGCTCTTTCTCCTCGATAAATGTAATCATCTGACTTACAATTTCTTGCTCATTCATCAAGTGTGCCCTCCATATCATCGTAATCGTAAACATCCACATCTTCGACAGCAAGTCCATATGCGCAAAGATGCTCTGCCAGTTCAGCTTCCAAGTCTTTCCAGTTAAGTGCGAGCCGTGCATACTCATGGAAACGGCGCAATTCAATTTTTGCCCAACCCTGCAGATCAGTGGACGGCAGGACAACGACATCGTAAATATTTGCATATTCCTTGCCGTTGTACTTTCTCAGAATACGTCCACGGCGCTGCACGAATTCACGGTAGTCATCGTTACTGGAAAGAATTAACGCACTTTTAATAGACGGAATGTTAATACCTTCGTCCAAGCAACGAATGGCTGCAAGTGCCGATATTTCGCCCTTGTTGAAAGCATCCACCAGTTCCATACGATCTGCCATGTTTTCACTAGCAGTAAATTGGCTGGACTTGAATCCGTGTGCTGTCAGCACCCGCTTCACCTGCTGAATGTGCCGCAGCTCCTCACCGCGATCATCAAATAACTTTCCGTCACCACAGTATACCACAAAATGGTCCTTCTCTGCAACCTTGGCAAGAATCTCGTCAATTCTTGTCTGCTTTTCTTCTGCCATAGAAATCACACGCAGGCGATTGCGCAGTGACTTTACAAGCTGATCCGGGTTAATACAAACACCGTTTTTGAAACAGGAAAGGATTCTTTGCGTATGGTACTTAAACTTGCCCTCTTCCTCACCGGTAGGATACACATAGATTGGATAGTAGTTATAGGGCACCAGGAAGCCACGCTCCAACGCAACCTCAATAGGCAAGTTGAATACTTGACCACCAAAGAACGCCATCAATTCCAATCCACGCTGTGCAGACGAACCGCTAAAGGGAGTTGCGCTCAAGCCGAGCATATACGGAAACACTTTTTTCAAGGACTCCGGCCGATCTGTAAAGCGGTGCGCCTCATCCACAATTAGTAGCTTCTCATCGTCAGATTTCAAAATAGTCTTCATAAAGCGTTCCATTTGGAAAGACGCAATCGTAGAAATAACGATGATTTGATTGCCGGGATTGTACCGCTTCCGGATAATTTCCTGGGTCAATTGCTGTTCCCAGGTCGGATTCTCCGAAGAAACCATAATGAGTTTCGCATCTGGGAACACCTTTTCCACATCTTCCGCCCACTGACGGATCAAATGCTTATATGGCGCACAGATTACGATCATAGCAGCCTTTGTTTCCAGCAGTTTCTTTGCAGAATAAATAGCTGTCCAAGTCTTACCGGTACCGGTTGCCATCACATAGAAGCCATGGTAGCCATTCGCCACCCATGCCGCAATCGCTTCCTCCTGGTAGTCTCTCAAAACAATTGGATCGTTTGGCTTAGCTTCACTTTCCGCTTGTCTATTTGCCAAGATCTGCAAAATATTGGCCTTGGCAGATTCTCTATAGTCGTAGACTTTGACAAACGGGTTTGTCCCTTCCCAAAGGGCACGGAACTCCTCTTGTTCATCCTGAATGCTTTCGTTCGCGGCATCCACCCAACTTTTTACCACACGGATTTTTTCATAATTATTCTGATATCCGTTTAAGCTGGCATTGGCAGAGCCGTAGAAAACAACAACGTCGCCGACCACATCTTCCAGAATGCCCAGCTTATCATGGTAGATTCCTGCTGTTTCAGTAACAGCAATCTTAATATCCAAAGTTCCTTTTGCAATCAGCGTAGCCAATAGCTTCAGCTTTGCGTCATCCAGTGCATCAATTCCGGAAATAAAGTCCCGGGAGAAGGCATTGGTAATAATATCTTCTCGCTTCTGGTAACCAAGGTTGATCGCATTTACATCTTCTTCACTCAGTTGCGGACTTGCAACCAACTGAATACGGCCGTCATTGCGTGCAAGTGCAACAATGCCATCAATGATCGGTTCAAAAACACTGGAGGAGAAAAATCCAACACTGCGCTGATACAATCTGGCCTGCTTTAGTGTCGGCACCAGGAAAGACTTTGCAATATTCTCTTCTCCGCAGCTTATATAGCTTTTCTTAATATCTAGGTCTCGGAATCCCATAAGTCCTCCCCAAGCGAATCATCGGTAAGAATATCCGCCAAAATATCATCAATGTTATCCAGGTCAAGAACTGTACCGGCAGAATTTTGCGTGGGCTGTACATTGGTTTTGTAAGCTTCAACATACGGTGTAGTATCCATTTTACCTTTCGGCGCAACTAATGGGACCGCAAGTTTAAATTGGATATTGGACGGTGCCACTTCAATATGTTTTCCCCACTTTTTCAGAACACTATAAATCAGCCAATCTGTCCAAGGAACCTTTATTGACGGTAGCTGGTTCCAGCATTGTAGACTACGAATCGTTGTGGTTTTGTGAATCTCAGAAAGAATCGCTGTTTCTACCTTTGCTGCAACCGCAGCATCAGCACCCGTTTTTTCGATCACCTGCAAGATCTCAGAGTTCGTTAATAGGAATTTATCATTGCACTCATCAATAAACACCAGTAACGATTGTACATACAACCGTGTTTCTCTGATAAATGCGCTGATTTCAGAAACCGTTATACTTTCCTTACTATACACAAAATCATGCAACCGCTCTGCCGGACGAGTAATATCTACTCCTTTTTTTGCTATAAACGGCCGAGAAAACTGATACTGATCACGGAACAACCATTCCAATATGCTGAAGCCGCTAAATGGATACATAGCAAAATTTCGAGTAAAGAGTTCTGGTTTTTCTGCATTTACAATATCGTATATTTCCTCCGCATGATGGATGCCGCCATCCGAAATAACGCGCTTCGTAACAGTATTCAAATAATTCTTTTCTGCTTCAGAAAGAACGATAGAGTCTACATGATAATAGTTTCCAAAGAAATTAAGAATTTCCGTGTCGCTCGTTGCAATATTAAGTACGATCTCCGGCACCCCTGGGAACTGCTTCATAAGTTGCTCTTTGCTAATAGGATAATCTGCATTGCGAATATAGTTTACTATGCAAGGATAAATCGAGGTTAGTGATGGATCTGTTGAAATATAATCGCGCGTAAAAGTAAATCTATCTCCATAGAGTTCATGCATAATGCCTTGCAGATAATATTTATTGTCGACACCGCACTTGCGCAATTCCCCCTCAAAAACAGCAAACAGCGTGTTAGTCATAACAATATCCGCATCACCGTATTCAATATAGTCACAAATTTTCTTTGCTAGCTCTTTAGGAATATACTGCTTTTGCTTTAAGCGATACCTACCGCGGCCACATAGGACACATATTCCAGCAATACGGGCTGTCAGGGCTCGATCGTTTTCAGGCAATTTCACTGGCCCATATTTTTCGAAAATCAATTGACGGAATCTAGTAATTGTCTCGGAATCATAAGCATCAATACCGTCCGGATAGAACTCCTTGATGATTTCTGTGTATATCAAAGCCAACGACAAACGGCTCTTATAATACACTTCTCCGGACAAGCGATATCCTTCCGCGATGGCTTTGTCCACCAATTCGGCCGGTAAATCATACTCTTCTGCCGCTTCCGCATAAAACTTGGGGACATCCTTAACGTTGAAAAGTTCCGGCAGCTTTTCTACAAAGGCAAAAGCACGCTCGTGGATGCTGTCATCACCGATGATAAAAACATCCAAATCCTTATCGTATGTAAAATTGCTACTTTCACACCCCCGCAACAGGAACAGCAGTTCCTGTAAATTCTCAGTGCAATACTCCGCCACATTTGCCGCTGTAACAATGGTTGCATTATTCTTATCCGCATTGATTTTGGAGATAATCTTAATACGGCCTTGCCGCGCATTAAATGCACACTGCATCTTTGTTTCAAGCTGACGAATACGCTCACGAGTGAGTCCAAACTGCCTGCCGATTTGATCCAGTGTTTTCTTTTGAGCGCGTTGCTGCACCACCTGCTGATTTCTCTCATCGGGGTAAAGAACAGAAAACAGATGTGCAATTTCTTCCTTCAGATCATACTTACACCAAACCAGGAAGCGGTGTGCCAAAGAGAAAGACACAGCGTCCAAATCATTGCTGTTTACAATCGCACTAAGCGGAGCGTCCGGTGTTGGATATAGACCCAGTAACTTCTCACGCTCATTTTCATGGCGCGTGAAGGTGTTGATATACGCAACCGCTTGGTTATTTCTCCTATAAGCCGGCACTTCCTCCAATGCTGTCTGCAGTTCTTGCTGCCAGGTGATTCCTTGTCCAAACTCACGAACCATTCCCAAAATAGGAATAATCTTTTCCGGCTCATCTAAACAAGCCAAAGCTAGTTCATCGCCCAGTGCTTCTTGAGCTTCAATACACTGCGCAACAAATTCATTATCAGAATCAAGCAATTCTTCCCCAAGAAGGAATGAGAAATCTCCACCGGCCATCAGACGATGTTCTTGCGGTGTAAATATTCTTGTTGTCGGTCTATTTTCCTCACGCAGCGCTACAAGTCGTGCATCTATTTCTTCTGAGCAAGTTCTGCCAAAGTTACGCAGGCTTCGCAACTGATCATCAGTCTTTTCCAGCAACTGTGCAATTGTTGTGATGTTACTACGCATTAACACATTCGAAACACGCACCGAAAACGGAATAGACAGAACCTCAACCTCTGCATAGTCTTCCGGTTTCATTCCATATTTCTCGCCCAAGGTTAACTTCTCAGATTCCGGCAAGGTAGATTTCGATAAGGCTTGTGGCTGTGGTGTAGAGCAAGCAATTGTTTCAGCTGGTCGGCTGTCATCAAGTGTAGCGAGTGCCCGTTCAACCTCCATCAAACTGGCAGCACCAAACCCTCTAACGCTCATCACCATCGCAGGCGTCATGCGAAGTAAATCCATAATAGTGCTTGCTCTTAACCGACGAAGTCGTTTTGTAACACGGGGAGGCAAATGGAGTACCCTTATTCGTACATTGGCATATTTCCTCTCATCAAGCCGAAGTATTTCTGCAAATGTAGAATTACTCTGCGGATCAATCATGATAAATGCCTCCTTTCTCTCATATAAATATATTATAGCACGTTTGGAATAATAAGCAAGCAGATGTTACGGCGGCCGTTACGGTACTTTGGCAGATTGCCCTTTTATGAGCTATAAAGATTAACAAACTGCTGCCACACAATTATTTTTCCATTTCAATCAACAACTTCTGCAGTGATGCATTCGCAAAAGAGCTTACAATTGATGTTTCCCTCAGATTCGTCTTCCGATTGACAGATTACACCTTCCCAAGAAGCAATCGGCTTCTCACTATCGAGTCACAAACCAACGCCGTATTCACCTTGATCTAGTTTAGTTTTCTTGCCATCATCTAATATACTATTATGATCAAGTGGTATCTACCTTAGCCATTTTCAATCTGAACACTTTTCCATTTAGTGCAACTCATGAAAGCGCAGAGTCCAACCTGCTCCAATGTCCTCGGTCGCACAACAGATGTCACAGGACATTTTTCAAAAGCAAAATTGCCAATCGTTTTCAAACCATCCCGAAGTGTCACAGAAGACAGAGAAAGACACCAGCTAAACGCCATTTGCCCAATCGATATTACACTTTCCGGAATTGCAATCTCAGTGAGGGATGCACACCATTCAAAAGTGTTTTCTTCAATTATTGTGAGATTCTTGGGGAGCGTTATCGACGTCAGCATTTTACAAAACTGAAAAGCCCTCGCTCTTATCTCTGTAACGCTTTCTGGAATGGTGATATTTGTCAGGCCCTCGCAGCCGCAAAACGCCCCATAACCAATTCGCGCCACACTGTCTGGAATCACTACAGTATGCAGTTGTAGTCGCGTCTCCTTATATGCCCTCTTGGCAGCGGCTCCCGGACAAAATGCCCAGTCACCAATCGATGTTACTTTTGCTTTTCCAATCTTATCCGGAACGATAACAAAAAGATCCTGGCCTTTATAGCTGGTAATTTCCAATGTGCCGTCGGCAAGTTTTCTGTAGCTCCAAATGCTTTTCATATAGCAAATCCTTTACAATGAGATTTTTTGTTTTCTGCATTATCCCTGCAAAACCCGAAATTATGATACTGTTACAGACATGAAGCTAGGACAGTAATTATTACCGATTTCGTCAATACATGCATCCAAATAAGATTCGTACTTACCCGGCTGAAAATAAATCAAGGGGTTCGAAATCATATAAAGCTCCAATTCCTCCCGATCTTTCCGGGTCATTAAAATCTCCCCGGAATCATTCAGCCGAAGATTCTTATTGTGCCCTAATATTTCATGCCGTTTCGCAATCAGTTCCTCATTACTCATATAGCTGCGATCATCTGCATTTTGAAGATCCAATGCGATGATATACTGATCCGAAGTTTTCCAATCTTTTTGAAACAGCGCAGATTTAAACTGATTGATATATGCAAATTTTTCAGGCAGATCCGTCAAATCTTCCGTCCAATTATATCGGCAAGCTGTATAATTGCGACTTCTAGATAGCTCTGCCAATTCAGGGATCCGCCATTCCTTTCCAAACTTGATTGCACTGCGGATCTTACCGCGGCGGATCCACTGTCGTACCGTTACCACCTCAATGCCATATAGCTTTGCGAATTCCGATACCGTCAATCGTCTTGCCGGGATCTCAAGCAGAGTAAGTCTTTCGCCATGCCAACAACTAAAATCGTTTCCGCAACCCGACCAGTCATAATGATCTAAAGACAGCTGAATACCGGCAGCGGTAATCTTATAAGAGTAAGACCACCAATCCGGAAGGGGTTCCGGAAGGGTTGTGCTACGTAGTTTCCAGTAAAACTTTTCCAACAATGCATCCAATATCTCATAAAAAGCCAGGCTATGTGTCGGTTTCTGGGATGCCGCTGCTTGCGCATACTCCTCCCTGCATTTCTTTATACTGCTCAGCAACTGCTCCTTCGTTGTCAGGGATTCGCTTTTAAAGTTCTCCAACTCCCCTTCGCAGAATTCCTCCAGTGTATCTTCTTCGTAAAAGGTCTGCAGTTCCTCAGTAGTATATTCCTCAAGGGTTTCGCGACCGTAGCGATCCTCAAGGGCATCCAACAAAAACTCCCGGTCCAACTCATCATAATTACTCATCACACAGTTCTCCTTTTCGTAATCTATAACGCCAGTAAGCTGCTGTATCGTATCGATACACTTACTGTAACACACGTTTTGTATCGTGTCAATACATTTGTGGTTATTTTTTGAAAAAATAAGGCAGCACTGCATCAGCAGTGCTGCCTCTCCTCATAATATAATTTATGCCCTTAAATGAATCCAATTTTTCCAGTAGTGGTAGGTTTATTGATCAGATCAATTTTCTCATCCGTGATATAGTCCTGCACATCACTGCGGATAATTGCGCTATCCCCATCAGTATCCTCGGTTCGCAAATTCTGATTCATAATTACCTGATCCAAGATATTGCGGATCGTTCTTGCGTTGGCAAAATTCTTTTGTCCGCGGTAGTATTCAGCCACATCCAGCAAGAGTTCCAGCGCATCGGGCTCAATGGTATACTTATTCTTGTTTAAGAATACCACCGCAATTTAACCAAGCTCTTCACGGCTATAATCCGGAAAATCCAAGGCAAATTGGATTCTAGATTCAAAACCAGGGTTGGCATCCAGCATATGCTGCATTTCGCTTTTATAGCCAGCCAAAATAACACAGAACTGTCCTCTACGGTCTTCCATTTCTTTCAAAAGCACTGCAATTGCCTCTTCACTATAATTAGACAGCGTTGTTAATAAAATCGCTCTGTCACAATTTTATTGTGGCACTGCTTCCGCCCATTTTGTCCTTCGTGACAACGATTTGTTTGTCGATCTTCTCTTTCAGTTCTGCAACGTGAGAAATGATACCAACAAGGCGGTTACCTTCTGTAAGACCTGCGAGAGTATGATATGCTTTGCTTAGCGCTTCGGAATCCAAAGAACCAAAGCCTTCGTCAACAAACAAAGTGTCAAGCTTAATGCCTGTAGACATCTGCACTTCATCGGACAGACCCAATGCCAATGCCAAAGATGCTAGGAATGCTTCACCGCCGGACAGTGTGTTGACACTACGCTCGGTGCCGTTCACATGGTCAACAATATCTAATTCCAAGCCGCTTTGTCCACGCATACTTTCTGCCTTGCGTCTGCGCTTGAGATCGTACTGACCACCGGACATTTTCAGCAAGCGCAGATTCGCCCGTTGCAGGATGCGGTCAAAATAAGTCGTCTGGATGTAGGTTTCCAACATAATCTTATCCTTACCGGACAATGTGCCGTTGGCGGTATCGGACAGGGCGCGTACCCAGGCATGTTTTTCTTCCAGTTGCGCCATTTCTTCTGCTTTGGCCGAAATAGCCGTTTGCACATTGCTGTTGATAGTGATACGCGTGTGGACATGCTGCTTCTGATCAGTAATTGCCTCCTTTTGACCAATCAGCATTTGCCTTTCTTCTTCCAAAGAAGCCATATCAATCTCGCAGTTTTCTGCTAACTGAGCAGTTAGTTGCTCGATAGCAGAACGGATACTTGCCAATTCTTCCCTGCAAGTGTTGTAGCTGTTTTCCGCATCTATAAGCGCTTTCTTCAGCGAGTCCAGTTTTTTCTGCAAGGCATCTTTTTGTTCCTCTGCTTCTGCCTTATCAGTAAATTGGAGCTTCTCCTGCAAGCCTGCAATTTGCTTTTCAAGCTCACTGATGGAAGCCTTCAAAGCTGCTACCTGTTCCTTAGATTCAGTTTCTGTTTTGCGAGCATCTGCAATGGCAAGCTCTTTTTCAGGAATCTGCTCATCCAATTCATCCCGTCTGGCTTCTTTGTCTTTCAAGGTAGCGATTTGTCTGTCCAGCTCTTCAATTTGCTCTGTCAAAATAGCAATTTTTTCTTGTGCTACGCTACGAGCACCTAACAAATCTGTTCCAGGAAGAAGAGTTTCAATTTCTTGCTGCAACTTTTCTTCGGTGTTGGAAACCACACCTTTTTGGGTGCTAGCGGCACTGCTGGCCGCATTTGTTGCTTCTTGGGCGGCTTCGTACTCTTCCTTTGCTTCCTTCACCGTTTCTTCGGTGGGGGCGTTGTCAGACATTACTGCCAAATGGGGATGTTCGGTGGATCCGCACACCGGGCAGGGCGTACCTGAGCCAAGATTCGTTGCCAAAACACCCGCCTGCTCATCCAGAAAAGCTTTGTTTAATGCTTCGTAGGTTTGGCGTTTTTGAACCGATTCTGCTTCTGCAATCAGGTAAGCCTCTTGCTTTTGGATTAAACGCTTTCTCTGCGTGTCCAATGTCCCCAGGCTTGCAATCAATGCTTGAAGTTTCTGCCTCTGTTCAATAAGCTTCTGCTTCTCGCTAATTAACTTTTCTTTTTCGGTGCTTACAGTATCAAGATCTTTTCTCTCTGCTTTCATCGCTGTGATTTCACCGGTTAATGCAAGAATAGCTTCTTGGGCTGTTTCCTCGGCAGTTTGAGCCTCTGTCAACTCAGCCCGTTTGCTGTCCAGGTCGGTAGTCGATTGAGACAACTCATCATAAGAAGGAAGAAGCAACTCAATCTCTGTGATTTGCTTACTGAGAGTTTCCTGTTCTGGAATCGTTGCTTGTGCGGCAGTTAAAGCATTTTTTGCAGCTTCCAGTGCTGCTGCTGTTTCTGTTTCCTTGATTTGACTTTCGGCGAGAGCCTTCCGTGCTTTTTCGTATGCTTCCGCTTGATTCAGTTGTGCATTTACAGCTTCCAACCGCTCTTCTACATCTGCAAGTTCGGCGATTAGAGAATCTTCTGTTTCTTGATCCTCTGCCAACAGCTTTGCCAGCAGTTCCACCACATCAGCGGCAAGCATACCACCTTCCTTGGCTTTCTTCACATCCAAAAACAGCAAAGAATCTTCACTGCATACAATGTCTCTGATATATTGCTGACGACTTGCGGAAGCATTGCTCAATTGCTTCCAAAGTTCGTTAGCTTCCTCTTTTAGACGATTTTGCAATGTGACATAATATTCTGTACCGAAAATGTCACGGAAAATCTGCTGCCGTTTCTTCGTGTCCGCTTGCAGTAGTTCGCGGAAATCGCCCTGCGAAATCATAGATACCTGAGAGAACTGTTCCCTAGTCAGACCGATAATCTCGCTGATCGCCTTGTCTACCTCTTTTAGCTTCGTCACAACGCGACCATCCGGATAGATAAGCTGCGCATCGGCAGCCTGCTTAGTGGTGCCGGTACCACGGGTCTTTGCCCTCTCATATTCAGGACTGCGCTTAACCGTATACTCCTTGCCGTCGTAAGCAAATGTCAGCTCCACACCCGTAGGATCCTCAGGCTTTGCATACTTGGAACGGAGCATGCCCGGTTCACGGTTGCTGCCACTGGCTTCGCCAAACAGAGCAAATGTAATGGCATCAAAGATTGTGGTCTTGCCCGCTCCGGTATCACCGGTAATCAAATAAAGACCGCTTTTGCCCAGACTTTCAAAATCCAGTACTTGTGTGCCGGCATAAGGGCCGAAGCCGGAAATCGTTAATTTCAGAGGTCTCATGCATTTCCCTCCCAAATTGCTTCAATCAAACCACGGATGAAATCAGTCTGCTGCTCACTCATAGGTTGGTTGTTCTGCTGTTCATACAACTCACCAAAAAGTTGCAAAGGAGATTTGCTCTCCACATCTTCAGCACCATCAATCAGCTGATTGGTACGGGTGCGGGTATTGTCATAGGTCAGCTTCATAACATTGGGGTAAATCACCCGCAGTTTACCGATTGCCTCAGGAATATCTTCTTCATCGGTCAGGATCACCTGCAGATAGTCGTTGGTAGCTGTGCCTTCATAGAAAGCTTTATCAGTAACCTCTGCGAAACTGCCACGAATAACGCGCATATCGTGCAAAGGTGTGAGCGCTGCGGTATGTAGTTCCAGTTCGCCCTTTGCGCCAAGTTCCACTACTGTAACACTCTTGTAGTGGTTCACTTCGGAGAAGGAATACTTCAGCGGTGTGCCGCAATAACGGATCTTGTGGGAGCCAATGTTCTGCGGCCCATGGATATGACCCAATGCCACATAATCAAAGTTCTCAAACACTGAGGCGTCCACGTTGTCACTGCCGCCGACGCTGATTTCCTCAGATTCACAGGTGGAGGCGCCGGTAACAAATTGATGGGTCAGCAGCACGTTGCGTTTGGAAGTGTCGATGCACATTTTCTTAACCGCCACACGGCAAGCATCGGTATAGCTTTCGATTCCCTCGTCGGGATAATACCGCTTTACATGGGCAGGCTTTATGAAGGGCAACAACCAGAAGTTTACTTCACCGTATGTATCAGACAATACGATGGGCGCAACCTCGCCGTTATAAACCGGAGACATATGGATGCCTGCGCCTTCCATCAAGCGATTGCCAAAGGCCAACCGCTCCGGACTGTCGTGGTTGCCGCTGATGGCAAATACCTGCACCTGGAACTGTGCCAAACGGCTCAAAAACTCGTCAAAAAGCGTCACCGCTTCCGCAGAGGGAACACACTTATCGTAAATATCTCCAGACAGTAATACCACATCAGCATTTTCTTCCTTGATGATACGAATAATCTGATGCAGGATATACTCCTGATCTTCAATCATAGAAACTTCGTTAACCCGCTTACCCAAATGGAGATCGGAGAGATGGATTAGTTTCATGGGGAAACCTCCTGTTGTTTATTACTGCTCTACTTTCTGCAAGTCTTCAGAAATTTAAGCAAAAGCATTTGCGGCAAGGCAGGCATCCAAATGTGCTTTTGTAATTATCCGAATTGGGCAACCCGCTTTCTTGGCTTCAATTGCTTTTTCCAAGATGTTCGTACCGAAATTACTTGCTTTTTGCAAGTCACCATTGTCTATTGCTCGCTGTTTATCTAAAAATCTATCAAAATTAGGAATGTTCTTAGTGTCGACAATTAAGTATTGCACGCTGCCGCTAAAGGATTTTTGTTGTTTCCACCCATATGCCGACATATCAATCACGACACCTTTCTCTGCATAAATATGGTATACAATTTTTCCTGTCGGCAGAGTTTCAGGTGAATCAAAGTAAGGCGCATGCAAGTCAAACCACCGCTCATGTTGCGATTTTTTCTCAAAAAGAGCGCGATAATCCCAACGGTCAAATCTAAATTTAGCATCACCGTGTGTCTGGATATACGTTTCTACCGCATTGATAATTGCATCAAATTTAGTCCGGTCAGATAATGCCGTTAATTTTTCTTGTATTTCTGCCGGTAGGTTGTCACATCCTTGAAACGCAGTTGGATCCACGAACATTAACGAATCAGGTATGTTTATATCCTCCAAATTTTCGCAACCATAAAACGCTCTCCCGTCAATACGGTACAGATCGTTAGGCAAGACTACTTTTTTTAGAGCGGTGCATCCCTCACAGACCTGTATAGGAAGCACATTCTTCACGCTACCAAGCATTAGGGTTTCCAAGGATTTACAACAGGCAAACGAACCACGCTCTAAGCTCACTCGTCCCGTTTCGATAACCTTTGTAGTCTGACAATGTCTAAAAGACAACTCTTTTATTTCTATATAGGAAGGTATCGACAATTTTGCTCCGCCGTCTTCTTTTTCTTTACATCCAATCACTTTTCCCCAATCATCAAAAATCAGTTCAGGAACAGAGAAATCTGTTCTTTGAAGATGGGGCCAATCGAAATTATACACCTTATCAAGATGCGTGCGCGCTAGAATATTCCCTTTTTTAAATGCAGCTTTAAGGAGCTTTTTTAAAGTGTCCTTCTCTGCCGCTGCGCACGATGGCAGAAACGGCTTCATTGCTATATATATTTGATCAGGATCAGCGGCGCTTTTATCATCCAATGCTCTGAAATAAGCGCCACGGGAATCATATGATGACAGCAGATGATGGCCGCACGATTCGTCCAGCAGAGTAACCAGTGTGGTAATGTCGCCTTCTATGCTCATTCTTCCAGGAACGCGCGCCCCAACAACGGTTTTTCCTCCACATAAATTGCAAATATATTCTGCAATTTTAGGACAATATATACCAATTGTCACAAATGGAACAGGTTTAACTTGTGACGCATCGATTGATGAGCGAGTAACTTTTGCTTCCATTTTAGCGGATTTATTAAGAAACTCTAACCTCTCAAACTCCGCTTCGCCACTATCCAAAATTGCTCGTTCGCATACAATTACAGAATAAACATCATCAAAATCAGCTATAGTGGATATGCTTTTTATAAAGTCTGTCCCATTTTCGTCCGTAGGAACAATAAAATCATTAAAGTACTCAATGTTTTCTTCCAAAAGTTTCAGCAACTCAGCGCCGGTCTTTATTTTCGGCAACGCTGCTTCGATTGTTTCAAAAACATCTTCCGATAAATATTCGCCATTGCTTGCATACTTGCGTTCAACCTCGTATTTTACGCCATTTCTCATTTTTACAGAAATCAAAATAAATCCATTTTCACTAATCATAAAAGCATTCCCTTCTAAAAACATATTATATCTTGTACGATACTCGCCCATAAGTTTTTCGCTCATGAATTTTTGCAACGTTGGTACATTTCCTCTGTAAAATAATTCTCATCGAACATCGCCGGTATTGCCTGCTTTAAGTATTCTGACAGAAAATAATTTACAATTCGTAGTGCAGCCAATTCCGCATCGTGAAATGCAGCAAACAAGACTGTTGTTTTATTGCCGTGCACATACTTGCACCTTAAATAGTAGGCATACGCTAAAAGAATAAAAGCATATGCAGACAAGTGCGAATGTTCCATGCATTTCTTCAGATGGCTACCCATACTGCCTTCTGGTACATATGTATGGTCGCATCTGCACCTATACAAAGCGGCATGGAATTGTTCTATTTCCGGAATAGAGATTTGTTGAAGATAATCCTTCATTGCCCCATAGTCTTTTATATTCTTATTCCGCGTAGTTTCTGATGGCGTTTCTATGCCGCAGCCCAGTATGCGAACTAGTTTTGACATTGCAGCTCTTTCGTTTCTGTGAACTTGTCCCTTGGTAGCTATATCTGCTTGTTTGCCAGCATTGCTCTTCTTTTTTGAATACTCATCAAAACAATCCGAAATAAAATTGTAGTGTGCATTCATTGCTGTCCACAAGCAGATAAAACGGTCAATTTCAAAGTGTTTGCTTTGACCGGCTAAATAAGAAAACAGTGAAACATAACGCAGATCGTTCTCTGCTTGCGTTTTTGTTGCGGATAACACGGTTTCTATTTGACTTTGCTTCCACAATTGCCTCCAACCGAAATCTTCGCTGTTTAGCATAGAGAAAAAGAAGGGGAAACCGGTAGCTGTGTTTGTATAGATTCTTTCTTCATCATCAATCACAACTACAATTTTCTTTACAGTTAAACTTGAATCAAAAGAAATCGCATGAAGCAGATGTGCTTTTCTAAGGGCATCCTTCACTAATCTCACACGAAAAGAAATAATATCGTCATACTCCTTCTTTGTGGTCATTTGAAAAGCAACAACCGCTTTCTGCTTTGAAACCTTTAATTCAATTCCATCAGTCTTATCGTACTTGTAAGTATGTGTGATAGGCTTCTGCGGTACTGCATTGATGGTAATTTTATATCTATGTGTTCCCATGCTATATGCTCCCTTTTAATGTTTATAACATATTATCTGTCCAATAAACATCACTTTATATCCGGAATATACTGAATAATATCGCCAAAGTCGGCATTGATAGCGCCGCAGATATTCTCCAGCACGCTCATAGCCACCGGTTCATCACGACGCAGTTTGGTTATCGTATTGGGAGCGATGCCGGTCTTTTCGCGCAGCTCTACTGCGGTCATATCCTTATCGATCAGCAGCTTCCACAGTTTTTTATAGGAGACAGCCATATGTAATACCTCCATATGCAATAATCTGACTATATCATACTGCTTTCGACGCAATATTGCAAGGGATAATCTCAAGAATTTGCGATTATCTCTTTATTGTCTGATCCCATCACCCCCCTGCCCTACGGTGCAAGAAAACTATGAACCCCGGTTGACTTTAGACTAGAAGCGTGATACTATATTCTTGCTTAAGGGCATAATGCTTTAAATTTGAGACATTGTTTCTGTGCGTTTATTTTTGTTTATGCAAGTGAACATCTGTAAACACCCGCGAACAAAGAATTGAATTTAATCTACATTGTCCGACATTTCCTACCTCGGCGCACAGGGGTCGTGTTTTTGTCGGGCATTATTATGCCTTTTAGTAAAACATTTTACTAGGAGGTTTTTTATTATGGAACAAAATGATTTGGTATTTATTCAAGATCAAATCGGCTACAAGTTCAACAACCCGGACTTGTTGCAGCAAGCATTCACCAGACGCTCTTACACAGTGGAAAATGGTGGAGAAAACAACGAGGTACTGGAGTTCATCGGCGACAAGATATTAGATTTCGTTGTTGTAAAACTACTATCCGAGAAATTCGGATACACACTAAGCGAGTGCGGCGAATACATAGAGAGCGAAGACTTTGATGAATTTTTCTGCGAGAAAGATGAATCGGAACTTACTGAAATAAAGAAAGCGCTTGTACAGAAAGCTACATTGGCTGAACGAATTGATATTTTGAGGCTTGCCGATTTTCTAATAATGGGAAAAGGTGATATTCAAAAAAAAGCGCATAAAGAAGCTTCTGTAAAAGAAGATTTATTTGAAGCAATTCTCGGTGCAGTAGCAATTGACAGCAATTGGGATATGTCCAGGCTTCAAAGTGCTGTTGAAATCATGCTTGATCCCGACAGCTTACTAGGTGACGAAGGCACGATCAACTATGTTTCCCTTATTTATGATTGGTTTTCAAAAGAGTATAAATCTACTCCTGAATTCAAGTATGATCATTCGTCATACTATGATGAAACATGCGGTCTGAGATCAGCGAACGAAGTTAGATCAGAAATCAAAAGGGATCCTTCTTTTCATATTATCAATGTTGATGAGTACTATCAATCGCACTTTAAGTGCTGGTTGAATTTATTCGACAAAGTCTTTATCGGCTACGGAACTTCTAAAGATTCAGCTCGCAAAGACTTATGCGCGATGATTTATTCGTATTTAAAAGAACATGGTTTGCTCTATAGCATTCGCGACGAGATTGATAATCCTAATAAAGACGACTCCATCAGTCAATTAGAGATTCTTGCACGTCGTGGCTATTTTTCTGTGCCCACATATTCCTTTGAGCAAACCTATGATACGAATGGTAATCCCATTTGGAAAAGTACCTGCAGTATAGTAGAAAAAGATAAGGTTTTTTCTGCAGAGTCATCCTCCAAAAAAGATGGCAAGAAATCTGCCGCATATAAAATGCTGCAGTATGTCTTGAGCGATTAAGGAGGTATACGTAATGTCAAAATGGTGCTATAACTATGACTCCGGTGAGTACGAAGATATTGACAAGGATGGTTACAGCTGGACACGTGGTGAATATGTGAACAACTGGGATGACAGCGAATACCGCCGCGAGGAAGAGGACGAATAAAGGAAACGAGTTGGCAGCAATGCCAACTCGTTTTGCTTATGATGGTCTTTCTACACCAAATCAAATCGCATCGTTCCTGTAATAGAATCAAAGAACTGCTTATAAAGTGGAATGTTCTTTCGAGCACAAATATCCCTCAAGCGTTGCTCGTGTTCATCTGCAATTCTATATCCCATATACACGGCAGAAATCACAGGGAACTCTATTCTTTGCGTTGTTGATAGAATGCGCCATTCCTCCTCAGCTCGATAGTCCCATCCCTTTGTTAGCAATTGCAAATATAATTTCTTGACGGTGTCTAAAATATCAGGATTTTTTTCATTCTTATCATAAAAATACCGATAGAACGCCATCTTAATGAATGGCAGCATTGGCACCTTTGGTGCACGTTTGCTGTAATCTACCCGAAATGTATGTGTCAGAATCTCCGCAACGCCAGCCGTATCAATAATTCTAGATATGTCATACTCAATGGCAAAGCCCGTATAGCCACTAGCATAGTACTCCCACATTGCTTGATTGTTCTTACGCGGTGTTAGGCAACATACAAGAGTCCGTTTACGCAAGCTCTGTAGAATTTCATCCAGTTGATTGCGGACAAAATCTTGCAACGAATTCAAAAAATCTGTACTTTCGAGCATATCATAAACTTTTTGGATTTCCCTCCGATGGATAGGATCAAGTTTTTTGTTCTCGACCACCATAACTCGTTTCGCTTTTTGGGCGCTATAACGTCCTTCTGCGTCCAAAAATTTGCTTTGTGCATTAATATAGTTCTGTAGTGTCTGGCCGTTCTTATGTGCTTGCATACCTCTGGGCGGAATATAATAATATATTATTTCTCCTATATGCTGTAAAAACCAGTTCTGAATAGCAGTCAGTTCGCTTTTCAATTTGTGGTTGATCAAAGAATCAAATTGATCTTCAAAGTGGGCGGGAATATCCGCCCAAAGGTATCCCTCTTCAATCATATCAAAGTTATGCTCCGCACTACAGTTACGATACTTGTAAAGATGCGTTGGATAGTGTATCAAGTCTTCACTAGCGAGTTCTCCTACATAAGTATATCCTTGTACATCGGCCAAAGCTATTGCTTCAAGTTGTTTTTCAAAATACGGATTCATTCCTTACACCTCACATTTCCGTTTGCTCAGAATTATACATCTGGTAGTGTCCAACATTTCGGACTGTTACTTGCCACTATAGCACACTTATCCTATATTTGCTTTTTAGGTCCGAGCGTTGGTTTCGCATTATCAAAAGATCCAACCTATCTTAATTGTTAATATAGCATTATTAACACAGATATACAAGGCTTTTACTTATAGCTATCTTCGCTAGCAATCGATACCGTACTAGTCAAGAAACTTACAAATGCAAACTAGAATTATTAGAGTTTTTCTTTGTTTATAGTGTATCAATTTTTGATGGAAGAAATGACTTGATTATATGGGGATTCTAAGTTAATATGGGTATAGGAAATTTGGTGCAAGGAGGAGAAGCATATGGCAAATTACTGTGTAGTCAATGAGTTGCGATCCATCAATTTTCATGATTCTCTTTTGAATCGCATCTGCATAGAAAGCGATAACTTACAAATGTTTTTCGTTGATGCCATTATCATTGGGCACAGCTGTCCGGAAATTGAGAGCCATATCCCCTGCTCCGTAAATTCAGGCGAAGATCGATATGCTTGTCCTGAGTTGAAAGTCACAGTTCACAATTTCACTATGCACTCTGTTTTGCGCGGTGGCTGCTGGACCCAGGATGCCGAAGGAAATATGGTTGAGAAGTATCCTCCACGCAATTTGCTCCCTGAGGAGTACGCAGAGTTTATGCAAATGGCCGCAGCCGAGAAGAACAACCTTGTTTACGGAATAACCTTTGATACCGAAACGCACAGGTATGCACTTAGCTTCTTTATGAACGCTGATGCCAATTACTACGAGATTGAATTCACCGGCAATGCTATAGTCGCTGAGTTTGATGAATTCGGGAACGAGGCATGGTACTTGGAACGCTATCGAAAAAAGCGTCAGCAGAATTAACACAAAAACCGCTTCCTTTTTATGGGAAGCGGTTTTTGACCACATAGTTGACCACAACTGGCTTTGGAGTATATGGAAACAGCGGACGCAAGAGTTCAGGAAAGAAAGAAAAACATACTAAAAAGTGCCGGAAATGGTTAGAAAATGTTAGAAAAAAGTTTATCAACTTATTTGGGAGCAGGATGCCGCGAGTTCGAGTCTCGCCACTTGGACCACAATCGAGGCAGAGCCAAAAGCTTCGCCTCGATTTTATTCATTATATGATGATTCGAACAGATGCAGCGAACAAATGTTATTGTTGTCCTAAATATGTATTATCTTGGATTAGGAGCGGTTTATGTCGAATAATATTCTTGTTTGGGATTGGAAGTACAAAATTTTCTTTGACGAAACAATACAATCTCAGGTTGACAGATTTATTGCCTGTCTTCAAGGCGAAGAAAGAAATATTTACAACAAGATAAAAAACTACTTTCTTAGTTTTTATTCTATATCCATCCTAATTGATGCCATAAAAAGCGATCCGCAAAAGGCATCTGATTTAATAGGTTATGCTTTGGCAACAAGAGAACATGTAATTAAAACACCTAAACTTTTGCACCAATTGCTTATGGATGACATAAGCGATCTTGACATCACCGCAGCTGGCAAGTCTGACCTTAGTAACTTGCTGGAGTTTTCTGTCAATTACGGATGTGAAATGAATTATCTTGATATTTGTGAAACGCTTTTTGGGGATTGGTTTCCATTGATGATAGAAGAGGTTATGAAGGTTACCGAACTTCAAAAAGTAGATCACGGTGTAAAACTATCTGTTCAAGACGTATCACAATTGTATCAAAATTTCTATAAACAATTGCTCGAGAGTCATTGCCTAAAGGACAAGTTCGGCTCTTGTGCAATTGGCTCATATGAAACAAGAATCGAGAATGGCGTTGGATTTGCTGAGTGGTGGGACCGCGAACTATTAGATTCCAAAGAAGATTTGTTAATACTGTACACAAATGCAGACTCCTTAAACTCAAATGATTTGTACTATACCATTATTCACGAAATGTATCCCGGCCATGGACATTTTTATAACTCTGTGACGCATTCCGGTCATCTTGTGGATCACGGTGCAATGTCTATTATTGAAGGTTGGGCCACCTATGTAGAGTGGAACTCAATCGAATCGACTTATGCTGAAAACTGCCGTAATAATGCATTGTTTTTCTTGAGAGAAAATGCTATTAATGACGTCAATGAACGTGCGGTAAGGGCCTACCAGCGAAAAATCAAACAAGGCTACAGCGAAACAGAAGCTCTTCGCACAACACGATATGCTACGCAATATCTTGGTTTTTTAGAAGCCTACTATTATGGTGCAATTTGGATTGAGTTGTTTATGAATAAAAAAGGCGTTTCTCCTCACGAGTTTATTACTTTTCTTTCTAATCAAAATGTAGGAGATTTTTTTGCAACATGGGCAAAGCAGTAACCTATTATCTTTTAGGCGGATTTAAAATAGAAGATTTTATACGTGAACCAACTCCCGAATGGAAACGTCCGGATTTAGTTGATCCTCCCTCTCTTCTTCAGTATGATTATAAATGTATAGACGGCTTGCATATATATACAAATTCAATGGGATGTTCTATATGTCTTTATGAATATGGAACGTTTTCTAAGGAAGAGATGTTGTCGGACTATAATTCCTCGTCTGCGGAGTCCATTTATTCCAAAAGGTATTCCAGTCTTGTTTCCATCATCAATAACTACTATAAGACTAATTTACAAGACATAGATTGGGTTACGACGCTTTGCTCCGACAACTTTTTTGTAGGAGATTCACACGTTTCAATAGCAATGCCCTTGCTTGAAGAAAACTGTGAATTCGTTGCATGCATAGACTCCTCTATTATATATCAAAGTGTTCTACGCATTGGTTCTTTTTTTAAGCAACTTTCGACAAAGAAGAGCTTAACGAAATACGAGCAACACAAAATATCCTATTTCATTCAAGAAATGAACATTCTCTCTTCTCCGAATGTATTTTTGACAAATTCGCGAGAAAAAGAGATCACACAGGTCTTCTACGATGCATGGCATATTGAACAAGAAATACATATCATACAAACTATCGCCAATCAAGCCGTTAGTATTTTTTCTTTCGTATCCAACTACAGAAAAAATAATGAGCCTAATTATTCTGCAATGTTGATGTCGTACTTAAGTTTCTTGTTACTGTACGATAGTATCGGCAATTTGTTTACATTTCTTGTACCAATAGATTCGGCATATGTAGACGTTTTATTAAAATTATTAATTGGGTCTATAACTCTGCTATATGTCACAAAGATCCTGAAGCATCTTATTTCCGATGCGAAAGACAAGCGAATTCTGAAGAAAAAAACCAAATAAGTTGCCACAACAAGATAGTTATATAGGGTTACAATATTTCCTTTAAGTATCCGAGGCGGTCTGGAGTTTACTCCAGACCGCTATTTTAACAAGTCGGTAGCGTTCTCTCCATCTCGGCTTTGTTCCCACCTTCATTTTTGTAATTAGCATTGCAAGCATTCTTCACATTCCTCCATATATGTATCCTTTTAGATTCTTACGGCGGCAGGTACCATCGTACCTGCCTGTTTTTTGCCGTTGGACGGAAAATCCATACCGATTGGATCATTTTGCTACATTTTTGTTTTTGTATGTGTTAGAATACCCTTGCAGGAGGTGAGACGATGAAATTCAAGCTCATCATAGACAAAGAAAAGGACGAAGAAGTCGTGGTAACCGCTCACAATCGTACCGCACTGACCGATGAGATGGAGGCACTGGTTTTGAAGCACACAGGCAGTGACCGAATTCCCGGCTATACCGAGGATGAAATCAAAATGCTGACCCCTTCGGAAATTGAATGCGTGACGGTTTTGGACGGAAAGACCTACGCCATCGATGTCAAAAATCACAGGTATCGGCTGAAGCTGCGGCTGTATGAACTGGAGCAAAGGCTCCCATCGTCCTTCATTCGCATCAACAAAAGTACATTGGCAAATGAAAACCGACTGGAGCGGTTTGCGGTTACCTACAGCGGTGCGGTGGACGCAGTTTTTAAATGTGGATATCGGGAGTATGTGTCCCGGCGGTGCTTTGCACAAATTAAAAGGAGGTTTGAAGCACAATGAGGAAGTTTTGGAAAGAATTTTTATTCCGGGGGCTGATCTGTGCCGCAGGCGGTCCCGTGGTTCTGGCAATCATCTACGGCATTCTGGGGGCCACCGGAACCGTGGAGCATTTCTTACCCGGCGAGGTTTGCACCGGCATTCTCACGATTACCCTGCTGGCATTTTCTGTGGCGGGCATGACTGCCGTCTATCAAATGGAGCAGCTACCCCTTCCCATTATGATCCTGCTTCACGGTGGGGTGCTGTATCTGACCTACATTCTTACCTATCTGCTCAATGGCTGGCTGCAAAATTCGCTGATTCCCATTTTGGTGTTCTCCGGAATTTTCATTGCAGGATATGCTATCATTTGGCTCATAATTTATTGTGTTGAGAAATTCAAAACGGAGAAGTTAAACAAAATGCTCAGCAATCCATAAGTAAAAAAGTGCGTTGCGACTGCAACGCACTTTTTTACTGCTCATAGTCCGTTTCGTAACTGCCGGCGGGAAGAATATGTCCGCAGGAGCAGGCTTCATCGGCGGCCAGCGTACCGGTCTTACCGATGGGACCGCCCATCAGGACGAACACTTCCACATATTCGCCGCACTTGGGGCATTTGACTTCTGTTAGCCGGGGCGTTCCCTTCCCTTCCTGACATCCGTTGATTAACATTTTTCTCACACTCCGTACTTATTCAAATCCACAGTTCCGTTTTCTTCAAAAACAACGCCCTCGTTTTCCAGTCGTTTCCTATGGGCTTCTGCTCCACCGAAGGCGTAATGTTCCGCCACCTTTCCCCTGCTGTTCACAACACGGTGGCAAGGATACTGGGTTGGATCGGGGTTATCGTGGAGAACATTTCCGACAGCTCGGGCGTAATGCCGATTGCCTAAGCGGACAGCGATCCGACCGTAGGTAGTTACCTTTCCTTTAGGGATTGTTTTTAAGTAGGCATAAACTTTTTCTTTCATAGCTCACCAGATAAACGGAATGATTCTATACTTGACTTTCCGCTGATACTCTGCATAGCCCGGCAGTTCCCGGGTCAGCAGTTCTTCCTCGTCTCTTAGGCGGACAATGATGATCACCGGATAAAACGCAAATGCGATCAGGGCATACCAGGAGCCAAGGATCAGGGGGATCATCAAAAACAGCAGAATGGTAGTCATGTACATGGGATGGCGAACGACGCCATATAACTCGGTATCCACCACGGTTTGCCCTTCCTCGACCTTGATCGTACGGCTAAGGTAAGCGTTTTCACGCATGACCTCAGCATAGAGAGCATAGGCAATCAAAAACAGCACTGACCCGGTGATGACCACCCAGGTGGGCATCTGCGACCAGCCAAAGCGGTAGTCCAATCCCGCCACCACAAAACCGGCGATGAACATCAGGCCGGAGAAGGCCAGTACGCCTTTTTGCGTGGCCTGCTTTTCCTTGGCATCCAGCCGTTTTTCCAAAAATGCCGGGGATTTGAACAGCATGACAAAGCCGGCGATGAGCATGGGAACAAACAGCATACCCATAAACAGCCAGCCCCCGGCATAGTGCAGCGTACCGGCAGGCAGGAAGATCAGCAGCCCCACCAGCAGCAAGCCGCAGGTAAATTTTGTCAGTGCGCTGAGCAGCAGCTTCATGTGTTTTCTCCTTTTACAGCATTACGCTGCCGATGTAGATATATCCCAGAACTGTGGGAGAATTCTCTGCCTTGAAGAAGCGGAAGGTTTCCCCATTTGCCACATACAGATGTGCCAGTGCGATGCCTGCATCCAGGCGGTTGCCTTTCTTGCTGCAATAGACATGGATATTGTCACCTTCATGCGTGAAATACCAGGGCTGACTGTTGACCGCGGAAGGGGCCAGCCGGGCAGGTTCCAGCCCGGGATCAACCTGGTCTGCGATTTGTTCCGGAGTCCTCCGCTTGAAGCCCTTTAATTCATAGCGCAGCTGGTCGCCCTTGGGGTGACCAAACGCCATCATGATGACAAACTGCATGCCCTCTGTTTTATGGACGGTCTTGGGATTCATCCTTCCCATGCCAAGCCAGCAAACGCCCAGGCCTATGCTCTGCAGATACAGATCCATCTGCTGAAACAGGAAACCCACATTTTCCAGCCAGCCATCGGTTTCCTCAGAATAAATGGTGATCAGCTGCGGTGTGGTCCAGGGGCAGATGCACTTAACCTGATTTCTGGAAACGATATCCCAATGGACTTTTATTTCCGGATACAGCGGCTTCATGGAGAAAGCCTTAATGTTTTCGATCGTTGCCTCATCTACCGGAATACCTGTAAAACTACGGCAGGATTTACGCTTGTAGATCATTTCATTCAAGGTCATACATTTTCCTCCAATGCCTCGATATAAAAGCTCACGGGACGAAAGCCGTCGTTACAGCTGAGCATCGCCGAATAGGGATTTTTCATCCAGCCGTCATAGAAATTGCCGCCACCCTGTGCCAATGCTTTGACGAAGGCAGACACGCTGTCCCAGGCACTGTCGCAGAAGTTTTCCGGTTTTTCACCGTCGACGCTGATCCAGGTCATACCCTCTTCCGCATCGCAGGCGTGGGAAATGGGATTTTCGTACTGTGCCATCAGGTCGGGATAGCAGGCCTTCCGAATGGCTGTGATTTTTACATTTTTCACCGTTCCACCTCGTATGGCCAGTCCAGAATGCCGCCAAACTCTTTGATATTTGTATAACCAAGCTCGATCAGAATTTGAGAGGCCTCCTTGCTTCGGCGACCGCTGCGGCAATAGACCAAGATCTGCTGCTCCTTGTCCGGCAAAACTGTCTGAGCCTTATTCTGCACATCATCCAACGGCAGCAGCACTGCATCCGGAATATGCCCCTGGGCATATTCTTCTTGTGTGCGTACATCCAAAATGATGTAGCCTTCCTCTCGATCCATGATCTCCTTTGCTTGCTCTGCTGTAATATTCATATACACTGCCTCCTGGTGAATCTTTTTTTCTTGCCCGCAGGCTGTCAGTAATAGTGTTGCCAGAAATATGAAAATCAGTTTTTTCATAGACATTTACCTCTTGTCTTATTATAGCACGAAAAAATAGCACTTGCAATGACTTTGAACACTATAATTCTCTTGACTTATAACCACAAACGCAGGTATACTTAACCTATCCATCAAACGAAAAGGAGTATGTATCATGGCTAAAAACATTCAGGATGTACTTGCGTTTATCAAAGAAAAGGACATCAAGATGGTCGACTTCAAAATGGTCGATATCAACGGCCAATACCGCCACGTGACGATCCCTGCCGAAAACTTTTCTGAGGACACGCTGAAAAGCGGTATCGGATTTGACGCATCCAATTACGGCTATGCCGTTGTGGAAAAGAGCGACATGGTGTTCATCCCCGATCCGGACACCGCTATGATCGATCCGTTCTGCTCCATCCCTACCCTGACCATGACCGGCAACGCTATGATCATCGATCATCCGGAGAACCGGCCTTTGGCTCAGTACCCCCGGAACATCATCAAGGCGGCTGTGGCCTATATGAAGGACTGCGGCGTGGCTGACGAGATGAAGATCCTGCCGGAGTTTGAATTTTATCTGTTTGACGATGTGACCTGGGGTGTGGGCGGCAACTATGTGGGTGCCTCTGTGGACGCAAAGCAGTCCTACTGGAACAGTGAGATCGAGGGCAAGGGCGTAGTCGTTCCCAAGCAGAAGAACTACCACATTGCCAAGCCCTTTGATACCTCCTACGAGTGCCGCAGTGAAATGTGCATGCATATGCTGGATGCCGGCATTGAGATCAACTACCATCATCCGGAGGTGGCTGCCAGCGGTCAGTATGAGATCGAGCCCCAGCTGGGCGAAGTGGTACACATGGCGGATGCCACTATGATGATTAAGTACATCATTCACAACACCGCACTGAAATACGGCAAGAGTGCCACCTTCATGCCCAAGCCCATTTACGGTGAGGCCGGCAGCGGTATGCACGTACATATGATCCTATTCAAAGATGGCGTTCCCGTATTCTCAGATGACAACGGCTACGCACACTTGAGTGAAACGGCACACTACTTTATGGGCGGCATTTTAAAGCACATTGCTTCTCTGTGTGCCATCACCAACCCCAGCACCAACTCCTTCAAGCGGCTGGTGCCCGGCTTCGAAGCTCCGGTGACTGTGGGCTACGCAACCTCCAACAGAAGTGCAGTTATCCGGATTCCCGCTTACGCAAAGAGCCCCGAAAAGCGGCGTTTTGAGCTGCGGAATCCTGACGCAACCTGCAACCCCTACTTCTGCTACGCTGCTATTTTGATGGCAGGTCTGGACGGTGTGAAGAACAAGATCGATCCTGCCGCCAATGGCTGGGGTCCCTACGACTTCAATCTGTTCCATCTTTCCGACGAGGAGAAGGCAAAACTGCAGCAGCTGCCCACCCGGCTGGAGGATGCTCTGGATGCACTGGAGGCTGATCACGATTACCTGACCGTGGGCGGAGTATTCCCCGAGGAGCTGCTGAAAAACTTCATTAAGACCAAGCGGGCCGAGTGCAGTGAGATGTCCAAAATCCCCCACCCTGCGGAGTTTGATAAGTACTATAATTTGTAATAATAGCACTGCATAAGAACATGATCGTAGGGGCGATTCACGAATCAACCGCAACGCCTTCCCCTTGAGGGGAAGGTGGCACGGCAAAGCCGTGACGGATGAGGTGTAGCCGCAAGGCGGCGTACACAATGTTTTACACCACATCAGTCACCTACGGTGACAGCTTCTCCTCAAGGAGAAGCCTTGGGTGCTGTCGCACCAGTTAGACAAATAAGAAATTTGTCAAATAGTTAACCGCCGCACCGTGATTCTCGGTGCGGCGGTCGTATTTTGAGTGAATGACCCAAAGGCCAGCTATGCCCTTCGATAAATATTTCTGTTTCGGGCGATTCGTGAATCGCCCCTACGGTAACAAGCCCTATATTTGTGCGTTTAATTCCTTGATCTTCTCCCGGATGGAGAGCAGATCGTCAAAGGTTTCCGGGCGTTTGGTCACATCCCGGAGAAGTGCCGAGGGGTGATAGATGGCGGTCATCCAAATGCCGTCCTTTTCTACCCACTGACCGTGTTCCCGGGTAATGCGGTAGTCCTCCCGGATGATCCGCATGGCGGCGATTCTGCCAAGACAGACAATGATCTTCGGCCGGATCAGCTGGATCTGGTTTCGCAGATACGCAATGCAGGCATCCTGCTCGGTTTCCAGCGGATCCCGGTTATGAGGTGGACGACATTTGACAATATTGGCGATATAGCAGTTGTGTTTTCTGTCCAGATCGATGATCCGCAGCATATCGTCCAAAAGCTTACCGGCAGCCCCTACAAAGGGCTCGCCCTTAAGATCCTCCTGCTCGCCGGGACCTTCACCGATGAACATCACATCTGCTTCCCGATTACCCACGCCAAAGACCACCGTATGCCGGCCCTCGCACAGGCCACAGCCGGTGCAGGCTGTGCAGGTTTGTTCCAATGTATTCCAATCCATCATTACCGACTCCTCCGGCGGTTGATTCTTCTGCTGCGGCGACGGGCGTTGCGTTTGAGCTTACGGGCGTAGTGCAGGATTACCAATACTGCAACCACCAGCACTGCCAGACCCAAAATCACCAAAAGAACGATACCGGCAATGCCCCACAGACCCAATTCCGGCTTGACCTCTGCCCGGGGATGCTGTACCGGCTCCTGCCATACCGCAACGGCGTTGATGGCCACAAGCTCCGTCTGTGCCAGGCATTTGGAGCCATACCACACCTGCAGGGTGGCGATGGCCTGTCCCTTCTCCACCGGAGCAGTCAGAGTTACTGTATTGCTATAAACCCAGCTCAGCTGACTCTGATCCATATTCAGCGGCAGCACCGTGCCACCGACATGGGCAGGCTGTACCACTGCACTGTTCGCACCTCCGGAAACCGGGTACTGGGTAATGACCTGGCCTTCATAAAACAGCTGGCGATATTCGTAATTTTCGATCACATGGTCAAGCAGCACGGCAGTTTCTTCAAAGCTGCCGTAGGTCGCCAGGGAGATGCCCGGAATCTCATAGGTGGGCGTAGCATCCATAACGATGGTCAGAAGTTCCATGCCGCCCCCCTCTGCGGTGGCTACCAAACAGCGGCCGCCGGCATCGGTGGAGCCGGTTTTACCGCCGGTAACACGGGGGTCGTGGTACTTCTTATTCGCCGGCTGGCTCATCATCAGATTACTGGTGGTGACGGTGCGGGCCTCGCTCTTGTTGGTGGCAGGGATCTCATAGGTCTTCGCGGAAAACAGCGTGCGGAACAGCTCGTTTTCCAAAGCCGCGTCCGTTAAGCGGCAGATATCCCGGGCTGTGGTGTACATATTGGGGTCGTGGAGGCCGTGGGGATTGGTATAGACCGTATCCCTGCACCCCAACTCCGCGGCTTTTTGGTTCATCATGTCCACAAAAGCAGACTGGCTGCCGGCGATGTGCTCAGCGATGACCAGTGCGGCATCGTTGGCCGACGCGGTCATCAGGCAGTAAAGCAGTTGCTCCAGGGTCAGTTCCTCACCAGCTTGCAGTTTGGCGGTAATTGTGCCAATGGGCAGTTCCGACAGTGCCCGTTTGGTGACCATCACCTTCTGGGCGGGATCGCCCTTCTCAATTGCCACCAGAGCGGTCATCATTTTCGCTGTGCTGGTGGGGTATATCTGCTGATCCGGGTTCCAGGCGTAGATCATGGTGTCGCTCTTACGCTCGTAGACAATGGCAGCCTTTGCCGTATCTGTCAGTTTCTTTCCATCCGTCAGCTGCATGGCGGCATCCACGCTATGGCAGCCACCGGTTACCGACTGGTCTACATAGGTCGGCTCAGCCAGTGCCGGGCCGGGAATGGTCACCAGCAGCATGATAATTGCAAAAAATAGGCATAACGCCCGGTTTTTTTTCATATTTCTCCCTCAATATTCCATAACCGGACTTGTCCGGCAGTAAAAATTCGTGTATAATACTCAAGTAGTATTATAGCAAGCTTTTCTTGTCTCGTCAATGTGGGAGGATGCTACTTATGAAAAAAACGGTGCTTTGGTGCCTGCTGTTGATCTGCTGCACCTGCCTTGCCCTGACCGGCGGGTTTTTCATCGGCAGAAATCAAAATCACACGGTAGTTGTGGTCGACCATCTGCCTGCCGACACTTCCGACTACGGAAAGGTGAACATCAACACCGCAAATGCCGAAGTTTTGCAGACCCTTCCGGGCATTAGTGAAGAGCTTGCAGATCGAATCATTCTGTATCGCCAGACTCACGGCAGCTTTGCCACCGTAGGCGATCTGACGCAGGTCAAAGGTATCGGCACAGAAATATTACGGGACATTCTTGATCTTATCACCGCAGGAGGTTAAGCTATGAAGATTTTGGTTGTAGATGACGAGGAGCTGCTGGTAAAGGGCATTCGCTTTAACCTGCAGAATGAAGGCTATGAGGTCATTACCGGCTGTAACGGACTGGAAGCCATCCAAGCCGTGCAGAATCAATCACCTGACCTGGTGGTGCTGGATGTGATGATGCCGGAAATGGACGGCCTGACCGCCTGCTCCAAGATCCGCAGCTTTTCCAATGTGCCCATCATCCTGCTGACAGCAAAGGTGGCAGATATGGACAAGCTCATGGGCTTTGATCAGGGTGCAGATGACTATCTGACCAAGCCCTTCAATATTTTGGAGCTGAAGGCCCGGATCCGGGCACTGCTCCGCCGCTCCGGTGCAGATGATAAAAAGTCCTCCAATCAGCTGACCATCGGCACGATTTCGTTGGACCTCGACAGCCGCAATGCATACAAAGCAGGACAGCTGGTGGAGCTGACTGCCAAAGAATTCGATGTGATCGAATTTTTGATGCGAAATCCCAACCGGGTCTACTCCCGGGAGGGTCTGCTCGATACCATTTGGGCCTACGAATATCGCAGCGACATCCGCACGGTGGATGTGCACATCCGACGGCTTCGGGAAAAGCTGGAAGAAAATCCCGCAGAGCCGAACTATATTATGACGAAGTGGGGCGTTGGCTATTATTTCCGAAAGTAACCGTTCCGCCAGCCGCTTTCGCGGCAGCAACCATATGCGTTATGCATTGGTGTATATCACCATTACCGCAATCGTACTGGTATTCCTGAATATATACTGCTCCGCTACCAGCCAGAAGCTCTTCTATCAGGGCAAGCAGACTTCCATGATCGAAAAATGTCTGCTTGCGTCTGCTGAAATCGGTCAGTTGGATGTCCTGAATCCCACCACCGCCTCCACCGCCGTTGCACAGATGGGCAGCCTGAAGGTCTCCCGGCTGATTATCACCGATCAATCCGGTTTGGTGGTCTACGATTCTGCCGGTTCTGCAGCCAGCTATGCCCTGCTGCCGGAAATTGTACGGGCAATGGACGGAAACAATGTGTTTTCATGGCAGTATCACAACGGTGCCATGCGTTCGTGTGCCGCTGCACCGATTTATTCCTACGGTGTGGTTACAGGCTGTGTATACATGATGGAATACGACACCCAGCAGGGCGGTCTGATCAAATCCTTACAGCAAAATATTCTTACCGTAACCATTATATTGGAAGTATTGGTTATTTTATCGTCAGTTGCCTTCTCGCTGGTGTTCTCCGGACGGATTCGCAGAATCATGGCATCCATGCGGATCATCGGTGCCGGCAACTACACCCAAAAGCTGGAAATGGATGGCAGTGATGAGCTGGCCTTTTTGGCCGACGAGGTCAACAAATTGACCCAGCAGCTGCACATTTCCGAGACTAAACGAAGCAATTTTGTCTCTGACGCATCCCACGAGCTAAAAACACCGCTGGCATCCATCAAGCTACTGTCCGATTCTATTTTGCAGAACGATATGGACATGGAGACTGTGCGGGAGTTCGTCGAAGATATCGGCAACGAGGCAGACAGGCTCAACCGCATGACCCAAAAGCTTTTGTCCCTATCCCGGATTGAAAGCCAGCAGGATGGCGACTGCGAGATCATCCACCTGACCCCCACGCTGCAAAAGGTGGAGCGGATGCTCTCGGGCATTGCACAAAAGAATCAGATCAGCCTGAAGCTGGAGTTGATTCAGGACTGTCCCATTCTGATGCTGGAAGACGATCTGTACCAGATCATTTTTAACCTTGTGGAAAATGGCATTAAATACAACCGCCCCGGCGGACGACTGACAATTCGGCTGCATCGGGATGGCGACAATGCAGTGGTGGAGGTCATCGACTCCGGTGTTGGCATCCCGGAGGATGCAGTGGGGCACGTCTTTGAGCGATTCTTCCGCGTGGATAAGGCCCGTGCCAGAAAATCCGGCGGCAGCGGTCTGGGTCTTGCAATCGTCAAGAGCATGGTGGAGCGTAATGAGGGTACCATTCAGGTCCGCAGTTCTCTGGGTGTTGGCTCTACCTTTACCGTCACCTTCCCCGTCTTTGACATTGAGGAGGATTCCCAATGAAGCGTATTGTTTGTATGATTCTCTTGCTTTTGCTGTTTCTCCCCGGCTGCGATCCCCAAGAGGAGGTATTTGCGGAGCCGGTAGACTTCTATTATATGAAAGCCGATGTGGCCTACTTCTCAGCCGAGGGTGTCATCGCCCGGGAAACCCGGGAGGCAGAAGGCTATCGACAGAATTATGAATATCTGCTGGGCCTTTATCTGCAAGGGCCGGAAAACCAGGAGCTGAAGCAGCTGTTTCCTCAATATGTCAAGCTTGTGGAGCTGGAAATATCGGACAGGGTTGCCACAGTAACCTTCAACGACACCTTTGCACGGCTGACGGGTTTGGATTTAACCATCGCCTGTGCCTGCCTGACCGCCACCGTCTGTGATATGACTGGGGTGCAGTCCGTGACCATCCAGACGGAAAACCGACTTCTGGACGGCAACAAAAGCATTACCATGACCTGGGAGAATATTTTGCTGCTGGACAGCAATGCGGCAAACCTGATCAACAACTGACCGGAGGGTGAATATTTTGAAATTTATTTCGTGGAATGTAAACGGTCTGCGTGCCTGCGTGCAGAAAGGTTTTTTGGACTTTTTCCAAAGCGTGGATGCAGACTTCTTCTGCCTGCAGGAAACCAAGCTGCAGGAGGGTCAGATTGACCTTGAGCTTCCAGGCTATGAGCAATTTTGGTGCTACGCTGAAAAGAAGGGTTACTCCGGCACGGCGATCTTCGCCAAGCACGCACCGCTAAGTGTTCACTATGGCATTGATGTGCCGGAGCTGGACACCGAGGGCCGTGTGATTACTTTGGAGTATCCGGATTTTTATCTGGTGACCTGCTATACGCCCAACGCCCAACGGGAGCTGGCACGGCTCGACCATCGGATGAAATGGGAGGAAGCCTTCCGGGGTTATCTGCAGGAGCTGGATGAGACCAAGCCGGTCATTATGTGCGGCGATTTGAATGTTGCCCACAACGAAATTGACCTAAGAAATCCCAAGTCCAATCGGGGTAATGCAGGTTTTTCCGACGAGGAGCGGGGTGAATTCGGCAAGCTGCTGGCATCGGGCTTTACGGACTCTTTCCGGTATTTGCATCCAAATCAGACGGACGCCTACACCTGGTGGAGCTATATGTTTAACGCACGGGCTAAGAATGTAGGCTGGCGGATCGACTATTTTGTAGTATCTGACCGGCTGAAAGAAAAGATCCGCACCGCTGCCATCCATGCGGATGTGCTGGGTTCGGATCACTGCCCGGTGGAGTTGGAGTTGGAGCATGTTGTGTTATAACGAACATATCATGCGTAACACAACAAAATGTACAACTATTGAAAAATGGAGGTCTTATGATGAAACAGCTTCAATCGCTACTGGTTCTGCTCGTAATTTTCGCAATGCTGCTGCCGAGTTGTGCGGCACCCTCCCAGGAGCTTGCGATAGAGCCAACAACTGTACCTACTACCGAAACCACCACCGCTCCTACGGAGCATGTCCATGTATGGAAAACTGAGATCATCCCACCCACAGATTATGCCCGGGGCTATACGGCAGAGGTTTGCACTGGTTGCTGTGAGATTTCGAATCCCCGAGACTATGTGGATCCTATCGGCGAGTTTGAAGCCGGCACATTTGTTGTGGGAACGGACGGTATTGCAAGACTGTACGGCGAAAATAATACCATCACCAACTCGTACAGCTGGAATCCTGTGGGCTATACAAACGCTGCTCCGTGGGACAATGAACGCAAGAGCATTATCCGTGTCATCATTCCGGACGGCATTACCGGCATTGGCGAAATAGCGTTCCGTGGCTGCTCCAGCTTGACCAGCATTATCATCCCTGACAGTGTCACCCGCATTG
Source organism: Oscillospiraceae bacterium (assembly GCA_015067945.1). Taxonomy (GTDB): domain Bacteria; phylum Bacillota; class Clostridia; order Oscillospirales; family Oscillospiraceae; genus Faecousia. Next base: position 49,754 of record SVLM01000004.1, read on the forward strand.
GCCGTGATGCGTTCTGTGGCTGCTCCAGCTTAGCCAGCGTAACCATTGGTAGCGGTGTCACCAGTATTGCCGATTATGCGTTCATTGGCTGCACCAGCCTGACCACCATCACCATCCCCGACAGTGTCACCAGCATTGGCGATTATACATTCTCTGGCTGTGACAATTTGTCCTACAATGTGTATGATAACGCTAAATATCTTGGCAATGAGGCAAATAAATATATGGTTTTGGTTGAGACTAACTCCACCGACATAACGGATTGTCAAATCAACCCCAATACAAAGATTATCGGTGACAGAGCGTTCGAGGACGCCTACAACCTGACTAGCGTTTTCGTCCCCAACAGTGTCACCAGCATTGGCAGGCATGCGTTCAGGGGCTGCACCAGCCTGACCAGCATTTCCGTTCCTGACAGTGTCACCCTTATTGCCGATTATGCGTTCATTGGCTGCACCAGCCTGACCACCATCACCATCCCCGACAGTGTCACCAGCATTGGCTTTGGGGCGTTCTCTTACTGCACCAGCCTGACCAGCATTTCCGTTCCTAACAGTGTCACCCTTATTGCCAATTATGCGTTCATTGGCTGCACCAGCCTGACCACCATCACCATCCCCGACAGCGTCACCAGCATTGGCGAGCATGCATTCTCTGGCTGCGACAATTTATCCTACAATGTGTATGATAACGCAAAATACCTTGGCAATGCGGCAAATAAATATATGGCTTTGGTTGAGACTAACTCCACCGACATAACGAATTGTCAAATCAACCCCAATACAAAGATTATCGGTGCTGGTGCGTTCAATGGCTGCACCAGCCTGACCAGCATTACCATCCCGGACGGTGTCACCAGCATTGACAGTTCTACGTTCTATGAGTGCAACAAGCTGACCAGTGTAACCATTGGCAACGGTGTTACTACCATTGACAATCATGCGTTCCATGAATGCACCAGCTTGACCAGCATTACTATTCCTGACAGTGTCATCCGCATTGGCCAACATGCGTTCTATGGTTGCTCCAGCCTGACCAGCGTAACCATCGGTAACGGTGTTACCACCATTGGCTTATGGGCGTTTTCAGGCTGCCGCAGCCTGACTAACGTTGTGATTCCTGACAGCGTTACCAGCATTGGCTATGAAGCGTTCACTGGCTGCACCAGCCTGACCGGCATTTCCTATAACGGTACTGTTGAACAGTGGCAAAGTGTGACCAAAGCCGACGGATGGATCGATTTCGAAGAGGTGCCTGCAAGCTATGTGCAGTGCACCGACGGAACTGCGGATAAAATTTTCTGACACTACAAACAAAAAGCCGCCCGATGGGCGGCTTTTTGTTTGGTTATATCAGTTGACGACTGTCTTGTCCTTCTTGGAAAACCGTGCTTTCAGATTCTTGCAATCTGTCTTCAGGGATTTGGCATCAAAGATCATGGACAAGCCGAAGGCCATGGGGGTGACCAGCACATAGGCCGGGACGATGATCCAGAACCAGGGCCAATACTTTTCCTGGCCGGCAAATTCGCCAACGGGAACGGTCTTGAAGAAATCGGGGGTGAAGGTTGCCAGGAATTTGCCAATGCCATCCGGCAGATCGGGGCCCCAGATGTAAGAAGTATTCTTAAAGTTAACATCGAAGAAATTGCTGTCACGCAGCGGAATAAAGCCCAACTCCGCCTGGAATATCTGATTGAGCATAATGAACAGCATCAGAAGCAGCAAACCCGTGGGAGCCACAAGAATCCGCTTGTAGGACAGCTTGTGGTGGCCAAACAGCACCATCAGCAACGGCACTGCCAAAACCATCCAATGGTGGTAGTAGAATCGGATGATGTCCAACTGCTCTGCACTCTGATCTACCTTCGCGATGGGCTCCTGAGGATAAAAGAGAGCGATCAGGCCACTGATGACACCGATGTAGAACATGTAGTCCTTGATCTTTTCGTTCTTGGAAAAGAAGAAGAACGGAAACAGTGCAATGTTCGCACCGCAGATGTTGACAAACCAGCTATCGCGAAGCATTCTGGCTTCGTCCACGGAATAAGGGGGAATATACACCTTCAGGAAATGCAGGGCAAGGCCCAATGCCAGCAGGCCGAACAGCACCGCCTTTTGGGTAAACGCAGTTTTATTTCGCAGTAGGAAATAAAGACCTGTGATCGCACCGGCACTGAGAATCAGCCAGAAGAAATACCAACCGTTTAACATTGCGATAAACATATTTGCAACCTCTTTCTCTCACAGTTTTGTCATGGTAAAATTTTACTGTGTGAGAAAAGTAATGTCAACGGAATTAAAAAACTCTTAAGACTTGACCCGGTTTAAGAAAAGCTTAACAGAGGCAGTATGCGGTCATTCCCGGATCACGATCCCGATTTGCTGACCCCGGTGCTGCAGATAGGCATTTTTCAGCCGGGAAAGGTAAGCAAAGGGTTCTTCGGGGCTTATGGGCACGAAGGTTTCCCGGAGCTCACTATGTTTCGGTACGACCCGAATTGTAGGTTTTCCCGCTTCAAAACGGCTAACCGGAAGAGCCTTATTCAGTACAAATGCACCGCCCTCCGGTACCGGGATTCCAAGATTCTCCGTGATATCGCCGCAGGTGACTTCCAGACGGCAGATTGCCTTCCCCGTCATCTGCAATCGACATAAAAAATGATAGTAAAGTCCCCGGCGTGTCACCCGAGCCTGTCCCACAGGCTGATCCCCATGCAAAATCGGATATATGCCTTCCATAAAAAAACAGCTCCCTTCTGTCATCAAGGTATGCCGCAGAAGGGAGCGATATTCATGTTACGCCGTCATTGAGCCCAAAGCTCACGGCGATGGCCTCGTTGACCTGGGACATATGGGTATCATCCAGATGTCCCATATGCTCCCGCAGGCGGCGTTTGTCGATGGTGCGGATCTGCTCTAAGAGGATAACAGAATCCTTGCTCAAGCCTACGCTGCCTCCGGCAATATTGATATGGGTGGGAAGCCGGGCTTTTCCTGTCTGGGAAGTGATTGCCGCAGCAATCACTGTGGGAGAATGGCGGTTGCCGGTGTCATTTTGCACGATCAGCACCGGCCTGGTGCCACCCTGCTCACTGCCCACCACCGGCGACAGATCCGCATAGAATATATCCCCCCGTTTTACCGTGGTATCCATGTATCTCACACTCCGAAGAAATCTGCCGGCGTTACCGGATAAATTCCTATGTAACGCCTTCGAGAGTATTCTCCCACGGCGAATAGGAGTTTATACGGCTTAACCTTCGAAATATCCTATGCTTCGGAATGCAATATGCTACACAAATGTAAAATTAGTGACATCCATCGACAAAAGTCTTCTGCCCTGCCACAAAATCTCCGCCCGGATGGGTAAATCATCACTGCCCAGCCAAATATCCAGGTGCAGGGCGTCGTCGGCATAGCTGTCATCCACCGCCAGCCGCAGGAGGTCCCCCTCCTTCCCGCAGGAGGTCAGATATCCGCTGTGCAGAGCCTTCATGAATATCCAGGGAGCACTGACGGGCGACAGCTGACCATCGGCCAGCAGATCAAAGGCCACCGCCTGACCGTCAAATGTCAGTTTGCCGGAGCCGGCACGGATGGTGCCGGTCACATCCCGGATACTTTGGGGTTCGGTGACGGTAAAGATCACATTCCCCTGAGTGTCTGTCTGGCAGGATAACGAAAAGCTATGCACTGCGTCACCGTAGTCCGCAGTGATATGGGCATCAAAAATAACCGGCTGGGCAAGGAGCTTGGACCGCAGGGCCATGGCCCGATCCAGTTCCGAACCCTGACCTGCACAGCCGGAAATGGTAAATAGCATCAGCACAATTGCCAGAATCCGTTTCATGTAACAACCGCCTTATTTCATAAGTCGCGGAAGCACCTCCAAAAGGTCACTGGGCAGCATACCGTACTGTCCGATAGTTTTGGCACATTCATCCCCTGCCGCCCCATGAAGCCATGCTCCGCAGGCTGCTGCCGTCAGGGGTTCTATGCCCTGACCAATCAGGCTTACAATGATACCCGCCAAAACATCACCGCTGCCGCCGGTGGCCATTCCCGGATTGCCGGTGGGGTTTTGGTAGCAGATTGACCCATCGGTAACCAGGGTTTCATGGCCTTTCAACAACAGGATACAGCCAAATTCCCGGGCAAAGGACATTGCCTCGGTAGATCGGTTCTGCCCCGGATAACCCCAGCGGGCAAATTCCCCGGCATGGGGTGTGAGGACTGTAGGAGCGTGCCTTTCGCGCAGTATATCCTTATGTGCGGCAAGCAGGTTTATGCCATCGGCATCCAGCACCACGGGACAGGCTGCGTTTTCGAGAACGGCTTTGGTTACGGCAAGCGTGCCGTCAGATTGTCCCAAACCACAGCCGATGAGGACTGCGTCCATTTGCGGAAGTCGCTGTAAAATTTCATCTGCTGCGTGGATGCTGAGTTTTCCGTCCGTATCCGGCAGCGGAAAGACGATGGCTTCATTCAGTTTTATCGCTTCAATGGCATAGATGCTTTCCGGTACGCCAAGAAACACCAAGCCGGCACCGCTGCGTAAGGCACCCATGGCGGCCAATGCCGCTGCTCCGGGATAGCCCCGGCTGCCGCAGAGCAGCAAAATGCGACCGTAATCGCCCTTGTGGGAATTGGGTTTGCGGTCGGGCAAATGGGACAAAACCGCTTTATGATCCAGTATTTTCATGGTATCACCTCTTGGGGTTATGGTAGCAAAAAAGGGTTAATGCGTCAAGAGGCGTTGCTCGAGGTGACTGGGTAGGAGCATAAATGCTTCTCCTTGAGAAGAAGGCATGAGCGGACGAGCGATGATAAGCCCCTACACGCACGATCGTGGGTAAATGTAGGGCAGCCATTGGCCGTCCGCGGGCGATTCGTGAATCGCCCCTACTAAGGACGCAAAAGAATAAAATAACACTTGCATTTTTTGTATGGATATGGTAATATTCGTAAGGATATGCAAAAGCGATGATTGGGTCGCCTTATACTGATGAACACAGCTTCAGCGAATGCGGGATGGTGGGAGCCGCTTAGGTGCAGTATCGGGCTTTCCCCCAGGAGCTGCGGTCTGAAATTACAGTAGGATCTGCCGCGTGACTGCGTTAAACGTCTTGGACGTGTTTGCGTCTGAAAAGTGCGCCATTTGGCGAATTGCGGGTGGTACCGCGGAAGGATAATCCTTTCGTCCCGATTGCTGGGATGGAAGGATATTTTTTATTTTAAATTACCTTTTAGGAGGAGCAAATATGAAACAACAACTGGAAAACATCCGGCTGCAGGCACTTTCCAGCCTGGATGCTGCCAATTCCCCTGCCGAGCTGGAGGAACTCCGGGTCAAATGGCTGGGCAAAAAGGGCGAGCTGACCGCCGTCCTGAAGATGATGGGCAAGCTGTCTGCCGAGGAGCGTCCCATTATGGGTCAGATGGCCAACTCCGTCCGTGCGGAGATCGAAGAAAAGCTGGAAAGCCGCAAGGCTCAAATCGGTGCGGCCGTGTTGGAAGCCAAGCTGGCTGCAGAAGCCATTGATGTGACCATTCCCGGTGAGGCTGTGACTTTGGGGCATCAGCACCCCATGAACATGGTGCTGCAGGAGGTTAAGGATATCTTCGTGGGTCTGGGCTATCAGGTTGTAGACGGTCCCGAAGTGGAGCTTGCAGACTACAACTTCACCCGGCTGAACATTGAAGATGGTCACCCCTCCCGTGACCGCAGCGACACCTTCTATTTTACCGATGACGATTCCGTTCTGCTGCGGACCCAGACCAGTCCCATGCAGATCCGCTTTATGGAAAACCACAAGCCCCCCTTCTGCATGCTGGCTCCCGGCCGTGTGTTCCGTAAGGACGAGGCAGACGCAACCCACTCCCCCATGTTCCATCAGATCGAGGGTCTGGTGGTGGACGAACATATCACCATGGGCGACCTCAAGGGTGCATTGATCTCTATGATGCGTAAAATCTACGGTGCGGATTCCGAAATGCGTTTCCGCCCCCACCACTTCCCCTTCACCGAGCCCAGCTGCGAAATGGACATGCAGTGCCACAAGTGCCACGGCACCGGTGAGATCGACGGTCAGGTCTGCTCCACCTGCCACGGTGAGGGCTGGATCGAGCTGCTGGGTGCCGGCATGGTACACCCCAAGGTTCTGGAAAGCTGCGGCATTGACCCCGAGAAGTACTCCGGCTTCGCCTTCGGCATGGGTCTGGAGCGCATGGCTATGGGCCGTATGCGGATCAACGACCTGCGTTTGATCTTCGACAACGACGTGCGGTTCCTCAACCAGTTCTAAGGAGGGAATTTCTATGAAACTGAACAGAAAATGGCTCCATGAGGAGTTTGTAGACCTGTCTTCCGTCTCCGACAAGGAATATGTGGAAAAGCTCACTGTTTTCGGCCAGAAGGTAGAAACCTGGGAGCGGATGGATGCAGAAATCAAGAATGTTAAAGTCGGCAAGGTCGTTTCCATTGTCCGGCATGAAAATTCCGACCATATGTGGGTCTGTCAGGTGGATGTGGGCGAAGAAGAGCCCGTGCAGATCGTCACCGGTGCACAGAATGTCCATGAGGGCGATCTGGTGCCTGCGGCACTGCACAACTCCTACCTGCCCGGCGGTATTCACATCACCAAAGGCAAGCTCCGTGGTGAAAAGTCCAACGGCATGCTTTGCTCCTTTGCCGAGCTGGGTCTGACCCAGAATGATCTGCCCGGTGCGTATGCCGACGGCATCTGGATCCTCAACGACGAGGACTGCAAGCCCGGCGATGACATCAACCTGGTCATCGGCAACGACGACACTGTGGTGGACTTCGAAATCACCAACAACCGTCCCGACTGCTACTCCATCATCGGTCTGGCAAGAGAATCCGCTGCTGCCTTTGGCAAGCAGATGAAGCACCACGAGCCTATGGTAAAGGGTTCTGACGCCGGCTCCATGTATGAGATGCTGGATGTGGAAGTGCCTGCCACCGAGCTGTGCAACCGCTATTCTTCCCGGATGGTGGCCAATGTCAAGATCGCTCCCTCTCCCAAGTGGCTGCGGCAGCGGTTAAGAGCCAACGGCATCCGTCCCATCAACAACATCGTTGATATCACCAATTATGTGATGCTGGAGTACGGCCAGCCCATGCACGCCTTTGACTACCGCTATGTAGGCTCCGGCAAGATCATTGTGCGGGAGGCTGAGGAGGGCGAAACCTTGACCACTCTGGACGGCAATGTCCGTCAGCTGCAGCCCGGTATGCTGGTGATCGCTGACGAAACCAAGCCCATCGGTCTGGCAGGTATTATGGGTGGCGAAAATTCCGAAATTCTGGATGACACCACCACTGTCGTCTTCGAATCCGCAAACTTCAACGGCACCTCCATCCGTCAGACTGCTTTGGCTTTGGGTATGCGTACCGAGTCCTCCGGCAAGTTTGAAAAGAACCTGGATCCTATGATGACTGTCCCCGCTGTGCAGAGAGCCTGCGAGCTGGTGGAGCTGCTGGGTGCCGGCGATGTGATGGACGGCATTATCGACATTATCAACTATGTTCCCGAGACCAAGACTTTGCCCCTGGAGCCTGATAAGATCAACCGCTTGCTGGGCACCGATATTTCCAAGGAGGAAATGGTCAAGTATCTGAACCTGCTGGAGATCGAGGTAGAGGGCGATACCATCAAGGTCCCCTCCTTCCGTCCCGACCTGAACCTGATGGCGGATGTGGCAGAGGAAATCGGCCGTTCCTACGGTTACAACGAGATCCCCACCACCGCTTTCAAGACCTCCACTCAAGGTGGCTACAGCCCCTATATGCTGGCGGAAAACAAGGCAGGTACCCTGTGCCGCGGCTTGGGTTACAACGAGATCATTACCTACTCCTTTGTTTCCCCTGCTATCTTTGATCAAATCCGCTTGGGTGCAGATAGCCCCTTGCGCAATGCGATGAAGATCCAAAACCCCTTGGGTGAGGATACCTCCATCATGCGTACCATCGCTCTGCCCTCCATGCTGGACATTTTGAGCCGGAACAACGCCTACCACAACAAGTCCGTTAAGCTCTATGAGCTGGCTAAGATCTATCTGCCCACTGCCGGTCAGGTGCTGCCGGAAGAGCCCAAGATGCTGGTTCTCGGCACATTTGGTGCAGGTGAGACCTTCTTCACGCTGAAGGGTGAGCTGGAAGCCATCTTCGCCGGTCTTCGTATGCCCAAGGCAAGCTACACCGCCGTGACCACCAACCCCTCCTACCATCCCGGTCGCTGTGCTATGGTCAGCATCAATGGTGTGGATCTTGGTTACATGGGTCAGGTGCATCCGCTGGTTGCCAAGAATTACGGTCTGGACTGCGAGGTCTACTGTGCCGAACTGAACTTCACCAAGCTCTTCGAGCTGCGGCTGCCCGATCCCACCTACACTCCCCTGCCCAAGTATCCCAGCGTCACCCGTGACTTGGCTCTTGTGTGCGATGAAGCCGTTACCGTCGCCAGCTGCGAAGATGTGATCAACACATCTGCCGGTAAGCTGCTGCGGGGCGTGAAGCTCTTCGACATCTATCGGGGCGTTGGCGTTCCCGAGGGCAAGAAGAGCCTGGCCTTCTCTCTGGAGCTCCGTGCCGATGACCGGACGCTGACCGACAGTGATTCCGAAGCCGTTGTCAGCAAGGTTCTGTCCGCCCTGGCCGAGAAGCTGGGTGCAACCCTGCGGTAAACATCTGTTTGCGAAAATTTTCGTTTTCCACTTTACAGCGGCGTTTTTTTGGGATATAATACCTGTATAAAGAATCAGGAGGTCGATACTATGACGGAAAATACCATTAAATTTACCGTTCCTTGTGACGACAAAGACAATATGCGACGTATCCTCCGCACCGTGTTCGACGCTCTGAAAGAAAAGGGCTACAACCCTGTCAACCAGATCGTCGGCTACCTGCTGACGGAAGATCCCACCTATATCACCAACTACAACAATGCACGCAGCATGATCTGTAAACTGGATCGGGATGAACTGCTGCAGGAATTGGTACGGTGCTATCTAGCTTAAGCAGTGAGGATTCGAACCTCGACAGCCCCACTGCGGTCCTTTCGTTTGTATTTTTCTTTATCTTCCTTGTCTTGCGTCAGCAAGACTGCGTCATCTGCACAAAAATCCAAAGCGAAAATCCTCGCAGTGGGGTGCTCTGCAGTTTTCAGACAGCAGCTTTTCGTCGAGACAAGTAAAATCACGCAGGGAATACCCGTTGGTATTTTCAAGGGATTTTCCGCAGTATTGGCGGAAAGCTGCCCCTGAAAACCTATCGGTGTTCGATTCCTCACTGCTTAACACCATCTCCGCCAAGAGGCTTTTGCCACGGCAAAAGCCTCTTGTTTTTAAATCAAAAACTTCATACTCCCTCCGTCTTACAAAATCCAAACCCCTCCTGTAACCCGGTTGCCAAGTTCTGGTAATTGCCTCCGGAGCGTTGACACAAAGGTTACAAAATGTTACTATTTACCCAGAATCTAAACAGGAGGTAACCTAAATGGCTGATGAAAATGCAGTTCTCATGTACAAGGGTCATCCGCTGATGCGGAAGGACAATCTGATCTACTACGGATCCATGGCAGATTCTCACATCGTCATGCTTCAGATCCTGGAAACCAAGAAGGTTGGCGATCTGGATGTGGCTACGAAGGTTTCTGTCCAGCTTCAGCTCACCGACCCCGCGGCCAAGAGCCGTGACCGGGTCGTTAAGAAGGGCGAAAAAGACGGACTGTACACCGCTTTGGATTTTGGCTGTGTATGGCTCGAGCGTGCTTTGGCAGGCAAATAATTCTCAAGTAAGACGGAGGGCATGGTATGAAAATTACTACGCGAATTGCCAGCCTTGTGCTGGCATTTTTTCTTTTAATTACCGCCGTTCCCGTGGCAAATGCCGCCGGCGGCACAATCAAGACCGGCATCGCCTTTGTGGATGCCTCGGCTCTGCGGCTGAGAAGCGGCCCGTCCACTTCCTCAGCTACCCTGGATTACGCCTACAATGATGAGGTCGTGATCCTACTGGGGAAAACCGGCAGCTGGTATAAGGTCATTTACAATCTGCAGACCGGCTATATGCACGCCGATTATCTGGATGTAACCAGCCGGGAAAATGCAGAGCTGGGTTATGGCAGGATCAACGGATCCAATGTTAATATCCGCAGCGGCCCATCCACCGGCTATGCATCCATTGCTAAGGGCAACCTCGGCGATACCGCGTACATCATTGGTATTAACAATCAATGGTTTAAGATCATTTACGGAGAGCAGATCGGCTACATCCGCAGCGATTATCTGGATCTGACCGAGATTCCCTATGAGAACCGGGACTCTCAGACGCAGCCGCTGTTCTTCCGGGGCGGCAAATCCACTGGCGTGACGCCCAGTGCAGCTGCGTTGAAGGGTGGCAGCACCGGCGGCGTGGTCACCACCGGCGAAGCCATCGTAAACACGGCAAGGAAATACATCGGTGTTCCCTATGTTTGGGGCGGCGGTACCCCCAAGGGTTTTGACTGCTCCGGCCTTGTGCAGTATGCCTTCAAGGCTCACGGTATCAATTTGCCCCGGACTACCAAGCAGCAGTGGACTGTAGGTAAGCAGATCTCCAAGAACGAGCTGCGGGTTGGTGACCTTGTGTTCTTTTCCAACACCTACACCACCGGCGTTTCCCATGTAGGTATTTATGTGGGCGACAATCAGTTCATCCACGCTTCTTCCAGCAAGGGTGTGATTATCTCGTCCCTGAGCAATACCTACTGGGCCGCCCATTATCACGGCTGCCGGCGAGTACTCTAATATCCCAGTTCCTTGTCATCCTGAGTGGAGGGCGAATGCCCGGAATCGAAGGATCCGTTCCCTTTATGTATGAAGATACGGATTCTTCGACTCCCCTTCGACTACGCTCAGGGTCGCTCAGAATGACATATCTTAATTTACTCCCTTTAGATTCAAAAACGAAAGGCTCGCCAGTACGGCGAGCCTTTTTGTTCAGATTTGGATTATTGATTTCTGTATTTTCCGCATTTCTTGCACTGACCGTATTGATTCTTATTATTTGTACCGCAGTAGCCACATTTCCACATGCCTTCCGGAGTCGGCGTGCGGTCATAGCTAGGTGTCACAATTGTTCGGCGGACATTCGGTTGGTCCTCACTGCTTTCCTCACCTGCAGCAAATCCCTTAGATGCCTCATACACTGCTACATTGGCGGCAATTGCAGTGTTGTGAACAATTAATGTAAGAGAATCAATCAGTAGCACCAACACATTATATGCACAAAATTCAATGCACACATAAATACCCCATGTAATCAGAGATGATACTAATGTTCCAAATGCAAACCCGTCTTGAATTTTTGACATTTCCACAGTAGCACTGATAGAAGAAATCAAGCCAAATGCAATTAAAATAACCAGCAAAGTCTGTCCTATTATTCTAATAATCTCAGACCAACGTTGCAGGATGTGGACCGTTTCATTCGGCTCTGTGCAGTCGGATAAACTTTTGGGAATTCGTTCTTTCGCTCTGTCGGATAACATATTCATAACATTATCTCTCCTTTGAATTATTCAGTTAAAGCCATGCACCCAAAAGTACATAGACTCAAAAGCTACTGCAGATTCTCAACACAAAACCATAAGAATGTGTTGTAACAATACTAACACAAAGCCATTGGGTTTGCAAGCGTTTGTATATCACGTCCACCATCTCAAACGTTTTAGCTTTGAGTATGGTTCCATGATAACTGCACATACTAACAAAAATCAACAAGGAAGGTGCAATTCTCATGGCTTCGAACAAACGGGGTAAGCAAAGCTTTCTGCTGCCCGGCAGGCCGGTGATCACCGCCTGGGCCAGTGTGGCGGGCAAGAAAGAATCGGAAGGACCATTGGGGTACTGCTTTGATGTGACCTCCCAGGACACCCTGTTTGGGCAAAAAACCTGGGAGCAGGCGGAAAAACAGATGCAGAAAATGGCATTGGATACGCTGATGTCCAAAGCCGGCATTACCCGGCAGGATGTGGATCTGGTGTTTTCCGGCGACCTGCTGAATCAGTGCATCGGCTCGTCCTTTACCCTGCGGAACACGGGGATCCCTCATTTGGGGCTTTACGGAGCCTGCTCGACCATGGCGGAAAGTCTGCTGCTGAGTGCCATGGCTGTGGAGGCCGGGTGCGTTGACCGGGTAGTGGCTATGACCTCCTCCCATTTTGCAGCTTCGGAACGGCAGTACCGCTTTCCCCTGGGTTACGGCGGACAGCGGCCGCCTACGGCTCAATGGACGGTGACCGGTTCCGGTGCGGCATTGGTCTGCACAGAGGGCAACGGGCCCAGGATCGAGGCCTGCACCATTGGTACAGTCACGGATCTTGGCATCAAGGATGCCAACAACATGGGTGCCGCCATGGCTCCGGCGGCACTGAGCACTATCAAGGCACATTTGCAGGACTTAGGAAGGTCTGCAGAGGATTACGATCTGATCGTAACCGGGGATCTGGGACAACTGGGCAAGGAAATGTTACTGGAGCTTGCCCGTCAGGAGGGGCTTGCTTTGGGTGGCAGGCTCACAGATTGCGGAACAATGGTATTCGACTTAGAAAAGCAGGATGTCCACTGCGGCGGCTCCGGCTGTGGCTGCAGTGCCATCACCCTATGCGGTGAACTGCTGGACAAGCTCAACAAAAGCAAACTGAAACGGATCTTATTCTGTGGTACCGGGGCATTGCTCTCCCCCACCTCCACCCAACAAGGTCTGCCCATTCCCGGGGTTTGCCACGGGGTTTCCATCGTCTGCGGGAGGGATTAACAGTGGATTATTTGAAAGCATTTTTGATTGGCGGTTTCCTATGTGTGATTGGACAAATTCTGATCGACAAGACCAAACTGACACCGGCACGGATTTTGGTCAGCTATGTGGTGATCGGTGTATTTTTAGGGGCTGTGGGCGTATATGAACCCCTGGTGGAATTTGCCGGAGCAGGTGCCACCGTGCCACTGACCGGCTTTGGTTATCTGCTTTCCAAGGGTGTCCGGGAAGCTGTGGATCAGCAAGGATTTTTGGGTGTGCTGATTGGTGGACTGAAGGCATGTGCCGGTGGCATTACCGCCGCCATCGTCAGCGGTCTGTTGGCAGCACTGATTTTCAAGGACAAGGATAAATCTTGAATTTCGGGGAAAGCTAGCTTCGCGGAATCACCGCAGAAATTAAGGAGGAACTTAGCTATGAACAACCAGAACAAGAATCAGAACAACAACCAGAACCAGAACAACAACCAGAACCAGAACAACAACCAGAACCAGAGCAACAATCAGAACAAGAACAGCCGCTAACAAGATAAGGCACACCCGTTTGGGTGTGCCTGTTACTTATTATGCCATAGAAACAAATTGGCCGATATGGAAGAAGTACAGCAAGGTCTGCTTAATGGGTTTTTGGTAGATCCGGCTCAGGGCATCGGCATAGGCCAGCACCTGAGGACGGTACTGCTCAGCCCGCTCCTGCAAGGTGGATTCCGTGACCTTGTCGGTTTTGAAATCCACCACGGTAATGCCGTCGTCTTCGATCAATGCACAGTCCACAACGCCCTGAAGCAGAATCTTTTCTCCCTGCAACGAGGGGCTGAAATTCTCACCGTTGTCCAAAATCGAGAATTTGAACTCCCGCAGTACATTGGGACTCAACCGCAGCTTTTGTCCCAATTCGGTCTTAAAAAAGTCTGCGATGGCTGTCTCATCCACCAGCTGTGCCTGCTCATCGGTGATAAACCGCTGATTCACCAGGCGGCGGATTTCTTCACGAACGCCGGTTAGACTATCACAGGCGGAATAACAGATATATTGCATGACTGCATGGATGGCATTGCCCGCATCCACACCGTCAGCCTTCATTCCGCCAAACACGCCCTTTCTCCAGCGTCTGTAAATCACTGCCGGTTCCTGGGTATTCTCTGCAGCCTCGGCATCCTTATCCCGGCCTTTTCGCTGGGTGGCGGTCTGCTTGGACGGAGCCTGGGTTGCCGCGGTATAGGGATATCGGAACGCCAGACCCCTTTGCACTGCGGTTAACGCTTCCTGGGGCAGAGGTTTGGGCACGGTTTCCTCGGCAATGCCGGATGCAGCTGCTTCGGAGGTATCGCCCATCACACAGATCTTCCACGGCGGTGTGCCGGGACTTGTATTGAGCGGATATCCACCCAGCTTGAACAGCTCTCCTGCCTCCGTACGACGAAGGGCGGCCATCAAAACCCACTGGCCCGGGCAGGATACATCCCGGGTCAAAAGCTCCCGGTCACCCATATCCATCCGCAAAGCCAGGTTTTTCAGATCATCCTCCAGCTTTTTGGAGGCGTAGGTCATGATGAGTCGGTCCTTTGCACGGGTCAGTGCCACATACAGCACCCGCATTTCCTCGGAAAGGCTGTCTGCGGTCATCTTTACAGCAATAGCCTTTTTTGCCACAGTAGGATAGCGGACACGGTTTTTCTCGTCTACGGCGGACAAACCCAATCCCAGATCCTGGTCGCAGAGCACCTGAGCCCGGAGGCTCTCCCGGTTAAATCCACGGGAAAGCGAGGACACAAATACCACTGGGAATTCCAAACCCTTGGATTTATGGATACTCATAATGGTCACGGCACCGGGTGCGGTCTGCTCGCCGGCCGCAATGAGGCCATCCTCCTCCCGGGAAGCTAGATACTCCAGGAACTGCTCCAGATCCCGTCGGCTGCCGGATTCGAAAGAAACAGCCAAATTATAGAAGGTTTGCAAATTGGCCACCTTGGCATCACCGCCGTCCATGGCAGCGTAGATACTGTCCATACGGGTCAGTGCGAAGATTTTTTGAATCAGCACAGCCAAGGGTTCCAGCCGTGCTTCCCGCCGCAGGTAAGCAAGAGTGTCCAGGAACGCCTTCACCATCGGTTTTTCCGAAGCAACCAGTGCATCGTAGATGCTGCCGAAGGGGTGCTTGCCCCGGATTGCCGCCAGGTCATCTGCAGTAAAGCCGAACACGGGGCTTGCCAGCACAGCCACCAGTGGAATATCCTGCCGGGGGTTGCTGATGGTCTGCAGCAAGGAACGGAGCACACTGATCTCTCCGGTTTCCAGCAGATTTTCGCCGCCACCGCTGACACTGCGGATTCCGCAGCCAGCCAAGGCATCCCGATAATAGCCACCTGCAGAACCGGGTGAGCGGAGGAGTATGGCAATATCCTCCGGAACGATGGGCCGCAGTCCGTCCTTCTTCCGAACAAAATGGGTACCATCCAGCAATTGGAGGATCCTCTGTGCCACCATTTTTGCCTCTGCCTCGTATACGCCCTCTTCTGTGGACAAGGTCAGCAATTCCACCTCCGGTTCGCCCACAGGTGCGTGGGGGATGCCTTCGTACAGAGCCTCGTCCGCTCCATAGGTAAGGCCTCCCACCTTTTCGGTCATGCAGCAGCGGAAAATATCGTTGACGCCCTCCAGCACCGCACCACCGGAACGGAAATTGCTGGACAAAACCACCTTGCGGCCCTGTCCGGGTTCAGCCAGATCCGCAGGGACATACTCCGCGTATTTTTTCAGGAAAATATTGGGGTCAGCCAGACGGAACTGGTAGATGGACTGCTTCACATCGCCTACCATAAAGCAATTACTCCGCTTGACTGTAAGTGCCTCAAAAATCTTATCCTGCACGGCATTGGAGTCCTGATACTCGTCTACCATGATCTCCCGGAAACGCTCACCAAGCTCCCTTGCCACTGCAGTAGGACCGCTGCGGCTGCTGCCAAACAGCAGCTCCAATGTTTTATGCTCCAGATCGCCGAAATCCAGCATACGGCGGCTTCGCTTCGCCTTTTGATACTGCTGGGAGAATCGGCGTACCAAGGAGACCATTCCTCTGGCTGCCTCCGCAGAATGTGCCATATCCGCAAAGATCTGGCTGCTTTTGTCAGCAAAGCTCGTCAGCTTTTTCGCAAGTCCCTTCTTGCAGCCGTTGCGTACAGCCTTGATCCGCTCCACCAGATCCAGATCCGTCACCGCCTTGCCAAAACGCAGTGTACCATACTCGATCTGCTTAGCATCAACAATCTGATCCCATGTGGTGCACTGATACAGCTGCTGCAGCTGCTGTATCTCGCTGTGCAGCAGCAGGGCAGGCTTTTCCATACCCTCTGCTTGATCTGCCGCCCGGGCACAGATTTCCATGGCCTGAATCTGCAGGGATAAGTAGCTTTTCAAATCCTCTATCAGGTAGGCACCCCAAAGGGTTTGCGAAGCATCGGTCAAGCCGGTGATCTGCACATTGCGGACACACTCGTCCAGCCACCCCTCCGGATCCAGATGACATTGAGCACTGTCAAAGACCTTCAGCAGGATCTTCGGCACAAGGCGGTCGTCCCGTCCCAAGCCCTGAGAATCCACAAAGGCACGGAAATCCTCGTCACTTTCTGCATTTTCATAGGCCTCATCCAGCATTTGGCTCATGCAGGTATCCCGAAGCTGGGCACATTCATTTTCGTCCGCCACACGGAAGTCCGGTGCCAAATCCAGCTTATAGGCATATTCCCGGAGAATATCACCGCAGAAGGAGTGGACGGTGGAAATTTTCGCAAGGTACAGCCGCTGCATTTGCCGCTGCAAATGGCGGTTTTCCGGCTGGGCGGCCAAATGCTCCGTCAGCTTGGCCGCAATTTTTCCCCGAAGCTCTGCAGCTGCTGCCTTAGTATAGGTGATGATCAGAAAGTCATCCAGATTGGCAGGATCGGTTGGGTGCAGCACATAGCTCATCAATCGGTCCACCAAGACCTTGGTTTTACCGGAACCGGCCGCCGCAGATACCAGCAGCTTGCCGCCACGGTTATTGACTGCCTGCTCCTGCTGAGGGGTCAGTTTTTCAGCCACGGTCGGTCACCTCCTTCTCCACTGCCTCCCAGAATTCCTGAGAGGACATCATCTTATAATTTCTTCTGCCAGCTTCCGCTGTTTCTGCACAAACTGCACCATAGGGGCAGAAGGCACAGGCACTGTGGGATGTTCCCCGGGTGTAAGGATTGGGGGCCACATTGCCGGAGGCAATATCATCCACCATGCCGGACAGCCATGCAAAAATGTATTTTCGCAGCATTTTCAGCTGCTCACGGCTGGCCAGGTCACCGGAAAGCGTGCCGTCCTTTTTCCGTGTACAGCAAAGGCGGCTCATATTCTCATCCGGGTCCATGGCCTGCAGAACGGATTCATCCTCCAGAAGCAGCCCCCGGCGTTTCCATTCCGAGATACGGGCCCCATAGGCTTCTTCGTCACTTAAAGCTCCGTCAGAGCTCATCAGCGGTGCTCTTGCCGGGAAATACTGGACACCCGTGGCAATGGGGCGGTCGCCCACCACTTCCTGTCCTGCCTGCTCCAAGGCGAACAAATACAACAGCATTTGCAAGCCCACGCCATTATATACGTCGCAGTAATCAAAATCCTTTTTGCCGGTTTTATAGTCCACCACACGGAAATAGTGATTGCCGTTTTCCTCCCAAATGTCCACTCTGTCCACAAAGCCCCGCAATACGGCGGCCATGGAGTGCGAATCGATTTGGATTGACGGCATATCTCCCTGCTCACCAAAAGCAAGCTCAAACTCCTTGGGCCGGAACTTAGACTTCTGCAGCTCCTCCCACAGCTCCGTGACTACCATTTCCAGCTCACGCTTATTTCTGCGGAACAGATAGGTCAGCCGGGCAGAGTCGATTTGACTGAAACGCTCCTGGGTATAGCTTTGGGAGTGTGCCACGGCAATATCCATGGTCTGCTCCAGCGAAACCGCTTCAAAACCACCCAAAGCCATCACATCCCGGGCTGTATGCTCCAGCACTGCGTGGACATAGGTGCCAAACTCCGCCGGATCTACCGTTGCTTCCTTCCGTTCCTGGGCCCGGAGGCCATACTTCAAGAAGTAAGACAGACGGCATTCTGCCTGCCTGTCGATTTGGGATGCAGACAGATTCAGACAGCTGCCATAAAGTTCAGATACGTGCTCCCGGGCGATGCTGCCCAATTGATACTGGGAATGCTCCAACACCTGTGCATACTCATTGTGCAAACCCAGTTCCTCAGCTGTGGCAGATGCTCCGTATTTGGCAAGCCATGCCGCCGCTTCCGCCGGGGCGGACATTGCCGTTACCGGGCCGGGCTTGACATAGGATTCACAGCCGGCCATCTTTGCAATGCGGCTGAACACGAAGGAAGGCTGTGTACCGGAGCAAAGCACAGTTATACTCTGCTCCGCACCACAGAAAACACCATAGATTTCTGCAAATTCCGCCTGCAGGCCTTCCACACTGCCACCGGTCAGAGGTACGCCCAAATCCCGGAGGGCATTGCGTTCCTGGTCCGTCAGCAGGCCGGTAGATCCACCGTAACCCGGCAGGCTCCCCTCCTCCGCTCCCAGCAGAATCAGATGCTTCTGCTGCTGGCAACGCATGGCATTGACGGGACCCACGGTCACCGCATCCAGCACAGGTGGAATGGTTCCCACATCATACTGGCTCAGCAGCAGGGTCAGCAGCCGGACAAATACCTCCGGCTCCCAAACAGTATTGCCCAGCACATCGTGCAGCTGCTCCAGAGCGGTGAGCAGGATTTCCCAAAGCTGATTGAGTATCTGGGCACTGCGGTTGTCATTCTGCTTATCCATTTGGGCTGCCAGCCGTCCAAGGCGGTCAGCCAGGCGGATCTCCTCCAAAAAGGCATACAGTGCCATGACCTGCTGGGCAATATTCTTGGCATCGCGGAAGGCCTGCCGCAGGTGGAATAACGGGGTCAAAGCCTTATCCTTTGCCTGATTCAAGCTTTCCAGGTGACGGGTAACGGCATCCGACGGCTTTCCGCTCAAACCGCCGGGATGCTTTGTCCACTCTGCCTGCCATCCGTTGCCATGGATACCCCAAATAATGGCGTAGTTTTCCACCCGGTCGCAAGTATCCTGATCCAAAGGTGACAACAACGAACGCAGATAGCGGATAACATCCCGCTGCTCAAAGCCGCCCAAAGCGGCCTCCAGTGCGGACAGTACGGTGCTGACAACCGTCTTTTGCAAAATATCCTCATTGCCGGACTGGTAGGCAGGAATACCGCAGCGGTCAAACACCAGTCGTACCACATCGGCATAGGCACCCATGTCCGCACAGACCACGCTGATATCCCGGTAGCGGCAGCCGGATTGCACCAGCTCCATGATTTTCTGAGCGGCTACCTGCACTTCTGCCCAAACATCGTCTGTCCGCAAAGCGGCAAGGCTTCCCTGAGCATCCGGCAGCTGCCCCTGAAAAACACCGGCACAGCAGGCGGCGAGGGGCGTACTGCGGCTGGGAAGAATTTCAATTTTGACCTCCAAGCCCACATTCTTCGCACAGCGGATCAGCTCTGCGGCAGTATCGCCGGCCTTTTCAAAGGCCAGCTTAGAAGAGCTAACTGTGTCGCAGTTCAAACCCACGGTCACAGAGGGGCTTACTTGAATCAAATGTTCCAAAATCGCCAAATTTTGACGGGTAAAGTCCGGAAATCCGTCTATGTAAAATACATGCTCCTGACCAAATGTGCCGTCCTCCAACTGCTCCAACAGCCAAGTCATTTGGTCACGGGGATCCCGTTTGCCCTGGGCACACAGACTGTCGTAGGCCTCCAGCAGTAAGGACAGCTCCTCCAGCTTTTGAGCAAGGCTGCCCTCTGTTTGCTCTGCGGCGATCTTCAGATCCCGGGCGGTGATGCAGCAACGCTTGAATTCATCCACCGCGTCCACAAGCTCCGTCAGAAATTCCGGTTTTGTCTCCACCGCCGCATAGGCCTTCAGTCTGCTGTGGAGCTGACGGGCGGCAGCCGCCATGGCAACCAGCCGTCCACCGTTATCCATGCAGCTTTCGGCAGCACTGCCCATGCTCTCTGCCACCCGGCGGGCCAGCCGGGTGAAGGACAGAACCTCCGCATAACGGCTGGCGGTATCGCCGGCGGCTTCACAAAGCCGTCGTTCCGTATCATGGGTAATCAGCTCCGGAACCATTAAAATCCGGCCACCCAGCCCATTGCGGACATCCGATGCAATGCGGCTGAGTATTTCATTACGCTGAACCGTCCAGTCCGGACTAAGCAAAAGATGCAACATGGTATTACCGCCTTTCTTTTTCTACATAATACCACACATTCCGTCCCAAAAATAGGGCTTAATTAAAATTGTTCAAAGAAATTTTGCAACCATCCAAGGCAATCCAGAAAGAAAAATCGAACCTGGTAGGTTTCCTCCCCTTTCAGTGCCCCAGTCAGAGATTCATCAAAGCCCGCACCTGCAGCGGTATCTGTAAAATCCTCCCCTACTGCCTGAAAGCATAGCGACGGAAATACAACACACCACCAATTCTTCCCTTCTGCAGCTCCTATGCGGATGCGAAGGGATTCATAGACCCCGGCAGGCAGGGAGAAGGTATCGTACTGTCTGGTTGGAAAAGCCTCCCGGGCCAAAGTGATTTCTGCCCGGTCCGCAGAACCGGCTATTTCCAAGGCTTGGTTGGCGGTCTGGGTGAGCTCCGGAATATGCTGCTGTAAAAACAGGGTGGCAGTCTCTTGATCGGTGATGCCGGACATATTTTCCTGTAGGTAGGCGGTCACGGCATCCCGAACCCGGAGCTTGATGGCCTGATCTTCCTCGGAATCGGAATTGGCGACCACATGGAGCCGAATCAGCTCCCGGCTCAGGGTTTGTCTGTCCCGAATAACATCTATTGTCCATAAAACACCTAACAGAAGTAAGGATGTAAGGAGTAATTTTGCGATTTTTCTCATAAACAACACCGTCCATACTGGAATATGCCCAGTATGGACGGATTTTGGCAACTTTATACAGGCTTGGCAATAAAGACCTGAGGATAATTTCCCTTCAGCATATTGCAGATAACTGCCGCGATTTCAAATTCCGAGACAATGGCGAACACCGCAGAGCCGGAGCCGGTCATCTGCTGACCGATGGAGCCATAGGCATTGAAAATGGACTTGATATAGTTCAGCTCCAGATGATCAGCAGTCACCACGGGGTCGAATACATTGCAAAGATTCTGGGCAACCTTTTGTATATCACCGGCCAAAATGGCACTTTCCATGGCGGTATTGTCCGGACGCTTGGCGATCACGGTTTCATCCAATTTTCGGTAAAGCTCCGGGGTGGAAACAGAAAACTCCGGCTTGCAGACTACAAAGAAGCAATCCGGCATATCCGGCAGCTTTCGCAGCCGCTCGCCTCTGCCCTCTGCCATTGCTGTGCCGCCAATGGTGCAGAAGGGCACATCGCTGCCTACCTGAGCACCCAACTCAGCCAAAGCATAAATGGAAAGCGGTTCGCCGTAGTGGCGGTTCAGAGCACGGAGCACTGCAGCAGCATCCGCACTGCCGCCGCCCATGCCGGCACCGCTGGGAATTCGCTTGGTAATACGGATCTCCAGCCCGTCGGGATCCTTACCCATGGTGTCCAGATAAAGCTGAGCGGCCTTCCATGCAAGATTGGAGGTGTCCGTGGGAATATCCTCCTTGTCACACTTCAAGCACCAGGGTTTTCCGGTGCCGATATCAATTTCGATATCATCCCGGACAGAGATGGTTTGCATCACACTTTTTAAGTCGTGGTAGCCGTCTTCCCGCTTGCCAAGGACATCCAATGTCAGATTCAGCTTGGCAAAGGCATATTCGTAAAGAGTGGTCATATAAAAGCCTCCTGATGGTTACGCAATTTTTGTTATTATATCGCAAAATCACCGTTTTTGCAAGGGTATGAATAAAACCCGGGCAGAACGGAAATTCTATGGTTAGCCAAATCAATGAATGGAGGTAAACATGATGGATACACTGGCATTGATCCTGTCCATTGTCGGCAGCTTAAATTGGGGTCTGGTGGGTATTTTCCAATTTGATCTGGTAGCATGGCTCTTTGGCGGTCAGGATTCCGTAGTCAGCCGGATTATCTACACCCTGGTCGGTCTGGCCGGTCTGTGGTGCATCTCCCTGCTGTTTCGCAAGGGCCAGCGGGTGGAAGGCGAGTAATTGCCACAATACAAAAAAGCGGCAACTGTACGTTGCCGCTTTTTGCTTTACTTATCCTTCAGATGCAGGTTCAATGACTCGGACGGTGCATTTATAGGTTTCCTCGTCGATGGTAACGGAAATTGTGATACACTTACCGGCAACATCCGCAGTGGACTTCAGGCCCTTGATGCTGTTACCCTTAATCTCCACATAGCCATCCACGCTGGCGACCCAATCCACCTTGACGTTGACTTTGTCGCTATCAAGCAGGTATAAGCCGAAAGTCTCGCCGACCTTGATAGTCACATCGGTCTTGCTGATCGTGTACTTGTATTCCTTCGGCGGTTCAGGATCGAAGGCGATAATGACCTTGCAGGATGCGGTCTGATCGCCAAAGCTTGCACGAATGGTAGTCCAGCCTCTGCCGACAGCTGTGACCACACCCTTTTCGCTTACAGTTGCGATGGTGGGATCATCCACGGTCCAGGTAATGTCCGTAGCCTTGACAGAAGGATTGCTGACATAGATGCTCACAGGGTTGGGATAGGTCTTGGACATGGTAAACTCTTCATACTTCAGCTTCAGCTCGTATCCGGGAGGTGTGATTACCGTAGGCTCGGTGGGATCACTGGGTTCGGTAACATCACCGAAGCTGCAGGTAACCGTAAATTCTGTCTGAGCCTGACCGCAGGTGATGGTGATGATCGCACTGCCGCCACCAACTGAAGTCACAAGACCCGTTTCGCTGACCGTTGCAACAGCGGGATTGCTGGAAGAGAATGTCACCTGCTCCGTTACACCGGCAGGCAGCAGCGTGTAGCTTACCAGGTAGGCCTGGCCTTCCGCCGTGAACTCAATGGCAGGTCTGGTCAGGCTAATGCCGGTACACAAAACTTCCGTGGGTGTGGAAGGATTCTCCGGGCCGCTGATGGGCGGTTTATTCGTCTGGGAATTATTGACAGCACCGGACAGGAACACCCGAACGCCCATATAACCCAAAACAGCAATGATCGCGATCACCAAAAGAATCACAATGGCAATCATAACAGCATTGCCTTTATCCTTTTGCGGTGAACGCTTGCCTGCCGGACGGCGTTCCAGCTCCTGGCCCTTTTTATTCTGCTTGCGGACATTGGACTTGGAAAAACGGCCACCCTTGACATAGGCATAGGCCTGGTCGCCACCGCCCGCAGCGGTTTGGGCTGTGGATTTCTTTGCACTGCCGCAGATGGGACACTGTGCTGCCGTTTCCGGATAGGTTGTGCCGCAAACATCGCAAATCACTTTACTCATTCTGGTACCTCCGTTCCGGCACATACCCTGTGCCAAACTTTGTGCTTATTATAGCACAAGCCTTTTATTTATGCAAGTACGCAATCAGATAGCTTTTTGTTGTGTTATTACTCATCTGTAGGATTTTGACAGCATTCGCCCTTTTATTCATTGTAAAATACACGGAAATAGTGTTGCATTTTTTCCGAAATTATTTTATCATATAGGAAATGTATGTTCCAAGGAGGCGTTGGATATGCCAGACCCCAAACTGATCCTTCCGCTGCTGGAAGGCTTCCTGATGGGTGATGCCATCAGTGAGCACCACGGCGTTCGCTGCTACCCTGCGATGCAGGAAAATACCGGCGATAAATACATAGTAAAAACCGTCAGTGTCCCTGCCGATGACAGCAAGCTGGAAGCGTTGCTGCTGGCAGGTGCTTTCCCTGACAGAGCTGCTGCCGTTGCTTATTATAAAGGCCTGGCAGAAGGAATTGAGAAGGAAGCTGCCCTGCTGCAGAATCTTTCCCAGCTGGAGGGTTTCTCCGGCTATGAAGGCTGGCAGATTGAGCCTGCTGAAAACAGCGAGAGCTTTGATGTGTGTCTGCTGGGTAAGTACCGCCCTACGCTGGAGCGGTATTTGAGCCGCAATCCCATGACCCATTTGGGTGCTGTCAATTTGGGTTTGGATCTTTGCTCCGCTTTGGCGGTTTGCCGCCGCAGCGGCTATCTGTATGTGGATTTGAAGCCCAGCAATATTTTCATTTGTGCAGATAATGAGTACCGCATTGGTGATCTGGGATTCATTTCCCTGCCCTCCCTGCCCTATGCGTCATTGCCGGAAGCATACCACAGTGCCTACACCGCACCGGAAATCACCGACGCTTACTCGGCACTCAATGATACACTGGACACCTATGCCGTTGGTTTGATTTTGTATCAGATCTACAACAACGGCCAGCTGCCGGCGGTGACCCCCGGCTCTGCCGAGCCGCTGAGTGCCCCGGAGTATGCGGACTGCGAAATGGCGACTATTATTCTCAAGGCCTGCCATCCCGATCCGCAGGAACGCTGGCAGGATCCTGCCCAAATGGGACAGGCTCTGGTCAACTATATGCAGTGCAACACCGTAAATGACGAGCCCATCGTCCCTCCTGCCATTGCCGTTGAAGCGGAAGAGGAAGAAGTGGTGGTCGAATCCGTTGAAGAAGAGCCCTCCACCGATGAGATTATCTCCGAGGTCGATCAGGCATTAGAGGCTGTGGGTGTGGAAATCGTTGCGGAGGAAACTGCCGAGGAAGAGACGCCCTCCGAAGAAACTTCCACCGAAGAAATCCCGGAGGAAATCTCCGAGGAAATTCCGGGGGAAGTTATCGAGGAGATCGTCGAAGTCGAAAATACCGAAGAAGAACTTGCTGCAGAAGTTGTCGAAGAGGAGAACAGCTTCGAGGAGATCAGCGAGGAAGTGCCGGAAGAGGACAGCTTGGAGGACATGCTGGCTCAGGCCGACGATCTGATTGCTCACGAAACACCGGAGCCCGTTGTGGCACCGGCACCCATCGAGGTTCCCATTCCGCCCCGGATCGTTCTGACGGATGAAGAACCCGAAGAACCGGAGCAAATTGAGGAAGTGCAGGAAGAAATCCGGGAGGAAGCCGAAGTGGAAGAAACCCTGGAGGAAGAGCCGGTAGAAACGGAAGAGGAGATTTTCGAAGAGCAGGAGGAGTATTACGAGGTCGAGCCTGCTCCTGCCAAGCGTGGCAAGGGTCTGATTGCGGCTCTGATCTGCTTTATCGTGGCCGCCTCCCTGTTTCTTGGCGGATACCTGTACTACAAATACGAATATCAGCAGACCATCTACAGCATCACATTCTCCGGCGTGGAGGACAGACTGGCTGTGGACCTGCACTGCGATATTGACGACGAATTGCTGACCGTTGTCTGCACCGATGCTTACGGCAACACCAAGCGACAGAATGTCATCGACGGCGTGGCTATGTTCACCGGTCTTGTACCGGACACCCGTTACAAGGTGGAGGTGGAAATTTCCGGTTTCCATGAGTTGTTGGGCAAAACCAGTGGCATCTATGTGACGGCGGCAGAAACCGTCATCAGCGGTTTGACCGCTATCACGGGTTCGGAAAACGGCTCTGTGATCCTAAACTTCACTGTTCGCGGTCCGGAAAGTCCCCAGTGGCAGGTATTTTACTCTGCCGAAGGTGAGGAAGAGCGGTCCGTCACCTGCACCGGCCATGTGGCGACGATCAACGGCTTGACCGTGGGTAAGTGCTACACCTTCCGGGTAGAACCCACCACCGAGTTGTATCTGATTGGCACCAACACCGTGGAATTTACCGCCACCGAGATCATTTACCCGGAGAATTTGACCATTGCAGGCTTTGTAGGCAACGCCCTGACAGTGACCTGGAATGCCCCCAGCGGCAATGCCATAACCACATGGACCGTCCGTTGCTACAATGACGCAGGCTACGACAAAACCATTACCGTCACAGATACAATCGCAGTTTTTGAGGATCTGGATCGCTCCGCCCCCTACACCGTTGAGGTCTGTGCTGCGGGCATGTCTTTGGGAAATCGGGTTTCTCTGGCTGCCAACTCCGTTACCATTACGGAGTTCATCGTTGACATCGACGATCCCAACAAGCTGCCCTTGCGCTGGACCTTTGAGGGTAATGATCCTGGTTGCCTATGGGTCGTAAAATACACCGTAAGCGGTATGAACAGCCCCATTTTCGTATCTACCGAGGATCCTTTTATTGTGATTGAACCCATCGTTCCCGGCTGTACATACACCTTTGAGATTCAGACCGCCAACGGCGATCCGGTATTTGATAGCACATTCTCCTACACCGTCCCTGAAGCAGAGGCATTTTCCGGCTATGATATCTCCGCGGAATACTTCCAATTTTCCATGTGTCTGACTCCCAACAAGGAAAACTGGAATCGCAACGACCTGAAGCCCTCGGATTACACCAACACCTTTGCCGTTGGTCAGAGTGCATCCTTCTCCATCCGGCTGACCCATGAGTACAACACCTCGTCGGACAATATCACCACTCTGTTTGTGATTCGCGATGCGGAAGGTTCTCTGGTTCAGGCGGATGCCAGAAGTCAGATCTGGACCAGTATGTGGTTCCAGGGCTATGGCACGATGACCATCCCCGTGATGCCCCAGACCCCCGGTGCTTACACTGTGGAGATTTATTTCAACGGTCAGTATGTGACCACCCAAAGTTTTACCGTTACTTAAGCAAAATTCGGCAGTCAACCTCACTGACTGCCGAATTTTTTCAAATTTACTATTGCATTATTCCATCGGTCGTGGTATAATGTCCGCAACCACTGGATTGGGAGGTCAATTATGAACCACACCGTGTTTGCCGCACAGTTTTATTACTATTACTTTTTTATGAACAAAAGGTAATAGCGATTTGTGCTGCAATCCATTGGACAGCTTTAGGTGTATTTTTAACTGCCGCACGGAAATCGCTTCTGTGCGGCATATTTTATTTGCGGGAGATGTTTAACCATGATCGCTATTTTGAAACACGGAACTACCGCTCAGCAGGCCGAGCCTTTGATTGCCTGGCTGCGGAATATGAATTTGGATGTACACATTTCGGAAGGTCAGGAGGTCACCATCTTAGGCCTCATCGGCGACACAAGCCGGGTGGATGCCGAGCTACTCAGCAGTTTAGAGATCGTAGAAAGCGTTAAACGGGTATCCGAACCCTTTAAGCAGGCTAATCGGAAATTCCACCCTCAGGACACGATCATTGAAGTGGGCAATGCCAAGATCGGCGGTGGACATTTTGCTATGATCGCCGGCCCGTGCTCCGTCGAATCCGAAGAGCAGATCATTGAAGTAGCCACAGCGGTCAAAGCTGCCGGTGCGGATATTCTCCGCGGCGGTGCGTTTAAGCCCAGAACCTCCCCCTATGCCTTCCAGGGCATGAAGGGTGAGGGTATCCGGCTGCTGCTGAAGGCCAAGGAGGTCACTGGCCTGCCCATCGTGACGGAGATCATGAATATCCGGGCCTTGGAGCTGTTTGCGGATGTGGACATCATTCAGGTTGGTGCCCGAAATATGCAGAATTTTGATCTTCTGCAGGAATTGGGCAAAACAGAGAAGCCTATTCTTCTCAAGCGGGGTCTGGCCAACACACTGCAGGAGCTGCTGATGAGTGCGGAATACATCATGAGTGAGGGTAACGAGAATGTGATTCTCTGCGAGCGGGGCATCCGCACATTTGAGACCTACACTAGAAACACGCTGGATCTTTCCGCTGTTTCTGTTCTGCACGACCTGAGCCATCTGCCGGTGATCGTGGATCCCAGCCACGCAACAGGCAAGGCAAAGCTGGTGCCGCCCATGGCCTTGGCTGCCACAGCCGCCGGTGCTGACGGCATCATGGTGGAGGTGCACAACAATCCCGCCTGTGCTCTGTGCGACGGTGCTCAATCCCTGACGCCGGCACAGTTTGCTGAGCTCAACGCCAAGGTCGGCAAGCTTCGGGAGGCGATGGTGTGACAGTCGGAATTTTAGGCTTGGGTCTCATTGGCGGTTCCATGGCCAGAGCCTACGCCAAAGCCGGTCATACGGTGCTATCAGCCGATACCGACACTGCCATGCTGGAATTTGCCAAGCTCAGCGGAGCAGCACACGGGATTTTGGATGACAGCACAATCGGCAGCTGTCAGCTGATTTTACTGGCCATTTATCCCAAGGGCTGTGCAGATTGGCTGGAAAGCCATGCCTGCAAAATCCGTCCCGATGCTTTAGTAATGGATCTTTGCGGCATCAAGGAAGAAATCTGCAAGCGGTGCTTTCCTTTAGCCGCACAATATGGTTTTACCTTTGTTGGCGGACATCCTATGGCTGGTTCTCACCATTCCGGTTTTAAGTACAGCCGCAGCAATCTGTTTCAGGGTGCCCCCATGGTGTTGGTGCCGCCGAAATTCGATGATATCGAACTGCTGCAGCGTGTAAAAGACAGTCTCTCCCCCTGCGGCTTTGGTCGTTTTTCCGTCTGCACCGCATCCGAGCACGACAGGCTCATTGCCTTCACATCCCAAATGCCCCATGTGCTGTCCAACGGTTATATCAAATCCCCCACGGCCGCTTTCCATCAGGGATTTTCTGCCGGCAGCTACAAGGATCTGACCCGGGTAGCATGGCTCAATGCCCCTATGTGGGCGGAGCTGTGCATGGAAAACAGAGAAAATATGCTCTTTGAGATCAGCACCTATATCGATCATCTTCAGGCCTATCAGAAAGCCTTGCAGGAGCAGGATCTTCCGGCTCTGACCACTTTGCTGGAGGAAGGCCGAAAACGCAAGGAGGAGGTAGACGGATGAACACGATCCGGATACAAGCTTCAAAAGAATACGATGTATGCATCGGTGACGGGCTGTTAAGCCGGTTGGGCGAGCTGGTCACTCAGGTGTGCAAGCCGCAAAAGATTGCCATCATCAGCGACAGCCATGTTTGGCCCCTGTACGGGCAAGTTACAAAAAACAGCCTGGAGCAGGCCGGTTTTCAGGTCGTAAATTATGTATTTCCTGCCGGAGAAAGCAGCAAAAACGGTGCAACCTATCTATCTGTTTTGAACTTTTTGGCAGAAAACCAGCTGACAAGAACTGACTGTATCATTGCCCTGGGTGGCGGTGTTGTGGGCGATCTTGCCGGGTTTGCGGCAGCTACCTATCTGCGGGGTATTGACTATATCCAGGTGCCGACCACCTTGCTGGCGGCGGTGGATTCCTCCGTTGGCGGAAAAACTGCCATTGATTTACCCGCAGGAAAGAATCTAGCCGGCTGCTTCTATCAGCCGAAGCTGGTTGTTTGTGACATTAACACCTTGAACACCCTCCCTGCCCCCATCTTCCGGGACGGCTGTGCGGAAGTGATCAAGTACGGTGTTTTATTTGACCCGGCACTGTTTGTGCACTTGGAGCACGCAGGCTGTGCCTTCGATCGCAAAACCGTCATCACCCGGTGCGTAGAGCTGAAAAATACCGTGGTTGCGGAGGATGAATTTGATGCCGGGCGGCGAATGCTGCTGAATTTAGGCCACACAGTGGGTCATGGCATTGAGGCAGGCAGCAATTTCACAATTTCTCACGGTCAGGCCGTCAGCATCGGTATGGCTATTGTGGCCCGAAGCTGCGGCTGTGGGGACGCTCAGCGGATCATCGGCTGTTTACAGCGGTTTGGACTTCCCACCAAAACGACACTGGATGCTCAGGTATTGGCCGAAGCGGCGCTTTCCGACAAGAAGCGTTCAGCCGATGCGGTCAAGCTGATCCTGCCCGAGCAAATCGGAAAATGCAGGATCGTGTCCACCCCGGTTGCACAATTACAATCTTTTATTGAAGCAGGACTTTGATATGGACATTACCATTCACCCCCAGCCTTTGCAGGGGCAAGTACAAATTATCCCCTCCAAATCTCAGGCACATCGACTGCTGATTTGTGCGGCATTTGCAGACAGGGAAACTGTCTTGGTATGCCCGGAAACGAACAATGACATTGCTGCCACCGCCGGTTGTCTGCAGGCTCTGGGTGCGAGAATCACCCGGACGGACGAAGGCTATCATGTAGTGCCCATCGCAGAAGCACCCAAAACCGCAGTGCTGAAATGCGGTGAAAGCGGCTCTACCCTGCGTTTTTTACTGCCTGTTGCAGGTGCGTTGGGTGTGGATACGGTCTTTGAAATGGAAGGCAGGCTGCCCCAGCGTCCCTTGTCCCCTCTTTGGGAGGAAATGGAACGGATGGGCTGCAAACTTGCATGGCTGGATGCCAATCGGCTTCGCTGCTCCGGTAAGCTTTCTGCCGGAGAGTATCGGATCGACGGTGGTGTGTCCAGTCAATTTGTCACCGGATTGCTCTTTGCAGCGACTTTAATGGACGGTGAAAGCTGGGTGACCATTCTGGGACAATTGGAGTCTTGCGGTTATGTGGATATGACCCTGCAAACGATGAAACGCTTTGGTGTGAAGTTTGACGGCTTTTCCGTTTCCGGAAAGCAGAAGTACCGTTCACCCGGCAGAATCGACGTGGAGGGCGATTGGAGCAACGCCGCATTTTGGCTGACTGCTCAAGCCTTGGGAAATCCTGTTTCGGTTTTGGGTCTGGATGAGAAATCCGCTCAGGGCGATCGGGCCGTTGTGCCGCTCCTGAAGAAGCTGAGCAAAGCACATCAGGAAATTTGTGCTGAGGACATCCCGGATTTGGTTCCGGTTTTGGCCGTGGCGGCCTGTGCATTAAATGGAGCCACCTTTACCGGCATTCATCGGCTGCGGCTGAAGGAATCCGACCGGGTAGCATCCACCATTGCTATGATTCAGCAACTTGGCGGCCACGCTGAGACCACAAACCACGCTCTGACCGTCTATCCCGGCACATTCCGGGGTGGCACAGTGGATACCTGCAACGACCATCGAATTGCCATGGCCGCAGCCATCGCCGCCACAGTATGCACAGAAGCAGTGACTGTTTTGGGAGCAGAATGTGTAACAAAATCTTATCCCGGTTTTTGGGAAGAATACAAACTTTTAGGAGGGCTTTATGGGTAATATCTACGGTGAAAACTTAAAACTCTCCATTTTTGGACACTCTCACAGCGAATCGGTGGGTATGACCTTAGAGGGCATTCCTGCCGGTCTGCCGGTGAATATGGAGCAGTTGCTGGCGTTTTTAAAACGCAGAGCCCCGGGACAAAACGCCTGGTCCACGCCCCGTAAGGAAGCAGACCTACCGGAATTTACTGCCGGTCTGCACAATGGCTTTACCGACGGCAAGACTATCACGGCAGTGATTTACAATCGAAACACCCGTTCCGGTGACTACGGCAATGTATTATCCTGCCCCCGGCCGGGTCATGCAGATTTTACCTCCTATATCAAATACGGTGAGATTTTTCCCGGTGGCGGTCCCTTCTCCGGACGGCTGACAGCACCTATGTGCATTGCCGGTGGTATGTGTAAGCAATGGCTGGAGGCCATGGGGATTCGGATCGGTGCCCACATCCAAAAGATCGGCACCGTTGAGGATGAACAATTTGATGCCATGAAGCCGCAGCTGGAGGATGTGGGCAGTGCCTTCCCCACCCTCTCAGTAACGGCAGGAAGCGAAATGCAGGCACAAGTTGCCGCTGCCAGGGCGAAGCTTGACAGCTTGGGCGGCACAATTGAATGTGCCATTACCGGTTTGCCCGCAGGCATCGGCGAGCCTATGTTCGGTGGTATGGAAAACCGGATCGCACAGATTGTTTACGGCATTCCGGCTGTAAAGGGCTTGATCTTTGGCGACATTCAGGCCACCGGCAGCGAAAACAACGATGCATTTACTATGGAAAACGGTGTAGTCCAAACGCTGACCAATCACTGCGGCGGCATTTTGGGCGGCATTACCAATGGAATGCCGGTGCTCTTCCGGGTGGCAATCAAACCCACCCCCTCCATCGGAAAGCCCCAACAGACCGTGAACCTCCAAACCGGGGAAGTAACCGTCATTCAGGTTCAGGGGCGGCACGATCCCTGCATCGTCCCCCGGGCAGTACCGGTGGTGGAAGCAGCAGCGGCAATCGCTTTGTATGATATGATTTTGAAACAGGCAGACGAGAGGTAATTATTATGGATATTGCAGAACTTCGGGAACAAATTGACGGTATCGACGATCAGCTGGTGGCTCTGTTCGGCCAGCGGATGGCGATATCCGCACAGATTGCTGACTACAAAAAGGAACATCATTTGCCGATCCTTGTGCCGAGCCGGGAGCGGGAGAAATTGGCGGATGTGGCCGAAAAAGCCGGCCCGGACATGGCGAACTATACCAGAGTGCTGTACTCCATGCTCTTCGAGCTGAGTCGCAGTTATCAAAGCAAGCTGGGTGATACGGCCACCGATCTGTACAAGCAAATTACGAAAGCCATTGAGACCACACCCAAACTGTTCCCGCAGCAAGCTATGGTTGCTTGCCAGGGTGTGGAGGGTGCTTACTCTCAGATCGCCTGTGAAAAGATCTTCAAAAATCCCATGATTGTTTATTTCAAAAATTTCGAAGGCGTATTTACTGCCATTGAACAGGGACTGTGCCAGTACGGCATTTTGCCGATAGAAAATTCCACTGCAGGCTCTGTCAAGAAGGTCTATGACCTGATGATTCAGCACGATTTTTCCATCGTTCGGAGCTTCCGACTGAAAATTGATCATAATCTACTGGTCAATCCGGGAACCAAACTGGAGAATATCAAGGAAATTTACTCCCACGAGCAGGCCATTAGCCAATGCAGCGAGTATCTGGCTGGGCTCAAGGGCGTGAAGCTGATCCCGGTGGAAAATACCGCAACCGCTGCAGAAATGGTCAGTCAAAGCGGCCGCAATGATGTGGCCGCCATCGCCAGCAGAAGCTGTGCAGAGCTTTACGGACTGGGTTGCCTGCAGGCAGCAATTCAGGATAAAGGCAACAACTACACCCGGTTCATCTGCATCAGCAAGGGTCTGCAGATCTACCCCGGTGCTGACAAGACCAGTATCATGATGGTGCTCAACCACCGTCCCGGTGCCTTGTACAAGGTACTGGCCCGGATGTATGTTTTGGGCATCAATGTGACAAAGCTGGAATCCAGGCCCCTACCTGACAGAGATTTTGAATTTATGTTTTATTTCGACCTGGATACTTCCATCTATTCTCAGGAGTTTGTGCAGCTGATCTGTGAGCTGGACGATCTGTGCGACGAATTTAAGTATCTGGGCAGCTACAGTGAGGTTATCTGATGGACTACGGTTTACTGGGCGAAAAATTGGGTCACAGCTACTCGGCCATCATTCACAGCCGGTTGGGGGATTATTCCTACATTCACTTTGAGAAAAAGCCGGAGGAGCTGGATGCTTTTCTGAAAACCGGTAAATTTGACGGTCTGAATGTTACGATCCCCTACAAAAAAGCCGTAATCCCCTACTGTGCGGAGCTGACGCCCCAGGCCCAGGCTTTGGGTGCAGTGAACACTCTCGTTCGCAAAAGTGACGGCAGTTTGTTGGGACACAACACCGATTATTTCGGCTTTGAAACCATGCTGAAGCATTCCGGGCTGAGTGTTTCCGGGAAGAAAGTGCTGGTGCTGGGCAGCGGTGGTGCGTCCAATGTGGCCGTGGCGGTTTTGCAGGCTCACGGAGCAATGACCGTGGTGATCTCCCGGCAGGGGCAGAATAATTACGAAAATTTGCACCTGCACGCTGATGCGGCGGTGATCGTCAACGCCACCCCAGTGGGTATGTATCCCAACACGGACGCAGCTCCGGTGGATATTGCCCGGTTTCCAAGGCTGGAAGGTGTTCTGGATTTGATTTACAATCCGGCACGAACCCGTCTGCTGCAGGCAGCCGAAGACCGGGGTTTGATCACCGAAAACGGCCTTTTGATGCTGGTCGCACAGGCAAAGGAGGCCAGCCAGTGGTTTACCGGAGAATCGATTTCTGACGAAAAGATTTTTGAAATTCACCAACAGCTGCGGCAGGCAGAAGAAAATATCATTTTGATTGGTATGCCCGGCAGCGGGAAGTCCACCGTCGGCAGGCTGCTGGCAGAAAAGACCGGCAAGGTCTTCGTGGATGCGGACGCTTTGATTCCTGAACTGGCAGGCAAATCCATTGCAGAGGTCTTTGCTGAGGATGGCGAAGATGTGTTCCGTCAGCACGAAACCAAGGCACTTGCCTATCTGTGCAAAGAATCGGAGATTGTCGTCGCCACCGGCGGAGGCTGCGTGATGCGGCCGGAAAATGAAGCGATTCTGCGGCAAAACGGCATTATTTTCTGCCTGGAGCGGCGATTGGATTCTTTGGAAGCCGAGGGGCGGCCCCTGTCGCAGAGTGTTGGCGTAGCAGAGCTTTACCGGATTCGCCAGCCGAAATATGCGGAACTTGCCGATTACTTCATTGATAACAACGGCACGCCCGAGGAAGCGGCCACTGCCATCTTGAAGATTTGGGAGGAACTGGAATGAAGATCATGGTCATCAATGGCCCGAACATCAATATGCTTGGTATTCGGGAACCGGATATCTACGGCAAAAGTACCTTTGCCGATTTGCTGTCCTTGATTGAAAAGACTGCCATAGCAGAAGGTTTGGAAATTGAACAATTCCAATCCAATCATGAAGGTGCGATTGTGGATAAGATCCAAGAATGCTACGGAAAGGTTAACGGCATTGTGATCAACCCCGCTGCCTATACCCACACCTCAGTAGCCATTTTGGATGCCTTGAAATCCGTGGGGATCCCGGCGGTGGAGGTTCACATTTCTCAGGTCAGTGACCGGGAGGCCTTCCGGCAGATTTCCTATCCGGGTATGTACTGCGAAAAAACCATCCAGGGCAAAGGCCTGGATGGCTACAAAGAAGCAATTTTGTATTTGAAAGAGAAATATGCGTAAGAATAGGCCGCAGCACCAGTTTGGTGCTGCGGTATTAATGTATTTTCACTTACTGGGTTTTCTTGCTTCCTATTCTGATAATTGCCCAAATACCCCAACCAAAACCACAGACAATAAGCCAAATAAATGAAAAAGCAGAAAGGACGCCATATGCAAATCCCTCCCATGCTCCGAGAGATTCCCCCAAAAAAATACAAAACAATTGAGGAAATAACCAGCAGGATCATCGGTATTAATTTGAGGAATATATTTTTCGCCTTAAAACAAAGGACAAGCTGCACAGTTAGAAACAGAATGGAGCCAATGATGACAATAACGAATGGTGAATCAAAAAGATTCAAATTATTCATAGCTGGTTCCTCCTTTGTCATATTCCACCTAAGTGCTATTTTTATATTAATACATTCCATTTAAAATCGCAAGAACCCCGGCAGGTTGAAGCCTGCCGCGGGGTACGGACGAGCGATGCTCGCCCCTACGAGTTCTGACGGTAGGATGTGTAGAGGCGGCCATTGGCCGTCCGCGGGCGATTCGTGAATCGCCTCTACGATATCATTTTTTATACATCCAGATAACCGGCCAGGACTTTCAGCGTATTATACACACCGTCGATATGGCTACGCTCGTAGCCGTGGCTGGCATAGACACCGGCACCGATCAGCCCGTGGCGGATATCCACGCCGCTTCGGAGCGTTGCTTCCACATCGGATCCATAGTAAGGATACACATCCACTGCATAGTCGGCTTCTGTCTTCTTGGCAGCTTCAATGAGCTTTCCCACGACCTCATAGCTGTAAGGGCCGCCGGAATCCTTGGCACAGATAGACACCTGCTTTTCGGTGCAGCTCAGGCCTGCACCCACGCAGCCCATATCCACGGAAATGGCTTCGGTAACGCCCGCAGGCACGGATGCACTGCCGCCGTGGCCCACTTCCTCATAGACAGTCACATGGACCCAGGTGCGGCGTTTGGGGGTAATGGAATTGTCGGCCAAATATTTGGCAAAGCTCAGCAGGATGCCCACAGACAGCTTATCGTCCAGAAAACGGCTCTTGAGGTAACCGGAGGCGGTGCGGCGGGTACGGGGTTCAAAGCACACGATATCCCCTACCTCAACGCCCAGAGCACGGGTATCAGCGGCAGAATTGACATCCTCATCGAGCACCACTTCCATGGTGTCGAAGCTGCGTTTTGCAGTGCTGTAGTCCCCGTTGACATGGACGGAGGCATTGCACAGCTGGAAGGTGCCGTCCAGCACCTTGCCGAAGCGGGTGTAGACCCAAACATTTTCCGCTTCGCCGTTGTTGGGATTCATGCCGCCCAAAGCGGTCAGCCGTAAGCGGCCGTTGCCCTTCACTTCGGCCACCATGCCACCCAAAGTATCCGCGTGGGCCTCCAGCAGCAGACCGTCGTTTTCATCCTCGCCGCCCAGATCCACCAGCACGCCGCCCTTAGCGGTAATGATAGAAGTAAAGCCCAGTTTTTCAAAATTCTCCTTGACCCAGGCCGCTGCCCGGGCAGTATAGCCGGAGGGAGAGTCGATGCTCAGCAGGGTTTCGGTTTTCTCCCAGGCAAATTCTGCGTAACGTTTTTCGATCATAATGGTTGCCTCCTTGGTTTTTTCTTGATTATAGCATACCTACACAAAGAAAACAAGCCGCCCGGATGGGCGGCTTGACTGATTTAGAACAGAACACCTTGATCCTTTAGGGTTTCCTGCAGCCGGGAAAGATCCACAGAAGCAAATTTCTTTCCGGATTTTAAAGCAATGGCAGCAGCCGTGCCGGCAGCCTGACCGGTCAGTGCACAAACGGGAATCACTCGAGCGATCTCCCAACCCTCGCCATCAGCGGAAACGACTCGGCCGGCTGTGATCAAATTGCTGACCTGCCGGTTGTACAGGCAGCGGTACGGCATATGGAACACCGGCCCGCGATTGCGGAAATCGCCAAAAGTGCCGATACTGTCCTCGCAACTACCCTCCTCGCCAAGAAAGGTAGCTTCACCGATCAGGCAACGGATTTTCCGGTATTGGGGCATGGTAGGAATTGCGGTCAGCTCCCGATCGTTCTTGGGCTGATCCTTGATATAGTCAAAGACGGCCTGCTTGCCCCAGGCAATGAAGGCATTTTCCGAATCGGAGTCATACTCCGTCAGCAGCGGGTGTCCCTCCGGGTGGCCCTCACCCGATGCGACAGCACCTCGCTGAATCCACTTCCGCAGGACATTTTCATCATCGCTCTTCATATCCTCCCTGGTCACCCAATGGGCAACATAGGAAAGGTAGTTGGTGCCCATTCGGGTGGGCAAACCAGCCCCGACGCAGACAGAAGCATCACCAGTGGCATCCACCACATATTTGCAGCCGTAGAATTCCTTGCCGGACACCGTTTCTGCCACAACACCGGCAACCCTACCGTTTTCCATAACCGGATAGGTGGCCAAAGTATCAAAACGGATGGTAACACCGCTTTCCTTGACCCAGGCATCCAACGCCAGAGAAAAGACTGTGGGAGAATACTTGGTAGCAAACCGATCATAACGGCAGCGGTTGCGACCCTCCCCACCCCATTTGGCTGGAAGGTTCTCCATGCCGTAACGAATGGACAGTCGCAGCAGCTCCTCACCGATACCGCCGATTACCTGCTGGCCCTTGCCGTCACACAGAGGTTCGTACCAATTGATAAGGCCAACCGTCGCCAAACCGCCCAGATTGATCTGCTTTTCCAGCAGGATCACCTTGGCACCGTTACGAGCAGCTGAAACTGCGGCAGCTACGCCGCCAATACCGCCGCCCACCACGATCACATCGTAGTCGCCTTTGGCTATGACTTCTCGTGGGTCACAGTAATTCATAAAAGCTTACACTTCCTTGCTCTTGGTAGCGATCTCCATCAGGCACTTGGCGGTAAATTCGTCGGGAGTCATGGCACCTAAGTCCTCACCCTTGCGGGTACGGACGGAGACAGTGCCGTTTTCCATATCCCGGTCACCGATGACCAGCATATAGGGAATCTTCTGCAGCTGTGCTTCACGGATCTTATAACCCAGCTTTTCGCTGCGGCAATCGGTCTCGGCGTGGATGTTCATAGCATTCAGCTTTTCTGCCAGCTCTTTACCGTACTCGTGGGCACGGTCGGTGATGGGCAGGATCTTGACCTGGGTAGGCATCATCCACAGAGGCAGTGCACCGGCGTAACGCTCGATGAGGTAGGCCAAAGTACGCTCGTAGCAGCCCAGGCTGGTACGGTGAATGATATAGGGGGTCTTCTTCTGACCGTCGGCATCCACATATTCCATGCCGAACTTCTGTGCCAGCAGCATATCGATCTGAATGGTAACGATAGTATCTTCCTTGCCGAAGACGTTCTTGTACTGGATATCCAGCTTGGGGCCGTAGAAAGCGGCTTCATCGATACCGATCTCGTACTCCACGCCCAAATTATCCAGAATATTACCCATAACACGCTGGGCTTCTTCCCACTGCTCGGCAGTACCCTCGTACTTGATGCCCGCACGGGCAGGATCCCACTGGCTGAACCGGAAGGTGCAGTTCTCCAGCATACCCACGGTATCCAAACAATACTTTGCCAGCTCCAGGCAGCCCTTGAACTCTTCTTCCAGCTGATCGGGACGCAGCACCAGGTGGCCCTCAGAAATGGTGAACTGACGGACTCGGATCAGGCCGTGCATCTCGCCGCTGTCCTCGTTGCGGAACAAGGTGGAGGTTTCCCCCAAACGCATGGGAAGGTCGCGGTAGGATCTTGCACGGTTCAGGTAGACCTGATACTGGAAGGGGCAGGTCATGGGCCGGAGGGCAAAGCACTCCTTCTCCTCGTCATCGGGATCGCCCATGATAAACATACCGTCACGGTAGTGATCCCAGTGGCCGGAGATCTTAAACAGATCACGCTTGGCCATCAGGGGGGTCTTGGTCAGCAGGTAGCCACGCTTCTGCTCTTCGTCCTCCACCCAACGCTGCAGGGTCTGGATCACTCTTGCACCCTTGGGCAGCAGGATGGGCAGGCCCTGACCGATCTCCTCCACTGTGGTGAAGAACTCCAGCTCACGGCCCAGCTTGTTGTGGTCACGCTTCAGGGCTTCTTCCTGAGCGATCAGGTAGGCGTCCAGCTCGTCCTTGCTGGGGAAGCCGATACCGTAGATCCGCTGCAGCATCTTTCGGCTGGAGTCGCCACGCCAGTAGGCACCGCAGGCCTTGGTCAGCTTGAAGCCGTTGTGGCGGACACGGCCGGTGTGATCCAGGTGAGGACCGGCACACAGGTCGGTAAATTCACCTTGGGTGTAGAAAGAAATGACGGCATCTGCAGGCAGATCCTCGATCAACTCCTTCTTATATGGCTCGTTATGAGCTTCGGCCCATGCGATGGCCTCAGCACGGGGCAGCTCGCTGCGTTCCAAGCGGATACGCTCCTTGCAGATCTTCTTCATCTCACCCTCAATCTGGTTAAGATGCTCGGGCGTGAAGGAGAAGGGAGCGTCAAAGTCATAGTACCAGCCCTCGTCGATGGCGGGGCCGATGGCCAGCTGAACCTCCGGCCACAGACGCTTGACTGCCTGTGCCATAATGTGGCTGCAGGTATGCCAGAAGGTCTTGCGGTACTCCGGATTTTCAAAGGTGTACAGGTTTTCGTTTTCCATAGTGTATTTCCTCCTTTATGATGTGGGGAGAGAAGGCCGGCAGCTCGCAAAAGCAGATTTTCATGCGGACATCAAGGAGTTTTGACACAAATCAAGTTTTGAGCCCCGAAGGAATGCTTTGTGTATTTCAAGGGGATCAAAAAGATGAGTTGGGGCAAAAGAACTGATGCTCCGCAGAAAAGATGATTTCAGAGTTGACGAAAATAAAAAATCCCACCCCTGACAAAATCAGGGGTGGGATACAAGTCAATCTCATATTCCACGGTTCCACCCTGGTTGCCCTGCACGCAGGGCCACTCATTGACGCTTTAACGGGCGTACCCGGCAGGCCATTTCCGGTCTGCGGCTCAGAAGTGGTATCCAATTCGGCAGGGTTACAGATGCCTTTCACCAAAGTGGCATCCTCTCTGAGAAGCTTACCGGAACGGGTGTGTCTTCGTCACAGCCTTTGCTATGGAGCAAATTTAGCACAGAACCGGAAAAATGTCAATCCTTTGTGGAGGAAAAAGGCTGTTTTTTGCTCTGTGCAGCCAAAATTTATTATCTAAAAAATCAGGTTGCGTATTTTTGTACGTTATGTTAACCACCCGCCGCACCTACACTATATATTGTGGTTTTCTGCAAGGTTTACCGTATATTTTGAATAGAAGTTTACATAAAGCAATTTACATAATTTTCAAAAAAGTTGTCGATTTACGGATTTTTAAACAAAATGCTTGACTTTTTAGGTAATAATGTTATAATACTCCAGCGCGACCATTCATATATTCATTTTGTAATCAATGATATCTCCCCTTTTGAAGGCGATATCTTGGCCATATTTTTTGAAAGGAGGACATCCTATGCTGGAATGCAATCGTTCCATGCGAGACAAATTCAGGCTGATGACCAGGGTTATCGCAGTTATGCTACCCGTCATTTTGCTAACTGTGATTCTGTCTCAATCTGTGCTGGCACTGAATACTTATGTGATCAGCGACGGCGATCGGGTTATGATACATACGACCTTCGCCACCAATCCGGCAGATGTGCTCTCCGAGGCTGGTTTTGAACTGAACCCTGACGATATCTATACCACCCAAACCAGTTCCGATAAATCGGAGATCACCATTCAGCGGCTGCAAACTGTTACCATCCGCACTGCTCAGACCGAAACACAGCTAACAACCTACGGTGAGACCGTGGCTTCCATTCTCAGCCGTGCCGGCATTATTGTAACAGAGGATGACGCCATTTCCGCTTCGCCGTCCGCAATGACCTACGACGGGATGAACATCACCATCTCCCGGACACAACTGGTTGTTGAGACCTACGAGGTTGAAGTTCCCTACGAGACCACCTACTGCTATGCTCCCAATCTGCCCACCGGACAACAGGTAGTGCTGACCAAGGGTGTCAACGGCGTTGCTGAGCGAACCGCCAACGTTCTGTACATCGACGGCATGGAGATCAGCCGCACCCCCTTGTCCGACACTGTGGTGCAGGAGCCCGTGAAGGAAGTCATCGCCATTGGCAGCAAGGACGGTGTTTCTGCCGGAGATGCTCCGGTACATCCGGACGCTTTGCTGGGCAAGCCCATCATTGGCGACGGTGTGATCGTCACCCCCGACGGCAAGATTTTGACCTACGGCAATTCCGGTGTTTTCTCCGCAACTGCCTACAATAACACCGATCCCGGCTGCACCATCTACACTTACATTGGCACGCTGTGCCGGGTGGGTGCCATCGCAGTTGATCCCAAGGTTATTCCCCTGGGTACCAAGATGTATATTGTTTCCAACGACGGCAGATACATCTACGGTGAAGCGGTAGCAGAGGATACCGGCAGCTCCATTAAGGGCAATAAAATCGATCTGTACTTCGACACTGTACCGGAATGTCTGACATTCGGCATCCGTGATTGCACCGTTTATTTCCTCAACTGATTTTACAATTGCAAAACC
The DNA here is from genome assembly GCA_015067945.1 of Oscillospiraceae bacterium. Classification (GTDB taxonomy): domain Bacteria; phylum Bacillota; class Clostridia; order Oscillospirales; family Oscillospiraceae; genus Faecousia. Next base: position 91,135 of record SVLM01000004.1, read on the forward strand.
GCCTTTCTTCTGCTATGATGGTAGGAGAAAGGCGGATTTATTATGATTAATGTATGTGATATTCAAGTGATGAGGCCCTTGCTTGCCGAACACGGCTTCCACTTTTCCAAAGCAAAGGGACAAAACTTCCTCATCGCTCCCTGGGTGCCGGAATCCATTGCAGAGCAGGCCGGCGTGGACGAAGCTGCCGGTGTGCTGGAGATCGGCCCGGGCATTGGCCCGCTGACCCAGCAGTTGTGCCTGCGGGCAAAGAAAGTCTGTGCCGTGGAAGTGGACAACCGGCTGGAGCCTATTCTGAAGCAGACGGTAGGTGAATTTGACAATTTGGAGATCCTCTGGGGCGATGTGCTGAAACAGGATGTGCCCAAGCTGGTGGCTGAAAAATTCGGCGGTCTGCGACCCATGGCCTGTGCTAACCTGCCCTACTACATCACCTCCCCCATCCTCTCTGCTCTGCTGGAGGCGGATTGCTTTGATTCCGTCACCGTTATGGTGCAAAAGGAAGTGGCCCAGCGGATCGCCGCGGCTCCCGGAAGTGCGGATTACAGTGCATTTACGGTATTCTGTCAGTATTATGCTGAGCCGGAGCTGCTGTTTGACGTGCCGCCACACTGCTTTATGCCTCAGCCGAAGGTCATGTCCGCCGTCATCACCCTGAAGATCCGCAAAGAACGCAACTGGGATATTACCGACCCAGCGATTTTCTTCCGGCTGGTGAAGGCCAGCTTCGCCATGCGACGGAAGAAGCTGAGCAACGGTATCGCATCCGGTTTCCCGGAGCTGGGTAAGGCCGGTGCTGCAGAAGTGATTTTGGCTGCCGGATTTGATGAGAACGTCCGTGGCGAGACGCTGTCCATTCCGGAATTTGCCCGGATTGCCAATGAGATTGCAAAACGGAAATAATCATGGGGAGGGTCTTGACCCTCCCCTGCAAAATTACAGTTTGACCAACACCGGCATACGAATGTGCATTTCGTTTTCCGCGACGGCACAATCCATTGCCAAAACCGTGACGCCATTGACGACAGCCTCCCGCAGTGCCGTACCGAAGGCAGGATCAGTAGAATCGTTGGGATGCAGATATTTCACATCCGGCATTTGAATGACAAACAGCACATAGGCCCCGTAGCCCTCCCGGACAGCAGCGGTCAGCCCCCGCAGGTGCTTGGCCCCCCGCTCTGTGGGTGCATCAGGAAATGCACAAACCCCATCATTTTCCAAGGTCACGCCCTTGACCTCCAGGAAGCAACGCCTGCCGTCCTTGGTGAAGGAAAAATCAAACCGGGAATCGCCATGGACAGTTTCTGCCTGCAAATCTTCAATGTATCCCAGACCGCCATCGCGAAGCCACTGCCCGGCAACAATATTGGGTGCCTGAGAGTCCATGTTGATCAGCCGATCCCCTTTTCGCACCGCGATAAGGTCATACTGAGTTTTTCGGTTGGGGTTACTGCTCTTCTGACACCAAACAACCGTCCCCGGGGTCAGCAATTCCCTGCAGCGACCGGTGTTTTTCACATGGCAGACCTCTTCGGTGCCATCTATTTCAATGTAGGCAATAAATCGGTTCGGCCGGGAGCGGAAGATCCCGGGAACCATATTTTCGTAACGCATAGGCTCACCTCTTAGGTTTATGGTAGCAGATTTTTTCGATTTCGCAAGAGGGAGAATTTGGGGTTGACAATCCAAATATTTGTGGTATAATCTTACCTGTTCCGGTACGGAGGCATAGCTCAGCTGGTTAGAGCGCATGCTTCACACGCATGAGGTCACAGGTTCGAGTCCTGTTGTCTCCACCAAAAAAGATCACACCCCATCCGGGGTGTGATCTTTTTTAATGGGACACGGACTCGAAAAGGGCGGCGACGGCGTAGCCGACGCAACCAAGTGTCCGGTTGACACTTGGTTAGCCCGGGGAAGAGTCCTATTGCTATGCAGATGCAACCGGATGGTTGTAGATGCATAGCAATCTTGTTATTTCGCCCATTCCTGGGCAAAAATGCAAATCGAGAGGCTGTTGTCTCCACCAAAATCTTCTTACTGCCGAGTCCTTCGTATATTCCTATGTTATCTCTTACAATGCACCTTCCGGTATTCTTGCGGTGTGCAGCCACAAACCGTTTTGAATACTCTGTTGAAATTCCGTATGCTGGTAAAGCCACATGCCTCACACACATTGGTAATTGAGTTGTTGCTGTCCGTGAGAATTGTGCAGGCGTTTTCAATCCGCAGAAGATTAATGAAACTTTTAAAGTTCAGAGAGAAAGCTTGATGAAACAGAGATGAAAAATAATGATATTCGTAATTCATAACCTTGGCAATGTCTTTTAAAGTAATGTCTTCGTTGATATTCTGGCTGACATAGGAGATTACATCGGAAACGAATTTGTTGTTTTGGCGGCAATTATGCAGAGCTGCATTTTCGCTGCACATATGGCAGATCAGGTAGAGACAGGATATACACAAAAACCTGTCAGGGGTTCCCTGAATGAACAAATGCTTTCTGAGGAAATTTGCACTCTCCGGATCGCATTTGAGTTTGGCGTATTGGGTTTGCTTGTACGTTGCGGAATAACTGGTTACAAAATCCTCGGAGAAAACACCAACCCAAACCTTGCTGCTTTCTACCCGTAGGGAATGGACGGTGTAAGGACATAGCAGTATCAATTCTCCCGTATGCAAGGTGTCTAAAACGCCGTTTACCGAAATACTTGCCGTTCCGTCCAGAACATAAATCAATTCAAAACTTTTGTGAAAGTGCGGTTCCCAGTAGCAATCATGGTAAATATATGCATTATAGTGATAATTGCTCTGTGAATTGCCAATTTGATGCAGTATCATATTTTCTCCCCAAATCTTAACTTTTGTCTATAAAAGTATAACAAAATTCTTGTTTTGTCAATGGTATCAGACTAAAATAACAGTAGGGAGTGATGGTTATGCAGGGTATTGTGTTCAGCATCGAAGAGTTTTCTGCTTTTGATGGTCCGGGAATCCGAACAACCGTGTTTTTGAAAGGCTGTCCTTTGCGTTGTTCTTGGTGCCATAACCCGGAAGGACAAAACAGTTATCCGGAAATTGTAAAAAGTCCCAATGGCTGTATCGGCTGCCAGAGATGTAAAGATAGTGCCGAGATAAGGGAAGGCCAGCTCGTTTATACAGAAGAGAGTGTTCAAAATTGCCCGATGGGGCTGCTCAGGTGGAGCGGTGAAGCAATCAGCGTACAAGCACTTTGTGAGAGGTTACTTAGAAATAAAATACTACTGCAAAATGGCGGCGTGACCTTTTCCGGTGGCGAACCGCTGCTGCAAAGTGAATTTCTGTTTGCTTGCCTGAATGAACTGAAAGGGAAGGTGCACACTGCGATTCAAACCAGTGGTTATTGCGAGCCCGCTGTATTTCAAAGAGCCGTCTCCTTGTCGAATTATATATTGTTTGATGTCAAACTGATTGACGATGATCTGCACCGGCAATATACTGGTGTATCAAACAAGACCATACGAAAGAACCTGTCTTATCTCGCGTCCCATTCCGATCGTTTTGTGGTAAGAATCCCTTTGATTCCCGGTGTGACAGACACAGAAGAAAATATGACCGGCATTATTCAAGTGTTGAAGGAAAACGAAATCCACTATGTTGAGTTGCTGCCGTACAACGCTCTGGCGGGCGGAAAATATAAAATGCTTGGTAAGGAATACCGTCCCGGTTTTGACGAGCAGAAAGCGTTGGTTATTCCCCAAAAGCTGCTGTCGGAGAATGGGATCCAATCTCAAGTTTTATGAGGTACATATATGACTAAGAATATTGAAGCACTGCTGCAACAATTGAAAGATAAGGACTACCGCAAGCTGAGAAGTTATGATGCAGAAGGTCCGATCCTCTATCCCATTGATTTTTTTGGTTTTCATTTGGGAAAACCAGAAAAGCTGATACCCAAGGAAGGAAACGTGACACCCAATTACTCGCGTATCATCACCAAAGGTTTTGATGCCATCCGTGAGGAATTGGTAGTATCGATTCAAAAAGCCACCGATCCTGACAAAATTGCCTATGGCAAGCGGATGCTTGCTGATCTGGACGCGTGTATTCGCATTTCTGATAACTATCGGCAGACAGTAAGTACCAATCCTCGGTTATATCACGCGTTACAACGTGTTCCTCGTAAAGGTGCAACAACTTTTTACGAGGCGTGTTTGTTTCTGAATATCTGTATTTACTTCCTGCGTATCTTTCAGGCAAGTCATTTGGGCCTTGGTCGCTTTGACCAGTATATGTATCCTTTTTATCTTGCCGATAAAGAACGCGGCGTAACCGACGAGGAGCTATTCGAAACCCTTGAGGCATTCTTCATTTCCCTGAACTTTGATGCTGACCTGTATTCCGGTATTCAGCAAGGGGATAATGGGCAAAGCATTGTGCTTGGCGGCTTTGACCGGGAGGGAAAATCTGTCTACAACGAACTTTCCGATATGTGCATGGAAGCGTCGTTGGAGCTGAACCTCATCGATCCCAAGGTCAACCTGCGTGTCGGCAAAGATACACCGATTGAGCTTTATCAGAAAGCCACCCGCCTGACCAAGCGTGGCTTGGGGTTTCCGCAATACTGCAACGATGATGTCGTAATTCCCGGCCTTATCAAGTTGGGCTATGCTCCTGAGGATGCCCAAAACTATGTTGTTGCCGCATGCTGGGAATATATCGTACCGAACTGCGGAGCCGATTATCCCAATCGTGGCACGCTGAACTTTCCGTTGGTGGTCAGTAACGTTTTGAAAGAAAAATTGGCAGATTGTGATACCTTTGATGCCTTAATGGTTCATGTGACAAAAGGAATTGCCGATGCATGCGACGAGGTCGTACAACGCTATTACGATCGCAGACAGAGAGAAGTGCCCCTTCTGTCTTTGTTCACAGACGGTTGCGTGGAAAGCTTGACGGATATGTGGCTAGGTGGTGCTAAGTACATTAACTATGGCTGTCACGGTGCAGGAATTGCCAATGCCACCGACGCCTTGGCGGCAGTTAAGACCTGCGTATACGAGCAAAAGACGATTACAGCAGAGCAGCTGCTGGAAGTATTGGAGCATAATTTTGAAGGCTTTGAACCAATCCGAAAGATGCTGCGTCGTTGTTCCAAAATGGGCAACAATGATCCCGACACAGACGGTATTGCTTCGCAGCTTATGACCGCTTTTGCAGGCTATATGAATCATCGGCCCAATGGTAAGGGCGGCATTTGGCGAGCTGGTACGGGCAGTGCTATGGAATACTTGCACAGTGCTGCGAAATGCCCCGCAACTACGGATGGAAGAAAAGCCGGTGAGCCGTATTCCTCCAGTTTTTCCCCTTCGTTGGATGTGAAGCCCAATGGCTTGCTTTCTATCATCCAATCGTTCACCCGGCACGATATGACAGACATTATCAACGGCGGCCCGTTGACATTGGAAATTCATGATTCCGTATTAAGAAATGAAATTGGCATGGAAAAGACAGCTATGCTGGTTAAGCTTTTTATTGACTTGGGCGGCCACCAGCTGCAACTGAATTCCATCAACCAGGAACGCTTGATTGATGCCCAAAAGCATCCTGAGAATCATCCCAATCTTATTGTCCGTGTATGGGGATGGAGCGGTTACTTCAATGAGTTGGACAAGGAGTACCAGGATCACATCATCCGTCGATGTGCCCACATCAATTAACAAAAAGGAGTTGTTTTTATGGCGAATTCAATTCCCTATCAATCCTGTAAGATCACCGGAGGTTTTTGGGAAAACCGTCAAAATATCAATCGTCAGATTACCGCTCGTGCGGTCTATGAACGGTTTTTGGATACACACCGGTTTGATTTGCTCAAATGCCCGAATCGAGAAGATATTGATTGGACACCGCACCGTTTCTGGGACTCGGATGTGGCAAAATGGCTGGAGGGTGCTGCTTATGTCTTGGCGGCCCATCCGGATCCTTGGCTTCAGGAACGGGCAGAGCATGCGATTGCAGACCTATTGGCGAACCAGTGGCCCAATGGATATATGAACAGCTACTTTACGGTCACGCCTACGGAAACGCCATTTACCAACAGAGACGCACACGAACTTTACACCGCCGGTCACCTGATGGAAGCCGCCTGCGCATGGTATGAGGCGACGGGGAAGGATGATTTTCTCAAGGCGGTCTGCCGCCTTGCTGACCGGATCTATTGTGTGTTTGTAGAAGAGGGTTCTGCGTCCTTTGTTACCGGTGGACATCCTGAAGTGGAACTGGCGTTGGTGCGTCTTGCAAATACTACAGGTCAGCAAAAATACTACAAACTGGCGAAATTCTTCCTTGATCAGCGAGGAAATAATGCCAAAGATACTCCCGTAACCGACTGGGCCAATGCTCTGTATGATATGAGTCATCTTCCTCTTGCCCAGCAGCATACTGCCGAGGGTCACGCCGTGCGTGCTATGTACCTTACTGCTGCCATGGCAGATATGTGCGACGATCCTGTCTATCAAAAAGTTGCCGAGGATATTTTTAAAAATGTCACGGAAAAGCGGATGTACATCACCGGCGGTCTTGGCTCGCAGCACATAGGTGAATCCTTTACTGTAGATCATGACCTCCCCAATGACACCGCTTATGCGGAAACATGTGCCTCCATAGCCATGATCTTCCTGGCAAAACGGCTTCTGTCGGCAACAGCCAAAAACTGCTATGCGGATGTTATCGAACGGGAATTATACAACGGTGCATTATCCGGGATCTCGCTGGATGGGAAATCCTTTTTTTATGTCAATCCGCTGGAATTGGAGCCTGCGTTCAATCAACCCCATGTTTCCACAAATCACAAGATCAGACGGCCCATCACGCAGCGGGTGGAAGTGTTTAACTGCTCCTGCTGTCCTCCGAATATCTTCCGGGTTCTGGGCAGTATTTCTGAGCTTTTATACAGTGTCGAAAACGATACTCTGTACATACACCAGTACGCATCTTCAGAGGCAGAATGGAAAGGTGTACATGTAACCACCCAAACCAATTATCCGGTTGACGGCCGTGTGCATATACGCGTGACCGGTGCCAAAACCATTGCCCTTCGGATTCCCGGTTGGTGCCAGGCATTTCAGTTAAACAAACCTTATACAATGCATGATGGGTATGCCTATGTTGCCATTAACGATGATGAGGAAATCATTTTGGACATGGATATGCCTGCTGTTTGGATGCAGACCGGTGCCTATGTGCCGGAATGTGCCAATAAGCTGGCATTGATGCGTGGCCCGGTGGTGTATTGCCTGGAGGGTGTGGATAATGGAAGCTGCCTTCGTAATGTGGCGGTTGTTCCCGACGCACCGATCTCACCAATCCCGTCTGCGGAATTTGTCGCACCTATATTGAAGACCAAAGGACTATACAAGCTGCCTGGAGATCATTTATATGGACGTTTTCAAGACCTCCGTCAGGAAAAAGAACTGACATTTATCCCTTACTTTGCCTTTGCAAACCGGGGAGAAAGTGAAATGTATGTGTGGCTGAACTATCAGACTTAATGATTCCCCAAAGCATAATGCTGCTACACACGCATGAGGTTACAGGTTCGAGTCCTGTTGTCTCCACAAAAAAAGATCACACCCCACCCGGGGTGTGATCTTTTTTAATGGGACACGGACTCAAAAAGGACTGCTTCCTTAATAAAGCATTACAGAACCACTAATTCCACCGATTGCCCAATCACAGCGTCCTCTTTGATAATAAAATAAAGCATTGTTTTCAAATCCGTTTGATCGATATGCTTTAATACGACAAATTCAAGATTGCACCGTTCGTGATCATACCCAATCTGAGGGTAATCTTCCAAATCTTGCGGTGAGTAGTTAAGAATAAGATTTTTTACGGTTCCATTCGTTGTTCCGTTTTTGATTTCAAACTTGATGCCGATCGTCGCTCCGCTGGAAATAGCCTCTTGCACTTTAATGATGGCAGCGTCTATATAGCTTTGGATCATGTCATCCGGAACATCCCTTGAAAGACTTTGGATATACTCTCTAATTACTGCAAAATACAACTGTGTGCGATCCTTCTCACTCATGCCATATTCGCAGATTGGAAGTTCCGAACGCTCATAAGTATAATCGTGTTGGTAGAACATATCTACCTCTCCACGCTGTCCCCACATGCTATTGGTTGCAAGCGAGCCGTATCGTTTTTGCGTGTCGAACGCGAAATAGTCCATACTTTGGTGACTCAAAAGAGACGCCTGCCAGCAGGCATCGAAATGATACCACTGCCCATCCACGCGTATCATCGACCAGCTGTGATCCGCTCCCTCAAATCCGTCTTTCCCCAAGGAGCTGCCCGCCATCGTTTCAAATCCAATTTGATTGGCAAGCATATTCAGATAACAGGCATACTGAGTACACATTCCAACTTTGTATATGATACTGTTGTAGAGATCAGCATGTACACCATAGGATGTAAACGGACTGCCGTATGTCATATGATCCGAAACATAGAGATACAGTTTTGCTATGCGTTCCCAATCGCTGTCATCTTCATGAATCAATGCCAATGCTTCATTCATGATTTTCTCAAACTTAGCATAGTTTTGGTCGCAGGTTTCTTTGTCGCCAATGAATTTAAATGTCGCTGTTCCGTCCTCATACAAAAAAGGTTCATCCGACTGTAAATACGATTGAATCATAACCCGCACCGGAATAAACTCACTAAGCAAAAAACTCCACACTCTAAAAAACTCCGAGTAGGATTCAAACCCGGTAACAACACCATCATGAGCAAGAATAGAATCAATTGTCCGGCAATACAGCATATATTCTCGTTCGGACATAGACTCGCGAGCATCCGCAGTAACCATATATTTATCGTATGTAAACAACGGCTCTTCGTTATCAACCGGAGGATTTGGTTCTTCTTTAGACGGGTCTTTCTTATCTGTCCCCGGCGTTGTACTTTCCTGAGATGGCTCGGTGCCGTGTGTTTCATCGCCATTTGAAGAATGATCGTTATTCGGTAAAGTTGCCAAGCTTTGCGTAGGGTTATCGGTTTGCCACGAGTCGCACCCCGTCAAAACTGCAAATACCATAACTATGGATAGTACTATGGCAAGTATTCGTTTCATTACGGTATTCTCCTTTCCCAGTACATGGAAATTTACCAGTCGTTTAATCGTTATCAGTAGCGTCTATCTTTGTTGTAAAATAATTATACTTTATTAAGAGCAAAAAATCAATAATTGCTCCATTGTTGTTCAGACAAGGGATTATATTTTCCGGGGGGGGCATTTATAGCTCCCGGGTCTTTTCACCCTCATCCGCCCCAGTGTTTGCACTATGGCACCCTCCCTGGAGGGGAAGGCACGGCGGAGTCAAGGAATCCGCATTTTTTATAGGAAACGGACCCCTCGGCTACGCTCGGGATGACAGGATGTTCTGACCGGGAGATTGCCACGGCAGCGAGGCTGCCTCGCAATGACAGCTTGGTCGGGAAGGCTTTTATTGACAGCTGTCGGTTTTTGTTGTAAAATAGGACGCGTAAATATTCTGATAAACGGAGCCGTTTGCCATGAAAAGAACGATTTGTCTGGTTTTAGCCGCCATCGCCCTTTTTACTGCCATTGCCGCCTGTGCCGGCTGCTCGAAGGAGTCCGACGCACTGATCGGCATCTGGGCCGGTGAGGTCAACTACGCAAACTACTTTAACCAAGGTCTGAATAGCATCGCCGGTGAGGGCTTGGCCGAATACTGGGCTGTGGAGAATTTCCCCGTCACCCTGATTCTGACCTTCCGTGAGGACGGCACCTACAGTATGACTGTAGATGAGGCAAAGCTCAGCCAGACCATTGAGGACCTGAAAAAGAAGCTGACCCGGGGTCTGAGGGACTTTATGCAGGATCTGATCGACGCATCCGAATCCACAATGACCGTGGACGAATTTATGGCCAGTATGGATATTTCTGCAGAAACCATGATTGCGGAGGCCATCGGCCCGGATGTTGTGGAGGCCCTGGTCAATGAATGTACCTACGAAGGCAACTACTCCGTCAAAGACGGAAAGCTCTACACCTCCGCTGCTCTGGCATACCAGGTAGACAAATCCATGTACGAAGTCTACGAAGTGACCAAAAACACCCTGACATTTATGTCCGTGGTGGGCGGTGATGGCGATTCCCTGCTCAGCGAATCTCTGTACCCCTTCACGCTGATCCGAACCAACTAAAAAAATATGACCACCGATTCATCGGAATCGGTGGTCGTTTTTTACTTTTGACAGCCGCTGCAGCCGCCACCGCAATTTCCTGCAGAGCAGGCACAGCTATCCGGGCAGCCGATGCATTTTTTGCCGCTCTTTTTGGACTTGTAAATGGCAAAGCCTGCCAGTCCGGCGATGACGGCAATCACCGCAATAATCACATAATCAATCAGTGCCATAGGCTCACTTCTTTCCACTCATGGCATATTCCGCCTTAATCTTCTTATCGGAATTGACGCACAGGTAAACCAGCACAGCCGCAAAGGCAAGCACGAACGCACCGCCACCGATGGCTGCAGGCACATTCAGTACTTCTCCGGTAATCAGGGTTCCGATGGTATATACCAGATAGCCCACGGAATAACCGGTTCCCAGCTGCAGGCCGATGCCGCCCCAGAACCACTTTTTCTGCTTAATTTCGGCATTCATGGCACCCAGAGCAGCAAAGCACGGAGGAGAGAACAGATTAAACATCAGGTAAGCCAAAGCAGCCACCTTGGTCAGGCCAAACACAGCGGCCACCTCTGCACTGGCACCGCCAGCCATCTCCAGAGATTCCGTGTCGATCAGATTGGAGATGCCGTAGCACACAGCCAAAGTGCCGACGACGTTCTCTTTCGCAATGAAGCCGGTGACAGCCGCGGCGGCCATCTGCCAGGCGGTGATGCCGATCACGGGCACCAAAAGCACTGCGATGGGATTGGCGATGGATGCCAGAATGGACGTACCTTCCATCCCCTCTTCCACCAACTGGAACTGCCAGTTAAACGACTGCATAATGTAAACAACCGCATTGCACAGCAGGATGATGGTGCCGGCCTTGACGATATACGCCCAGCCACGGCTCAGCATGGAAACGCAGGCACGCTTCAGGCTGGGCAGCTTATACTCAGGCAGCTCCATAATGAAGAAGGACTTGCGATTTTTGTGACCTGCGATCTTATTAACCAGCAAGGCACCCAGCAGAATCAGCACGATGCCCACAAAGTACATCAGTGTGCCAACCCAGGAAGCTTCATCAAAGAATGCACCCGCAAACAGTGCAATAACAGGCAGCTTGGCACCGCAGGGCATAAAGGGTGCCAGCATAGCGGTGGCATTACGCTCCCGTTCGTTGCGGATGGTACGGGCAGCCATAACGCCGGGAATGGCACAGCCGGTGCCGATGACGAAGGGAATGACAGACTTGCCGGACAGACCGACTTTCTTAAAGATGGGATCCAGAACCACGGTAGCACGGGCCATGTAGCCGCAATCTTCCAGCAGGGCGATGAGGAAGTACATCACCATCACCAGAGGCAGGAAGCCCACCACAGCACTGACACCGCCGATAATGCCTTCTGTCAGCAGAGCAGCCAGGAACACATTGGCGTTGGCGTTTTCCAGCAGACCTGCCACCCATTCCTTGAACATATCGATCAAGGTGACGAGGCCGGGAATCACCGTGCCGTTTTCAAACTCGTATCCCTCCGCGATCCAGGGGCCCAGCCAAGCCTGGGAAATCTGGAATACCAGGAACATCACAGCCGCAAAGATCAGCAATCCAACCATCGGGAATGTCAGGACAGCATCAATTTTATCCTGAAAATTCTTATCCTTGGTCAGCACCTTGCGGGTCTCCACCGCGGCAACGATTCCGTTGACAAAAGCGAACCGCCTGCGGTCAGCCGCCTCCACCGCCTTTTTGCTGGTCAGATCAATGACGCCCTGATCATAGGGGGCTATCTGCCCCTTCCCTGCCACGGCAATGGCAGCCTTGACCAATTCTGCCAGACCTTCATGACCGGAGGAAGCGGAAGCCGTTTCTACAACGGGGCAGCCCAGCTTCAGTGCCAGGGTATTGGCATCGATGTGGGTCTTTTTCTTTTTGTTTACATCAGACTTGTTCAGTGCGACAACCACAGGAATGCCCAACTCCAGCAGCTGGGTGGTGAAAAAGAGGCTGCGACTTAAGTTGGTGGCATCCACGATGTTGATAATGACATCCGGGTGCTCACTCTGAACATAAGCACTGGTAACGCTCTCCTCCGAAGTAAAGGGGCTCATAGAATAAGCACCGGGCAAGTCCACGGCGATCAGCTCTGCATCCCCTGCGTAGCTCTTCTTAATGGATGCCTCTTTGCGATCAACGGTGACACCGGCCCAGTTGCCCACATGCTCGTTCCGGCCGGTCAAGGCATTATACATAGTGGTCTTGCCGGAATTTGGATTGCCGGCAAATGCGATTCTCATAATTTGGTTCCTCCTTGTTAATCCGCTGCAGTTAGCCATAGCTAACCGGTCATTTAAAAGGCAGCAGGCTGCTTATGGAAAGCCGCTCCGGTCAGACCCGGATGGCAGCAGCCAGCTGGTTATCGATGGTATATCGTCCGTCCTTGATGGCAACGGTGACGCTGCCTCTGCGGCGGGAAACCACTGTAATGGGTTCGCCGGTATAGCAACCCAGAGAGAACAGAAAAGCATTCAATTCTTCATCATCTGTATTGATTTGCTGAATAATATATTCCCTGCCCTCGGGAGCAGTTGTCAGATCCATAGCCATCACCCGATTCTAAATATTCTACGAGTTAGCCTCCGCTAACCGAATGAATAATAGCACTATTGGAAGGATTTGTCAAGAGCGGTTTGTAAATTTTTCACGGAAACAAATACAGCCACCGTTGATCAACCGATGGCTGTAAGGCATTATTCCGTTGTGATCACCAGCAGATCGTTGGGAGTGCAGTTCAAAAGCAAGCACATAGTCTCAATATTTTCATATTGAATGGACTTTGTCTGATTGTTAATCATCTTATTAAAGTTCTGATAGCTCATACCCAACTGCTTGTACAGCCAGTATTTTGTCTTTCCCTGCTTTTCCAGCAATTCAAGGGCATTGAGTTTAATCATAAGACATTCCTCCATCAGTTATGTTTTGATGAGATAATATCTTAGTATTCCTCTTTACATATAGACTTTTGCATTATATAATGTAAACATAGTTCTTACGTAAGGGGCGATCAAAATGATAATTGATATATCCGGTGTTGTCCTGACTCCCGGAAATTATGGATTGGACTGTCTGGGCAACGGAACACATAACGGAATCGAATGTTGCTGTGACGAATGTGATTATTTGCTTTGCTGCACAGGAACCCATGATCATTCGGAATGCTTGACCTGCAGCGATCAGGCTTGTCCACATTCGCCGAGTCGGTCAACCTAGGCGATATTCTGCATGCGGGGCACACCTTGCGTTGTGTCCTGATTGATGTTTTATTGAATCGCATCATATGATAACAGATTTTTTCATTTTTCTCAAAAAAGTGCTTGACAAACTGCCCTGTCCGCGTTATAATCTGCCATGTGCTTGGACGATTAGCTCAGCTGGCTAGAGCATCCGCTTGACGTGCGGAAGGTCATAGGTTCGAGTCCTATATCGTCCACCAAAAAAGAAAAACCGCACCATTAGGTGTGGTTTTTCTTTTTTTGGTATGGTATTAGAGATGGGACTCGAACCCATTTAAATGCAACAGTCCAGTGGACTGTTGCGGCTACCAGTGCAAACACTGGTAGCAACACTTATTTTGCCCTTTGGGGCAAAATGCAAATCGAGTCCTATATCGTCCACCAAAGAAAAAGTCATCCCAACAGGGATGGCTTTTTTCTTTTGGTATGGCATTCAGATATAGGACTCGAAGAGGGCGGCGACGGCAATACCGTCGTAGAAAAGTGTCCGGTGGACACTTTTTTAGCCTGAGGAAGAGTCCGATTGCTATGCAGATGCAACCATACGGTTGTAGATGCACAGCAATCTTTTTATTCTTCCATATTGATTACTGTTGCAAGCTGTGATATACTAAGTATGCCAAACCAATTTAATAGACTAGGGGCAATTTTTGCGTTCATACGGGGATATTATACCCTTTTGGCGTCGATACTCTGAATTTGATAAAAATGCAAATTCCGCAGTATTGGCGTGCAGTAATGCCCTTATATTGAATTGGTTTGGCGACTATCGGAGTTTGCGTTTTTTGTGCGGTTACTTCGGTAGCCGCACTTTTTATTTTTGCAGACAGAAAGGATAACGAGAAATTATGAAAATATTAGCGGCTTTGTTGATACTTTGCTTGTGTGTTGGCTTATGTGCTTGCATTGGAAATCCCCCCTTTCCTATCGAACCGTCATTAGGCGGTAGTGAAATTACTACCACAGAAATTGAAGATAATCCATTAGTAGGTGCGTGGGTAAGCTTTGAAGAATCTAGTGATTTTTCAACGATTCTTGTGATTAACGAGAATAACACATTCTATATGGTTGGCGAGGGATATGATAATTCCACTTATAAAAATCACGTAGAGCTAATTCAAGGTACATACGAAATCACAAACGACAGGCTCCGGCTTACAACAAAAACCAACCCAGTAACGGATGAAGAGGGCACTTTTTCCGTATCGAACGGTATTCTTTCTATAAACGGTTCCCCTATGTACCAAAAACTGGAAACAGGTTTTGGTGCATTAAATTCAGTTATCGGAACATGGAAAGAATACAAAAGTGGAGAATTTCGCTTTGCCATGGGTTCAGGCCATTCCATAATAAGTAGCATTACTCTATTTAACGATGGCTCGTATACAACAAATCCTGCAATCAATTATGGGCAATATCGACTTATGCAAGACGGGCGAGCAATCCAAATATATTCCTCCAACGGGAGATATGAAGAGCTAATTTTTATAACTCACTTAGGATTTAATTTGATAATTTTCAATGGCCCAGATGGTTCTTATATTCTGCAACGCGTGTCTGAATAATGCACGTAGCATTAATGGTTCGAACAACTGAAATTATCATTTTTATGTCCTATTGAAAGCTATATGCTGTGAATTTTGGTGCAGTTATTAATAAACACCCCAATCCGGCAACAAGTTGGATTGGGGTTTGCATATAAAATGCCAAAAAGAGCAGAAAAACCTTGAAAATATACTTGACTTTTCCTCTTGACAATGCTAAAATACTACAGCCGCATTGAAAAGGCTTAAGTTGGCGGTTTATGGCCGTCCGCCTCCAGAGCGAGACTACACAATATAAAGTAGGTGAAAACAAACATGAAGGCAATTATCGTTACCGGCGGTAAGCAGTACACCGTCTCCGAGGGCGACGTCATCTTCGTTGAGAAGCTGGGCGTTGAGGCCGAGGAAACCGTCAAGTTCGACGAGGTTCTGGCTGTCCTGGACGGCGAGAACACCAAGATCGGCACTCCCGTTGTTGAGGGTGCTTCCGTCGAGGCTAAGGTCGTTAAGAACGGCAAGGGCAAGAAGATCCACATCCTGCGTTACAAGGCTAAGAAGGGCGAGAAGAAGAAGATCGGTCACCGTCAGCCCTACACCAAGGTGGAGATCACCAAGATCGCTCTGTAATTAACACTATGACAAGATGCGAATTTTTTACGGAAGATGACAGAATCACCGGATTCTCCATCTCCGGTCACAGCGGCTATGCTGAGGCTGGCTCCGACATCGTCTGTGCCGCCATCTCCGCTGTTGTTTCCATGGCCGAAGCCACCATCAACGATGTGTGCGGTGCAAAGGCCAAAGTCCGGGTCAAGGAAGAGGATGCTCGCATCACCCTTACCCTCCCCGCTTCCTGCGACGAGGAAGAAAGCATCCAGGCAGTGCTTGCCGGTATGCTGCTGACTCTGTGTAGCATGCGGGATGATTATCCTGATTATATCGAAGTTTTGGAGGTGTAACACCCATGCTGAAAATTGGTATTCAGTTCTTCGCTCACCACAAGGGCGGCGGTTCCACCAAGAACGGCCGTGACTCCGAGTCCAAGCGTCTGGGCGTGAAGCGCGCTGACGGTCAGTTCGTTCTGGCCGGCAACATTCTGGTTCGCCAGAGAGGCACTCACATCCATCCCGGTGTCAACGTTGGCATTGGCAAGGACGACACCCTGTTTGCTCTGGTTGACGGTACCGTCAGATTCGAGCGCAAGGGCAAGGACCGCCGGCAGTGCTCCGTGTACGCCGAGCAGTAATAGCGTATTAAGAACGAAGGACTGTTGCAAACTACTCTTGCGACAGTCCTTTTTCTTAAGCTGACAGTTGGCGATGGAAAGGTGAAAAACATTTTCATTTTTCCATTCTCAATTTTCAATTCCTGCATAAGGAGGATTATTATGTTTGTAGATAAAGTTCGCATTACCGTATGCGGTGGGCGGGGCGGCGACGGTGCCGTGGCCTTCCACCGGGAAAAATATGTGGCATCCGGCGGTCCCGACGGTGGCGACGGCGGTCACGGCGGCAGCGTCATCCTGCGTGTCAACGACAACCTCTCTACCCTGCTGGATTTCCGCTACAAGCGGAAGTATACCGCCGAGGCCGGTGTCAACGGTATGGGGCGGAAAATGGCCGGCAAGCGAGGCGAACCCCTGATCATTCAGATCCCCCGGGGCACTGTGGTTCGGGATGCAGAGACCAACCAGATTATCGTGGATATGTCCACCGGCGAGGATTACATCATCGCCAAGGGCGGCCGCGGCGGCTGGGGCAACGCCCACTACGCCACTCCCACCCGGCAAGTCCCCCGGTTTGCAAAAGCGGGCCTGAAGGGTGAGGAACGGGATATTATTCTGGAGCTGAAGCTGCTGGCAGATGTGGGTCTTGTGGGTTTCCCCAATGTAGGCAAGTCCACTTTGCTCTCCGTTACCTCCAACGCCCGTCCCAAAATTGCAAATTACCACTTCACAACCCTGTTCCCTAACTTGGGCGTAATCTATGTGGACGAGGGTGTTTCCTTCGTCATGGCAGACATCCCCGGTATCATTGAGGGTGCTGCAGAGGGTGCAGGCCTGGGTCACGACTTCCTGCGGCATATTGATCGCTGCCGTCTGCTGGTTCATGTCATCGACGTTTCCGGCAGTGAGGGTCGGGATCCTGTGGAGGATTTTGATGCCATCTGTGCTGAGCTGGGCAATTACAGTGTGGATCTGGGCGACCGGCCCATGATCGTTGCCGCCAACAAGGTAGATCTGCTGATGCCGGAATCCGACAATCTTCGGCGGCTAAGAGAGCACGTGGAGAAAGCTGGCTGCGAGCTGTATGAGATTTCTGCCGGCACCACCCAGGGCACCAAGACGCTGATGCGTGTGGTAGCCGAAAAGCTCCGCACCCTGCCCCCGGTGACCATTTATGAGCCGGAATATGTGGAGGTCATCGAGGCTCCCACCGATCCCACCGCCTTTGAGATTGAGCATTACGGCAGCACCTGGCTGATCACCGGCCGGTGGCTGGAGCGGCTGGTGCAGAACATCAATTTCGACGATTACGAGTCCCGGAATTACTTTGATCTGCAGCTGCGGAAGTGCGGTCTGTTCAAGCGGCTGGAGGAAATGGGCATCCAGGACGGCGATACCGTGGATATTTACGATTTGGAATTTGAATATCAGCGATAAACTA
The DNA here is from genome assembly GCA_015067945.1 of Oscillospiraceae bacterium. Lineage (GTDB taxonomy): Bacteria > Bacillota > Clostridia > Oscillospirales > Oscillospiraceae > Faecousia. The sequence goes on from SVLM01000004.1 coordinate 108,818, forward strand.
TTTGCATTTTTCAACTATTTCCTATATAATAAAGGGGTCACGGAATGTGACTCCTTTATTTTCCTTTTGGGGAGGTTCCTCCATGATTCAGAATTTGAATCAGATCAATTTTCAGTTATTCGGAAATATTGTGCCCAGTCGGGAAAACGTTGAAAACAGCAGGGATATGCCCCAACGTTTTGGGGTAAAAGCGGAAGAAGACACTGTCTGCGTCTATCGGACAAACAGCCCCATGCAGCTGCAGATCGCCAGCGGCAAAAGCGTACTTTCCGTTTCCTCAGACGGCGAGAATTTCCGCCATTTCTATTTTGATAAGCCTATTTGTATCAAATCCGATGTTTATTTCTGCTTCTCCCCATTTAAGGGTGATGCGGTGATCTGTGCCAGTGCCGATAAAGAGGCCACCCCTGTGGGAACGCGGCCCGGCGACAGCTTCCGCATGGATCAGCAGCTGCACATTGCAGGTATTTATACATTCTTCTATCAGGAACGGGAGCAGGGTTTTGTGTTCCCCGGTGAGGAGCATCCCATGCCGGAGCTGACCTATGTGGATCAGGGCGAGCTGCACAGCGTTACCGACGGTCAGGATATTCTGCTGAAGGCCGGTGATATTGCCATCTTCGGGCCAAACCAGTGGCACATGCATTATGCGGATATGGGCGTTGCTCCCCGGTACGTAACCATCAGCTTTGATATGGAGGGTGCGGACATCACGCCCCTGCTGAACCGGAAATTTGCCGCACCCCAGCAGGCCATCACGCTGATCCAGCAGATGCTGCAGGAGCAGGAACGGATGGATACCTTCTCCACCGATATGATCATTGCTCAGCTGACCACCTTGATGCTGCTTCTGCTGCGGCAGGCAGACTCCCCCAACGCAAAGCTGCAGACCTCCAACGCTGTCCATTCGGAAAACGAAATCATCCGCAAGGCACAGCAGTATGTTGGACGGCACATTCGGGAAAAACTATCTGTGCCGCTGCTGGCACAAAAGGTGGGCGTCAGCCCCAGCTATCTGACGGCTCTGTTCCACAAAAACCTGCAGATTTCCCCCGGTGAGTACATCCGCCGGCTTAAGCTGCAGGAGAGCAAGCAGATGATCCGGGAAAATTCCATGAATTTTACCGAGATTGCTCAGGCCCTGCAGTATTCCACGGTACATCATTTTTCCCGGCAGTTTAAGGAGAAATTTGGTCTGACTCCCTCGGAATACGCCAAATCGGTTCGTTAATTTTGATTTAGAAAGCGTGAAAATGCAATGGATTTTAAAGTTTTATGTGTCGGTGATGTGGTAGGCGGCCCGGGTATGGAGCGTATCCGCCGGAGTTTACGCTATCTCAAGCGGCAAGCAGATGCAGATTTCGTCATCGTCAACGGCGAGAATGCCGCGGTAGTCGGCATCACCCCGGAGCAGGCGGAGGACATTTTCGATGCCGGGGCGGACGTGATTACGCTTGGTAATCACAGCTTTCAGAAGCGGGAGATCGTGCCCTACCTGGAGGACAACAGCAGAATTCTTCGCCCGGCAAACTACGCCCCCCAGACTCCGGGTAACGGTGTGGGTATCTATGATACGAAGATCGGGCCGGTGGCTGTTGTGGATCTGATCGGTCGGTGCAATATGGACTACGGCCCGGATAATCCGTTCTTGCAGGTGGAGAAAATTCTGAAGGACATTTCTGCCAAGATCATCCTTGTGGAGATCCATGCGGAAGCGACCTCCGAAAAGCTGGCTATGGGCTACATGCTGGATGGGCGGGTCAGTGCCGTTTGGGGAACTCACACCCATGTGCCTACCGCCGATGCCCGGGTGTTGCCTAAGGGCACCGGCTATGTGACCGATCTGGGTATGACGGGTCCCCGGGACAGCGTATTGGGCATCCGACCGGATCTGTCCATCGCCAAATTCCGTGGTGATCTGTACCAGCGGTACCAATGGGCCAACGGACCTACCAAGATGGAAGCCGTTCTGTTTACCATCGACGCAGCCACCGGGCTGTGCAAAAAAGTAGAAAGGGTGGATTTGATTGATGAAGATTCTGCACAGTGCTGACTGGCACTTAGACTCTCCTCTGGTCGGAAGAAACGAGGAGCATTCCCAGTATCTGCGTCGCCAGTTGCTGACGATCCCGGAGCGTATTGCCGCCATGTGCCGCAGCGAAGGCTGCGATGCTCTGTTGCTGGCCGGCGATCTGTTTGACGGCAGCTATACCCAAGAGAGCTTTCAGGCCGTCAGCAAGGCTTTGGGCGAATTGGATATCCCGGTATATATCGCTCCGGGAAATCATGATTTTTGCACAGCAAACAGTCCCTATTTGGCAGAAGTTTGGCCGGAAAATGTACATATTTTCAAAAATCCGGTTATCGAAGAAATCGTGCTTCCGGAGTTCGACTGCAGGCTCTACGGTGCAGGCTTTACCGCCATGGACTGTCCGGGACTTCTGAAGGATTTCCGGGCCGAGGGTGAGCAGAAATGGCACATCGGTCTGCTCCACGGCGATGCGACACAGTCCTCCTCCCCCTACTGTCCCATCACCAGCCAGCAGGTTCGGGATTCTACCCTTTCCTATCTGGCACTGGGTCACATTCACAAGGGCGGCAGCTTCAAAGCCGGTGATACCATCTGTGCATGGCCGGGCTGCCCCATGGGAAGAGGTTACGACGAGCCGGGTGTTAAGGGTGTGCTGCTGGTAACGCTGGAGGAATCCGTGACGGCACAGTTTTTGCCCCTGAATACCTCCCGTTTTTACGACGAAACGCTGGAGGCCGGTGATAACCCGCTGGAGGCCATTTCCAGCCTGCTGCCACCGGTACAGACCCAGGATGCATACCGGGTGACATTTACCGGCTATGCAGCTCCTATGGATCTAAACGCAATCGCAGCCGAATATCCCCATATTCCCTATCTGGAGCTGCGGGATCGGACGCTGCCGGAGGTGGATCTATGGAGCAATATCGAAGAGGATACGCTGGAAGGTATGTTCTTCAAGGCTCTGCATGACGGATTGGACACCGACAGTGAAAAACTACAGCGGCAGCTAAAGCTGGCCGCAAAAATCTCCCGTCAGATTCTGGACGGTCAGGAGGTGGTTCTGCCATGAAAATCTATTCCATGACCGCCACCTTTGGCAAGCTGGAGCATCAGACCTTAAAGCTGGAGCCCGGCCTGAATATCATTGAACGCCCCAACGAGTGGGGCAAGTCCACATGGTGTGCCTTCCTTGTAAATATGCTCTACGGTCTGGACACAAAGGAAAAAGACACAAAAACCAGCATGGCGGACAAGAACCGCTACAAGCCTTGGTCCGGTTCACCCATGTCCGGCCGCATTGATCTGAACTGGAACGGGCGGGATATCACCATTGAGCGGCACACCTCCGGTCGGCTGATTCTTGGTGAATTTTCCGCCTACGAAACCGAAACCGGACTGCCTGTAGCAGAACTCAACAGCTCAAACTGCGGTCAGATGCTGCTGGGTGTGGAGCGGAGCGTTTTTACACGCTCAGGCTTCCTGAAGCTGGCGGATCTGCCGGTAACCCAGGACGATGCCCTGCGGCGTCGGCTGAACAGTCTTGTTACCACCGGCGATGAAAACGGTGCAGGTGATAAGCTGGCCAGCACCCTGCGGGAACTGAAAAACAAGTGCCGCTACAACAGAACCGGACTGCTGCCTCAGGCCGAAACCGAAAAGCTGCGGCTTGAAAATCAGCTTCAGGAATTGCTCAGCCTTCAGCAGGAAATTCTGCGGCTGAAGCAGACTCAGGCTGAGAAGGAAATTTTCCTTGCAGATTTGCAAAACCATAAAGCTGCCCTGCAGTATGCCGCCTCCAAGGATGACGCTCAGCGAGTCGCTGAGGCCGAGCTGGCACGGACAAATGCACAGACAGAGCACGACAATCTTTCCAAGCTCTGCGAGGGTCTGCCGGCATTGGAGGTGGCTCAGAAAGCTTTGCAGGAGGGACAGTCTCTGCAACAGCAGCACATGCAGCTGCAAATGGAATTGCAAAAAGCGCCTGCCCTGCAGGAGCCCCCTGCTCCCCCGGCTTGCTTCCGGGATGTGACACCCCAGGTGGCAGTAGCCAAAGCAAAAGAGGATCACACCGCATTTGATGCACTGCAGGCACAGCGAAAACGTTTTAACAGCCGGCTGTGGATCGGCTATGTTTTGGCAGCGGTTGTCAGTTTGGCGTTGGGTCTGGGCGGATTGTTATGGATGCCGGAATTGTACATTGCCTCCGGCGTTGTGCTGGTGGCTTCTGTGATCGGACTATTTGCTTTTATCAACAAGAAAAACAAAGCCTTCCAAAAGGATGCCGACCAAATCTCCAATCGGTATCCCGGTCTGCCCACAGACCTTTGGGTAGCTGAGGCGGAGGCCTATCTGCAAGCTCAAGAGGCTTACCAGCAATCGACAGCTTTACTGCAGGCTCAACGGCAGGAGCTGGATCGCCGGGCACAGGAGCAGGCAGCCCAAATCCAAGCCTACACCCAAGGCGAGGAGCTTGAAAGCTGCACAGCTCGCTGGAGCAAAATCGTTGCAAACCGAAACGCATTGGCCATTGCGGATCGGCAGCTGCAGCACGCACAGCACCACGCACAGACACTGCGTTCCATGCTAAAACCCACTGTCAAACCCGATCGGGAGGACAATTTGTCCTATTCCGCCTCGCAGACCGAGTCTCTACTGACCTCCACTACCTTCGACCTGAAGCAGCTGCATTTGAAGCTGGGTCAATATGAAGGCCGGGCGGAATCCCTGGGGCAGGAATCCGTGATCCGCACACAGCTGAAAGCCGTTTCCCGGCGAATCGCTCAGCTGGAGGACACCTACGCTGCATTGGAACTGGCCCTCACAGCACTGAATGCCACCACCACAGAACTGCAGCGGCGGTTCGCTCCCCGAATCTCCAAGCGTGCTCAGGAGCTGTTCGGTCAGCTTACCGGACAGCGGTACGATCGGCTGGCACTGAGCTCCGATTTGAGTCTGAACGCCGGTGCCTCGGCGGAGGATATCCTCCGCCCTGCTCAGCATCGCAGTGACGGCACAGTGGATCAGCTGTATCTGGCCCTGCGTTTGGCAGTTGCTGAGGAGCTGACGCCCAACGCTCCGCTTGTACTGGACGATGCCTTGGTACGGTTTGACGACACCCGTTTGGCCGCCGCTATGGATATTTTGCGGCAGTACGCAGAGAATAAGCAGGTAATCTTGTTTACCTGCCAAAGCAGAGAAAGTAGGCTCTAATGTCCGGATGCGGTAATTGTTGCGGCAGCTGTGGAAGCTGCGGTGAAATGGTGCTTTCCCCCGGTGAGGTGGAAATGCTGCGAAAGCTGGGGCAGATCCCCTTTCTGCCGGCGGTGCGACGCAGAGACGACCCCACCCCCTATTACCTGGAGGACGATGACTATTCTGCGGAAGAATACAGCCTGATCCTCCAATGCTTGGAAAAGCGGCAGCTGATCAGTTTGGATTTTGATAAGCCCCTTTCCGGGGCTTACAGAAATGCAGAACCATTTCATTTGCGGGGTAGTTTTGCATTAACGGCAAGAGGTCAGCAGGTTTTGGAGCTGATTGAAATCCACGGTGTATAACGAAAAATCGGTGTGTCCCGTGGGACACACCGATTTTTGTATTTCAGTTAACCATCTACAACGACGGTACCATCGTCCTTGATGGTGATGGTCATGCCATCCTCGACATAGTTCAAAAACTCCTCGCCCAGGCTGTCCACAACGGGCATACTCACGCCCTCCAGCCACACAGATGCCAGAATGGAGCCAGCAGCTGCCAGGGAGTCAATGGGGTTGGAAAACAGCATGCAGGCCGGCTGACGGCCCATAGCACAGGCACAGTACAGCACCAAACCGCCGGTGGTAGAGCCGATGGTCTGGGGCAGGCACAGAGCCTTGCCCAGCATTTCCTTGCCATACAGATCCGGGTTGTTCTGATCACCGCAGGTGGCCTTCTTATCGCCGAACTGCAGTGCCTTTTGGAAGGATGCCAGCGTATTCAGTCCGCCATGAGAAACCAGTGCAGGAGCGGTAACTGTACCGGGAGCAACGATGCGTCCTTTAAATTCTTTCATCATCAGTTACCTCCCTTGGTGATTTTTTCCAGAATCTGGGCTTCGGTGTAGTAGCGGGCAGTGGTATAGGTACGCAGCTTGTTGGAGCAGGTGATCACGGGCATTTTGCCGGCCAGGGGGTTATTCATATACATCAGCGGGCAAATGTAGCTGAGGATCACACCGGTGGCCTTCAGCCGCTCAGCATATTCCGTCTGCTCAAAGGCCTTCTTCACCGCAGGAGCAGTGGTAAATACCGTGGGGATCAGTACCTTCTTATTGCCGCTGGCCTTCAGGCCTTCCTCCACAGCCTCGGTCCAGTTGATCAGCTGCTGCAGGCTCATATGGGGACAGCCCACGAAGCAAAGCTTGGGCTTGGCATCGGGATTCTTCCAGATGACGGGATAGTTGTCCTGCACACGCTGCAGCTCTGCATCATCGATGACATAGACCTGGGCATTTTCCAGAATCAGCTTTTCGCCCAGTTCCTGAGCCTCAGGTGTCAGTCCGGCGATGTGATACAGACCCACAGCACCGTTACTGGCGGTGGCAGCACCAAAGTCCTTCAAATACGCACAGTTATCCTCGTTCAGCTCCGTGCCCAGCCACTTTTCCATGCCGGTAATGTAAGGAACATCCTCCATGACCTTCATGCCAATGGCAGAACCCAGCAGCTGTGCCTCCGGCTTTTTGGTGGTTTCTACCTTGACGATCCAGCTTGCCTTACGACCCTCATCGGTCAGCAGACCAAAGTGGGGCACGAAACCGGCAATGGAGCCCATAATGTCCATAATGCCGGAGTTGCGGTTGCAGCGGGCACCCAACACGGAGTTGGCATAAACAACGGCAGAGGATTCTGCCCAGCTCAGCACATCGCCCTTCTTGGGCTTATTGCCTACCTGATCCAGATAGCAGGCACAAGTAAATGCATCCTCGTTCATCAGGCCCAGCTCAGTCAGCTGCTGCTCGTAGGAATCCTGCTTGGCATACATCGCTACATTGAAGATGATATTCTGCAGGAAATTGGCAGGCACATTCTTATCCAGTGGACGGGGGTCCACGGAAAACTTCTGTCCGGACACCGCACCGGCATCGATGAGTTGCTGCATCAAGTCGAATACCGGGGTCATCATCTTCAGGCCGAAGGATGTGACCAAATGGTTATATTCGGAGGTCACGGGAACCATCTTGTCAGCACCAAAGGTCTCACCGTACATCACCAGGGTCTTCATAACCTTGGCCATGGTCTCGCCCTTGGAACCGTTCAAAATGGCTTGTTGTTCATCAGTTAAAAACATGATCTCGTTCCTTTCTGTCAAATCTGGGTACCCAGATACTTATCCTCTGTCAGAGACAGCATTTCCTGAACAGCCTTGCTCAGCATATTCATCTCCTGATACTTGCCGTTGAGCTGCAGGCATTTCTCCTCCAATGGCATGGCCGCATCGCTGACGATTTCCCACATGGCGGCCTTGGTGATGATGGTGTGCTGTGCAAAGAAGATCATCTTCTCGCAGCGGCTCAGGGCATCGGCATTGTCATGAATCAGGGTTTCGCCAGAGATCTGCAGGCTGATTTCAGAGGTGGCAGCGGCGTTGACAGATACCCACAGGGTATTGGTTTCTGCTTCGATGGCAGCTTCTGCCGCCACAGCCTTGCCGTCGACCAAGACAGTCACTGCAACGTTCTTATGGAAGCCCCGCAGGCCGATCCGCCAGTTCCGCTTTTCGGGAATCAGGCTCAAATCGCCCACGGCGGGAGCCACGGTCAGCTTGGCAGTACTGCCCCAATCCAGAGAGATCTCCGTACGGGCAACTGCACCCTGCTTGTAATCCAGCATTTCACCGGAGTCCTCTGTCAGCTGGAAGCGATTGCTTGCACCGGGGAATACCAACAGCTCCATATCCGCTGTGCTGCCCAGGTGATTGTCATGAGGTACCAGCTTGGACATGGGGACGATGCCGCCAGCCTTGGCAAAGACGGGCATGGACTTCCGGTCGCGGCAGACAGTCAGCTTTCTACCCTTCTTACTGGCGTAGTGCAGGCCGGTGAAGAAATCGAACCAGCTTCCGGCAGGCAGCCACATTTCCGTGCTGGCAAGCAACGCCTGGGCATCCGTCTTTTGGGTGATGGGTGCAACCATCAGCTCGCTGCCGAAGAAGAACTGGTTGGGCACTTCGTAAGCGGCATTTGCCTTTGGATAATGATAGTACATGGGCTGCACCAGAGGCTCCAGGGCCTCGTGGTTGCGGTAGTTCATGGTATAGATGTAAGGGAACAGCTGATGCCGCAGCCGCAGCCAGTCGCTGATGGTCTTGCTGCTCAGCATATCGTGATTCCAGGGTTCCTTGTGAACAAAGGGTTCACAGCTGCTATGCAGACGGTTGATGGGAGAGAACACGCCCAGCTGCAGCCAACGGACAAACAGTTCGTCATCCTGCACACCCAGCATATGGCCGCCGATATCATGGCTCCACCAGCTGTAGCCGATGTTGGAAGCGGTAGCTGTGAAATAAGGCTGGAACTGGAGGCTTTCCCAAGTGATGGTGGTATCACCGGAGAAGCCAACGGGGTAACGGTGGCTGCCGGGGCCGGCATACCGGGAGAAGAACATGGGACGCTTGCCGCTGCGTTCGATATCCAGAATGTGCAGGTGGTTCAGCATCCACAGCGGATCCATCCGCTCCCGGGGATCGGCATATTCACCGGGTTTATTCTCTTCGTGGATCCAGTAGTAGCTCTTACCCTGCTGCCAGTCCATCCACCAGAAGTCCACGCCGTCTTTCTCATAGGGATGGTGGAGAATGTCGAAATAGGTCGCCATGTGGTGCTGGGACAGCAGATCCAAAGGCACACGCTGTTTAGTGGCGGGGTCGATACCGTTGGCACGGGCCATCTCCTCGTACATATCCTCATGACGGCAGGTGCCATGGGCAGGATGCAGATTCAGAGCGGTTTTCAGATTGCGATCCTTCAGGCCCTTCAGGAAGGCTTTGTAATCCGGGAACAGCTCCTTGTTCCAGCTGTAACCGGTCCAACCCTTAGCAAACCGTGGATTGGGATCCTTCTGATCCTCAGGAATCTTGACCACATGCCAGTCCATATCCACAACGCCAACGCTGAAGGGCAGATCCTCTTCCACGAAGCGATCCATCAAATCCAGATATTCCTGCTGGGTGTATGCATAGTAGCGGCTCCACCAGTTGCCCAGTGCGTAAGCCGGCAGCAGCGGCGGTGCTCCGGTCAGCTTGTACAGAGCCTTAACCGCCCCACGGTAGTCATAACCAAAGCCAAAGAAATACAGATCCTGGGTGTTCTCCCCGCGGACACCGATCCAGCCATCCTCCTCGTTGAGAAGCAGAGCATCGCTGTCATCCAGCACGGAGAAACCCCACCGGGAGCAGACGCCGGTATCCAGCGGACAGCTGCCGGTAACCCGGTCCAGCGTACGGGCGGTACCGCCCAGATCATCCACCTCATCACCGTAATTCCAGACGGATGCAGGCTCGGTCAGCAGCTTAACCGTCAGCGTTTCTGCACTGAACGGCACGCCGTCCTTGCAGGTCAGCAGCAGGTGCTCAGTTTTGACGGTAATGACACCGTCCTTGCTCTCCCAGGTGAAATCGCAGGGGGCAAAGTCACGGAAAAACGCCATCTGGCTGGCACGATCCTCGAAGACGCCGTCGGGAGCATACTCCATACGGATCAGACGGGAATCCAGCACGGTAAACCGACAGGTCTTGCCGGAAACGATATTCTGCGGATGGGCATGGGGCCGCATTTCACAGAGAAAACGCTTATTTTGTTCCATAGGTCCTCCTATTACAGTTTCATGCAAACATCCCAAGCCTGCCAGATAACGGTACGCAGATTGCCCACCTTACAGGCATCACCAATAACATGGACATGCTTGGCCTTTTCAGCCAGGGGAGCAGGCCTATAGCCGGTGGACAAAATCACATTGTCTGCAGCGATCTTGAACTTCTCGCCATCCTTGTTGATGACGGTAACGCCGTCGTCATGGATCTCAGCCAGCTTGGTTTCCAGATGTACGGGGACATTATTGGCATTGAAGAAGTCCCGCAGATAGCTGGTATTTGCCAGGCAGATGCCGGGGGTAACGATCAAATCATCCATCATTTCCACGATGGTGGGTTTCTTGCCCTGCAGGTACAACTCATAAGCGATCTCACAGCCGGTCAGACCGCCGCCGATGATGGTGACGTTCTCCCCTACTTCATGCTTACCCAGCAGGAAGTCAATGGCCTGAATGCCCTTGTCGATGCCGGGCACGGGGATCCGGTTGGCCTTGGAGCCGGTGGCAATAATGATCTCGTCTGCCTGAATGTCGGACAGAGCCTTGATCTCGGTATTCAGCTTGATTTCGATGCTGGGATACTTGGTCAGCTCACGCTTGTACCATGCGATCAGGTCACGGTCCTTCTCCTTGAAGGAGGGTGCAGCTGCAGCGATGAACACACCGCCCAGCTCACCGGATTTTTCGTACAGCGTCACTTTGTGACCACGCTTTGCCAGCACCAGAGCAGATTCCATGCCGCCGATACCGCCGCCGATGACAGCGATGTTCTTGATCTTCTTGGCCGGTTCGATGTAGTGCTTCTTGCTCTGCATGGTTTCAGCGTTCAGAGCACAACGGGCAAGACCCATAGTATCCTTCAGATCCTGGGTGTTGTAGTGACCCTTGGAAGAAGAGAAGTTGAAGCAGCCGCTGTGGCAGCAAATGCAGGGCTTGATGTCCTCAATGCGGTCCTCGATGAGCTTGGTGATCCACTGGGGATCAACCAGGAACTGACGGGCCACACCCATGCCGTCAATGCGGCCCTCTGCAATGGCCTTGGCAGCCACATCCGGCTCCATACGGCCGGCACAGACCACAGGAATATCCACAAACTTCTTGATATGGGCAACATCGTCCAGGTTGCAGTTCTGGGGCATATACATAGGCGGATGGGCCCAGTACCAGGAGTCGTAAGTGCCGTTGTCGGCGTTGAGCATATCGTAGCCGGCGTCCTGCAGGTACTTGGCAGCACGCTCGGACTCTGCCATATCACGGCCCATTTCCTTGGCATTCTCACCGGGAACGATACCCTGAGCAAAACCCTTCAGCTTGGACTCAACAGAGTAACGCAGGGACACGGGGAAATCCTTGCCGCAGGCTTCCTTGATAGCCCGGACAACCTCCGCAGCGAAGCGATAGCGGTTTTCGAAACTGCCGCCGTATTCGTCGGTACGCTTGTTGAAAAATTCGATGGCAAACTGGTCCAGCAGATAGCCTTCGTGGACAGCATGAACCTCCACGCCGTCAACGCCGGCATCCATGCAGAGCTTGGCAGTCTTGGCGAAGGCCTCGATGATCTCCTGGATCTGGTGCTTGGTCATTTCCGGGCAGATAATATCCGGGGCCCAACGGGCAGGCTGGGCACTGGGGCTGGCCAGCTCATGGCTGGTGTCCAGCACCGGCTTGACCAAAGCACGGGTAAATTTATTCTTATGCAGGGGGCCCACCAGCTCGGTGATGGCCCAGGAGCGGCCCATGCCGGCAGTGAGCTGAATGAACAGCTTGGCACCGGTCTTATGGATCTCATCCATAAACTCCTTGAGTTCTTTAAACATCTTGGGGTTCTGCCACAGCCACTTGCCCCAGAAGGTATCCCGCAGGGGTGCGATGCCGGGGATGATCAGGCCAACATTATTCTGTGCCCGCTCCAAAAACAGCTTGGCTGCTTCCTTGTCAAAGCCACAGCCGGTCAGCTCAAACCAGCCGAACAGCGAGGTGCCGCCCATGGGACACATGACGATGCGGTTTTTGATTTCCACATTGCCGATCTTCCAGGGGGTAAATAAGGCTTCATATTTCTGATCCATAAATACGCTCCTTTTGTTTATGTATTTTTGCTATGATAGATACAAAAATTGTACTATATTTTTCTCTTTCTGTCAACGAAATCCCCTTTTGATTCTTGCGTATTTTCCGGTTGGCGTGTATAATAAAATCAACCTTTCGAAAAGGGGGTGCGTTTATGCACTCGATTATCGTAAGTGAGCAGGAACGCCATATGCTGCAAGCTTTGCTGTCCAAGGGTACAATGACGCAAAAGCAGCTTTCTGAGCTGTGCAAAAACGCCTTTGGCTGGTCCGGTGCTGTGATCCGCCGCACCCAGAAATCGCTGCTGAAGCAGGGTCTGATTACGCTGCAGGACGGGCAGATAACCCCCACAGTCACCAAAGAGGTACTGGAGGACAACAGCTGGGATCATCTGGTCAGCGGTACCTTTGAATGGGTCGCACCCACACAGCCGAAGCAGAAGGAGAAGCCATCGTTATTTCGCAATATTTGGTTTTGGTGCACATGTGCCGCAGTGGCAGTGATCGTAGTTTTGATTGTCCTATGGCCGGCAACGCTCTCCGTACCGGTGGACGACTCTCCCGTTGTTGAAGTACACACCATTCCCGAAGAGCTGCTGGTCTGCAAAGAGGCGTTGGACAAGTGGCAGGCACTCAGTAGCTGTAAAATCACCTCTACTGTTTGTCGCTACTCTAATTCCGGCACCACGACACAGTGGGTTGCACAATACTGGGTTTCCGAAAAGGATTGGGTGCTGATCAACTACGCACAAGGCGTGCTGTCTTCCCTAACCCCATCAGGGTATATGTATCGGAACGGTATCTTCTACTCCTCAAACTACGCCAATACCCCCATATGGAAGCCCCAGCCGGATTGGCAGCTAACCCGACCGGAGATATGGCCCATGTGTTTCGATTGGGATAATCATGAATTGTTTTACACGGGCACTACAAGGAGTGATTCCAGCTCCGTTGTCAGTTTTACTGCGGTGAACCGAACGCAAGAGGAAACCCCCACAGTTTATCAAGTACAATTCCATCTGACGCTCAGGGGAGAACTCAGCCGCGTTGTCGTGATTCAAATCTGGGACAACGATATCATCTCAGAGGATGTATATTACCTGTCCTCCTCGGACGCAGATGAAATCGCCCAGTTCATCGCAGATCAGCATGAGGTCATCTATAATCCGGGCTGGGTTCCCGAAGACGATGCCGATTAAGGCAGAAAGGATACATATTATGAAACCTATCGTTTATTTTTCCCGTACCATCACACCGGAGAAGGTTCTGGAGCTTTATCAAAAGCTGGGCAAGGAACTGCCCGGCAATGTGGCCATCAAGGTTCATTCCGGTGAGGTTGGCAATCAGAATTTCCTGCGGCCGCCTTTCTGGAAGCCCATTATCGACCATGTAGGCGGCACGGTGGTAGAGTGCAACACCGCCTACCCCGGCTCCCGGAACACCACCAAGCGGCACATGAAGACCTTCAAAAAACACGGCTGGATCGACCATTTCCCCGTAGATCTGCTGGACGCGGAAGGCCCGGATATGGTGCTGGAGATCCCCAAGGGCAAGATCATTCAGAAAAACTATGTAGGCAAGGACATGGCAAACTATGATTCCACCTTGGTGCTGTCCCACTTCAAGGGCCACCCCATGGGCGGTTACGGCGGTGCCATTAAGCAGCTGTCCATCGGCTTTGCCTCCTCTTTCGGCAAGGCCTATATCCACGGTGCCGGCGAGCCCAAGAAGATTTGGACCGCCGACCACGATTCCTTCCTGGAGGCTATGGCGGATGCGGCTCTGTCTGTAAAGGAATATTTCGGTGAAAATGCGGTATATGTCAACGTCATGAAGAACATGAGCGTGGACTGCGACTGCTGTGCAATCGCTAAAGATCCCTGCATCGCTGACATCGGCATTCTGGTATCACTGGATCCGGTAGCCATTGACCAGGCCTGCGTGGATCTGGTCTACAGCTGTGACGATCCCAATAAGTCCCACCTGATCCAGCGGATCGAAAGCCGCAACGGCATCCATACCATCGAAGCCGCCGCAGCCTTAGGGTTGGGCAGCCGGGAATACGAACTGGTGGAAGTGGAATAAACAAAGACCCCCTTGTGTAAAGGGAGGCTTTCCGCTTCGGCAGGGCTGGCTATCTAATCATAACCACCGGCCGTGCCGGTGGTATGCACTAGCCCCCTTGGGGCATGCCCTCGGCTGAGCCTATAGGCTCGTCGAATAGTCTGCCAACCGCACGACTTTCACGGGCTGCCCCTAAAGG
>SVLM01000026.1 GCA_015067945.1 Oscillospiraceae bacterium
CGGCCAGACCCTGGAGAATCTGTGTAAGCTGCTGATGAAGTTCAGTGCTTCCGCAGACGCTTACTTCGCAAAGTAATCTCCAACGCATAACATCCCATTTGGTGGGGGCAGAGAAATCTGCCCCCACTTTTGTGCAAAATGGTAATAAATTCCATGTTTTATAAAACAGAGTTGGAATTTACAACAATTTTACAAAATATGCTTGCTTTTTGTATCTCTTTATGATACCTTTATAAGGGATATGTGTTAGTATGGCAATCATATCTCTACATATCTTCGTGTATTTGGCATTTGCTTGCAATTGCCGGATATGAAAATCCTGTGAGAGAGGAGGAAAATCCAATGTTTGTTGCACCCGAGATGAAGGTCGTTGAGTTCGACGTGGTCGATGTCATCACCACCAGCTTCTGCGAAGAAGACTGCCCCCTGCAGGTTGACTGCAGCAGCCAGCTGCCTGTATTCTAATGGCCTGATCTAAACACCGGCCCCCCCGGCGGCTTACGCCGCCGGGGATTTTCCTAATTTGTGTTACTGGAGTATCTGCACAGTGAAGTAACGAAGAGCAGATACTTTTATCGATATGTTTTACTAAACAGGAGGATACCCATGCAGATTATTTCGAATGCAGATGAAACGATTCTGAAGATACTAAATAGCTTGCGGCAAAATACAACTGCAGCGAACCGTCTCAGCCATTATTGCGTGCAGACTCCGGCAGAAGAAGGTACATTGCTGTTCAATACACTGACTCGCGAGTTGGTTTTGCTTTCTGCTGAGGAGTATGCAAATCTGTACAATCTGGAGTATTTGAAGGAGCATTGGTTCCTGGTTCCGCAGGATCTGAACGAAAAAGAGTTTGCTGATCTCGCCAAGTGGTTCTACGCCAACAAGCTGAAAAAGACCAAGGATATTACCACCTATACGATCTTCCCCACTACAGATTGCAATGCACGGTGCTTCTATTGCTTTGAATTGGGTCGCTCCCGGATTCCCATGACTGAGGAAACTGCTCACAAAGTTGTGGAATATATTACGAATCATTGCGGCGGTCAGCCGGTGAAAATTTCCTGGTTTGGCGGCGAGCCTCTGTATAACGCAGGCGTCATTGATACGATTTGTGACGGCTTGCGGGTAAACGGCGTTGAATATAATTCTTCCATGGTTTCCAATGGCTATTTGTTTGATGCAGAGCTGGTGGAAAAGGCTGTAAATAAGTGGAATATGAAGTGGATTCAGATTACACTGGATGGAACCGAGGAAGTTTACAATCGCGTCAAAGCTTTCATCTATAAGGACCAGAATCCCTATCAGGTGGTGCTCAATAACATCGAGCGGTTGTTGGATGCGTCTATAACTGTTCATATTCGTTTGAATATGGATATGCATAATGCAGACAATCTGCTGGAGCTGATTGATGAGCTGACAGCACGTTTCTCCGGTAAAAAAGGCCTTTCTGTGTATGCACATCATCTGTTTGACGGCGAAATACCGATGGCTCAAGTCCATACTGACGAAGAATGGCTGAAAAGAGACGCGGCCATGTACCGTATTGAGCAAAAGATTGCTGAAGGAGGTTTTGATAGGCGACGTGGCATAACGAAGCGTATCCGCTTGAATCATTGCATGGCGGACAGCGGCAAGGCCGTTACGATTCTGCCCGACGGCAATATCGGCTTGTGCGAGCAATTCAGCGAAACGGAATTCGTAGGTCATATTGACCGTGATGACTTTGACCAGAATGTGGTCGCAAGCTGGAAAGAGCGGATTCCGGAGATTCCGGAGTGTGCAGAATGCTTCTTCTATCCGGAATGCATCAAGATCAAAAAATGTAGCAATGAGAGCGAGTGTTATAGCCAATTCCGCCGCGGTAAACTCAGAGAGACCCAGCGGAGAATGGTCAATCAATATACTTATTGGAAAAATAATGTAGAAACGGAAGACGTGGACGATGCAGAATCCGCGGATCGTTTGTGAGAAGAATATGATAGATTATAAAGTTAAGCTGGCTGGAGTGGTGGCTGAAGTCCACGGTATGTTTGCAACTACCAAGGAATTTTGCCGTGCATATCTGACAGAAGAGACACCGCGTTTTTCCATAATCATATCGCCTGAGGATATCGACTTTGAACGGGAGAAAAGCATCCGGGAGGCTCAACTGGAAAATCTGCCTGTCCCGAATTTTGATGACGCTTACCTGGAAATGACTGCTGTACAGCGCAAGATTACAGAATGTCTGTTTGAGCATGATGTACTGCTGTTTCACGGCTCGGTCGTAGCGGTGGACGGACAGGCCTATTTGTTCACAGCCAAAAGCGGCACCGGAAAGTCCACCCATACCCGCTTCTGGCGGGAAACCTTCGGCGACCGTGCCGTTATGGTCAATGATGACAAGCCCTTCCTGCGGCTGACCGGGGATGGTGTTGTGGCCTGCGGATCTCCCTGGAACGGAAAACACCACCTGGGCAACAACCTTTGTGTACCCCTGAAGGCAATTTGTGTCCTGGAACGGGGTGAGGAGAATCAGATTCAGCCAATTTCCGGTAAGAATGCGGCAATGATACTGTTTCAACAGAGCAATCGGCCCATGGATCCCCGGAAGTTGCCGATTTACATGGATCTGGTCGACCGGCTGTCCAAGCAAACCTCTTTGTACCGTATGTATTGCAATCTGGATCCCGAGGCGGCTCAGATTGCCTTTGATGCCATGTCTAAATAACCGAAAAGGAGAACATATATGAAGCTGAAAGATGGATTTATCCTCCGAGAGGTCGCCGGACAGACTGTCGTACTGCCCACCGGCGGCGATCTGAATCTGAACATGATGATCACTCTGAATGAGACCGCAAAATTCCTGTGGGAAAAGCTCCAGAGTGAAATCGACGAGGACGGCCTGGTGGCTGCCCTGATCGCGGAGTATGCAATCGATGAGGAAACTGCAAAGCCCTGCGTTGCAAGCTTTGTCGCTGAGTTGAAGAAGCATGATTTCCTCGTTTGATCCTACCGTTCTTGGCGATGAGCTGATGGAATTGGTGTACGATCGCCTTTCGATGGGACACAAGGTGCGTTGGCTGCCCTTTGCGGGTGTTAGCATGCTGCCCATGCTGCGGATGGATAAGGATTCTGTGGAGCTGGCACCGCTGCCGGAAAAACTGCAGAAATATGATCTTCCTGTATACCGGTACCCCAGCGGAAAGTATGTGATGCACCGGGTCGTTGCCGTAAAGGATACCCACTATGTATGCCTGGGTGATAATACCTGGGAATACGAAACGATTTACCCTGAGATGCTGATCGGTGTAGTCAGTGCCTTTAAGCGGGGAGAAAAACGCATCGAGGTAGATGCTCTGGGATACCGCCTTTATAGCCGGATTTGGGTGGCACTGTTTCCCTTGCGGAAATGCCTGCACCGCTGTAAGAGGTGGCTCCGGAGGTTGCTGAAATGAAAAAATCGCCTTTATTATGGATCCTGCGGCGGGTTCGTCGCAGGATTCCTGCCATCATATGCATGACCCTGACACAGGTTGGGGCTGCGTTGTTTTCGGTTTTCTTCGCACTGGGCTCCCGGGGCGTGATTGACGCTGCAACCAGTGGCGATACCGATGCGTTTACCCGGGCGTGCTTTATCCAGGGCGGCATTATTTTGGGTATTTTGGTTTGTGCAACGGTGTATCGGCATCTGCACGACCGTCTGCAGGCAGATTTGGAGCGGGACTGGAAACGTAAGCTGCTTCATGGCCTGCTCCACGGCGATTATTCCCAGGTGTCATCCTATCACAGCGGAGAATTGCTCAACCGACTGAATAATGATGTAAACCGGGTCAATGACGGCGTTCTGTCTATTTTTCCCAGTGCGGCATCTATGCTGACCCGGCTGGTGGCAGCGGTGGTGGTTTTGGGTGTACTGGATGGCCGTTTCACCCTGCTCATCGCTGCGGCAGGCGTTTTGATAATTTCGCTTACCGCCATTATGCGCAAAAAGCTGAAGGAATTGAACAAGCGAGTCAACGAACACGATGGCAAGGTGTCCGGATTCCTGCAGGAGACCATGGAAAAGCTGCTGATGGTGCAGACCATGGATGTTTCTCAGGAAGTGGAACGCCGGGCGGATGTCATGCTGGACGATCGGTATGAGCTCCAGCGGAAGCGGAAGAATATTTCTCTGCTGACCAATACGGGCATTACCACCATGTTCCATGGTGCAGGTTTCTTTGCGTTGGTTTGGTGCTCCGGGCGGATGCTGCTGGGACAGATGAGCTTTGGCTCTTTGACCGCGGTGATTCAGCTGGTGAATCAGGTACAGCAGCCCTTTGCCAACTTGTCCGGTTTGATGCCGAAGTATATTGGTATGCTGGCCTCTGCCGAGCGGCTCATTGAGCTGGAGGAAATTCAGGGAGAGCCGGATCCCAATAGCCAGGACCCGGCGGATATGTACCGGGACATGGACTATATCAAGGCTGAGGGCATGACCTTTGCCTACGACCGGGACGAAGTGTTTCATGATACAGAATTCGCCCTTCCCAAGGGGGCTTTTGCGGTGATTACCGGTGCATCCGGCATTGGCAAGAGTACCCTGCTGAAGCTGCTGCTGGGCGTGTTCCGTCCCAATAGCGGACGGCTCTGCCTTGCAGGCAAGGACTATGAACTCACCTTGGATCGCAGTACCCGTCGGCTGTTTTCCTATGTGCCCCAGGGCAATCTGCTGCTCAGCGGATCTCTGCGGGAGAATTTGACTATTGTAAAGCCGGAGGCTACCGAGGAGGAGATTCGCCAGGCACTGTACGTCAGTGCGATGGAGGATTATCTGCCCCAGCTGCCCAAGGGACTGGATACGGTGCTGGGCGAGAGCGGTGCTGGCCTTTCCGAGGGGCAGGCACAGCGGCTGGCCATTGCCCGGGCGGTTCTGGGCGGAGCACCGGTGCTGCTGCTGGATGAATGTACCTCCGCACTGGATGCGGATACGGAGCAGAAGGTTCTGCAGCGGCTGAAGGCCTTGCCGGACCGAACCTTTATTTCCGTAACCCACCGCCCCGCGGCCATTGCACTGTGCGACTGGCGGCTGGAAGTGGAGAACGGCAAAATCCGCAGTATCGCTGTAGAGCGTGAATAAAACAAACCAGGATGTGCATTTGCACATCCTGGTTTTTCTGTAGGGGAGGGTCTTGACCCTCCCCTACGATCACATATATCCGTCCTGATCGTTGGCCAAATAGCTTTCCGCTGCATGGACAGCCATGGCACCGTCTGCCACGGCGGTAACAATCTGCCGCAGAGCCTTCGTCCGGACATCGCCCACGGCGAAGACACCGGGAAGACTGGTCTTGGTGGACTCGTCCGCCACGATATACCCGGCACTGTCCAGCACCACTTGCCCCTCGGCAAGGGCGGAGGCCGGAGACCGACCGATGCTGATGAACACGCCGTCCACATCCAAATGGTTTTCGCTGCCGTCCAGCAGATTTTGTACCGTCGCACCGGAGAGTCTGCCGTCGCCGGAAAGGTCAGTCACGGCACTGTTCCAAAGAAATTCCACATTGGGGGCGTCCAGCAGTGGTTGGTGATAAACCTGAGTTGCCCGGAGGGAATCCCGGCGGTGGATCAGGTAGACCTTTTTCGCCACCCGACTTAAAAGCAGAGCGTCCGCCACCGCAGAATTGCCGCCGCCGATGACAGCCACGGTCTTGCCCCGGTAGAACATTCCGTCGCAGGCGGCACAGTAGTGAACGCCCCGGCCGCTGAATTTCTGCTCCCCGGGAATGCCCAGCAGCTTAGGGTTGGCTCCCGTGGCGATGACCACGGTTTTGGCCTGAAAAAGTCCCTCACTGGTTTGCACTTCCTTGATGGGAGTGTCCAATTTCAGCTGATAGACCTCCGCAAGCTCGGTTTTTGCACCAAAATGCTGTGCCTGAGCCTGCATTTTTTCTGCCAGAAGGAATCCGTCCACGCCTTCGGGGAAACCGGGGTAATTGTCCACTTGGTTGGTCTGTGCCATCTGCCCTC
Source organism: Oscillospiraceae bacterium (assembly GCA_015067945.1). Classification (GTDB taxonomy): domain Bacteria; phylum Bacillota; class Clostridia; order Oscillospirales; family Oscillospiraceae; genus Faecousia. The sequence continues at coordinate 5,998 of SVLM01000026.1, forward strand.
CGGCGGACAGCTTTTCCAGCAGCAGTACGGATAATCCGGCCCGTGCGGCGTAGAGGGCGGCAGTGTAACCGGCGGGTCCGCCACCGATGATCAGCATATCGTAGACCTGCTTCATAATCTCACCTTACAAATTCAGATTCTTTTTCAAAAATTCCACAATAGCGGCCTTGGATTCCGGGGCAATCACTTCGTCGATGGCTTGTCCGCCCTGGTACAGCACCAGCGTGGGAATCACTTCGATCTGTTCCTGATTGGCAAGCAGCGGTTCGTCGTCGATGTTCACCTTGGCTACAACGATTTGATGGCCGTAGGTCTCCGCGATTTTTTCGTAGGCCGGGCCGATCCGGCGGCAGTAGCCGCACCAGGGTGCCCAGAAGTCTACCAGCAGTGGCTTGTCTGCGTGCAAATATTCCTGGAATTGTTCCTTGTTGATTTCAATGGCTGCCATAGTGATTGGCTCCTTTCTTTTTTCTTTAGTATACCCGTATTTTGGTTGACTTTCTGTGATATTATCACAAAAACGGTGTACTTTTTGGGCGGTAAGTGCTATAATGGTGGAAAGAAACTGTTAGGCAGGTGAAAACTGTGGAATTTGCAGAATACATCCCCTTTTGGGACAAGCTGACAAACCAGCAGCAACAGCGGATTGGAGAAGTGATTGAATTCCGGAAGGTCAAAGCCGGAACCCACATCCATGACAGCAGTGCCGATTGCTTAGGGTTGGTGATGGTTCGCTCCGGGCAGCTCCGGGCCTATATCTTGTCGGAGGATGGACGGGAAATTACCATCAGCCGGCTCTTTGAGTACGATGTGAGTCTGCTCAGTGCCTCCTGCGTTATGCCGGATCTGCAGTTTAATGTGATGATCGAGGTGGAGAAGGACAGCGAATTTTGGAGCATTCCGGCCTGCCTGTTCAAAAATCTTAACGATGAATCTCTGGCCGTTGCCAACTATGCCAGCAGTCTCTTAAGCAGCAATTTTTCCGAGCTGATGTGGCTCATGGAGCAAATTATGTGGAAGAGCATGGACAAGCGTCTGGCGGCATTTTTGCTGGAAGAAATGCGGCTGGAGGATACGGATACCTTAAAGATCACCCACGAGAAGATTGCCAACCATATGGGCACTGCCCGGGAGGTCATTACCCGGATGCTGCGGTATTTCCAAAGCGAGGGCATGGTGAAAATGACCCGGGGAACCATCACAGTGACGGATGAAAATGCCCTGACCAAGCTGGCAGGAGAATAAGTAGCAGCCACCGATGACAATCGGTGGCTGCAACACGTTTGCCTGCAATTTGTTTAAGGAAAAGTCTGTAGGGGAGAGTCTTGACTCTCCCTTAAATTCATACAAAAACAAAGCGCAGAAGGGAGGGTCAAGACCCTCCCCTACATCACAATGTGAAGATAAGATGTTACCCCAGTGCCACATCCAGCACCATCATCAGGGTAAAGCCGGCGGCAAAGGCCAAGGTGCCCAGGTTGGAGTGTACGCCCTCGGACATCTCCGGAATCAGCTCCTCCACCACCACATACAGCATCGCACCGGCGGAGAAGGTCAGAAGGTAGGGCAGTGCCGGCACAATCCATCCCGCCAGCAAAATGGTGGCCAGTGCACCCATAGGCTCGACGATGCCGGATAGCACGCCGTAGCCAAAGGCTCTGCGTCGGGGCATCCCGTTGGATTTTAACGGCATGGAGATGATCGCACCCTCCGGCAGATTCTGCAGGGCAATACCCAGGCTCAGCACCAGAGCGGAGGCAAAGGAAATGGTTTCGCTGCCGCTGAGCCAGCCTGCCACCACCACGCCCACAGCCATGCCCTCCGGCAGATTGTGCAGGGCAACTGCCAGCACCATCATGGTGGATTTTCCCAGATTGCAGGCTGTGCCCTCCGGGCAGCTGCTGCCCACGTGCAGGTGGGGGATCAGCTTATCCAGCCCCAGCAGGAACAGAAATCCGCCCCAAACTCCGATGAAGGCCGGTAAAAACGAAAGCTTGCCCAGGTGTTCGGACTGTTCCATGGCCGGGATGATCAGGCTCCACACGGAAGCGGCTACCATAACGCCCCCGGCAAAGCCCAAAAGTAGCCGCTGCACATTCCGGTGCATTTTCCCTTTCATGAAAAACACGCAGGCGGCACCCAATACGGTTCCTAAAAACGGAAGGAAAATAGCAATAACAGATTCTGTAAACATTATAAAACCCCTTGTTTTCTTTTTGATTTTATTTTATTATGTATAGACTGGCAATTCCGTGATAAAGTCACAGTAAGCACTGTAAATTTACAGTATACTCGCATCACAACAAAATACTTAAGGAGACCGCACTATGACCATTACCAATGACATCAAATATATCGGCGTAAACGACCATCAGGTCGACCTGTTCGAGGGTCAGTATGTTGTGCCCAACGGCATGGCCTACAATTCCTACGCCATTGTGGACGAGAAGATCGCCATTATGGACACCGTGGATCAGCATTTCACCCACGAGTGGCTGGATAACATACAGAAAACCCTGGGCAGCCGGAAGCCGGATTATCTCATCGTTCAGCACATGGAGCCGGATCACTCTGCCAATGTGGATAAATTCCTGAAGGTCTATCCCGAAGCTACGGTGGTTGCCTCTGCCAAGGCTTTCCAGATGATGAAGAATTTCTTTGGCGAGGATTATGCCGACCGGCGGATCGTGGTAGGCGAGGGGGATACCTTGTCCCTGGGCAAGCACACCCTGACCTTCGTCACCGCACCCATGGTCCACTGGCCTGAGGTTATTGTAACATATGATTCCTATGATAAGGTACTGTTTTCTGCAGATGGCTTCGGAAAATTTGGTGCTTTGGATGTTCAGGAGGACTGGGCCTGCGAAGCACGGCGGTATTACATCGGCATCGTGGGCAAGTATGGCCCTCAGGTGCAGGCCCTGCTGAAGAAGGCGGCCGGTCTGGATATTTCCATCATCTGCCCCTTGCATGGCCCGGTGCTGACGGAAAACCTGGGTTACTACCTGAATCTTTATAACATTTGGTCTTCCTATGATGTGGAGAGCGAGGGCGTGGTCATCGCCTACACCTCCGTTTACGGCCACACCAAGGCCGCCGTGGAGCTGCTGGCACAGAAGCTCCGGGAAAAGGGCTGCCCCAAGATCGTGATTCACGACCTGGCCCGCACCGATATGGCTGAGGCTGTGGAGGATGCCTTCCGCTACGGCAAGCTGGTGCTGGCTACCACCACTTACAACGCCGATGTGTTTCCCTTTATGAAAGAGTTCATCCACCATCTGACCGAGCGGAACTTCCAAAACCGCACTATTGGCCTGATCGAGAATGGCTCCTGGGCACCCCTGGCCGCCAAGGCCATGCGTCAGATGCTGGAGGGCAGCAAGAATCTGACCTTTACCGACACCACTGTCCGGATTTTGTCCGCACTGAATGAGGACAGCCGCAAGCAGGTTGACGCCATGGCCGAAGAGCTGTGCCGGGACTATTTGGCCCAGCATGAGGAAACCGCCAACAAGAACGACCTGTCCGCACTGTTTAACATCGGCTACGGTCTGTATGTGGTGACCTCCAACGACGGCACCAAGGACAACGGTCTGATCGTCAACACCGTCTCTCAGGTGACCAGCACGCCCAACCGGGTGGCGGTGACCATCAATAAGCAGAATTATTCCCACCATGTGATCAAGCAAACCGGCGTGATGAACGTCAACTGTCTGGATGTGTCCGCACCCTTCTCTGTGTTCCAGAATTTCGGTTTCCAGAGTGGCCGGACGGTGGATAAGTTCCAGGGCATCGATGTTCTGCGTTCCGATAACGGCCTGCGATTCCTGCCCCGGCACATCAATTCCTTTATGAGCCTGAAGGTGGAGAGCTATGTGGATCTGGGCACCCACGGTATGTTCATCTGCTCTGTTACCGAGGCCCGGGTGATTTCCGACAAGGAGACCATGACCTATACCTATTATCAGAACAATGTCAAGCCCAAGCCGGAAACTGCCGGCAAGAAGGGCTATGTCTGCAAGATCTGCGGTTGGGTCTATGAGGGTGAGGAGCTGCCCGATGATATCGTCTGCCCCCTGTGCAAGCACGGCGCCGCCGATTTTGAGCCGATTCAGTAAGAAATGGAATATTCGTAGGGGAGGGTCTTGACCCTCCCTTATCGTTTTGTACAGGTTTCGTGGGAGGGTCAAGACCCTCCCCTACAGACAAATCCCAGCACCGGAAAGTCGGTGCTGGGATTTGTCATTCTGAGCGAAACGAAGTGGAGTCGAAGAATCCGTTTTTTTTATGGGGGACGGATCCTTCGACTTCGGGCCATGCCCTCCGCTCAGGATGACAGATATGGTGTTACGTTCCAGGGCCGGCGGTGTCTGCTCCGTCGCCTACAAGACCCAAAGCCGCAGCAGCATCCTGCCGCATTTTGTACTTAAGAATCTTTCCGGCTGCATTCATGGGGAAGCTTTCCACAAAGGAAATGTACTTTGGCACCTTGTGCCGGGCCATGCTGGCCTTGATGAAGTCCGTCATTTCCTCCACGGTCACAGAGCCGGGCTCTTTCAGAATAATGCAGGCCATAATCTCCTCACCGTACTTTTTGTCCGGCACGCCGATGACCTGAACATCCCGGACCGCCGGGTGGGTGTAAATGAATTCTTCGATCTCCTTGGGGTAGATGTTCTCACCGCCACGGATGATCATATCCTTCAGTCGGCCGGTGATCCGGTAATTGCCCTGCTCGTCACGGCAGGCCAGATCGCCGGAGTGAAGCCAGCCTTCTGCGTCCACGGTGTCCTTGGTGGCCTGGGGCATTTTGTAGTAGCCCTTCATGGTGTTGTAGCCCTTGGAGCAGAATTCACCGTTGACACCGGCGCTTACTTCCTCGCCGGTTTCCGGGTCTACGATCTTGCACCGCACATGGGGGAAGGCGTAGCCGACGGTGTCGGTGCGGACATCCAGAGGATCCGTCCAGGCGGACATGGTGGAGCCGGGAGCGGATTCGGTCTGTCCGTAAACGCTGACAATGCCGGTCATGTTCATCTCATCCGGTTGAGCTGCCCGACGCATCAGCTCCGGCGGACAGCCTGCACCGGCCATAATACCGGTACGCATATGGGAAAAGTCCGTGGAGCGGTAGTCCGGGTGGTTAAACATGGCGATGAACATGGTGGGAACGCCATTGAAGCAGGTAATCTTCTCCTGATTGATGCAGGCAAGGGAGGATTTTGCAGAGAAATAGGGCAGGGGGCAAAGGGTGGCACCGTGGGTCATGGAGGATGTCATGGACAGCACCATGCCAAAGCAGTGGAACATGGGCACCTGAATCATCATCCGGTCAGCGGTGGAAAGACCCATCCGGTCGCCGATGCATTTGCCGTTGTTGACCACGTTGTAATGGGTCAGCATAACGCCCTTGGGGAAGCCGGTGGTGCCGGAGGTGTACTGCATATTGCACACATCGTTGGGTTTCACTGCGGCCGCCATCCGGGCTACAGCTTCTGAACTGACCAGAGGATACCGGGCCATGGCCTCGTCAAAGGTCAGGCTGCCGGGCTGCTGAAAGCCCACGGTGATGACATTTCGCAGGAAGGGGAGCTTTTTGCAGTGCAAAGGTTCGCCCGCCTTGGTTTTGGCAATTTCCGGGCAAAGCTCGTTGATGATGGCCTTGTAGTTGGAGTCCAGACAGTCCTCGATCATCACCAGTGTATGGGTGTCGGACTGCCGGAGCAGATATTCAGCCTCGTGGATTTTGTAGGCGGTGTTCACGGTAACCAGCACCGCACCGATTTTGGTGGCGGCCCAGAAGGTGATGTACCAGGCAGGCACATTGGTGGCCCATACCGCAACTTTAGACCCGGCCTTCACGCCCAGAGATACCAACGCCCGGGCAAACCGATCCACATCCTCACGGAATTGGGCATAGGTACGGGTGTAGTCCAGAGTGGTGTACTTGAAGCAGTATTGATCCGGGAATTCCTCTGCCACCCGATCCAGAACCTGAGAGAAGGTCAGGTCAATCAGCTCATCCTTTTTCCAGATGTACTGACCGCTGCCGTCGTGGTTGAAATAGAGGGATTTTTTCATATCCCGGGTGGAGTGGAAGCGGCTCATGAAGTTAACGAAGTAGGGGAAGATTACACTGGGGTCCTGCAGATCCTCCAGCCACTGGGGTTTCCACTCCAGGGAGATAAAGCCGTCGTAATTGACGCTGGATAAGGCCCGCATCACATCGTCGATGGGCATGGTTCCCTCGCCGATGAGCTGGTAAACGCCATTGTCATCGGAGTCCCGAAGATGCACATGGCAGATGTAGCTGCCCAAATTTTTAATGGTGGTGTCCGGGGTTTCGGCATGATCCCGGTAGGGGTGGTGCACATCCCACAGAGCCGCCAGCCGGTCGCTGGCAAATTCATTCAGGACGCTCCGCAGGCGGCCGGTGTCGGCATAGATGCCACTGGTTTTCAGAAGAATGGTCACGCCCAATTCCTCTGCCTTGGGCAGCAAAAGCCTCAGTTTTTCCGTGACCGCAGATTCATTTTCCTGCAGGGCACAGACCACGATGTAGGGCACTTGGGTGTTGTATGCCACCTCCAGCAGTGTCTCGATGGTTGCCACCGCGTCGGGATCGGTGGATAAATCGCAGGAGGTATCGAAGCAGGGGATGGACAGCTTCTTGTCTCGAAGCTGACGGACGGTGGCGGCACACTGATACTTGTGGAAAGGGCCGCCCCGGTCAAGCAGGGGGTCGAATTTTGGCAGGTTGTAGACTTCAATGCCGGAAAAACCCATGTCCAATGCAGTGTCCAGCATTTCCTCCCAGCTTAAGCCGGGCCAACCCCGGGTGGAAAAGGAGAGTTTCATTCAGCTGCCTCCTCATAAACGATCTTGTTCAGGGCACTTAAGTAGGCCCGGATGCCCGCACCGACGATATCGGTGGAGATACCTCTGCCGGAGTAGACCTTGCCGCCGGCACGGAGCTTCACCACGGTCTGACCCATGGCCTCCCGGCCCTCGGTAACGGCCTGCAGCTGGAAATCGTCCAGCTCGTAGTGGCAGCCGGTGATTCTCTCAATGGCCAAAAATGCCGCGTCAATGGAGCCGTCTCCCATGCACACGCCCTCCATGGTCTTGCCGTTTTTGGTAAGTTTGATGTGGGCGGTGGCGGAAATGTTGTTGCCGGAGGTGACCACATAGGTGTCCAGCTGATAGGTGGACGGCACCTGCATGGCAGCCGATGCAATGATGGCATCCAGCTCCTTGGTGCTGACCCGGTCTTTCTTCTCCACAATCTGTCGGAAGGCATCGTAAACCTTGGCAATATCCTCGTCGGATAGGTCGTAGCCCAGATTCTGGGCTGTTTTTGCGATGGCGGTGATGTCGTCGTGCCGGGAAAGATAAATGCCCGTATCTTCCTCAGGGCCGCTCTGGGTGGGTGTTTTGCCGCTCTGGCACATCCAGGCAATCTGATCCACGATCCGGCTGATTTGGGTGATATGCACGCCGCAGGTAGCATCCAGCATATCGCCCTTTGCGGCCAGCAGACGGGCGATGTTGGAAAGATTGGCACTGCCCAGAGGATAGGCGGCGGCCTTGATCTCACCGGCTCCGGCAGCGATGGCGGCAATGGCACAGGCATCGGCCATGGAAAGGGTGTTGACGCTGGAAATGCCCAGAGTCACAGCTTCCAAGCCGGGCAGATTGTTGTACTGAGCCTGAATAAAGGCGGCAAATTCCGCCCCCAGCATGGTGCCTGCGGTGTCGCAGAGGGTAACGGTGGTGGCACCGGCATCGATCGCGGTCTGCAGAGCCTTACTCAGGAAGGCAGGCTCACTGCGGGTGGCATCGTCTGCGACAAATTCCACATCATCACAGACCGCCTTGCAGGCAGAAACCGTGCGTTCGATAGCGGAAAGCATGGCCTCCGGCTTCTTGTGGAACAGATACTCCATCTGCACGGAGCTCACCGGAGCACAGACCTGCAGCCGGGGGTGCCGGGCGGTCTGCAAAGCGTTCCAGACGGGGGAAATATCGCTGTCCAGCTGCACCGGCACCGCCACACAGCTGCTGCTGACAGCGGCGGCGATGGACTTGATCCGCAGACCGTCGATTCTGGGATTGGAGATACCCTCCAGTTCGATCAGATCCACGCCCAGGCGGTCCAGAAGCTTGGATAGTTCGATTTTTTCCTTAAAGGACAGGGCAAAGCCTTCGGCTGCCTGCTTCATGGTTATATCACTGATGCGGATCTTTTTCATAGTCGGTTGCTCCTTTTTGGGAAATTGAAAATGGAAAATTACGGGGGTCGGCTTGAGGGGGAATGTAGGGGAGGGTCTTGACCCTCCCGTGCGGCGCAGCCGCATGGCAACAAAATATATGACAGATTTTGGGAGGGTCAAGACCCTCCCCTACGAATCCTATCGTAGGTGGGTGCAGGGCTCGCAAGGACAGCATATTTGTAGGTTGGGCAGGGGGAGGGAACAAAAAAGCCCTGAGGTCGCGTTTGCAACCTCAGGGACGAATATACATTCGCGGTACCACCCTGATTATTTTCCCAAGGGGAAAATCACTCTCGGACTCCAACAAGTCCCAGCCCGTAACGGGGGCAGCCGGGTTTCATTACTGACACAAGGCGTTCACAAAACCAACTCGGGAATCAGATCCCGGGAATCCTCCGCACCGGCTCACACCAACCGCCGGCTCTCTGAAGCTTCCGATTCAGGGGAATTTTCCGTCATTGTCTTTGATAATATAATATAGGTATTTAACCACAAATGTCCCTGTTTGTCAACAGAAAAATAAAAATTTGTATATCACAAAAAAACATTTGACTTTTTTGCACGCACATGGTACAGTATTGGCAATATGAAAAGGCTGTGACGAAGACGGTCCGGCAAACACGGTTTTCAGAGAGTCGTTACTTGGTGAAAGACGATAACCCGTTGCCTGCGTACCCATCACTTCCGAGCCGAAGAGCCGAAAGCTGTGCTTCAGGTTCTTCCGTCTGCCCGCGTTAAGGGATAGCGTTTGTTGGAACGTGAAGTGGCGGCTTTTGGCCGCAATTTGAGTGGTACCGCGGGTAGATTTTGCTCGTCTCAAGATTTCTTGAGACGAGTTTTTGTTTTTCGGAAAGGATGATATCTATGGAAAATCTGAATCCTGCCAATCAATTGATGGAGATCGCCGCCCGTATTCGGGATATGCGGGAGATTCTGGGTCACAGCATGCAGAAAATGGCTGAGCTCACCGAAGTGTCCGAAGCGGAATATAAGCTGTACGAAACCGGAACGGTGGATCTGCCCTTTACCTTTCTGCATAAGTGTGCCAAGGTTTTTGGTGTGGAGATTACGGTTCTGCTGGAGGGTCATTCTGCCCGTCTGTCCGGTTACACCGTAACCCGCCGGGGCAAGGGCATGGTCACCGCCAGCGAGGATGGCATCACCATTCAGGATATGGCTCCCATGTTCCGGAAAAAGCTGGCCACGCCTTATTGGGTTACCTATCAGTATTCTGCCGACCTGCAGGATAAGCCCATTCACACTACCACCCACGCCGGTCAGGAGTTCAACCTGGTGATCAAGGGTGCTATGCGGATCAAAATTGGCGATCACGAGGAAGTCCTCCGGGAGGGCGATTCGGTTTTCTACAAATCCTCCACGCCCCACGGCATGATTGCCATCGACGGTCAGGACTGCGTGTTCCTGTCCATGATCATGGCCTCCGATACCACCGACCAGCCTCTTTTCATCGGTCAGAGCCAGTCCGGCAAGGACGCAAAGCTTTTGTGCCAGAAGTTTATCCACGCCCGGGAAGATGAAATGGGTGCCTTGCAGGGTATCGATTTTGCCGGTGCGGAGGAATATAACTTTGCCTTCGACACTGTCGACGCCATCGCCCGCAGAGACCCGGATAAGCTGGCCATGTTCCATGTTGCCAACGACATGACCGAACGGCGGTTTACCTTTAAGGATATCAAGGACGCATCCTCCCAGAGTGCCAATTACTTTAAATCCCTGGGCATCAAGCGAGGCGATCGGGTCATGCTGGTGCTCAAGCGGCACTATCAGTTCTGGTTCGCCATTCTGGGCCTGCACAAGCTGGGTGCCATCGCCATTCCGGCCACCAATCAGCTGGTAGCCCATGACTTTACTTACCGCTTTAAGGCTGCCGATGTAAAGGCCATCCTTTGCACCGCCGATGGCGATACGGCTCATCAGGCGGAATTGGCGGAGGCCGAGCTGGGGGTCAATCTGCTGAAGGTCTTGGTTGGCGGCGACCGGGAGGGCTGGCATAATTTCGATGAAGAGTACGGTCTTTTCAGCCGCCGCTACGAGCGGACTGCGGATGCCCCCTGTGGCAGCGATCCCATGCTGATGCTCTTCACCTCCGGCACCACCGGCTATCCCAAGATGGCCATGCACAGCTACAAGTACGCCCTGGGCCATTACGCCACGGCCAAATACTGGCATATGTGCGAGCCGGACGGTCTGCACTTTACCATTTCCGAAACCGGCTGGGGCAAGGCACTTTGGGGTAAGCTCTACGGCCAGTGGCTCTGCGAGGGTGCAGTGTTTGTCTACGACTTTGACCGCTTCGATGCAGAGAAGATCCTGCCCATGTTTGCAAAGTACAATATTACCACATTCTGTGCTCCGCCGACCATGTACCGGATGCTCATCAAGCAGGACTTGAGCCGTTTTGACCTTTCTTCCATCCACCACGCCACCACCGCCGGCGAGGCACTGAATCCGGAGGTGTTCCATCAGTTCGAAAAGGCCACCGGCCTGCGAATTGCCGAAGGCTTCGGCCAGACGGAGATGACTCTGGGTATTGCCAATCTGGTGGGCACCCAGCTGAAACCCGGTGCAATGGGCAAGCCCGTACCCGGCTACGGCATCGATCTGGTGGACAGTGACGGCAACCCCGTTGCCGACGGTATCAACGGCGAGATTGTCATCCGTACCGACCCCAAGCCTACCTGCGGCGTGTTTATGGGCTACTACCGGAATCCGGAGGCTACCGATGCGGTGTGGCATGACGGCATGTATCACACCGGCGATCTGGCATGGCGTGACGAGGACGGATATTTCTGGTATGTGGGCCGTGCGGACGATGTGATCAAGTCCTCCGGCTACCGGATCGGACCCTTTGAAATCGAATCTACCATTATGGAGCTGCCCTATGTTTTGGAGTGCGGCGTCTGTGCCGCCCCGGATGAGGTTCGCGGTCAGGTGGTCAAGGCCTGCATCGTGCTGGTACCCGGTGTGGAGGGTACGGAGGAGCTGAAAAAGGAGATCCAAAGCTACGTTAAGCAGCATACCGCACCTTATAAGTATCCCCGGATCGTGGAATTCCGGGACAGCCTGCCAAAGACCATCAGCGGTAAGATTATTCGCAATAAGCTGTAAAAAAGGCTTCTCCTTGAGGAGAAGGCCTTGCGGGCGATTCGTGAACAATTGCGGTATGCTTGCCACCGGCAAGCATTGAGATTTTAGATTCGCTGCGCGGAGCACCACGCCCCTACATCTACCTTCGATAGGACTTGTAGGGGAGGGTCTTGACCCTCCCATCGATGATGGTACAATGTTTTGCGGGAGGGTCAAGACCCTCCCCTACAGAACCGCATCTACCCCAGCGGGAAGGCTTGGTGTCCTCTGGCTAGTTACAATTAGCCGTACAGCAAATACTTTTCGTATTGACAATCCTTGCTTTAAGTGGTATTATCTTGTTCATAGAAAGGTCAGGACGGAGAGAAACCTTCTTCAGTTCACCTCAGAGAATTGGCGGTTGGTGCGAGCCATGGTGAAAGGGAATGTTTGTCGCTCCCGAGCCGGAGAGAAGAACGCAGTTGCCAGTAGACCTCTCCCGTTTCAGCAGCGTTAGTGCTAAGATAAGTGGCGGCGAAAAGCCGCAATTTGAGTGGTACCGCGGGTATGTGTTTCACAGCTCGTCTCAAAGCACAGGTCTTTGAGACGAGCTTTTATGTTTACGAGGTGGAATTTATGAATCAAGCAATGACCGGCGTGGATCTGAAGATCCAGGAAGTGGCTGGCAGAATACGGGAGCTCCGTGAGGTTCACGGCTTTTCTGTGGAAGAAATGGCCCGCCGCACCGATCTGAGTGTAGAAGAATATATTGCCTGCGAGGCAGGTCAGCGGAATTTGAGCATTGCCTTCCTGTACCGCTGTACCTTAAGCTTCGGTGTTGACATGGGCGACCTTTTGGAAGGTCATAGCCCCAAGCTGCGTGGCTACGCCCTGACCCGGAAGGGTGAGGGTCAGCGGATCGAGGAGGCACACCACATGGTGGGCTTCAACCTGGCCTCCGGTTTCCGCAACCGTATTGCCCTGCCCCTTTACATGGAGATTGCTTACCGTCCGGATGCCGAGCAGGAGGATATCGAGCTGGTGACCCACGAGGGTCAGGAGTGCGATATCGTCATCCGGGGTCAGATGAAGATCCAGATTGGCGGCCATACGGAAATTCTGAACGCCGGCGACTGTATTTACTACGATTCCGGCACGCCCCACGGCATGATTGCTGTGGGCGGTGAGGATTGTGCGTTTTACGCCATTGTCCTGAGCAATTCCGCTGCCCGTGAGGGCGAGCAGGCCATGGTGGTTGCCACCCCTGCAGCCAAGCCGCAGACACCCGACAAAAAGCGTCGGATTTACCGCAATTTCATCAACCCCACCGTGGAAGACGGAAAGCTCACCGCCATCGATTTCCAGAACCAGGAGAAGTTCAACTTCGCTTTCGATATCGTGGACGAGTTGGGTCGGAATCAGCCGGAAAAGCTGGCCATGCTCCATCTGTCCGAGGACGGCACCGAGCGTCGGTTTACTTTCCAGGATATGAAAAAGGAATCCGCCCGGGCAGCCAACTATTTCAAGTCTTTGGGCATCAAGCGGGGTGACCGGGTCATGCTGGTGCTCAAGCGGCACTATCAGTTCTGGTTCGCCATTTTGGGCCTGCATAAGCTGGGTGCCATCGCCATTCCCGCCACCAACCAGCTGCTGGAGAAGGACTTTACGTACCGCTTTGCCGCCGGCAACGTGAAAGCGATCCTCTGCACGGCGGACGGCAACGTGGCCGATGCGGTGGACGAGGCGGCAGCCAAGAGTCCTAATCTGGAATATAAGATCATGGTGGGCGGCAGCCGGGAAGGCTGGCACGACTTTAATGAGGAGTACCCCATGTACTCCAGCCGCTTCGCCAGAGCAGAGGATGCTCCCTGCGGCAGCGATCCCATGCTCATGTTCTTCACCTCCGGCACCTCCGGCTATCCCAAGCTGGCAGCTCACAATTACAAGTACCCTCTGGGTCATTTTATTACCGCAAAATACTGGCACCGAGTGAACCCCGACGGCCTGCACCTGACCATTTCCGACACCGGCTGGGCGAAGGCTCTTTGGGGCAAGCTCTACGGCCAGTGGCTCTGCGAGGCGGCGGTGTTCGCCTACGACTTTGACCGATTCGATGCGGAGAAGATCCTCCCCCTGTTTGCCAAGTACAGAATCACCACCTTCTGTGCACCGCCGACTATGTACCGGATGCTCATCAAGCAGGATTTGAGCCGCTTCGACCTATCTTCCATCGAGCACGCATCCATCGCCGGCGAGGCACTGAATCCCGAGGTGTTCCGCCAGTTCGAGAAGGCCACCGGCCTGCAGATCATGGAAGGCTTCGGTCAGTCCGAAAGCACCCTCATCATTGGCAATCTCACCGGCGACAGCCACAAGATCGGCTCTATGGGCAAGCCCGTACCTCTGTACGATGTGCATTTGTTGGACATCGACGGCAACGAGGTGGAACCCGGTGAATCCGGCGAGGTTTGTATTCGCATTGCCGACGGCATGCCTTGCGGCCTGAGCTACGGCTACGAGGGCAACGAGGAGGTCACCAAGGAAACCTGGCGTGAGGGTTACTATCATACCGGCGACCTGGCATGGAAGGACGAGGACGGCTTCTTCTGGTATGTGGGCCGTGCGGACGATGTGATCAAGTCCTCCGGCTACCGGATCGGACCCTTTGAAATCGAAAATGTCATCATGGAGCTACCCTATGTTCTGGAGTGCGGCGTGTCTGCTGCTCCCGATGAGGTTCGCGGCCAGGTGGTTAAGGCCAGCGTGGTGCTGGTCAAGGGCTTCAAGGGCAGCGACGAGCTGAAAAAGCAGATTCAGGAGTATGTCAAATCCCGCACAGCACCCTATAAGTACCCCCGTATTGTGGAATTTAAGGAATCCCTGCCCAAGACAGTGAGCGGAAAGATCATTCGCAAGAAGCTGTAAGGAGAGACTGCTATGGAGCACAAACGCCTGACGCTTTTTGCCGGTCACTACGGCAGCGGCAAGACCAATATCGCCGTGAATTACGCCCTTGCTTTGGCGAAAGAGGGAAAGAAAGTGTGTATCGCGGATTTGGATATCGTCAATCCCTACTTTCGCACGAAAGACAGTGCGGCAATCCTGGAGCAAGCCGGTGTGGAGTTGATCTCTCCCCAGTTTGCCAATACCAATGTGGATCTGCCCGCCCTGCCTGCCGAGGCTTACAAGCTGGTGACGGATCACAAAACCTACGCCATTATGGACATCGGAGGTGATGACCGGGGTGCTTACGCCCTGGGCCGCTATGTGCCTGCGATTTTGGAAGAAAACAACTACCGCATGGTCTTCGTCGCCAACTGCTACCGCCCCCTGACCCGGACACCGGAGGAATCTGTGGAGGTTATGGCGGAGATCGAAGCCGCCTGCGGTCTGAAATTCACCGACATCATCAACAATTCCAATCTTGGCAGCGAAACCACACCGGAAACGGTGATGGCATCCATCGAATACATAAAAAAGCTGTCCCAAATCACCGGCCTGCCGGTGTTCGCAACCACCGCCGAAGCTGCTGTGGCGGAAAAGCTGCCACAGGAAATCGCCCCGGTGCTGCCCATGCAGCTCCAGGAAAAATATTTCGATCTACCAACCCAGAAGCCGGGCAACCGACCTCTGTGGGGATAAAGACCCAAGGAGGAAATTTTATGGCAAAGCTTACATTTCAAACCGATCTTTGCAAGGGCTGCGGCCTGTGCGTCAACGCCTGCAACAAGGGTCTGCTGGTCATTGATACCGGCAAGATCAACAAGAAAGGCTATTCTCCTGCGGTTTTGACCGATCCGGAAAAGTGCGTGGGTTGTGCATTCTGTGCAACCATGTGTCCGGATTGCATCATCACCGTAGAAAAGTAAGGAGGAAACATAAATGGCAGAACGTGTACTTATGAAGGGTAACGAAGCCATTGCGGAGGCCGCCATTCGGGCAGGCTGCCGCCATTACTTCGGCTATCCCATCACGCCCCAGACGGAAATCGCAGCCTACATGGCAAAGAAAATGCCCAAAATCGGCGGTGTATTTTTGCAGGCGGAAAGCGAGATTGCTTCCATCAACATGGTCTACGGTGCGGCTGCTACCGGCACCCGCGTTATGACCTCTTCCTCCAGCCCCGGAATTTCCCTGAAGGCCGAGGGTCTGAGCTATATCGCCGGCTCCGATGTGCCCGCACTGGTGGTTAACGTCCAGCGTGGCGGCCCGGGTCTGGGCGGTATCCAGCCTTCCCAGTCCGACTATTTTCAGGCTACTAAGGGCGGCGGTCACGGCGACTACCGGATGATCGTTCTGGCTCCTGCTTCTGTGCAGGAAATGGCCAGCCTGACCATCAAGGGCTTCAATCTGGCGGATAAGTACCTGATGACCGCCATGATCCTGGCCGATGGCACCATCGGACAGATGATGGAGCCCATCTCCTTCGAGGATGCGGAGATTGAAACCTACGAAAAGCCCTGGGCCCTGACCGGTACGGAGGGCAAGCGGAAGCACAATATCGTCAATTCTCTGTACTTAAAGCCTGATGAGCTGGAAAAGAAGAATTTTGAACGCTACGAGCGTTACAAGATCGTGGAAGAAAACGAGCCTATGTGGGAGGAGTACATGATGGAGGACGCAGAAATCTGCGTGGTTGCCTTCGGTATTGCGTCCCGTGTGGCGAAAAATGCCATCGTGGCCGCAAGAGCCGAGGGCATCAAGGTCGGTCTGATCCGCCCCATCACCCTGTGGCCCTTCCCCGTAAAACCGCTGAAGGCCGCTGCTGATAAGGTTAAGAGCTTCATTTCTGTGGAGCTGAACATGGGTCAGATGATCGAGGACGTGCGGCTTGCCACCGAGTGCAAGCGTCCCGTAACGCTGTGCAACCGAGCCGGCGGCATGATCCCTAGTCCCGAGCAGGTGCTGGATTCCATTCGCAAGGCACAGAAAGGAGAGTAACCATGGCTGTTGTTTTTGAAAAACCCAAGGCACTGACCGATGCGGTGCTCCATTACTGTCCCGGCTGCCCCCACGGCATTATCCACCGGCTGGTGGCCCAGGCTATTGACGATTTGGGCATCGAGGGCAAGACCATCGGTGTCGCTCCCGTTGGCTGTGCGGTTATGGCTTACGACTACTTTGCCTGCGATATGATCGAGGCGGCCCACGGCCGTGCTCCGGCTACCGCCACCGGCATCAAGCGTTGCAAGCCTGATAACATCGTCTTTACTTATCAGGGCGACGGCGATCTGGCATCCATCGGTATGGCAGAAACGGTCCACGCCGCCGCCAGAAACGAAAATATCACCATCATTTTCGTCAACAATGCCATCTATGGCATGACCGGCGGTCAGATGGCTCCCACTAGCCTTCCCGGTCAGGTCACCCAGACCTCTCCTTATGGCCGTGATGTGAACCACTGCGGCTGGCCCATCAAGGTTTGCGAGATGCTGTCCACTCTGGAAGGCCCGGAGTACATCGCCCGTGTGGCCGTGAACAACGTAAAGAATGTCAACCAGGCAAGAAAAGCCATCAAGAAGGCCTTTGAAAATCAGATAAACGGCAAGGGCTTTAGTTTGGTTGAGGTTGTTTCCGCTTGTCCGACCAACTGGGGCATGACACCTCAGAAGGCTCTGGAGTGGGTGGAAAGCGATATGCTGCCTTACTATCCCATCGGCGTTTACAAGGATCGCTCTGCCGGGAAGGAGGAGGCCAAATGAAAACCACCCAAATTTTGATCGCCGGCTTCGGCGGACAGGGCGTTCTGTTTGCCGGCAAATTCCTGGCCTACAAGGGTCTGGTGCAGAATAAGCAGGTCTCCTGGCTGCCCTCTTACGGCCCGGAGATGCGTGGCGGCACCGCCAACTGCTCCGTGATTCTGTCGGATATGCCTGTCGGCTCTCCTATCATTACCACTCCCGACGTGCTGGTGGCTATGAACCTGCCTTCCTTGCAGAAGTTTGTGGATACCGTGGCTCCGGGCGGCAAGATCATCATCGATTCTACTTTGATCGATGCCAAGGTCGAGCGGACGGATGTGGAAGTGTTCTACATTCCTGCCACCCAGATGGCCAAGGATGCCGGCTTTGCCACTTTGGCCAACATGATCCTCACCGGCAAGGTGCTGAAGGAAATTTCCGATGTTGCCTATGAGGGTAACAAGGAAACTTTGGAGGCCTTTATCCCTGCGAAGAAAGCAAACCTCATTGAAGTGAACTGCCAGGCCCTGCAGCTTGGCTATGACTACTAAGGGAAAGGATGATACCCATGCTGGATATTAAGATCATCAAAACCGAAACCCCCAAGGCAAAGCCAGTTCCCGGTCAGAAGCTGGGCTTCGGTAAAATTTTTACGGATCATATGTTTATCATGAACTATACCGAGGGTAAGGGCTGGCACGATCCCCGGATCGAGCCGTTCCACAATATTTCCCTGTCTCCTGCTGCCATGGTCTACCACTACGGTCAGGAAATGTTTGAGGGCCTGAAGGCCTACAAGAATCCCGACGGCAATGTGTATCTGTTCCGCCCGGACATGAACGCCAAGCGTACCAACAACACCAACGACCGTCTGGTGATCCCCCAGATTCCCGTGGAGGATTTCGTTCAGGCCGTCAGTGCCGTGGTGGATGTGGATCGGGATTGGATCCCCACCGAGCCGGGCACTTCGCTGTACATCCGCCCCTTCATCATCGCTACCGATGAATTTTTGGGCGTTGCTCCCTCCAAGACCTACCTCTTTATGGTCATTCTGTCCCCCAGCGGTGCTTACTACGAAAGCGGTCTGGCTCCCGTGGGCATTTGGATCGAGGACGAGTTTGTCCGTGCGGTTCGGGGCGGCATTGGATTTGCCAAGACCGGCGGTAACTACGCTGCATCCCTGATTGCTCAAAAGAAGGCTCACGACGCCGGTTATTCCCAGGTGCTGTGGCTGGACGGCGTGGAGCGGAAGTATATCGAAGAAGTGGGTGCGATGAACATCTTCTTCAAGATCGCCGGTAAGGTGGTCACGCCTTCCCTCAACGGCTCTATCCTGCCTGGTATTACCCGGGATTCCACCATCCAGCTCTGCAAGGCCTGGGGCTACGAGGTGGAGGAACGGAAGATCTCTGCCGAGGAACTACTCACCGCTCAGAAGAACGGCACTTTGGAGGAAGTTTTCGGTACCGGCACCGCTGCGGTGATTTCTCCCGTTGGCAAGTTGCGGTATCAGGACGAGGTTATGACCATCAACGGCGGCCAGATC
Organism: Oscillospiraceae bacterium; assembly: GCA_015067945.1. Lineage (GTDB taxonomy): Bacteria > Bacillota > Clostridia > Oscillospirales > Oscillospiraceae > Faecousia. The sequence goes on from SVLM01000026.1 coordinate 24,585, forward strand.
GGTGAATTGAGCCAAAAGCTGTACGATACCATCACCGGTATCCAGACCGGTAAGCTGCCCGACGAAATGGGCTGGCGTGTCAAGGTTGGTAAGTAAAATAACAAAAAGGAACCATCACAAGATGGTTCCTTTTTGCTGGAATTGATCGAAAGAATCTGTAGGGGAGGGTCTTGACCCTCCCTTTTACTGTGATATAGGGAGAACTTTTTGGGAGGGTCAAGACCCTCCCCTACAAGTTGCCTGGAATATACAAAGCAGGGCGCATATGCGCCCTGCCGATGGTTATTGTACAAAACCATTTTCCACGTACTTGCTGAATTTATAAAAATCCAGCTCTAAATAGTTACCGTCATCTGTGTGGTAAACTAAGTACCAAACCCCGTCGATTTCTACAGCGGAGAGCACCTCGGGAGGTGTTTTCCAGCTTTCATCGGAGGTGGTAACTGCCCATTGGACAGTCAACTCCTTGCCGGAAGTAACGGAGATTTCGGAAATACCGTAGTAGGAAAATAGTGTTTTGGCGGTTTCTTGCAGCGTTTTTTCGTTCATGTCGGCTTCGGAGATGATTTCGCCAGTTACTTTGAAGGAGCTATACTGTTTGTCGCGATCGTTAAAATATTTGGTATAGTCTTCTTTCCGCATGGCCAAATATTCGTCCTTCGTCTTCATGAACGGATACTGTGCCAAAAATTCCCAGTATTCATCCGGCGCCATTTGTTCCAGCACATCTAAATTGCCGTTCATTAGGGCCAGACAATTGTCAATAAGGGTAGGTGCCGGGCTAGGGGCAGACTCGGGGATGCCGCCCATCAGGGTGATCACAAGAACCGCCACGGCCACGATCACCACCGCCGCACCGCCAAGAAGGAAAGGCAATGCTTTCCGGTTTGCTTTTTTGGAAACGGCTGGCGTTTGTTTGGGAATTACCTGAAATTCGGGATTTTCTGTGGGATTTTTCGTGCCGCACTTGGGACAGACGGTAACGGTTTCGTCCAACTCAATGCCGCAAATGACACATTTTTTACGCATAGGATTACCTCGCTTTGGGAAAATATCGAAAGAATCTGTAGGGGAGGGTCTTGACCCTCCCTTTTACTGTGACATAGGGAGAACTTTTTGGGAGGGTCAAGACCCTCTCCTACAGAAATTCGTTATAGATTGAACAAGCGTTCCGCAGTCTTGTGGGCGATTTGCTCGAATTGGTCGGCGGTGAGGTCTAAGGAAAGGAAACGTTGCACTTCCTCCACCGGATCCCAGAGGGGGTAGTCTGTGCCGTAGGCCAGCCGCTCCGCTCCGTAAAGGTTAATGTAATGCTCCGCCACGCCTTCCCCCATGAACATCAGGGAGCTGGAAATGTCCATGATGCAATGGGTATCCTTCAGAATGTCGCAGGCAGTTTCGTACATGGTGTAGCCGCCGAAATGGGCGGCAATGGCGGTCAGATTTGGAAAAAGCTCCAGAATATGCCGCAGCTTTTCCGGGTGGGAGTAGCCGTAGCGTTTGTCACCCATGTGCAGGAGAATGGGAATTTTGCCTTGAATTGTTTCGTACATGGGAAACAGCCGCTCATCGTCAATGGCAAACCGGGAGCAATCCGGATGCAGCTTGATGCCCCGCATACCCATGCCCAGCAGCCGCTCCGTTTCGCCGCTGATGTCCTCCATGGCGGCATGCACCGTACCAAAGGGGATAAAGCAGGGATTCTCCGATGCCTGCCGGTGGATAAAATCGTTGATTTTCTGTACCCGGTTGGCGGTGATGGCCACCGGAAGGATCACATTTTGGGTAATGCCTGCCTGACGGCTGCGTTCAAGCAGCAAATCGGCCGTGCCGTCCATGCTGCCCTGATGAATCTCGTAGAAATCCCGAATGCTGTCGGTGGCCTTTTGGGCAACCTCGGGAGGGTAAATATGGGTGTGAATGTCGATGATCTTCATGGTATCGCCTCAAGAGGAAAGTATTTCTGTCATAGAGAATCGCTGAGCCCAGTATAGCATAAATACCGCCATAAGTTAAGTGCAAAATAACGGTTTTGTGAAAAACTGTTGTGCAGATAGCTTGCAGATGCTATAATAACAAAAATTGGACGCAAAAAGGTAAGGAGGGGTTATTATGCAGGATCAGTTAAATGCGATCACGGAAAAACGGGATCAGATCACTGAGCGGCTGAAGGCACTGGAGGAGCGAGAGGAAAAATTATCCGGCCTGCATTGCGGTGCTCTCGGCGAAGAATACGCGGATACATTGTCGGCAGCACACGGTCTTGCAAAGAGCTACAGTAAGCTGGAACGCCACCGGGAAGCACTGGAATGGATGCAAAAAACCTATGACCTTTATTGCAAAGTTTATGGCGAAAACAATTCCCGGACGGTGGAGGTGCTGTGTGATCTGGCAGTTTGTTACGGAAATGCCGGAGACAAGGAAAAGGAACAAGAACTGCACCGCAAGTATTTGGCCTATTGGTCCGCGACGATGGATATTCTAACCCGGAGAACGCATGTATCCGACGCCCCTTGAGCGGCAGTTATAAAAATGTGAACACAAGCGGTGTGGTTTCCCACACCGCTTGTGTTAGTATTGGTTGACCAAAGTTAACCACCGGCTCTGCCGGTGGCAAAAAAATAGCTTCTAGCGAGGAGTAAAGTAGACAAGAAAAAAGCTCCCCATTATAGTAGAAGTGGTTTGCCGACCACACAACTACAATAATGAGGAGGTCTTAATCGTGAAAGAAAAAGACATAAATAGTTTAGACCATACGACGTGGAGATGTCAATACCATATCGTAT
>SVLM01000027.1 GCA_015067945.1 Oscillospiraceae bacterium
TAAGGGGCGGCCCGAGAAAGGAATGCGGTCGGCAAACCATTCGGGGCCCCTTTAGGGGCAATCGTCTGTAAAATGCCCTTCTAGGGCTTAATCAAGCCTCCGGCTTAGCCGGAGGTTTTGACTATTTTGAGGCAGCTACGCTTTTACGAACCAGGGCACGGCGAAGCCGGGCCTCTGCCAGCTTGATGTCGGTGTTGGTGGCATCCTTACGGCTGAGAATATCCCGGGCCTTTTGATAAGACCGTTCCGCACGCTGGGCGTCGATCTGGTCAGCCCACTCAAAGGTGGTAGGGACTAAGGTCACTTTGCCGTCCACCACGCTGAGCATACCACCGATGCAGGCGGCATAGCGTTTCTGACCGTCAATGACCACCGTGGCTCGGCCCATGCCCAAAGGAGCTACGCAGTTGATGTGGCCGGCCAGAATGCCGATGTCGCCGGTGGTGCTGCGAACGGTTAGCTGCTGTGCCATTCCGTCATAGCAGACCCCATCGGGGGTGACGATCCTCAAGGAGAAGTCGGTCATTTGCCCTCACCGCCCTTGAATTTTTCCACAACCTCGTCGATGGAGCCGGCATAGAGGAAGTAGGACTCGGGGATCTGGTCGTGCTTGCCTTCAATGATCTCTTTAAAGGAGCGGATGGTATCCTTCAAAGGCACATACTTGCCAATATAGCCGGTGAACTGCTCGGCAACATGGAAGGGCTGGCTCAGGAACCGCTGGACCTTACGGGCCCGGTTAACGGTGATCTTGTCTTCCTCGGAAAGCTCATCCATACCCATGATGGCGATGATGTCCTGCAGTTCTTTGTACCGCTGAAGAATATTCTGTACAGCACGGGCGGTCTCGTAATGCTCACGGCCCAAAATCTCCGCAGACAGAATCCGGGAGGTGGAGTCCAGGGGGTCAACGGCAGGATAAATACCCAGAGAAGCGATGCCGCGATCCAGAACGGTGGTAGCATCCAGATGGGCAAAGGTGGTGGCAGGAGCCGGGTCGGTCAGGTCGTCAGCCGGCACGTAAACAGCCTGAACAGAGGTGATAGAACCGTTTTTGGTGGAGGTGATACGCTCCTGCAAAGCACCCATTTCCGTTGCCAGAGTCGGCTGGTAGCCAACGGCAGAGGGCATACGGCCCAAGAGGGCGGAAACTTCGGAACCGGCCTGGGTAAAGCGGAAGATATTGTCGATGAACAGCAAAACGTCCTGATGCTTTACATCCCGGAAGTATTCCGCCATGGTAAGGCCGGAAAGGCCTACACGCATACGGGCTCCGGGAGGCTCGTTCATCTGACCGAAGACCATGGCGGTCTTATTGATAACACCGGATTCGGTCATTTCGTTATACAGGTCGTTACCCTCACGGGTACGCTCACCGACGCCGGTAAAAACGGAATAGCCGTTGTGGGCGGTGGCGATATTGTAGATCAGCTCCTGAATCAGAACTGTCTTGCCCACACCTGCACCGCCAAACAGACCGATCTTACCGCCCTTGGCGTAGGGGCAGATCAGGTCAATAACCTTGATACCGGTCTCCAGAATCTCGGTGGCGGGCTGCTGCTCTTCGTAAGGGGGAGCACTGCGGTGGATGGGCCAGCTTTCTGCACCCTCTACCGGGGGCTTGTTGTCAATGGGCTGTCCCAGCAGATTAAAGACGCGACCCAGACATTCCTCGCCTACGGGCACCCGGATGGCGTTGCCAGTGTCAATAGCTTCCGTACCGCGGCACAGACCGTCGGTGGAGGACATGGCGATGCAGCGAACCACGTTGTCACCAATGTGCTGGGCAACCTCGGCTACGATGGTGTGGTCGCCCTGAGGGACTTCAATGGCAGACAGCAGCTGGGGAAGATTGCCGTGAGCAAAGCGGATATCCAGAACAGGACCCATAACCTGGATCACGGTTCCTTTGTTGTTAGCCATAGGATTCAACTCCTTATCATTGAGGTCATTGCGAGCTGACATTTGTGCCAGCGTGGCAATCCCCTAAGGTTTTGGGTCATTCCTAGTCAGTGTGAGCACTGACTAGGAATGACAGCATAGCAGATTAAGAACCAGCGACGATCTCTGTGATCTCCTGGGTGATGGCAGCCTGCCGGGCCTGATTGAATTTCAGGCTCAGGTCTGCAATCATTTCCTCAGCGTTTTGCGTGGCAGCGTCCATGGCGGTACGTCGGGCGGCTTGCTCGGCAGCTCGGCTCTCGCAAAGAGCACCGTAAAGAATACCGCCCAAATATTCCGGGACGATGGCCGCAAAGACCTCTTCACAGCCCGGCTCATAGACGATGTCGGAATGCTTTTTTTCACCGGCACTTTGCAGCATGGGAAGCAGCCGCAAGGTGGCGGGAGACTGGGAAAGCACAGAAATGAAATCGGTATAGCCGATGATGATTTCGTCAAATTCGCCGTTACAGTAGGCCTTGGACAGCTGCTTGGCAATGGAGAAGCAGTCGCCGATGGATATGGCAGCGGCTTCGGCATACATTTCTGTCAGAAGCTCAGTTTTTCGGCTGCGGAAGAAATCCAAGGCTTTTTTTCCGATGGGCAGGACCACGGCATTTTTATCAGAAAGCTCCGATTCCACCAGCTTCAAAATATTGCTGTTGTAGCCACCGGCAAGACCGCGGTCGCCGGCGATGACGATATACAGGGACTTTTTCACGTCCCGTTTCACAAGATACGGTGAGGAAAAATCTGAATTGGAATCCACAATGTCTATGATTGTGGCGTGCAGGATTTCAAAGTAGGGACGGGAATTTGTCACCCGAGCCTGGGCATGACGCAGCTTGGAGGCGGCCACCATTTCCATGGCCTTTGTGATCTGTTTGGTAGATTCCATACTGCGGATGCGATTTTTGATTTCCTTGGTGGAAACGCCAGCCATGGTGTTCCTCCTTCCTTATTCGGGTGCGGTAAATTCCTTAAGCAGTGCGTTCAGGGCAGTCTGCAACGCAGTTTCAGTTTCAGGCTCCAGCTTGCCGGTGGTGCGGATGGCGGTAAGCACATCATCGTTACGGCCGTCCATGAACTCATACAGCCGCTGTTCGAATTCGGGGATTTTCTCCACAGCGATATCCTTCAGATAACCCTTGGTCACGGCGTAGAGAATGCAGACCTGATGGGCAACCTCAACTGGAGCGTTGTTCCGCTGCTTCAGCACCGCCACGATTCGTTCGCCCAGAGCAAGACGGGCCTTGGTGTCCGCATCCAGGTCGGAGCCAAACTGGGCGAAGCTCTGCAGCTCACGGTACTGAGAGTACAGCAGCTTCAATGAGCCGGCCACCTTCTTCATAGCCTTGATCTGAGCATCACCGCCAACACGGGAAACGGAAATACCCGGGTTTACCGCAGGCATAATACCGGCGTTGAACAGCTCGGTTTCCAGGAAAATCTGGCCGTCGGTGATGGAAATGACATTGGTGGGAATGTAGGCGGATACGTCACCGGCCTGAGTCTCGATAATGGGCAGGGCGGTCAAGCTGCCGCCGCCTTTCTCCGGGGACATTTGGGCGGCACGCTCCAAAAGACGGCTGTGCAGATAGAAAACATCGCCGGGGTAAGCCTCCCGTCCGGGGGGGCGGCGGATCAGCAGAGAAATGGCACGGTAGGCCACAGCATGCTTGGAAAGATCGTCGTAAATGATCAGTACGTCCTTGCCCTGATGCATAAAATGCTCACCGATGGCACAGCCGGAGTAGGGGGCAATATACTGCATGGGAGCAAGCTCCGAAGCGGTGGCGGAGACAACGATGGTGTAGTCCATTGCACCGCTGATGGTCAGGTTTTCCACCATTTGGGCAACGGTACTGCGTTTCTGACCGATAGCCACGTAAATGCAGATGACATTCTTGCCCTTTTGGTTCAGAATGGTATCGGTGGCGATGGTGGTTTTTCCGGTCTGCCGGTCACCGATGATCAGCTCACGCTGACCCCGGCCAATGGGAATCATAGAGTCAATGGCCTTGATACCGGTCTGCAGAGGTCGGTTGACGTGCTGACGGTCGATAATGCCGGGGGCAGGGGACTCAATGGGGCGGTAGCCCTCTGCTTCGATGGGGCCCTTGCCGTCGATGGGCTCGCCCAGGGCGTTGACAACGCGGCCAATGAGGCTCTTGCCCACGGGCACGGACACCACCTTGCCGGTACGCTTGACAGTGTCACCTTCCTTGATGCCGCTGTCAGTGCCCAAAATAACTACAGAAACGGTATCTTCTTCCAGATTCTGAGCCATGCCGAAGGAGCCGTTGGACAGCTCCACCAGTTCGCCGGCCATGCAGTTATCCAGACCGGAGACCTTTGCGATGCCGTCACCTACCAGAATGACGATGCCGGTTTCACTGGCCTCCAGCTTGTTTTCGTAATTTTTAATTTGGGCACGGATAATTTTCGTAATTTCTTCAGGTCGTAAGTCCATATTGTACCTGCTTTCTGAATCAAAGTGCGGTATTCTTCAGCTGTTTGCGGATGGCATCCAGTCGCTGGGCGACAGTGCCGTCCAGACACTTGCCGTCATAGTCCAGGCGAATGCCGCCTAAGACATCTGCATCCAGCCGATTGGTAAGCTGAATGGTTTTACCGGTAATGGCCGCCAGCTTTTCGGATAGCCTGGCGGACTGCTCACCGGTAAGAGGAGCAGCGGTCACGGCTGTCACCGGCAGAATACCGTTGTCACGGTTGTAGTGATTCCGGTAGGCGGTCACACAATCAAAAAAATGCTTGGGATAGCCCTTTTCTGTAAGAATTTTCAAAAAATTCAGCACATAAGGGTGCAATTTCTGGCGAAAACTGTCGTCAAGGATGGAACAGCGTTCCTGTTTGGTCAGGCTCTGGGCGGCCAAAAGCCGCAGGAAATCCGGGCTCTGGCGGAAACTTTCTTCCAGAACCGTCAATTCCTGCAAAATAGTTTGGGACAGGCCTTCACTGCCCGCAAGGTCGTACAGTGCTTCGCCGTACACACTACCTACCTGCGTCATAGCTTGTCACCCAATTCGTCGATGAAGCTGTCCACCAGTTGGGCCTGATCCGCGTTGCTGATCTGTCTGCCCACCACTTTTTCCGCGATGGCCATAGCCAGCTCAGAGATCTCGTCCTTGGCATCGTTGATGGCCTTTTTCTTTTCCAGGGCGATGTCCGCGGCGGCCTTATCCATGATGGCGGAGGCTTCCGCGTTAGCCTGGCGGAGGATCTCCTCCTCCCGGGCCTGTCCCCGGGCCACGGCTTCTTTTACGATACGTTCGCCGGTCTGGGTGGCGTTGGCGAGCTTTTGCTGATACTCAGCTTCCAGAGCTTCGGCTTCCGCCTTGGCGTTACCGGCCTCGGTGTACATATCGTCGATTTCCTTTTGCCGGTCGGTAATCATCTTCATTACCGGCACAAACAGAAACTTTTTCAGCACAATAAACAGCACAATGGTGTTGGCCAGCGTAAACAGTGCGGTGAAAAAGTTAATATTCAGAAATTCTCCCGGTCCCACAGTTCATGCTCCTTTCCGTTGAGATTGGGAAAGAGGCAGATCACAGTGCGAACAGGATCAGCAGTGCGATAACCAGGGAGTAAATGCCGGTGGTTTCGGTAACGGCACAGCCCAGGATCATGTTGGTACGCAGGTTGCCGGCGGATTCGGGCTGACGGGCCATGCCCTCCAGAGCCTTGCCTACGGCATTACCTTCGCCGATAGCGGGACCGATAGCACCGATACCCATACACAGACCGGCACCGATGGCCTTAGCAGCAATGATAAAAGCTTCACTCATAGTAATGTTCCTCCAATATATATAGTTTGGTTTCTTGTGTTTTTTGTTTTATTCCTGAATCTCCGGCGGCGGACAGACACCTGCGATGTAGACCATGCTCAGCAGGCTGAACACGAAGGCCTGAACAAATCCGGAAAACAGATCAAAGTAAATACTCAGCACCGCAGGTACGCCCACCTGCAAAATGGGGATCTGAACATCGCCCAGCAGCTCCAGGCAGGTCGCAAGGCCTAAAATGCCCAGTACGCCGAAGACAATTGCCAGGATCTTGGGCAGCAGCTTTTTCTTGCGGATGCCCAGAAACAGCAGGAATACACCCAACGCCACCAGGATCAGCGGCAGCAGGATCGAACTGGCAATAAGCCGGATCAAGGTTGTGGACAACAGGGATAAAGCGGTGTAGATGATCATGGTAATGATGCTGCCGCCGGCCACATTGCCGAAATGACGGAAGGCCATGGCAATGGGCTGGGCGATCTCGGATACCAGGTTCATGGGAGTCATGACCCAAATGGGCTCTGTAAAGCCCTTTAACCAGCCGAGAACGCCGTTACGCTTGATGGACTGATACCAGATGATTACGCTGGTCATGACCGCCCAGGTCAGTACCACGGCCAGGTCTGCGGTCGTCGACCGCAGGAAGCCGGTCATGCCGATGAGGCTTCCCAGTATGGAAGACAGGAAGATGGTGCCGATGTAGGGCACCCAGCCCATATTGTGCTCACCCATGGTGTCCCGTACCAGATTCATCAGCATGGTAACGCCTTTTTCCGTCAGCACCTGCAGCTTGCCAGGGTGCTTTTGCAGGTTTCTACCAAGCAGAATACCGGCAAGGCAGAGCGTGGCGGTAACAACGATCAGGGAAAGAATGGTTTGGGTGATGGCAATGGGGCCAATGAAAAACAGAGTTTGTGCACCGCTGACTTCAATTCCGTCCATCAATCACCCTTCTTTCTGAAAAACTCCGCCAGCATTAAGATCGGGCGGGCAAAGGCAAGGGGCAGCACCAGTGCGATCACATTGGCTCCCAGGAAAATGCCCAAAGCCAACGCACCGCCCATGACCAGAAGACGCACAGTAGAGGACAGCTGGATCATCTTTTTGCCTTGCTCCACATCTCCCTGGGATGCCCGGTCAGCCGCCAGGCTGACGGTAACTGCCATGAAAAAGTAATTTGCGGTCATAATCAAACAGCCGGCCAATGCACCCAGCAGCACCGCCAGGCTGAATTGCCCCAGCAGGGCAAAAACGCCTACCATTGCCGCACTGCACAGCACTTCGCCAATGGCGATCACGGCTGTTTCTTTCAATACAAGCTTTCTGGAATCCATAGGTTCCTCCGTTAGTGGTGGTCGTTATAGGACACCGGCGGCGGATCTTTTTCCTGTTTGGCAGTAAGGGCCCGCAGCGTCCGCAGGGACGATACAAAGCCGCAGATTCCGCCGTAAATACCCAGGCCAATTCCGACCCAAAGCACCCAGCTGCCCCAACCCCGGGAATCCCGCAGCCACAGTGCCAGCAGAATAAACATGGCAGGCGGCACGACAACGGAAAGTCCCAGCTGGGAGATCCACACCAATAGTTTCAAATCTTTCATGGATTTTCTCCTGCAATATGCACAAATCCCATAATACTACCGATATATTATACCCCAATTCGCACCTACATGCAAGAAGAATTTGTAAACATTTCCCTGCAGCTGCAAAAAAAGAAATTCCAAAAAGGTCTTTTCACGGAGGGAAAAATATAGTAGAATAAATCTGTTACGTAAGAAAGGGGGCGGCGGCTGTGGCTGAGCAGGAATTGCAGATCATTCAGGGCACCATCAGTGCGGTGGTTTATCAGAATTACGACAACGGCTATGCCGTCCTGCGTTTGGATGTGGGCGGCGGTCAGACCGTTACGGTGGTGGGTACGATCCCGTTGCCGGCAAACGGCGAACGGTTGATGGTCACCGGAAAATGGAGCAACCACCAAAGCTACGGCCGCCAGTTTGAGGCGGAATTTTTGGAGCGTCTTATGCCCCAGTCCAGTGCCGAAATTTTAAATTATCTGTCCGGACGGATCATTAAGGGCATTGGCCCGAAAACTGCCGCCCGGATCGTCAGCCGTTTTGGGGATCAGACTCTGGCGGTGATGGAACGGGAGCCGGAACGGCTGTCAGAAATCTCCGGCATCACCCGGGAGAAGGCCAGAGCCATCGGTGAAGAATTCCGTCACCGGGTGGGTATGCGGCAGTTGATGGAGTTTTTTACACTACACCAGCTTCCTGCGGAGCTGGCTGTCAGAGCCTATAAGCTCTACGGCGAGGGCACTGTGGAGCTGCTGTATGAAGATCCTTACCTGCTGATGGAGGAGGGACTGGAAGCTCCCTTTGCCGCCGTGGATCGGTTTGCCATTGATATCGGTGTGTCCGGTGACGACCCCAGACGGGTGCGGGCCGGTGTTCTTTTTGAACTGTATTATAACTTGTCCGCGGGTCATAGCTTTTTGCCCCAGGACAAGCTGGTAGCTGCATCTGCACAGCTTTTGTCTGTGGAAACCGAAATTGCAGAAAACACCGTGGAGCAAATGCTCCGGGATCAGCAGTTGATCCGCTGCACCCTGGCAGGCATTGCAGTGATCTATCTGCCAGAGCTGTTTGAAGCTGAAAACCACATTACCGGGCGGCTGCTGTCGGCATCAATGCTCAAATTCCCGGAACCCAGGAATTTGAATACTCTGATGCGAAGTGTGGCGAAGGAAAGCGGACTGTCGTATTCCGAGTGTCAGGAGCAGGCTATCCGCCAGGCGGCGTCCACCGGATTACTGCTGATTACCGGCGGACCCGGCACCGGAAAAACCACGATTTTGAAGGGTATTTTGTCCCTACTGGGGCAGATGCAGCTGAAATGCGTCCTGGCCGCCCCTACGGGCAGAGCTGCTAAGCGGCTTTCCGAGGTGACCGGTGAGGATGCCAGTACCATCCACCGCCTTTTGGAGGCCGGAATTGATCCCAATACCGGAAAAATGTGTTTTGCCAAGGATGAATCCGATCCGCTGAAGGCTGATGTGATCATCGTCGATGAAATGTCCATGGTGGATGTGTTGCTGCTGCACAGCCTGCTGCGAGCAGTGCCGGCTGGTAAACGGTTGATTTTCGTGGGCGACCCGGATCAGCTGCCTCCGGTAGGACCGGGCTTTCCCTTCAGCGATATGCTCCGCAGCGAAATGCTTCCGGCGGTGCGGCTGACGGAAATTTTCCGTCAGGCGCAGGAGAGTCTTATCGTTATGAATGCCCACCGGGTCAATAATGGCCAGATGCTGGAGCTGAGAAATGTCAAAAGTGACTTTTTCTTTCTGGGCTGCCGTAGTGAGGATGAGGTCCGGCAGACCATCACCGGTCTGTGTACAACCCGGTTGCCGAAGAATATGGGTATTGCTCCGGATCAAATCCAAGTGCTTTCGCCAACCCGCAAGGGTGGCGTAGGTACTGGTGTTCTGAATCAGACCCTGCAGATGGCACTGAATCCCCAGCATCCTGGAAAAAAGGAACGTCAATTTGGCGATTTCTGCTTCCGGGAGGGGGATCGGGTGATGCAGATCCGGAACAATTACGATATTATCTGGAAAAAGTGCGACGGCAGTGCCACCGGTACGGGAATTTTCAACGGCGACGTGGGTACGATCCGTTGCATTGATCCCCACATGGAGACCCTGACGGTGGTGTTTGACGACCGGGAGGCGGATTACGATTTTACCCAGCTGGGAGAATTGGAGCCTGCCTATGCCATGACGGTGCATAAAAGTCAGGGCAGCGAGTACCGGGCGGTGATCTTGTCTGCCTGGAACGGCTCTCCGTACTTACTCAGCCGGAGCGTTTTGTATACCGCCATCACCCGGGCAAGAGAGCTGCTCATCATCGTGGGCAGGCAGGAAACTGTGGCGGCCATGACGGAAAACGCCAAACGCAACCGGCGTTACACAGGACTAAAACTGCGTCTGCAGGGGAAAACACAATGAAGCTTACAGAAAGAATACTGAAAGTTCTGTTTCCGCCCAAATGCGTGCTTTGCGGCAAGGTTCTTCATGAGCAGGAGACGGATTTTTGCGGCGTATGCCGGATGGAGAGTCCGATATGTCCGGTGAATCGGCGAAAAAAGCTGCCTTTTCTTGACAGTTGGCTCGGGGTTTGGTATTATGAAGATTCGGTAAGGCGTAGCCTTTTACGCTACAAATTCCACGGAGCCCGTAGCTATGCCGAGCCCTATGGCCGCATGCTTGCCATGAAATTGCAGCAGGAGCATCCGGAAGGATTTGATCTGCTGACCTGGGTGCCGATCAGCCGGCGGCGGAAATTTACCCGTGGCTATGATCAGGTAGAACTGCTGGCGGCGGTTGTCGGCAGAGAATTGGAGCTGGAATCCGTGTCGCTGCTGATCAAGGTACGGCATAACAGACCCCAATCCGGTATCGTTGGCGATGCTGAGCGTCGGGCAAATGTACTTGGTGCGTACCGGGTGACAGATCCGGTGCACCTGAAGAACAAGAAAATCCTTTTATTGGACGATATTATTACCACCGGTGCAACGGTGAGTGAATGTGCCCGAATGTTACTGACAGCCGGGGCAAAAGAAGTGCATTGCGGTGCTGTGGCGATTGCCCGGCGGCAAAAAACGAAGTAGGTGAAATGAATGCAACTGTTTTCTCATGACTTGGGTATCGACCTGGGTACTGCCAACGTGCTGATCTATGTAGATGGCAAGGGCGTTGTGATCCGGGAGCCTGCCGTTGTGGCAGTCGATAAGAATACGGGCAATGTTCTGGAGGTCGGTGCGGCTGCCCGGAATATGCTGGGAAGAACGCCCGGAAACGTGGTGGCTATGCGTCCGCTGAAGGATGGTGTGATATCCGACCACGAAATGACCGTGAAAATGCTTCAGGCATTCTTCCGGGAGGCTGCAAAGTCCTCTCTGTTTACCCCCAAGCCCCGGGTGGTTATTTGTGTACCCAGCGGCGTTACGGAAGTGGAGGAGCGGACGGTGATCAATGCGGCGATTGACGCCGGTGCCCGCCGTGCCTACCTGATCGAAGAGCCTTTGGCTGCAGCCTTGGGTGCTGGCTTGGATATTAAAGGGCCCAACGGCCAGATGATCGTGGACATCGGCTGCGGCACTACCGATGTGGCGGTGCTGACCCTGAACGGCGTGGCGGTATCCTCTTCTATCAAGGTGGCGGGTGATGCCTTTGATGAAGCTATCGGCCGGTATGTCCGCCACAAACACAGTGTGGTGATCGGTCAGGTTACCGCGGAAAATATCAAAATCCAAATCGGCAGCGTGTATCCCCGGCCGGAAACGGTGAGCATGAATGTTAAGGGCAGAGATGCCAAGACCGGTATGCCCCGTGAACTGACGCTGCTGTCTTCGGAGATCTATCAGGTTCTCAGCAGACCTGCCAAGCAGATCGCTGACGAAGTGCTGTCGGTATTGGAGGAAACATCTCCTGAGTTGGTTAGCGATATTTCGGAAAATGGTATTACCCTGACCGGTGGCTGCAGCCAGATTTGGGGTATGGACAAGCTGCTGACAGAGCTTACCGGTGTGACTTGCACATTGGCGGATGATCCGGACTCCTGCGTGGTCTATGGCTGCGGCAAGAGCCTTGCCTGGATCAATCACATGCAGGAAGGCCCCATCAATATTGCTAAAAAGCGTATGCTTCACGGATAAAATGACCGCCGAGGGAACTCCCTCGGCGGTGTTTTGTTTAGTCCTGGCAGCAGCTGCCGCGATAATCATATTCCGGCATACTGCAGGTGTTGCCGTCGCAATCGTTGGGGGCAAACTGGCTGGCGGGGAAGGGGATCCGGGAAAACATCTCGCAGGGATCCTCCGTGCAGCCGGGAGCATCGCAGCACTCCTTGGTGGGGATGGCGTAGTCCAAAACAGGCACGACCAACTGGGCATCCCGCTCCAGACGGATGATGGAGAATTGCCCCAGCGTGACATAGAGCCGCCGCCGCTCCCCGGTGAGAACCAACTCGTCGTCAAACAAGCACTTGATCTCGGCAGGAATCTGCAGCGTGCAGTCGTCCCGGCACTTTTCGTTGCAGATATCCCGGATCTTAGAGCTGAGTACCATGGGTTCCAGCACCTCCACCACAGCGGTGGGACGGTTGGCGTAGTGCCGGGTGAAGCCGTCGGGGGCACAGAGCCGGGTGTCGCTGCGGTAGATGTGGGCCCGGCTGTCCTCACCGCAGAGCACGGCACGCTTTGTGAAGACGGCCAAACCGTACAGCGACGCGGGACGGGCAGTGCCGATGACGGCATCGGCCAAAATCCGATAGTAGAAGGTCACGTCGATGCAGTAGTGATTCCGGTCAAAGGCCACGGGCTCCACATCAATGTAGGTGTACAGTAGCTCCGCACAGCGAACCTTGGCACTGGCACAGGCGTCCAGCAGACCCTGGGAGCCTTTTGTCAGGTAGACCCGGAGATCCTCAATGCAATCCTTGTCACGGCAGCTGTCCGTGATCTTTCTTGTGTGAATGGACATGGCCTGCTGGTCGCCGTAACCGCCCTGCAGGGTGTCCCTGAACTGGTCAGACATAATGGATACCTCCCGTTAAGATGTAGGGATAAGCAAATGCTTACAGGACAGTTTATGCTGGCCGGCGGTTTAAGTGCAGGGGTGTGTCGAAAAATTGTGACCGCAAATAAGCGGGTGGCTTTCTGTCAAGGGGAACGGATTGGAGAATGCAGAAAAGGCATTTACTTGAGGAGCAGGCTTTCGGACGGCCAATGGCCGCCCCTACACGATCGATAGAGCGTGTAGGGGCGAGCATCGCTCGTCCGCGACATAAAAAACGGGCACGGTGCAAACCGTGCCCATAGGTTTATTGGAAGATGTACCGGGTCTCGCTGTGATATTTCTCGCCGGCCTTGGTGATGGGCTGTGCCCAATCGGGATGGTTGATGCAGTCTGGATAGAACTGGGTCTCCAGACAGATGCCGCCCCGGTAACAGTAGCTGACACCGTCCTTGCCGGTTTCACCCACAAGAAAGTTGCCTGCGTAGAACTGGATGCCGCAGCAATCGGTCTCCACGGTCATGACTCTGCCGGATTCCGGGTCAGACAGGGTGGCACAGGGGTTGCAGTAAACCTCGAAATTGTGGTCGTAGCCGCCCTGGTTCTTCAGTGCGTCGTAGTCCTGATTGATATCCCGGCCGATGGCCTTGGGCGTGCGGAAATCCATGGGGCTACCCTCCACGCTGCGGTTTTCACCGGTGGGGATGGATGCTGCGTCACAGAAGGTAAAATGCCGTGCAGGCATCTGCAGAACCTGACTCATGGCCTTTTCCGGATGGGTATGTCCTGCTAAATTGAAGTATGTATGGTTGGTCATGTTAAAGACCGTATCCTGATCGCAAATGCCGTCGTAAATGATGGCCAAAGTGCCGGGAGCTTCCAATTTGTAGGTCACCTTGATTTCGGCATTGCCGGGGAAACCCTGATCGCCGTCGGGACTGGAAAGGGCAAGGGTAATGGCGTCGCTTGTGTGGCTGACCACATCCCACAGCCGGTTTTTATAAGGATCAAAACCGCTGTGCAGGTTATTCACTTCGTTGTCGTTGGCGTCGATTTTGTATGTCACGCCGTTGAGGGTGAACTTTGCACCGCCCACCCGGTTGGCGTTTCTGCCCACGGTGGCACCGAAATAGGTGGTGCTGGCGGTGTAGTCATCGGGATGGTCGAAGCCGAGGATCACATCGTCAACTTTGCCGTTTTTATCGGGGACGAACAGCTTGACCAGAGTAGCACCGTGGTCGGATACCACAGCGGTCACCTTGCCGCAGGAAATGGTGTACAGATAGGCCTGCTTGCCGTCTTTGCGAATGCCAAAAGATTGTTTCATAGCGATAGCTCCTTTCGGTGGAACGAATTTACCGTCATTATACTATAGATCCTGCCGGTTTTCAATAAAAATCGGGGAAATTTCATTGTCAGATAAAGAATCAGCTCTTTTTTGTCACAAACGGCTTTCCCTTGAATCAGTCAGAAAACATCCGATATAATCCCATCACTTGGACAAAAGAGGGTGACGTGGCACAATGGGAAGAAAAATCTGGTTATTTCTGCTGATACTGCTGCTGGGAGCGTTGGGATTGCTGTTCTTTCCGAAAGAGCGGCAACACGTCCCGATAACGCCTCGCCGATCTCAGCCCATGATCGAAGATGCACCTACAGAAGCTGCCGGCGTTTCATTGCCCTATGAGCCGGAGGAATGGGATTTGATCGTAGAGGAGCTGATCAGCTACGACGGGCCGTACATCGAGGACGGAACCAATGCCCCGGTAAGCGATGTGGCGGGGGTAATTCTGCATAATGCCGGGGATCGGGGGATCTCCTTTGCGGTGCTGGCACTGGAGCAGGGGAATGGGACAACCTATTTTACAGTCACTTGGCTGCCACCGGGGGAGCGGGTGTTGGTGCTGGCGATGCAGCGGGCAGCTTACAGTGCCGAACCGATTACCGATTGCCGCGTACTTGGAATCCGATGGGATGCGTTTGTATCTGCACCGGTATCGGTGCAGATTTGCCCGGACGGTGCTCTGGAGATCAGGAATCTCACCATCGGATATCAGGAGGAAGTGTGTTTGCGGATAAAACAGTATTGGCAGGAAGAGGGTATGTACTTTGGAGGCATTACCCAATGCGTGAAGCTGCCGGTGCTGATACCGGAAGAAATCTGTGTGATTTACCCAGAGGATTTTTCACCGGAGAATGCAAAAATCGTGGCAAAAGTAAAATAGAAAGAGGGTGCGGGAAGCACCCTCTTTTGTGTGTTAAAGAACTTTGGAAAGGAAATCTTGCAGACGGAGATGCTGGGGATTGTCAAACAACTCCTTGGGTTCGCCCTGTTCCAGGATCTTGCCCTCATCCATAAAGAGCATCCGATTGCCCACTTCCCGGGCAAAGCCCATTTCGTGGGTGACGACCACCATGGTCATACCGCTTTCGGCCAGCTCCTGCATAACGGAAAGCACTTCGCCGACCATCTCGGGGTCCAGTGCGGAGGTGGGCTCGTCAAAGAGCATGACCTCAGGTTCCATCATCAGTGCACGAACAATAGCCACACGCTGCTTCTGTCCGCCGGACAGCTGGATGGGGTAAGCGTTCGCCCGATCCTCCAGACCAACACGGCCCAGCAGAGATAGAGCCTTTTCGATGGCTTTGTCCTTGGGCATCTTCAGTACCTTCACCGGTGCCAGGATCATGTTTTGCAGAATGGTCTTATGGGGAAATAGGTTGAAGTGCTGGAACACCATGCCCATCTTCTGCCGATGCAGGTTGATGTTGACCTTTTCTTTCTTGCCGGACTTATTGATGAAACTCTTTTTTGTAATATCAATGTTGTGGAAGATGATCTCGCCGTCGGTGGGCTCTTCCATCAGATTCAAGCTCCGCAGGAAAGTGGATTTACCGGAGCCGGAAGGGCCAATGACGACCATCACATCGCCCTTGTGAATGTCGATACTCACACCATCTAGGGCCTTGATGGTACCCTTGTTGTAGTGTTTTTTCAGATTTTTAATCTGAAGCAGCTTATCGTTTGTCACCGCGGCTCATCCTCCTTTCGAAATATGCAATCAGCTTAGAAGTGGGGAAGCACAGGCAGAAGTACACCGCCGTTGCCACCAGCAAAGGCTCCATGACGATGTAGTTGGCACCCTGCACGGCGGTGACGGCAAACATCAGATCCTGAACACCGATGGTATAGGTGATGGAGGATTCCTTAATGATGACAACGAACTCGTTGGCGATGGCCGGCAGGATATTCTTGATGGCCTGGGGCAGGATGATATGTACTAGGGTTTGCACCTTGGTCATGCCCAAGCTCCGGGCAGCCTCGGTCTGACCGCCATCGATGGACTGGATGCCGCTGCGGATGATCTCGCACAGATAAGCACCGGAGTTCATGGCCAGAGCCACCACGCCGGGGATAAAACGGTTGGACTTCAGGAAGCCCATCATGGTGAAGGAGGGGATCTCGATCAGCTTGCCAAATACGCCGTGGTAGATGATCATGATCTGCACCAGCACGGGAGTGGAGCGGAGGATCTCAACGTAAGCGGTCGCCAAAAAAGCAATGGGATTGAATTTGCTGATGGCAATCAGGGCACGGTTGTTGCGGATGCGGCCTTTTTTGCCGTAGGCCAGGAAGCGGAACGGCCGGAAGTCGGTCATACGCATGATGGCAAGCAATATACCCAGTATAAAGCCGATAACCACCGTGCACAGAGCCAGCATAATGGTGGTAACGATGCCCTGCTCGATCAGCTTGATATAGCGGAATGTTTTTTCAAAACCCTCCGCGGTAATAAAGTTATTCATGGCGATTTCCTTTCCAATACACACCAAATTCCTCCCCGAAAAGCGGGGAGGAATGGTGAAGGCTTCAGATTAACCGGCGTCCTCGGGAGCCTCGGTGGGCTTGCCGTCGGGGCCCAGCATACCCTGGTAGTTATCGCCGGCAGCCTGCTCAAGAGCCTTGGCAACGTACTGAGCGAAGGTGCCCTCGTCGACACACTTGTTCAGAGCTTCGTTGACGTACTTCAGCAGGTCAGTGTTGCCCTTCTTAACGCCGATAACATTGCCTTCAGCGTCGTAGGGAACTTCGCAAACGATCTGCAGTTCGGGATAGTTGGCACTGTAAGCAACGGCCACGTCCCACTCAACGTAAGCACCGTCGATCTTGCCGCTTACCAGCTCGGCGATGATGTCGGTAGCCTTGACCAGGTTGATCAGCTGGGCGTTGGGGCTGTACTGGGTAGCCAGTTCGTTCTGGATGGTACCGGTCTGGGCAGCGATCTCGTACTCAGCGTTGTTGGTGGAAGCCAGATCGGTGAACTTGGAAGCGTTGGCCTTAGTAGTGATGAAAGCCTGCTTGCCTTCGTAGTACATATCGGAGAAGTCCATAGCGTCTTCACGGTCGGGATCGGGGGACAGACCGGCGATTGCCAGGTCAGCGGTGCCGGCGGCCATCTCACCCATGATGCCGTTGAAGTCCATGGGGACGACTTCCAGGGTCAGGCCCAGATAATCGGCGATGTACTGTGCCAGAGCCATATCGAAACCGGCCAGGGAGGGGTTGCCTGCCTCGTCCAGAGCGTAGAACTCATAGGGGGCATAGTCAGGGGAGGTGATAACGGTCAGATAGCCTTCCTTGACGGTTTGGATGTTGTAGGTGTTCGCACCGGGAGCCTCGGGCTTGTCAGCGACACAGCCTGCGAACAGGCTCATCAGCATCAGGGCACTCAGTATAATAGCGATCAGTTTTTTCATTTTTCATTTCTCCTTTTTCCTGACCCCGGAACCGGGGTGAATTGATAGTTGCATTATAACGCGAATGTTATACATCGTCAATTGTGGGTAAATACAAGATAGGCACAATAAATGGCTGTTCAGATGTACAAAATATACAAAACTGTACATTTATTTTGCATAAATGCATAAAAACGCAAAAGAATCATCAATGAATAAATGAATATAAAATATGAATAAATGAAAACATCCACCCGATTGACGGGTGGATGCTGTGTTTTCTGCGGTGGATCAATGTCCCTGTGCCAACGCACGAATCACTTCTCCTGCCAAAATCAGACCGGCGGCACCGGGTACAAAAGCGGTAGAGCCGGGCAGACTCCTGCGGGAGGAGCCGGCAGGCACCGGTTCTTCCGGATCCACATCCGGCATCAGGGGCAGTTCCTTGGAATAGACGACCTTCACTTTCCGGATACCCCGCTTGGCACATTCCTTCCGAATGACCCGGGCGAGCCCACAGCCGGAGGTCTTGGAAATATCCGCCACTTCAAATGCGGCGGCATCCAGTTTGTTGCCGGTGCCCATGCAGCTGATGATGGGAACGCCGGCAGCCTGTGCCTGCTCCATCAGTGCCAGCTTGCCGGTAACGGTGTCGATGGCGTCAATAATATAATTATATTGTGTAAAATCAAATTCTCCTGCCGTTTCCGGGAGGTAAAAGGTCTTGTAGGTGGTCACGCGGATGGTAGGGTCGATGTCCTTGATCCGCTCAGCTGCTGCATCGACCTTGTACTGACCGACTGTGGAATGGGTAGCCAGCAGCTGCCGGTTGATGTTGGTTATGCTGATCGTATCGTTGTCGATGAGATCCAGAGCACCGATACCGCTGCGGGCCAGAGCCTCTGCCGCATAACCGCCAACACCGCCCAGCCCAAACAGTGCCACCCGGGCGTTCCGCAGCCGGGAAATGCCCTCATCGCCCAGCAAAAGCCGGGTCCGGGAATACTGATCTGCCATAGGAATTCTCCTTGTTTACTTTTTTGTTAGTTTACCACGGAATATTGCCTGATGTCAATCCAATACCTTCCCCCGGGGGAAGCGTTAAGATCAAAATTCCAAAATAATTCTTTTCCTGGGGTGCAAAACTAATTGACGGACGGGAAAATATACGATATAGTAATAGTTGTCATATTTTGACGAAGTTATGTAAAGAAACGGGGGAGGATAATGTCCAAAGAACTCATCAGGCTCCGGGATCTTACCATGGAGTTCGACGGGGAACGGATACTTGACGGTATCAATCTCTATATCAATGACCACGAATTTTTAACTTTGCTCGGCCCCTCCGGCTGCGGAAAGACAACTACGCTGCGGATCATCGGCGGTTTCCTTACGCCTACGTCCGGAACGGTGACCTTTGACGGCCAGTGCATCAACGATGTACCGCCTTATGAACGTCAGATCAATACCGTTTTCCAGCGGTATGCCCTGTTTCCCCATTTGAATGTCTTTGACAATATTGCATTCGGCCTGCGGGTAGCGAAGCTGCCCAAGGAAGAGATCAACCAGCGGGTTCAGGAAATGCTGGAGATCGTCAGCCTGAAGGGCTACGGTCATCGGCGGATACAGTCCCTTTCCGGCGGTCAGCAGCAGCGTGTGGCAATTGCCCGTGCTCTGGTGAACCGTCCCAAGGTGCTGCTTCTGGACGAACCCCTTGGTGCTCTGGATCTGCGTCTGCGTAAGGATATGCAGATCGAACTGAAGCGGATTCAGCAGGCAATGGGCATTACCTTCGTCTATGTTACCCACGATCAGGAAGAAGCACTTTCTATGTCTGATACGGTGGTAGTTATGGACAAGGGCCGCATCCAGCAGATCGGCAAGCCGGAAGATATATATAATGAGCCCAAAAACGCCTTTGTTGCGGACTTTATCGGCGAGAGTAATATTCTCGACGGTGTGATGCTGGAGGATTACAAGGTCCGGTTCTTTGGCCGCATCTTCCAGTGCGTGGACAAGGGCTTTGCACCCAACGAAAGCGTGGATGTGGTTATCCGCCCTGAGGATATCGACATCGTCGCACCGGATCAGGGTCACTTGGTAGGCACGGTCACTTCCGTTACCTTTAAGGGCCTGAACTATGATATCATCGTCGAATTTAAGGGCTTCAAGTGGCTGATCCAGACCACGGATCACTGTGCAGAAGGCTCTACCATCGGCATTCGTTTGAACCCGGAAGATATTCACATCATGAAGAAGAGTGAGTATTCCGGTATGTTTGGCGATTACAGCTCTTACTCTGCTGAGTACGACGAGCTGACGGAGGATGCCGGCGATGAAGAAGAATAAATCTGTTTTGCTCAGTGTGCCCTACATGCTGTGGATGCTGGCCTTTACGCTGATTCCGCTGTGTGTGGTGGGTTACTACGCACTGACAGATCCGGATACCGGGGCCTTTTCCCTGGGAAATCTGCAGGATCTTTCCATGTACCTGCCGGTTATGGGTCAGTCTGTGCTGTACAGCCTGATCTCTTCGCTGATCTGTCTGCTGCTTGGCTATCCCGTGGCGTATTACATCGCCCACCGCGGCCCCGTGGCACAGAAGATCCTGTATATGCTGGTGATGCTGCCCATGTGCATGAGCTTCCTGCTCCGCACCCTGGCTTGGGTTGGCCTGCTGCAGGATACGGGTATCATCAATAATATTCTCGATGCCATCGGCATCGGCCGGCTGAAGCTGATCCGTACTCCCGGTGCGGTGGTGCTGGGCATGGTGTATAACTACCTGCCCTACATGATTCTGCCGCTGTACGCCACCTTGGTAAAGATGGACGACCGGCTTATCGAAGCGGCGGAAGACCTGGGCTGCACACCCTTGCAGACCTTTGGCCGTGTGATCCTGCCGCTGAGTGTGCCTGGTATCCTGTCCGGTATCACCATGGTGTTCGTGCCGGCGGTGTCCACTTTCTATATTTCCCAAAAGCTGGGCGGCACCGATACAGTTCTGATCGGTGACCAGATCGAAGACTGGTTCAAACAGGGCGACAATCCCAACTTGGGTGCAGCACTGAGCTTGGTGCTGATGCTGCTGGTGTTTGTGTGCACCGGCATCATGAACCGCTTTGGCGGCGATGAGGAAGGCGGTGTTGTCATTTGAAAAAGGCAAACCGCATCATAACCGTTTTGATGTTCATTTTCCTGTATATCCCCATGGTGGTGCTGATCGTGGCATCCTTCAACACGGGAAAGGACATCACGCAGTTTGAAGGCTTCACCTTGAAGCAGTATTCGGAGCTGTTCCGGGATGAGGATCTGCTGGGCCTTTTAGGTAACTCCATTCTGATCGCCTTGCTGTCCACAGCCATTTCCGTAACCTTCGGTACGCTGGCTGCTGTAGGCATCCACCGTCTGAAGCCGAAAATGCGGAAGCTGGTTATGAGTCTGACCAACATTCCCATGACCAACCCGGATATCGTTACCGGTGTTTCCTTAAGCCTGCTGTTCGTGTTTGTGGGCACGGGTCTGCTGGGCAACCGGGAATCTTTGAATTTCGGCACGCTGCTGATCGCTCACGTCACCTTTGGTCTGCCTTATGTCATTCTGAATGTCAGCCCTAAACTGCAGCAGATGAACCCGGCACTTACCGATGCAGCCATGGACTTGGGCTGCACCCCGGTGCAGGCTTTCTTCAAGGTCATCATCCATGAGATTATGCCCGGCATCATTGCCGGCGGTATCATGGCCTTTACCATGAGCCTGGATGATTTTGTTATCAGCTATTTCGTCACCGGTTCTGACTTCGTTACCTTGCCGGTGGAGATCTATACCTACACCAAAAAGCCCATTCAGCCTAAGGTGTACGCTATGTTCACCCTGCTGTTCCTGCTGATCGCGGTGCTGATGGTGGGCATGAACCTGCTGCAGATCCGTGCTGACCGGAAGAAGGGCAGCAAAAGGCCTGAATCCCGGAGCTGGCAGATCGCCAAGCGGTGCATCGCCGGGGCTTTGGCTGTGGCCTTGATCGTTGGCTGCGGCTTTCTGTTCTTCGGAAACCGCCAGGAGAAGATCGTCCTCAATGTGAAAAACTGGGGCATGAACATGGCCGACGGTACTGATGAAACTCTGGATATTGTTGCGGCCTTTGAGGAGAAATACCCCAACATCAAGGTCAATATGTCCTACTACGAATCCAACGAGGCTCTGTTCTCTCAGCTCAGCAACGGCGGCATTACGGTGGATGTGATCATTCCGTCTGACTATATGATCGACCGGATGATCCAGGAAAATATGCTGGAAAAGCTGAATTACGACAACATTCCCAATTTCGAGTATGTTGACGAGCAGTTCAAAAACCCCAGCTATGATCCCAAGAACGAGTATTCCGTTCCCTATACCTGGGGCACGGTGGGTATTCTGTACAACTCCAAGTATGTCAGCGAAGAAGATGTTACCGGCTGGGAGCTGCTGTGGAACGAGAAGTACGCCGGCAAGATCCTGATGATCGACAACTCCCGGGATGCCATGGGCATTGCCCAGTATCTGCTGGGTTACGATGTGAACACGGTGGATAAGGCAGAGCTGCAGGCCTGTGCCGATAAGCTGGCTCAGCAGAGACCGCTGGTGCAGCAGTATGTGATGGACCAGATCTACTCCACCATGGAAAATGAGGAAGCCTGGATTGCAGCCTATTACGCCGGCGACTGTATGCTGATGATGGAGAACAATCCGGATCTGCAGTTCTATCTGCCGGAGCATCAGGGCTTTAATCTGTTCACCGATGCTATGTGTATCCCCACCTGCTGCAAGGAAAAGGAAGCAGCGGAGCTGTTCATCAACTTCCTGTGCGATCCGGAGATCTCCGGTGCCAACATGGACTATATTTGCTATGCCTCTCCCATTTCTGAGGCAAAGGAATATATGGAAGAGTATCTGGCAGAAAGCGAGATCATCTATCCTGCGGAGGAAGTATTGGCCAAGGGCAGTGCCTACCGGTATCTGTCGGAGGAAACATCCCGGTTTGTGGAGGGTCTTTACCAAAATGCCACCAAGACCGTGGATACTTCCGGATCGGATAACGGATGGATCGTGCCTGCGGTGCTGATCGTGGTGATGGCGGGTACTTTGGTGCTGCTGTTCGTTACCCGAAAACGGCGAAAAGTATAATAAAATTGCCGGAGCGTTTTGCTCCGGCAATTTTTTCGTTGCATTGACGATGGTGGTGTGGTAAGATGATCGAAAAAGAGAAGGGCAGGGAAGACCATGAAAGAACAGATTGATACCATACCCCTGAACAATGCCTTTGATTCCGGGGACGAGTGCCCCTTTTGCTGGCTGGAGCGGAAGGCGGAGCATAGCACCATTCGCTATGTGGCAGGTCCCGGTGCCAGCTACATGGAGCCGGATGTCCGGGCGGCAACGGATGCTGCCGGCTTTTGTGCCACCCATTTGAAGAAGCTGTACGATTACGGAAACACTTTGGGTACAGCATTGATGCTCCAGACCCACATGACTGGACTGCTGCAGGATTTCTGTGCCGGTGCGGAGGAATTTGAAATTCCGGCCAAGCGGAGCATTTTCGGAAAAAAGCCGGTGGGTACAAAGGAAAACTGGTGGCAGCGTCTGCATAGGCGACAGGAGCGGTGCTTTATCTGCGAGCGGACGGAATACCATATGCAGCGGTACTTCCATACCTTCTTTGTCATGCTGAAGGATCAGCAGTTCCGCAAGAAGGTGGAAGCCTCCAAGGGCTTTTGCCTGCGGCATTTTGCACAGCTGATGGATCTTTCTCAGGAGCAGCTGCCCAACGGCCAGCGGGAATGGTTCTATCCCATGGTGATGAAGCTGACGGAGGAGAATCTGACCCGTGTGAAGGAAGATCTGGATTGGCTCATCGCCAAGTATGACTACCGCAACACTAAGGCCGACTGGAAAAATTCTCGGGATGCCCTGCCCAGAACCATGGAAAAGCTTCAGGGTCTGCACCCGGCCGACCCACCCTACAAAAGTGAATAAATAAAACCCGGAATTGTGTAAGCAATTCCGGGCTTGCTGTTAATGGAACCATTTTCGAAATATGGTCTCTAATCTGCTCTTCTTGCGGTGTGTCGGTAGCTGGCCATTCAAGATATTGATAGCAGCGGTGGCAAGCTCGTCGGTCAGACCGGTTTCGTCGGGGCACCGAACCCAGTGAAGGGTTTGTTTGCGATCCCAAAGATAATCCTTATCATCCAGAATCACATAGTGTTCAACATAGTTCTTGTTTTTCAGCCATTGGGCCACTTCCCGGGAACGGGAACCATCGGACAGAACCGGCGTTTTGTCTGCGACGAAGAGACCAAAATTGCTCAGCCTCTGCTCAATTTGCTGCCCTGCGGTGTCTACACTGCCCTCCCGCTTCCAAAATTTTCTCCAGGAAGAAATCAGAACGATGGATGCATCTGTGGCTTCCACAATACGCTTGAGCTGAGATAACGGTTCGACTTGCAGAATGACAGATATCTTTCCTTGCAGCATCTGCCTGCGGCGATATTCCGAGCAATTCAAAACGCCGTCGATATCCAAAAAAATGACTTTCATACGATGTCCTCGCTGGTGGGGTAGAAAATTCTGTGCAATTTATTTTAGCTTATCCGCTACTGACTTGTCAATATTTTCCCTTTTTCGGAAGGGAGTCGAGTTGCCGTGGCGTTGACATTCCCAAGCTTGCTTGTTAAACTGTATGTGAGGTGAGTAGCAATGCCCTTTATGGTAGTAAGAAATGATATCACGAAAATGTCCGTGGATGCGATTGTAAACACCGCCAATCCAAGGCCGGTGGTTGGATTTGGGGTAGATTCTGCCATCCACGAAAAGGCAGGCTCCGGCCTTTTGGAAGCACGCCGGGAAATTGGCGATATGGAAATGGGTACGGCGGCTATTACACCGGCCTTTGATTTGCCTGCCAAATATGTGATCCATACGGTGGGCCCGGTTTGGCTCGGCGGCAGCTATGGCGAGGAAAACCTGCTTCTGAGCTGCTATGTCAACGCGTTGGAGCTGGCTGTGCAGCATGGCTGCGGCTCTGTGGCATGTCCTTTAATTTCCACTGGAACCTATGGCTTTCCCAAGGATCTGGCCTTGCAAATTGCAATCCATGCCTTTAGCAAATTCCTGATGGAACACGAGATGCAGATCTATTTGGTGGTGTTTGATCACACTTCCTACAAACTGTCGGAAAAGCTGTTTCAGAGCGTTGTCAGTTACATAGATGAACATTATGTGCACCAGTACGAGCGGGCGGCTTATGAAATGGCAGCACCCGGCAGGATCCGGCAGCGTCGGGATATGGACTTGCGGGAGGCAAGCAGGACTTCCTCAAGCACAAGGGCCAGTGTGCCGGCAGGTGACCTGGAGTCATTTTTGCGGCGACAGGATGCAGGCTTCACGGAAACGCTTTTGCGACTGATCGACGAAACCGGCAAAAAGGATTCGGAAATCTACAAAAAAGCTAATATTTCCAAGCAGCATTTTTCCAAAATCCGCAACAATCCGGAGTACAAGCCTACGAAAGCAACAGCAATTGCTTTTGCCATTGCCCTGGAGTTGGACGTGAAGCAAACGGAGGATTTGATTGGCCGTGCCGGCTATGCCCTGACCAACAGCAGTATCTTCGACTTGATCATCCGTTATTTTATTGAGTGTGGCAATTACAACGTGGTGGAGATCAATATCGCACTTTACGAATTTGACCAGACTTTGTTGGGAGCATAAAAAGTCCCCTCGCAGTTGACCAAATGGAATAAGAAACCTCCTATAATGTGGATGTAAGCAAGAAACGCCCCGGAAAACCGCTGTCATCCTGAGCGGAGCAAAGCGAAGTCGAAGGATCCGCATCTTCCATCAAAGAGAACGGATCCCTCGACTACGCTCGGGATGACACAGCCTTTCGGAAAGCTCATTATAGGAGGACTTTTTTTATGAAGAAGAATTTGACTGAAATCGTATTTATCCTGGATCGCAGCGGCTCCATGGCTGGGCTGGAGAATGACACCATCGGCGGCTTCAACGCTATGATCGAAAAACAGAAGGCCGAGCCTGGCGAGGCGGTTGTTTCCACTGTACTGTTCGACAATGTCAGCGAAGTAATCCATGATCGGGTGGACATCCAGAGAATTGAGCCCATGACAAACCGTGACTACTATGTTCGCGGCTGCACCGCCCTGCTGGATGCGGTTGGCAAAGCCATCCACCACATTGGCAATGTTCACAAGTACGCCCGGGAAGACGATCGCCCCGAAAAGACTTTGTTTGTGATCACGACTGACGGCATGGAAAACGCCAGCCATCAATACTCCTACGACAAGCTGAAAGCTATGATCGAACGGCAGCGGGAGAAATACGGCTGGGAGTTTATCTTCCTGGGAGCCAATATCGATGCTGCCAAAGAGGCTGCCAGGGTGGGTATTCGCCCGGAACGTGCATCGACTTACCATGCGGACCGCAGGGGAACGGAAGTGATTTACAGTGCGGTGAGTGATGCCATCTGCTCTGTTCGCAGACACCGATCTATCGATAAGTCCTGGAAACATAGCGTTGACGCAGACTACAAAAGCAGAGGGAAAAAGTAATGTTGGTTACTGGTTGCGGCAGATGAATATGCAAACAAGTGGTCAGCATTGTGTTTAATAGTCCCACCGCTGGCGTTTGCAGGAACATGTAGTATGATCACTTGCCGGTACAATTCGCTCAGCTGCAGGACATATCCGAAGTAACCGCTATCGCAGATTTTTCTGCGGTAGCGGTTATTTGCTATTTAGATGTACTCGGTGAGAACGAACCGCTGACCTCTTGAATGCCATCGGTAAAATCCGAAAATCCAATGTGTCTAATGCGTACATTTACCCCTAAATTGTCCTATATTTCTAA
>SVLM01000042.1 GCA_015067945.1 Oscillospiraceae bacterium
CCGCAAGGCCAAATCTGGCAGCGGCATGGGCGCAGTCGTGGAACACATAAGATGTGGTGGCATAAATCGGAACAGCCCGGGAATCGGTAGCGGGATCAGCGGTTTCCTGACCTACATGAAGCTGTAAAGTTTCAAATTTGTAATTAGACATAGTTATTTTCCTTTCTGAATTCAAAATGTGGATAGTTGGACACACTCATCCCCACATTCGACCGAAACGGAAATTGGCTCTGACCAGAGCTTCAAAGTAGTTCTTCATAAGGACACCCCTTGTCTAAATACTCACCTAATGGGTAGGCGAATAAAGCATAACACCTAAAACCTACCTTGTCAATCGGTTTTAGAAATTTTTTACAAAATAGCGCTCCGGCCGAAACCGGAGCGCATGGAATATTGTGGATCTTATACAACGGGAAGTTTGGAAAGGCTATTCTGCAGATCCTCGTCCGTGGGGATATAGTCGGTCATTTTTCCATCGTGGAACTTTTCGTAAGCGGTCATATCGAAGTAGCCAGTACCAGTCAGACCAAAGACGATGGTCTTTTCCTCGCCGGTTTCCTTGCACTTGAGTGCTTCATCGATGGCGACTTTAATGGCGTGGCTACTCTCGGGGGCAGGCAGGATACCCTCCACCCGTGCAAAGGCTTCCGCAGCTTCGAACACAGAAGTCTGAGGGACAGATACTGCCTCCATCAGTCCCTGATGGTACAGCTCGGAAAGTGTGGAACTCATGCCGTGATACCGCAGGCCGCCTGCGTGATTGGGAGCAGGAATAAATCCGCTGCCCAAGGTGTACATCTTTGCCAGGGGGCACACCATACCGGTATCACAGAAGTCATAGGCGTAGGTACCTCTGGTGAAGCTGGGGCAGGATGCAGGCTCTACGGCGATGATCCGATAATCCGCCTCGCCCCGGAGCTTTTCACCCATAAAGGGTGCGATCAAACCACCCAGGTTAGAGCCGCCGCCGGCGCAGCCAATGATGATATCGGGCTTAATATTGTACTTATCCAGAGCTGCTTTTGTTTCCAGACCGATGACCGATTGATGCAGCAGCACCTGATTTAGCACACTGCCCAGCACATAACGATAACCCGGTGTGGAGGTAGCGACTTCCACTGCTTCACTGATAGCACAGCCAAGGCTTCCGGTGGTACCGGGATGCTCGGCAAGAATCTTACGGCCAACAGCAGTATCCATAGAGGGAGACGGCGTTACAGATGCACCGTAGGTGCGCATGACCTCTCGGCGGAAGGGTTTCTGCTCATAGGACACTTTCACCATATAGACCTTGCAGTCCAGGCCAAAGTAGGAGCAGGCCATAGAAAGTGCAGTGCCCCACTGACCAGCCCCGGTCTCTGTAGTAACACCCTTCAATCCCTGCTGTTTTGCATAGTAGGCCTGGGCAATGGCAGAATTCAGTTTGTGAGAGCCAGAGGTATTGTTGCCTTCAAATTTGTAGTAGATATTCGCCGGGGTCTGCAGCTTTTCTTCCAAACAGTATGCCCGTACCAGCGGAGAGGGACGGTACATCTTATAGAAATTCCGGATCGGTTCGGGAATCTCAAAAAAGGGAGTGGTATCATCCAGCTCTTGCTTAATTAGTTCCTCACAGAATACACCGGCAAGCTCTTCGGCTTTCATGGGCTCATGGGTGCCAGGATTCAGTAGCGGGGCAGGCTTCACCTTCATGTCGGCACGGAGATTATACCATGCCTTGGGCATCTCGGTTTCGTTCAGGTAGATCTTGTAGGGAATGGTTGGGTTTGACATAGTTTTTTCTCCTTTCATTTTCTGGCGGGACAGGAGAAAATGTCTCCGGAATACAAAAAATCCTGTCCCAAAGCAAATACTTTGCTGGGACAGGATAAAATAACCCTGCGGTGCCACCCGGCTTGACGCACCATTACAATCCATTACAATGCGCCCACTCAACGCGTACCAACATACGCTGACTGTTTGATAACGGAGCGTCCAGCTCCGGCTCTCATACTAAGGTTGCCCTTTTCTGGTTGCCCTTGGAAGTCCATTCGGCTTTTCGGTGTCTGCCGCAATCTCACCACCTGCGGCTCTCTGGGAGAAACCTTGGAAAGCCTACTCACTCTTCCTCAACGGTTTACATCATTATATGTCCGGGAAAAACACTTGTCAAGAAACAAATGTGCACAAAGTGTCGACGAAAACGGAAAGAGGATTTGATAATTTTCTACTTGGTCCTCGTATGCAGCCAACTATTTACAAATGGGACAATCGGGGAAATAGAAGGCTTCATTAGCCCCTAGAATATATTTGAAACTTGACAACTATTTTACATCACCTTGGTTTCGGACTTTACACGGAATTGTTATGATGTGGATGTAACCTGAAGTCAATTAAAAAATGAAAACGAGAAAGGATGATGTTTTTATGAAAAAGTATGTTTGTATGATTTTGGCTGTAGTGATGATCGCAGCAACCCTGGTCGCTTGCGGCAGCAACGAAACGAAAAAGGTTGCAACCGATGGTTCTACCTCCATGGAAAAGATGATTGGCGCCCTCGGTGAGGCCTTCATGGAAAACACCGGCGCAACCTTCACTTACAACCCCACCGGCTCCGGTACCGGCATCAAGGCAGTGAAGGACGGCACCTGCGATATTGGCCTGTCCTCCCGCTATCTGAAGGAGAGCGAGAAAGCTGAGGGTCTGAAGGAAACCATCCTGGCCATCGACGGAATTGCAATCATTGTTCACCCCAATAATACAGTTACAGATTTGACCCTGGAGCAGATTGCAAAGATCTATACCGGCGAGATCACCAACTGGAAGGATGTTGGTGGCAGCGACAGTGAGATCGTTCTGATGGGCCGTGAGGAAAACTCCGGCACCCGCGACGGCTTCGAGTCCATCACCGATACCGAGGATGCCTGCAAGTACCGCCAGGAGTTGACCTCCAACGGCGCAGTGCTTACCGCAGTAGCAGAGAATGCCAATGCCATCGGCTATATCTCCCTGTCCTCTGTCAAGGACACCGTGAAGGCCATCAGCGTCAACGGTGTGGTGCCCAGCGAAGCTACAATCAAGGACGGCAGCTACCCCGTACAGCGCCCCTTTGTCCTGGTTACCAAAGAGGGCGTAGCACTCAGCAAGACTGCTCAGGAATTCTTCGACTTCGTGACTTCCGATAAGGCAAACGAAATCATCAGTGCAGCCGGTGTGGTTCCTGCCAACTAAAAAATAAGGAAGCAATGCGGCGGTG
>SVLM01000028.1 GCA_015067945.1 Oscillospiraceae bacterium
CTATCCTGCGGACTTTACTTTTGTGTGTCCCACGGAGCTGGAGGACTTGGCGGACAAGTATGAGCAGTTTAAGGGCATCGGTTGCGAAGTCTACTCCGTGTCCACCGATACCCATTTCGTCCACAAAGCCTGGCACGATGCCTCTGACCGGATTAAGAAGATCAACTATCCCATGCTGGCTGACCCCACCCACAGTATTTCCAGAGATTTTGAGGTGCTGATCGAGTCCGACGGTCTTGCCGAGCGTGGTACCTTTATAATCAATCCCGAGGGCAAGATCGTGGGTTATGAGGTAACTGCCGGCAATGTAGGTAGAAACGCAGAGGAACTTCTGCGAAAAGTCCAGGCCTGCCAGTTTGTCCATGCCCATGGCGATCAGGTGTGCCCCGCCAACTGGAAGCCCGGTGCCGAGACCCTGAAGCCCAGCCTGGATCTTGTGGGTCAGCTTTAATGGAGAATTTGTACGATGTGATCGTTGTTGGCGGCGGTCCTGCGGGGCTCACCGCCGCCCTGTATCTGTCCCGGGCAAAGTACCGGGTGCTGGTCCTGGAAAAAGAGCAGTTCGGCGGTCAGATCTCCATCACCCATGAGGTGGTTAATTATCCCGGAATCGCCAAAACCAGCGGAAAAGCTTTGACGGATACCATTCAGCAGCAGGCAAAGAGCTTCGGTGCTGAGTTCCAAATTGCGGAAGCTACCGGCTTTGACCTTTCTGGGGATATCAAGACTGTGCGCACTAATCGGGGGGAATATCGCTGTTTTGGTATCCTGCTTGCCACCGGTGCACATCCCAGAACAGTTGGCTTCAAGGGTGAGGAGGAGCACAAGGGCCGGGGCGTTGCCTATTGTGCTACCTGTGACGGTGAATTCTTCACAGGGAAAGAAATCTTTGTGGTCGGCGGCGGCTATGCTGCGGCAGAGGAAAGTGTATTTTTGACCAAATTTGCCCGGCATGTGACGATCTTGGTTCGTAAGGATGATTTTTCCTGTGCCGCTTCTGTGGCGGACCAAGCGAAAAATCATGAAAAGATCACTGTCCTGACCAATACCGTTATGGAAGAAGTGTCCGGCGAGAACGGCCTGACCTATGCCAGATACAAAAACACCGCCACCGGTGAGGTGGCGGAATACAAGAGCAAGGAAACCTTTGGCGTTTTCGTGTTTGCCGGGTATGCACCTGCCACCGAAACGCTCAAAGGGATTGTGGAGCTGAACGAACAGGGCTATATTGTCACCGATGCATCGCAGAAAACCAGTGTAGACGGTGTATATGCGGCGGGAGATGTATGCATTAAGCCACTGCGTCAGGTAGTGACAGCCACCAGCGACGGTGCGCTTGCTGCAACAGAACTGGAGAAGTATGTAGCTGCAGTACACCGAAAGACGGGCCTGCGTGCCGATGACCCTGCGCCAAAGCAGAGCAAACCAACTGTCACAGTTAATGCGCAGAAAGAAGCGGAATCCGGCGAGTTTTTTACCAAAGAAATGCGGCAGCAACTGGATACCGTATTCACCCGAATGGAAAAACCTCTGCTGCTGAAACTGAGTTTGGATGACCGACTGGTATCGGCGGAGCTGGAACAGTTCATCACCGCATTGTCAGCACTTTCCGACAAACTGACGGTTACCGTTGCGGAAAGGGCTGCATCCTCGCAGGATACTCCCTGTGTTACAATATGCAATGCGGATGGAACGCAAACCGGTCTCGCGTTCCACGGTGTCCCCAGCGGTCACGAATTCACCTCCTTTGTGCTGGGACTATACAACGCCGCAGGCCCCGGACAGGCACTGGATGAAGCCACCCGGGAACAGATCGCAGCCATTACGAACAAAACAGATATGAGAATTCTGGTCACACTGTCGTGTACCATGTGCCCAGATCTGGTGGTGGCTGCCCAACGGATCGCTGCTGAGAATCCCAATGTAACAGCCCATGTGTATGACATTCGCCATTTTGAGAATCTCAAAAATCAATACAACGTGATGAGTGTGCCTTGCCTTGTGATCAATAACGAGAAAGTATCTTTTGGAAAGAAGAATATATCACAGATTCTTGAGGTCCTTCTTAAGTAATCAATATACAATGAACGGCAAACACCCCGCCTTCGTACAAAGGCGGGGTGTTGTTGTCGGTATTGTTGCATTGGCATTTTCTCGGTAGTTTCACTTTTTCCACACACCTTTTATACACCTTTTGTACGCCTTTTTGGCATCAAGATGCATGGAGTTACGTGAAGATACATTTTTGCCAAAATCCCGAAAATTCTTGTGCCGCAAGGATTTATCGGGGTTTTATGAATTTATAAGGAGTTATGAAAATAGGCCGCTGGGCAACGATACCTAGTTTCATTTCTTCATCTATCTCCTTAAAAATCCTTTATTTATCAAGGTTTTTTGGCACCCCGGTGTTTCCATATACACCTTCTATAATTCGTTTCATACCAGGGCCTCTTTCAAATCGCGACTTATATTATATTACATTGACTCCCTCTTTTCAATAGGGATAACCGCAATTCTCGGCGGTTTTCGTGCAACAAATATTGAAATAAAACTGCAAAGGCGATATAATCATTCACAGAGGTGATTGAAAATGCGTACACTCAGTGAATATAGGGTTAAATTATTCTCCGTCTTGGGAGATTCTGTCAGTACTTTTGAAGGATGCAGCGAGCCGGAATATGCTGTTTATTATGATATATCGCATAAGCTATCGGCTGGGATACTGAACACTTTGGATACGTGGTGGGGGCAGGTGATTCAGCGTTTGGGCGGTAAGCTGCTGGTGAACAACTCGTTCTCCGGGAGCACGGTTTGCTGGCACCCGCTATACGAGATTCAGTCATATGGGTGCAGCGATGAACGCACATCGTCACTTGGCAGAGATGGCGTGTCTCCCGATGTAATTATGATATATTTGGGAACGAATGATTGGGGATGTGGCACCAGAGTTTTTCAGGATGAACGTTACGACCCCGTTGCGGATAACCCGGCACTGTTTTTGCCGGCATACCGCCAAATGCTCAAAAAGCTTCGAACGAATTATCCAAATGCGGAAATATGGTGCTTTACCTTATCGGTCAGCCAATGTTCGGCACAATCCGATTTCTCGTTTCCTTACTGTTACGGAGGACGCCATATTTCTGAATATTGCGACGCGATTCGGCTATGTGCTGCGGAATATGGCTGCCGCGTGATTGATTTGTACAATGGTTCTGATCCGTATGATACATTGGATGGCTTTCATCCCACAGCTGGTGGAATGAAAACCATCGCAGACGCGGTTATCAACGAACTGACAAAATACGAAACTTAACAGTGGGAAAAGGATCTCGACTCATCCGGCACCCTTTGCTGCCGGTTCGTTCAGCACAGAGGGGAATCTGCTCATATCCGTATGGGGGATGAACTTTGCCGCCTGCATCCGGATAAGAAAATCCGGAATCGAGGCGAATTGTACGCAATAGATCTCTTCAGCCAACTTCTTTGCTTCGTCCAACTTTGTGCGATCCAGCAGCAGACTTCTGGCACCTTCCAGAGAACTGTTTTTCAGCAGCCAGAATTTCTCCCGGGGCAGGTCCGGGAAGATTCCGATGGTAATGGCGGATTCCAAGTCGGAGTGTGCCGGGAATGCACCGGACAGATATAGGTGTGAGATATCTTCGGTGGAGATTCCTGCCGATTCCAGGATGCAATCTATCATGGTATAGGCGGCTGCTTTTGTGTCCAGATACTGGTGAATGTCGGTTTGGGAAAAGTAGAGCTCTGTTCCGTTGGCAGATTCCTCAGCCGTGGCGTACACGGCGGCGTATTCCTTTTCTTCCGGCAGGAAAATGATCCGCTCCGATGCAGTAGGCTCTAAAAATCCCGCCATATTGATCCATCCGTTTAACCGCAGTTGGGCCAGCAGATCGATAATACCGCTGCCGCAGATTCCAATGGGCTTTTCTCCGGCGATGGTGGTAAAAGTCAGCTCTTTGCCTGCGATTTTGACCGAGTCAATGGCCCCTGGGGCGGCCCGCATACCAAACTTGCTGATATATCCTTCCAGTGCAGGGCCGGCGGCACCGGCACCGGCGATCATCCAGTTTTTGTTGCCCAGAACCAGCTCACCGTTGGTGCCGATATCAAAAAACATGTTGATTTCTTCGTTTTTGTGCATATCCAGCACCAGCAGACCGCTGACGATATCGCCGCCAACATAGTTGGAAGCGGACGGAATGAAATACACAAGACCTTCAAAATCCATTCCCAATTCGCGTCCCCATAGAAAACCCGGATCCGTGCTGACCGGTGCATAGGGCGATGCAAATACCGTCCAGGCATCCAATCCCAGCAGAAAGTGAATCATGGTGGTGTTGCCGGAGATGATCATCACGGAGCAAGTGCCTGCATCGATTCCTGTGCTGGCTGACAGCTGTTCCAAAAGCCGGTGGAATGTATCTACTGTGGCTTTTTGCAGATTGGCAGAATGAGCCTTGTCTTCCAATGCATAGGTGATCCGGCTCAGAATGTCCGTTCCGTAGTTTACCTGACCGTTCACGGCAGTTTCCTCGCCGATTATGGCACCGGAATGCAGATCTACCAACTGCATGACGATGGTGGTGGAGCCGTAATCCACAGCAAGGCCGTAGTGGTGGGCGGTGGTGTCACCGGCCTCTACCCTTGTAACCACCCAGTCAAATTCCCGCCGCACCAGAGTAACAGTGATATCAAAGCCGGCATTCCGGCACAGCGGATAGATCTGTCGCAGCACCTGCAGTGGAAAAGAAACCTGCTCATAGCCTAGCACATTCAGTGCTAGTTCGATGCGTTTTTGATCGCTGATCGCCACATCCTCCGCAGGCATTTGCAGCTGCAGGTATTCTTTTTTGCTGAAGCAGTCCATAATCAGCCCTCCGATCTTCTTGGCGTTAGTATAGCAAACTCCGTTTTGCGTTTCTGTGATTATATCACAAATCATCCCAGAATAAATATCCTTTTGCACGCAAGAAGATATCTGTACATTTCTCCAAAAAGTTGTATAATAGGGCATAGCTTAAAAACAAAGAGGTTTTCTCGATGAAAATTCAAAATGCGTTCAAAGAGTTTGCAATCATCACGGCAGGAACTGTGATTATTGCGGCAGCGGTGTTTTTCTTCATGTTGCCCAGCCATGTTTCCGTGGGCAGCGGTGCGGCACTGGCAATGGTGCTGAGTAATTTCATACCGCTCTCTGTGTCCGCCATCACACTCATTATGAATATCCTTCTGCTGCTTGTTGGCTTTCTGCTGATTGGCCCGGAGTTCGGTGCGAAAACGGTATATTGCTCCATACTGATGCCGGTGATTTTGGGCATATTCGAATGGATTTTTCCCGCTTTTCAATCCATAACCCAGGATCCGCTGCTGGATGTAATCTGCTATATTCTAATCGTGGGCGTAGGCTTATCCATTCTGTTTTCCCGGAATGCATCCTCCGGCGGCCTGGACATCCTGGCAAAAATCATGAACAAATACCTTAGGATCGATTTGGGCAAGGCAATGTCCTGTGCCGGTATGGCCGTGGCACTTTCCTCTGCACTGTGCTATGACGGCAAGACGGTGGTGTTGAGCTTGCTGGGTACTTATTTTGGCGGTATGATGGTGGATCACTTTATTTTCGGCATCAATATCAAGCGACGGGTTTGCGTGATTTCCAAGGACTTGGATAAGATTGTGGATTTTGTACTGCACGAGCTGCATAGTGGTGCAACGCTGAATGAAATCATCGGTGCATACGATCAAAAAACCAATCGGGAGATGATCACCATCGTGGACAGAAATGAGTACAGACGCCTGATGGAGTTCATCCGCACAACCGACCCCAAGGCCTTTGTAACGGTCTATTCCGTCAGCGACATGCGTTACCAACCCAAGGTGAAATAAAACACAGCGGCAGTCAGTGTGACTGCCGCTGAGCTTATATGATGTTCTCTTGCTTGAGCCTGTCCGCCAGACGTTGTCCGTAAATGCGGAAACCGTCGCTGTTGGGATGCAGTACATCCGGACTGTAGTATGCCGGATCATGGGGGATAAAATCGAAGCAATCGATAAATAGAGCGTTGCCGATCTGATCTGCAATTTTTTCCAAAGTTGCCGCCACATTGCGGAATTCACCGCTGGGCAAAGTTTTTTGCCAGTCGCCCCGCCAAACCGGTGCCATGATTACGATTTTGGTGTCGGGGTAATTTTTTCGCAGATTGCTGCAAAATTCGGTAGCATGCCGGTGAAGACTGTCAGCGTCCTTGAAGAACCAGTCGTTGGTGCCGTAGGCTACGGTGATCAGATCGATGGGGCCTTCGTCGGGCAGTTTAGAAAGCTTGACGCGGAAGACCTCACCGCCAATGGCCTTGTTCAGACAGTTGGCGTCCAACGCCTTGGCCAGAATCGAAGCATAGGATTCCTCCGGGCGGGCAG
This sequence comes from Oscillospiraceae bacterium, assembly GCA_015067945.1. GTDB lineage: Bacteria > Bacillota > Clostridia > Oscillospirales > Oscillospiraceae > Faecousia. Next base: position 6,436 of record SVLM01000028.1, read on the forward strand.
CTGCATAGCCTTGAGTGATGGAATCGCCAAAGCACAGAACATTCTTTGTTTTCACAACCGGAGTGAATGAAGCTCCGTCGTCTAATTCCAAAGCTTGAATCAGGGAACTGGCAGACCAGGGGAATAGGAGCTTCACTCGCTTGTCACCGTCGCCAAGAGACCAATTGCCCGCAGCATAGATTTGTTCCGGTGTTGTTAAATCGCCTTCCAGTCGACCGACGGGTTGATCGTTCACGAAAATGCTGTGGACGAAAAAGGGGCGGCTGCTTCCTTTGCGTACAGCTACGGAAAGTGCCATATTCCGGCTGTCTGTATCAAATTCCAGAACCACGCCGGCTGTGGCGAAGGCCTTGGCATAAAATTCTGGGCTGGTGGTGCTGTACAGCTCCTCCTGTTCCCGGGTAAACCGATGAAAACGGACCATTTTGTTTTCTTCCGATACATAGGAAACACCCCGGGCGGCGGAGGTGATTTGTTCTGTTGTAAGTTTCATGATTACTTCTTCCTCGCATAGATTTTTGCCAAGCCACCTTCGCTGGTTTCCCGGAAGCGGTGGTTCAGATTGATGCCGGTTTCGTGCATGGCCCGGCAGACCATGTCATAGCTGATCCGACGCGAACCCGTGAGGAAATAGCTTAAATTGCAGGCGTTCATGGCACGCATGGCGGCCACTGCGTTGCGTTCGATGCAGGGGATCTGCACAAGACCGCAGATGGGATCGCAGGTCAGACCCAAATGATGCTCCATAGCTACCTCTGCCGCATATTCCACCTGATCCAAATTCTGCTCGTACAGCTCAGCCAAAGCAGCTGCAGCCATGGAGCAGGCGGTGCCAATCTCGGCCTGACAGCCGCATTCCGCACCGGAAATGGAAGCGTTCCGCTTGGTCAGACTGCCGATAATACCGGCGGTAGCCAGACCACGGATGATCTGCTCGTCGGTGAAGCCCTTGGTGTCCTGGGCATATTTCAGCACAGCAGGGACAACGCCGCAGGCACCGCAGGTGGGAGCGGTAACGATGGTGCCGTTTCCGGCATTCTGCTCCGCCACGGCGTAGGCGTAGGCTGCGATCTTCTGGAATTCCAGCAAACCGGGTTCATGGGTGTCGGGTTCTTTCTCGTGAAGTTCCTTGGCCTTCCGCTGCACATTCAAGCCACCGGGCAGAACGCCATCGGCAGACAAACCGTCGGCAATGGACTGCTTCATGGTCTGCCATACATCCATGAGGAAATCCCAAATTTCCTCGCCCTCGTTCAGCTCCACATAGTCGCTGAGCTTGTCGATATAACGCCACTTGCAGAAATCCACAATCTCTGCAAAGGAATTCTCGGGATAGACCTCCGGGGAGTCCAGATGTGCCTGACCGGGCACTTTAATATCACCGCCGCCGATGGACTCTACCCGCAGGGTGCCGATCTGCACACCATCCTTCAGTGCAATAAAATCCATGGTGTTGGGGTGAGAACCCTCCAGTGTCTCCTTGGAGAATATGATTTCCGTGGGCAGGGGAGAGAGTACCTCCATAAGCACCCGGTCGGTGCCGTGACCTACGCCGGTTTTGCTCAAGGAGCCGTAAAGGATTACCCGGAAACCGTCAGCGTCCGGATGCTCTGCACGAAAATATTTGGCTGCCCGCTCCGGGCCCATGGTGTGGGAGGAGGAAGGGCCTTTGCCGATCTTGTAAATATCGCGGATGGATTTCATGGAAATACCTCCGATTCTGGTTTTTCTTCTGTCAGTATAGCAAATTTTTCGTTCAAATACAATCTTAATCTTTTATATCAAATTATTTTTTTGGAATAACGCTATTTTGTGTATTGAATTGGAGAATAAAAACACTCTTAATAATTACAACAGGTGTCAAATTTACTTACTCTGTTGTCAGAATAACAAAAAAAGTGGGTGATAATATGAAAAGTTTGTGAATATTAAACAACTTGAGTTGAAAACCAATATGAGCCGTGATATAGTTTTATTGGGTTTCAGATTTGTTTTCAACGCCCGATGGCAGTGGAATCAACCGTACGCGAAAGGAGAAAACAATGTCAAATAGAACCCTGCTGTGTAGAAGTCTCTGTGTGTTTATTGTGGCCAGTTTGCTTTTGTGCACGTTGCCAGTAGTATGGGCACAGGGAATACAAAAGAATGTGTCTATGGCGAATCTTGAGAGTACAGACGAATCAAGTGATATACAAACACTTACTTTGGATGACTATTATCGTGTGTATACATATGATGCGTACGAAACAAATACCTTTCAATTTGTGCCACCTGTTGATGGCGAATATCTTTTCTATAGTTCCGTTGCAACAGGAGATCCTGTGATATATTTATATAATTCAAACATGGAATATATAGATTCTAATGATGATAGCGGTGGTAATCTCCAGTTTCGACTAACGGTATCACTTACTGCTGGCCAAACATATTATCTGGTGTGCGGTCATTGTGAAGAGGACTATGGCTCTTACAGAATTACCGCATTAATGGCAGCCGCTATTCCCAATACTGTATGTTATTTTAGAAATATGCTTTCATCGAACTACATAGATATCCATGGTCCCAATGAGCAACGGTATGCACACCAATGGTCTTATCATATAGGAATGCAGTTGAAATGGAACATTGTGAAGCAGACTGGTGGATATTACACAATTCAGTCCGAATATGGAAACAAGTATTACTTGGGGGTATCTACAAGGGATGTTGGCACCAACAATGTTGAGTTGTTTGCCAGTGTTTCAGACAAAACCAAATGGAGAATCTATGCAAAATCTAACGGAGAGCTTTTTGTAGAAAGTGTATATTCACCCGGCTGTGTGCTGTCTGTTGCTAATACTCTGATAGGCTCGGAACTTCAGTTGAATTATATTAGTGCAAGTGCATCCAATGCGAACAAATGGAAAATAGAGGTGGAATTGCCGACTACGCTTGAAGGACAAAAAATGTCGAACTGGTGCTGGAATGCTACGGCAAGAATGATGGCAAATCACTATTATTCGGTCTCAAGTGAGCGTACACAGGAACGTGCTGTAAACTATATAACTAACAGTGTTCCGGATGATGAACCTGCTAATATCCCAGGAGGCAGTAGCTATGCAATTTGTGCGGCGAAGTATTATTATGAAGAGGATGTAGAAACTGAAAGAACGTTTGACCTTGTCGACTATAATACGAAGAGATTGGGGCAAGCACGGTTAAGGCAGTTTTTGCATGACGGGCATGTTATCTTTATTGGACGTGGATACTATTCAGCAGAAGGTGACCGACGAGAGGGGCATGCATCATTGATTGTGGGGTACACGACAGTATATCTCAACGGGCTCATGGAATATCGCTATCTTATCTATGATCCGTGGCCTGCGACACCACCTAATTCTTGGGAAACACCAGTTGTCACCCAAGGGCGGAGGTTGGTGCGTTCTTATGGTTGGATTTGCAGTGGTGTTGGAACGTCAAGTGAATTGCCGGATAATTTTATTTGGGACACTTATGTAGTCTTTGAAACAACTTATGCAGGTGACAATCTACCACCTAAGTATAATTGACATAGATTGACTATGTTACATAGTATTAAAGGAGGGCTTTTTATGAAACAAATGTTAAGCGTAATGTTGGCTCTTTTGCTGATTTTGTTGCCGATGACTTTGGTTTGTGCACAGGGAAATGATCAGGGTCAAGATTCCGCAGATGTAAGTGATGCACACCGGAGCCTTTTAGGCGTGCCCGAGGATGCTACGGTGATAAGGATGTATAACACGCCGGTTATGTTTGTTTTCAGTGAACTAGATACGATTGAGGCTGTCCTTGCAGGTAGTAAGATGCAGATCATTTACTATGTCGAAATGCCGGACGGGACAGTGAAGGAATTGACTCTTTCAGAAGGTGAAGCATACGAAATGGATGAGTCGGCGTTTACGCCGCAGGCTATCGAAGCTTTCAAGGACGGACATGTGCTGGATCTAATCGGTGAGGAAGTTACGGTGCAGAATGTATACTATCTGACCGGAGAAAGCAGCAGAGCAGGAACAGCCATATATTATCGCACTGACAAGGGCGACTATGTGTACTATAACTATTGGGAGCTTGGAGAATGCTTTTTCACCGCAGAAACGTTTGGAAAATTGATGGACGAAATAGTGGAAGAAAAAGCGAAAAACGGCCACTTAGATGGTGGCATGGGTATGATTGGAGATTGGGATCTATCGGCATTCCGTATTGATTCTCCTACATTCAACCTCAATGCACAGCTTCCCGGGACGGAAACTCAGCCGGAGAATCATAGCGTTTGGATTTGGGCTGGTATTGCTGTCGTTATTGTAGCAGCTGCCGTTGCCAGTGGCGTGATCCTCTGGAAAAAGCGTAAAACTGCATAAAGAAAGTGCCCTGCCGTTTGGCAGGGCACAAATTTTATAGACTTTCAGCCTCTTCCAGCCACAGCCGGGCGGTGGCATCGCTGGGCATTGCCCAGTCGCCTCTGGGACCAAGACCCACAGAGCCAACCTTTACGCCGTCAGGCTGACAGTTCCGCTTGAACTGTTGGGTAAAGAACCGGCGGTAGAAATTCTTGAGCCACTTCTTCACAGTCTCACCGTCAAAATCATTCTGAAATGCCTGACAGGCCAGGGCATAGACTTTCGTGGGGGCGAATCCCCAGCGAACGGTGTGATACAGGAAGAAATCGTGCAGGGCATAGGGGCCAACCAAATCTTCTGTCTGTTGGGAGATTTTACCCTCTGCATCCGGGGGCAGCAGCTCAGGGCTGATGGGTGTGTCCAGAATATCCGCCAACACAGCCTTGGCATCAGCAAAAGCTGCATCCTCGGCAACGGTTTCAATAATCCACCGGATCAGGGTCTTGGGCACACCACCGTTGACGCCGTACATGCTCATGTGGTCGCCGTTGTAGGTGCACCAGCCCAGAGCAAGCTCGCTCAAATCGCCGGTGCCCACCACAATACCGCTAACCACGCTGGCGTAATCCATTAGAATCTGTGTCCGCTCCCGAGCCTGGGAGTTTTCGTATGTGCCGTCGTGTTTGTTGATGTCGTGGCCGATGTCCTTAAAATGCAGGCTCACCGCATCCTTGATGGAGATTTCCTTAGCAGAAATGCCCAGCTTTCGCATCAGCTCCCATGCATTCTGATAAGTCCGGTCCGAAGTACCGAAGCAGGGCATGGTCACGCCGTAAACATCGCTGGCAGGACGGCCCAACTGCCGCATAGCTTCCACTGCTACCAGCAGTGCAAGGGTAGAATCCAAACCGCCGGAAATGCCGATCACCGCATTGGCATTCAGAATGCTCAGCCGCTGCTTCAGACCGGTGACTTGAATCTGGAAGATCTCCCGGCAACGTGCTTCCCGGCTTGCTTTATCCGAGGGGATAAAGGGCAGCTTCTTCACGGGGTACAAACTGCCATCACCGCGGCACTCCCATGCATCACCACACCAAGCAATCTGGATTTCCTGAGATGTGGAGGCATGCTGGAAATACTGATTCCGCAACCGGTCAGCCCGGATCTTACCCAAATCGCAATCCATCACCAGCATATAATCGGTGCATTCGGTGCTTCCTGCCAGCATTTTACCATTCTCTGCAATCATGCTGTGCCCTGCGTAGACCATATCCGCAGTGGACTCGGTGTTGCCTGCGGAGCAGTAAGCATAAATACAGTTGCAGGCGAGGGACTGGTGCTTCACCAGATCCTGCCGATAGGCTCGCTTACCGGCCAGTTCCGGAGAAGCGGACAGATTCAAAATCACTTCCGCACCCTTTACGGCCAAATCGGTAGAAACAGGGGAGGGGGCCATCAAATCTTCGCAAATCTCAATGCCGACAATCGCTCCGCCCACATCAAACATCTGATTTGTGCCCAGCGGTATGAACCAGTAGGTGTCCTCAGGTGCGTCCAGCTTTAGATCATCGATGGTTAGTGCCAGAAAATCATTTGCCACTTCCTTACCGGAAGAAAACCACCGTTTCTCACCGCCGGGAATGTGCGTCTTGGGAACAAGCCCCTTCAAAATGCCGCCGGCAATCACCGCAGCACAGTTGTAAAGCTTTCCACCCAAACGCAGGGGCATGCCCACCACGGCAGTCAGCTGGGGATGGTTTGCAGAGCAGGCAACAATTTTGTTAAGGCTTTCCTTGACCCCGTTCCACAGAGCGTCCTGGAAGAACAGATCACCGCAGGTGTAGCCGGTCAAAGCCAGCTCAGGAAACAGTACGATGTCCGCATTTTCCGCATCCGCCTTTTCCATATAGGCACAGATGTCTTGGGCGTTTTTGGCTACATCACCCACCCGAACCGGGGGTACAGCCGTTGCAATTCGAATAAAATCCAGCATGGAAATCCCTCCAAGCGTAGTTTGATGCATATATCATACCACATTCTTGCCAAAATGCAAAGAAAATATCAGAAAAACCGCCCCGGAATGTCCGAGGCGGTTTGCATGTCAGATTTCAGCAGCCAGTTCCTTCAGGATGGGTGCCAGATCGGTCTGCTCCCAGGGACGGTCAGCCACACCGAAGTGACCGAATTCAGCGGTGGGGGCGTAGATGGGCCGCCGCAGCTCCAGTCGGCGGATGATGCCGGCGGGGGTCAGATCCACAGTCTTACGCAGCAGAGCGGTCATCTTCTCATCGGAGATCACGCCGGTGCCGTAGCTGTCCACCCGCAGAGAAACGGGCTGAGCCACACCGATGGCGTACGCCAGCTGCACCTGCACCTGCTTTGCCAGGCCTGCAGCGACCAGGTTCTTGGCCATGTACCGGGCGATGTACGCAGCACTGCGGTCCACCTTGGTGGGATCCTTGCCGGAGAAAGCACCACCACCGTGAGAGAAGTAGCCACCGTAGGTGTCCACAATGATCTTACGGCCGGTCAGACCGGTGTCGCCATTGGGACCACCGATGACGAAATTGCCGGTGGGATTGATGTGGATGTTGGGGACATTGGCGATATCAAAGCCATAGCTCTCCAACACCGGTGCAATAACACCCTGACGGATGTATTTTCGCAGCTCCTCGATCTCGAAATCGGCACTGTGCATCACGGAAACAACCACAGTATCAATGCCGATTACATTGCCTTCTTCGTCATACTCCACAGAAACCTGGGTCTTGCCGTCGGGGCGGAGCAGGTCGTTGGAATGTACACACTCAGTCAGCCGGTTGGAAAGAGCCCGGCTCAGAGCAACGGGCAGGGGCATCAGCTCGGGTGTCTGGGTGCAGGCACCGCCAAACATCATGCCCTGATCGCCGGCACCGCCAACTTCATCGTTGGTGCCCAGTGCGATGTCAGCGGACTGGGTGTGGATCCGGCACTGAATCTCCACGCTGTCGGCATCAAAGCCGTCACCGGGGTAGACATAGCCAATCTTGCGGATGGCTTCCCGGGCAATGGTAGGGTAGTCAACCACAGCCTTGGTGGTGATCTCACCGCAGATCAGGCAGAAATTGGTGGTGACCATGGTCTCGCAGGCCACGCGGGAGCCGGGGTCCTGAGCCAGGCAGGCATCCAGAATGGCATCAGAGATGGAGTCTGCCACCTTGTCGGGGTGACCATTGGTCACGCATTCAGAAGTAAACAATCTTTTTTCCATGTTTTTTTCGTCCTTTCACGCAAAAAAATCCGCACACCGAGAACTCGATGTGCGTCTATCGAATCCTCATCTTTCGTTTGCCGCCGGATTTGGCACCTTGAATTAACAGGTTGCCGGGTTTCATCGGGCCGTTCCCTCCACCACTCTTGATAAGGCTAGTATGCAGTTCTCAATTATCTTAGCAAAAAAATGTAAAATGTCAACCCCTAAATTCGATTATTTTCGAATTATTTGTTAACAATTCTGTGGTAGACTTTTTCTGGAAATACTGTTACAATATACCTACATTTTCACAGGAGATGATTTTGTTGACTAATCTTCGGCAGCGTTTTGAACGCTTCTGCTTCCGCAACCGTGATAAGGGCATCCCCAATTTGATGCTGTATATCGTTCTGGGTAATGCTCTGGTTATGATCATGAGCATGATGAACGGCGGCACGGTTCTGTACACAGCTCTGTGCTTTGACAAGGACAGAATCCTGCAGGGCCAGGTCTGGCGGCTGATAACCTATGTATTCACCCAGTCCAGCGGCGGATTTTTGGAGCTGATTTTCCTTTACTTCTTCTACATGCTGGGAAGAATGGTGGAAAACAGTATGGGCACATTCAAATTTAATCTGTATTACTTCGCCGGCGTGATCTTAATGGATGTCTTCGCCATGATCTTCTGCCCCCTGATCCCCGACAGTGCCATCACCATGGAGGAGTACACCAACTTTATCAGAATCCGCTCCACCTATATGCAGATGGCTTATTACCTGCACCTGAGCCTGATTCTGCTCTTTGCTACCACCCACCCGGACAGCCAGTTTTTGATCTTCTTCATCATTCCGATAAAGGCGTGGATCATGGCGGTGGTTTACCTGGTGCTGACCGCTATCGAGGTCTACAACCTGAGCTACCCCACAATGCTGTTCCCCCATAATCTGTTCCCTTGGGTTGCTCTGGCAAATTACTTCCTCTTTGTCGGCAAGGATATCACCAATCTTCTGCCGATGGCGTGGCGGATGAAATTCCGCACAAAAAGTCCAAAGAAACCCAAGGTTGTCCAGTTCCGCGGAGCGGACACCCATAAGGCACCCTCTGCCAAAAGGGCGGACTATAATCACCGCTGCGAGGTCTGCGGCCGCACCGATGTGAGCAATCCGGAGCTGGAGTTCCGTTACTGCTCCCGCTGTGCCGGCTACCGCTGCTATTGCGAGGATCATATTAACGATCATACCCACGAATAATAAAAGCTGTCATTGCGAACCAGCCCGCAGGCTGGTGTGGCAATCCCCTATATGCGGGGAGATTCCCACGCCAGTGTGCTCACTGGCTCGGAATGACAGCTTTTTGTTATACTTTATTCTCCTTCAGTGCCTCCAAACTCAGCTCCCCGGCCAGCTTAAACAGAGCATCTGTCAGCACCTGCTCCAGGCTCACACCTGCCGCCAAAGCGACCCTTGTATAGAAAAGAGCCACCGCCGGCTCCAAAGAAAGGGTGATTTTTGTCAAATTTCATCCCTCCCGGGTGAAAAAACTTTACATCATCCTATGCAAGCCCTTGACATTGGTGCTATAATGTATGGAGCGAGATATGGAAAAACCGAGAGGATGATTTACAACTATGGCTAAGGATAAGAAAGTTGAACAGATTACCGATATGGAGGTGGACTTTGCCCAGTGGTTTACCGATGTCTGTAAGAAAGCACAGCTCATCGATTATTCCTCCATCAAGGGCGTGTTCGTCTACCGTCCCTACGGCTATGCGATCTGGGAGAATATCCAGAGCATCATGGACAAGGAGTTCAAAAAGCAAGGTGTTGAAAATGTGTACATGCCCCTGCTGATTCCCGAATCCCTGCTGCAGAAGGAAAAGGATCATGTGGAAGGCTTCGCCCCCGAGTGTGCTTGGGTCACCCATGGCGGCAGTGAAAAACTGGAGGAGCGTTACGCTATCCGTCCTACTTCCGAAACGCTGTTTTGTGAGCATTTTGCCAATGTGCTGCAGTCCCACCGTGACCTGCCCATGAAGTACAACCAGTGGTGCAGCGTGATTCGTTGGGAAAAGACCAGCCGTCCCTTCCTGCGTCACAGAGAGTTTTTGTGGCAGGAGGGTCATACCATTCATGCTACTGCCGAGGAAGCAAAGAGCTTCACCGAAACCATGCTGAATGTCTATGCCGACTTCTGCGAAAATGTCCTGGCAATGCCCGTTACCCGTGGTCAGAAGACCGATAAGGAAAAATTCAACGGTGCGGAGGCCACCTACACCATCGAGTGCATGATGCATGACCGTAAGGCTTTGCAGGCCGGCACCTCCCACTACTTTGGCGACGGCTTCGCCAAGGCCTTCGGCATTGAGTTTACCAGCAAGGACAACCAGCGTACCAACCCCCATGAAACCTCCTGGGGCGTTTCCACCCGGTTGATCGGCGGCATTATCATGACCCACGGTGATAACAACGGTCTGGTCCTGCCTCCCAAGGTTGCTCCCATTCAGGTTGTGGTTCTGCCCATTGCTCAGCATAAGCCCGGCGTTTTGGATGCTGCCAACGAGCTGAAATCCCGGCTGATCAATGCCGGCTTCCGTGTTAAGCTTGACGACAGCGACAACTCCATGGGCTGGAAGTGTGCCGAGTACGAAATGAAGGGCGTGCCCCTCCGGGTTGAGTGCGGTCCCCGTGATCTGGAGAACGGCCAGTGCGTGCTGGTTCGCCGTAACGACGGCGAGAAGATCGTGGTCAACCTCAGCGACCTGGAAGCTGCCGTTGCCGAGCAGCTGGAGCTGGTTCACAAGGGCATGTTCGACCGGGCCAAGAAGAACCTGACTGACCATATCTACGAAGCTCACTCCGTGGAGGAAGCCAAGCAGCTGCAGGAAGCCAATGGCGGCTTCGTCAAGACCATGTGGTGTGGCGAGCTGGATTGCGAGCTGAAGATGAAGGAAGTGGCCGGCATGTCTTCCCGCTGCATCCCCTTCGCTCAAGAGCATTTGGGTGATACCTGTGCATGCTGCGGCAAGAAGGCCGACAAGATGATCTACTGGGGCGTAGCATACTAATAAGAATATAAATAAACGACGCAGTTGACTTGCCTGTCAGCTGCGTCGTTTTGCATCGCTTGCTTTCCCCTTTGGGGAAGGTGGCAGCCCAAAGGGCTGACGGATGAGGATTACATATAAAAATACTTTCTCAGGCTTTCCTTAAAGGGCTTCACAATTGCCACTATGATCAACATCATACCCAGCAGTACAAATGCCACCAGCGGAAACAGCGACCAGAACACGAAGGAGATCGCCTCAAAGGTGTAGTAAACGAAAAATTCCAAGTACACCGAGAATAATCCCAAAGCGATCAGTCCGCCGCCGATGATGTACAGCCGTCCCCACCGCAGATACCGCAGCAACGCACAGATGGCGGTGACGATCAGTGCCAGAAATGCGATTACCGGCAACGCAAAGGACAAAAACCAATTGCCGTTTACCGCCCAATTGACATACAGCAGATACAGCCCCACGCCCGCAAAATCGCTGGGCACAAAAATCACGGGGTTTGGATTTTTGAACCATGCCGGCAGGAAAAACAGCAGATACGCCAAAGCCATGCCGCCGGTCACATATCCGGACCAGCCAATGCCCCGGAACAGCATCCATTCCAGCATCACCGGCAGAATTGTCAGCAACGCCCAGATCACGGTCAGTACAAACAGCAATCCCCGGCGGTTATATTCCTCCGACTGAAAGGGTCGGGCAGGGTAGGTGGCCAGGGACTGATCTGCCGGGAAATCCGGATGGGAGACTTTCGTCTTGCAGATAGGACAGATGGCCTGCCCCTGAGAAAGTTCAATGCCGCAATTAATACAGTACATATGGTTCTCCTTTTGGCCGGGTGTTGCTTTCCGCACAGGTGCGGATGCCCAGCTCCTTCAAAACCGCATACAGCTCTCTTTCCAGCAAGGGCTGTTCAATATTGCGGATCAGATTGATATACAGCTTACCGCCGTAGGTAATGGCACCGATGTTGTAGGGACTCTGGGCCTGGGGGCCGATGACGAAATCCATTCGCTCCACGAATTCTCCAAACTCTGCCGGAACGTTCACCGCACCCAGATTGGAGAAGCTGAAGCAGGCCTTCCGTTCACCGACGGCGTTGAAAACTGCCCGCATAACTAAGTTTTTCAAAAACAGCGGTGTTGCCCGCAGAATGATGGGCTTTTCGTCACCCACATTTTTTGCCATCAGTGCCGCCATGTGCTTCGGCGTAATCATGATCTTCATTTGGTGGTGCAGCAGCTGGCAAATTTCCTCAAAAGTATATTCACCGAGCCGGGGATCGATGCCTGGATTGGCGTAGAGCATGAAATTCCGCAGACTTTGTGACGGAAACATCTTTCGCAAATTTACGGGAATCGTCACAAACACCGGCTGAATCCGCTTCGGATTCTTCACAGTAGCCTGCTGCTGCCGCATGGCTGCCATCAGACATATGGCCGCAAAATACGCTGTTACGGTCACGCCCTGCTCCTTGGCCCGGCGGTGGATATCCTCCGCGTCAAAGATAAAGGTGGTGTTGGTTTTGTAGCCGTCAGGCTCCCGCTTGGCAAAGATTCGGAAGGAATCCGGAGCCGCCCGGGATGCCTTCACCGGGCCGGCATATTTTTGAAAGCTGTCCTCTTTTTCTTCCGGGCGGGGGGCTTCTGCAGGGTCTAAAATGCCCTGCTCAAAGGGAATCACAACCCCGTACTTCTTCCGCAAATAAGCCGCAATCAAGGTTTTCACAAACACCAATCCACCGTTACCATCGGTTATCGCATGAAAAAACTCCACAGCGATCCGCCGGTTGTATACCAGTACCCGGAAAGCACACTTGCGTATGTCATCAAAGGGCATCCGGGAGAGGGGATAGGGCTTTTCTTCCATGATCTTCGGTGCGTGGGGCAGCTGCTCCAGATAGTACCAGAAAAAACCGGGTTTGATGCACACTGCCGTTGAGGGAAATCGCTTCACCACATCGTTCAGCACATCCTGCAGACATTCTGCATCTATGGGGTGCCGCAAGGTTGCACTGATCCGGAATACATTGCTCCAGTTGCGGTTTAAGGCTGCAGGGAAAATCTTTGCCGCATTGTCCAGAGCCATCCATTGTAGCTTTTTCATAAGTTCCTCATTATCTCTGCTTCCAGGCAAGAATTTTCTCAATGCCTGCGATCAGTCCGTCAATATCCGATTGGGTTGTGTCCCGGCTCAGCGAGACACGGAATGAGGCGTCCATCGTTTCCGGGGGGAGTTGCATGGCACTCAAAGTGTGGCTGCGATGACCCTTGGCACAGGCAGAGCCGGCCGAAACGCAAATTCCGGCATCCTGCAGAATGTTGATGGAATTTTGGGTAGGCACACCGGGAATGGAAAGACTCAAAATATGGGGTGCTTCGTGAGCACCGTTGATCCTTACGTCATCCAAGCCGGACAGTCGCTGAATGCACAGCTCCAGCAATTCCTTTTCCCGGGAAATATCCCCGGCAAGACTCTTGCTGACCGCTTCACATGCTGCCGCAAAACCCAAAATCGCCGGCGTAGCTTCGGTGCCGCTGCGAAGATTGCTCTCCTGACCGCCGCCAAATAGCAGAGCAGGGAAGGACTTGATCCGGGGGCTAATATATAAAGCACCCGAACCCTTCGGACCGTGAACCTTGTGAGAAGAGATTGTGATCAGATCCGCACCCAGAGTTTTCGCCATAAACGGCACTTTCAAAAAGCCTTGTACAGCGTCGGTGTGGAAAATTACATCGGGACAGAGCTTGTGGGTCAGTTTTGCCATCTGACTGACGGGCATCACAGAGCCTACCTCGTTGTTGACCATCATCACCGATACCAAAAATGTATCCTTCCGCAGTGCGGCTTTTAGTGCATCCAAGGTGATGCGACCCAGTCCGTCCGGCTGCAGGTATGTCACTTCATACCCCTGAGCCTCCAGTTCTTTCATGCAGTTTAACACTGCATGATGCTCAATGGCGGTGGTCACAATGTGCTTGTTCTTTTTGCCAAACCGCCTGGCCGCACCGAAAATGGCCCAGTTGTCCGCCTCTGTACCACCGGATGTAAAATAAACCCGATCCGGTTCAGCACCCATGGCGGCAGCTACTTTGTTTCTGGCCAAACGCAGCTGCCGGGCAGCATCAATGCCAAAGTTATACAGAGCACTGGGGTTGGCCCAACCCTCCGTCAATGCCTCGGTCATTGCCTCCACGGCCTCCTTGCAGGGCTTCGTGGTGGCAGAGTTGTCAAGATAAATCATACGCTGTCACTTTCCTACACAAAAACGCTCAAAAATTCTGGCGGTAATATCCTCACGAACGGTTGCGCCGGTAACCTCACCCATGGCAGACATGGCTGCTTCCACATCTGTCAGCACGGCATCCGGCGTCAGACCCAGCTTTAGCCCCTGCAAAGCCGATAGCATCGCTTCATAAGCTCTGCGAACCGCGTCGAACTGCCGGGGGTTGGTCAAAATCGAGCCGTCGCAGGGCATTTCCCCGGCGAACAGATCATCTACCACGCTGGCGAGCATATCCAAACCTTCACCGGTGACTGTGGAAATTTCAATCACATACATAAAAGGCAGATCGCTGGGAAATACTACCTTGCCCAAATCCGTCTTGTTGATCAGTGCCACCGCATTTTCGTGATCGGCACACAGCTCGATGATGGCTTGGTCTTCCTCGCTGAGGGGCTGGGATCCGTCACAAACGAAAATCACCAGATCCGCATTTTCCACAGCCTTCTTGCTCCGCTCCACGCCCATGGCTTCGATTTTATCATCCGTTTCCCGGATGCCCGCGGTGTCGATGAGCCGCAGCTTGGTGGAGCCCACCATCACAACTTCTTCCACTGTGTCCCGGGTGGTGCCTGCCACTTCCGTGACGATAACCCGCTCGTAGCCTGCCAGTGCGTTGAGCAGGCTGGATTTGCCCACGTTGGGTTTTCCAACAATTGCTGCAGCCACGCCGTTGCGAAGAATCCGTCCCTGACCGTAGGTGCTGAGCAATGCATACAGTGCTTTGGCGTCCTGCTTCAAAGCGGCTTCGTAGTTGTGCAATCCAAAGTCTTCAATGTCTTCGTCCGGATAATCCAGCACCGCATGAAAATGACTGCAAAGATCAACAAGCTCGCTGTAAATCGGCATCAGTTTCTTCTGCAGCACACCGCCCACTTGCCCGGCAGCATTTGCTGCTGCATCAGCAGTTTCCGCCTCGATCAGGTCGATCACAGCCTCGGCCTGAGTCAATCCCAGCTTGCCGTTGAGAAAAGCACGCTTGGTGAATTCGCCCCGCTTGGCAGGCTGTGCACCGGCGGCATACAGTGCCTCCAATCCGGCGGCCAGAACCGCCGGCGAGCCGTGGCAGTGAAATTCCACCGTATCCTCACCGGTGTAGCTGTGCGGTGCCCGTGAGCAAACGGCCATGCATTGGTCAATCACCCGACCCTGCTTGTCCTGCAGCGTACCCAGCACCAGCTTTCGATCTGGTGCCTGACTCAGCGGTGTATTATTGTATAATGTAAAAACCTTGTCCGCAATGTAGATACAGTCCTCACCGGACAGGCGTATGATACCGATGGCACTGACGGACATTCCGGTGGAAATGGCAGCGATGGGGTGCGACATGGCAATCTCCTTCAATGTATATTTTATATAGTATAGCATTTTTATGCAGAAAAAGCAATTACTATCCACATATTCCCGGCTCTGTGGGGAAAACTGACAGAAAACGAAGGAGAATGCCTATGCCACAGCCTCAATACCCCGGTGATCTGACCGACGAAAATATTCGTCGAATCTTTGCACAAGCCGGGGATTTTAACATTCGTACACTGGAGAGAAACGGTGTTACCTTGTTTGCTTACTCCATCGACGGCCTGACCTCCGGCGGTGACATCTCGGAATATGTGTTTAAACCCATTATGGAGCAGCTGACGGGGGACAGCATGTCAAAGCTGTACCGCAACGCCCTCCACAGTGTGGTGGTCAATGCCGTTGCCAAGCCATGCAAAGATTTGACGGACGCAGCTTTGCTGCTGGTCAATGGTTTCTGCGTGGTGCTGTTTCCCGGTGTGGGAGCCATCGCCTTCGAGGCCAAGACAGGAGAAAAGCGGAGCATTGCTCAGCCGGATGTGGAAAACACCACCAAGGGAGCGAAGGATGCCTTTGTAGAGACGGTTCGTACCAATACCAGCCTGATCCGCCGTCACCTGCGTACCCCGGACCTCCGTCTGTACGAAACTACTGTGGGTCAGCGTAGTGTAACCAATGTAACCGTGGCGTGGATTGACGGCTTGACTAACCCAACCTTGGTAGAACGCATGAAGCGGAGGCTGGAGGAAACTGATATCGACGGCTTGCTGTTTCCGGGGGCGGTGGAGGAATATGTAACGGGTTCCCGGACTACTGCCTTTCCGTTGCTGCAATATACAGAGCGAACCGACCGCTTTTGCCACGGCTTGCTGGCTGGCAGAGTGGGTCTGCTGATTGACGGAATTCCATTGGGTTACCTGGCACCGGTGGACGTTGGGTTTCTGATGGATTCACCGGAAGACTACGGCCGGGACTATCTTTCGGCATCCTGCGTCCGGGTGCTGCGGTATCTGGCACTGTTCATCGGCTTGCTGCTGCCGTCCTTGTATGTAGCTTTCACCACCCACCATTTGGATTTGGTGCCGACACTGCTCCTACAAATCGTTCTGAATAACACCGGCATCACACCTTACGGCTCCGGCTGGGAAGTACTTGGCTTGCTGGTGATATTTGAACTGCTGCAGGAGTCCGGCATCCACCTGCCCAAAAGCATTGGCCAGTCCATCTCAATCATCGGTGGGATCGTAGTTGGCAGTGCGGCAGTGGAAGCCGGTCTGATCGCTCCCATGGCCCTGATCACCGTCAGCTTGGCCGGCGTCTGTGGTTTCGTGCTGCCCAACCGGGATTTTGCCAACGCACTTCGGGTTTGGCGGTTTGGCATCGCTGTTGCGGCGTCATTTCTGGGATTGTGGGGTATCGGATTGGGATTGGCTGTGTTGCTTTTGCATCTTCTCACACTAAAAAGCATGGGTGTTCCCTATATTGGCCTGTTTGATGGAGGGCTCCTGCGAAAAAGATTTGTAAAGAACAAGTACCGCAGCGGTAAAACCAATCCCTTGGACGAACGCAATCAAAAGTAGCACTCTTGTGGAATCTGCACAGAAAGTGAGATGCACCGCCCTAGATTTTGGGCCTGTGAAAACGGCAAACACACAAGAAATTGGGCACGAAAAAAAGTGTGTAAAAAAGCAAAAATAGTTGTTGACAAATGAAATATCATTTGATATTATAGCGAAGCTGTCCGCTAGGACGGCTTCTTCATAAGCACCGCAAAAAAAGTTGTCAAAAAACAGAAAAAGTTCTTGACAAGTGAAAGGTGCTGTGCTAGAATAAGCAAGCTAACCGCCTGGCGGTTTGAGCTGTACCTTGTAAATTGAATAATGTGAGACAAACTAGACACCTTGGACAATTATAATGGAATTGTTTAAGCGTTAAGATTGTGACGAAAAACAGCCAACGAAATTCTTGAGTAAAATTTGCTAGACAAATTTATTCAAAAAATGATTTGAGGCACGAGAGTGCTTTAGATACAATTTTTTGAGAGTTTGATCCTGGCTCAGGACGAACGCTGGCGGCGTGCCTAACACATGCAAGTCGAACGGGGTAGAGAGCTTCGGTTTTCTACTTAGTGGCGAACGGGTGAGTAACG
>SVLM01000029.1 GCA_015067945.1 Oscillospiraceae bacterium
AAGACCTGTATGCCATCGCAACCTACACCGATTTCAATGGCAATCCCAAGACTGTCCGCATCGAGGGCGAGAACTTCTCTATGTACGCCAACAGCAATTACGTACTGGTTCCCGTCATCGGCATGGCCGTGGCAGACTACCAGTCCATCGTGACCTGCGTGGTTTACGACGCTGACGGCAATGTTCTGGCAACTGCCATTGACAGCATGGAAAGCTATGTATACCGTGCACTGGCCTCCGGTGCTGCCGGCGAGACTCTGGAGAATATGTGTAAGACCCTGATGAAGTTCAGTGCTTCCGCAGACTCCTACTTCGCAAAGTAATTCCCTAATAACACGCAAGAGCCGGGGGAATTCTCTCCCGGCTCTTTTCTAGTTATTAGCGGAAAAGGATCGGACGAATCATCCCACATTTCGCCATAATGCAAAAAATTCACCAAATTTCCCCGTTTTTTGTACACTTTTACCCGGAAAATCGCCATTTTTTCCAACTGGAAAGCCTTGACATTCTGCAATCACTGTGCTATAATCCGTAACCGGATTGTAACTATTTGCAATTATATTGCAATCAGGAAGGATTTTTTATGCTTACATCAAAACGCTTGGCTGCCTGCATCTTGTTGGTATTCATGCTAGCCTCTGTGCTTGCACAGCCTGCTTCTGCGATAGCATTGACCCCGGTAACCCCAGTATCTCTCAACGAGCCGATCATCGACCTGAAGGCTCAACCGGGTGCCATTCCCCCTGCTGCCGAAACCCCTGCCCCCACCGGCCGTACCGTTTCCGTGGTACATAGATACGCCAGCTTCACCAATACCGTCATCGGTTGTCTGGAAAATGGCACCGTGATCAAGGTGCTTGGCTCTTCCGGCAAATTCTATAAAATCAGCTGCTATGAAATCAACGGCTATATCGCCAAGGCTCAGGTAGCACAAAACGAGAACGGCGAATATTATGTTAACTGCGATCCAACTTGTTGCGACACCAAGGTATTGCCCACTGTCAGCACCGATGCCGCTCTGGAGCTGCGGAACCTAATCCGTGACACCGGCAAGCAGTACATCGGCGTCCCCTATGTTTGGGGCGGTTCCTCTCCCAGAGGCTTCGACTGTTCAGGCTTTACCCAGTATGTTTTCCGCAAAGCCGGCTACGAGCTTCATCGCTCTGCCCTGCAGCAGCTGCAGAACGGCGTGATTATTTCCAAGGAAGATTTGCAGTGCGGTGACCTGATTTTCTTCACCGGAACCGTTCACTCCGGCAGTTATGCCTCCCATATCGGCATTTATATCGGTAACGGCCAGATGATCCACGCCGGCAGCAGAGGCATTGCCGTGGTCAACTTCGGCGATGCCTACTACCAAAAACATTTCCTGTGTGCCCGTCGTGTGATCCTCACCGATGTGGAGATAGAAGCTTTGATTCCCACCATCGGCATTACCCAAAACATTAACAGCTCCTTCTGGAGAGAAAATTCCCAGACCGCATCCGACGGTCTGGGTTCTTTTTTTGATCGCAGGACTTGCACAGCAGGGCTTTTTTCTGTATAATAGATCTGTTATGTTTTGATTGAGAGAAAGGACTTCTTATGTCGAACGATAAAATCACTCCCAACTTGCGGGAGAACAAAATGGGTACCATGCCCATCGGCAAGCTGCTGTTTACCATGGCACTGCCCATGATCATCGCCATGGTGGTGCAGGCTCTTTACAATGTTATAGACAGTCTGTTTGTGTCCTGGTATTCCGAAGATGGCGTCGCCGCCCTTGCCCTTGCCTTCCCGGTGCAGAATATCCTCATTGGCTTCGCTACCGGCGTTGGCGTTGGTGTCAACTCCCTGCTGAGTAAATCCCTGGGCGAAAACGATCAAAAAGCCGCCAACCGTGCCGCCGGCAACGGTATTTTCCTGGCACTGATCGCAACCGGGCTGTTCATGCTGTTCGGCATCTTCGGCTCCCGGCCCTTCTTTTCCATTCAATCCGACAACCCCGCCACCGTAAACCTGGGCACGGAATATATCGCCATCTGTTGCATCGGCTCGTTGGGCATCTTTGTGGAGGTACTGGGTGAGCGGCTGCTGCAATCCTCCGGCCGTACCTTCTATACGCTGATTACCCAGGGCACCGGTGCAGTAGTGAATATTATTTTGGATCCCATTCTCATTTGGGGCATCCCCGCACTGGGCATTCCTGAGATGGGCATCGCTGGTGCCGCTTTTGCTACCGTCATCGGTCAGTGGATCGCCGCCATTTTGACGATCATCTTCAACCTAAAATGCAATCCCGAAGTGCAGTTTTCTCTGAAAACCATCTGCCCCCGCAAAAGTGCCATCGTTCCCATTCTTACTGTGGGCATCCCCTCCATCATCATGGTGGGTATCGGCTCCATCATGAATTTCTCCATGAACCAGCTTCTGCAGAGTATGGACCCCACAGAAACTGCTGTCAAGGTTTTTGGCATCTACTTTAAGCTGCAAAGCTTCTTCTTCATGCCGCTGTTCGGCTTGAACAATGCCACCATTTCCATCGTAGCCTATAACTACGGTGCCCGGAACCCTAAGCGAATTACCGGCACATTGCTCCGGGCCTGCATCAGTGCCCTGTGCGTAATGATCGCCGGTCTGCTGATTTTCCAAATCTTCCCGGATCAGCTTTTGGGTATTTTCAATCTGTCCGAGGATTTCATGGTCAAAGGCCGCAGTGCCCTGAAAATCATCAGCCTTTGCTTCCCCTTCGCGGCCTTCGGCATTGCTCTCAGTGCCAGCTTCCAGGCACTGGGAAACGGCATCTACTCCACCATCGTTTCCCTCTGCCGACAGATGCTGGTGCTGCTGCCGGCAGCATATCTGCTGAGCCTGACCGGCGAGGTGATCAATGTTTGGTGGGCATTCCCCATCGCCGAGTGCGTCAGCCTGGCGGTCACCATTCTGCTGTTCAGCAATATCTACCGCAAGAAGATCAAAACCCTTTAATTTTTCTGTGCACTGCCCATGGGCAGTGCACAGCTTTTTTCTTTGTGAAAATTTACAAACAGGCTATGATTTTTCGTAATCCTGTGCTATAATGGGTAAAATTGGTTTGGTATTGCCATTTTCAAATTATCTTTCGACGAGGTATGATCCTATGGGACTTTTTTCTAAAATTTTCGGTACCCGATCTCAGCGTGAATTAAAAAAGATCCAGCCCACAGTGGATAAAATTTTGGGCTTGGAAGAAGAATATGCCGCCCTTTCCGAAGAGGCCCTGAAGGCTAAGACAAAGGAATTCAAAGAGCGTCTTTCCCAGGGTGAGACACTGGATGACCTTCTGCCCGAAGCCTTCGCTGCCATCCGTGAAGCCGCATGGCGTGTGCTTGGCATGAAGCCTTACCCCGTGCAGCTCATTGGCGGTATCATTTTGCATCAGGGCCGGATTGCGGAAATGCGTACCGGTGAAGGTAAGACCCTGGTGGCCATCCTCCCCTGCTACCTGAACGCCCTGACCGGTGAAGGTGTTCATGTGGTCACCGTCAACGATTACCTTGCCAAGCGTGACTCCGAATGGATGGGAAAGGTGCATCGGTATATGGGTCTTTCCGTAGGCCTGATCATCCCCGGTATGTCTCCCGAGGAGCGTCGGGTGTCCTATGCCGCGGATATCACCTACTGCACCAACAACGAGCTGGGCTTTGACTATCTGCGTGATAATATGTCACTGTACAAGTCGGACTTGGTGCAGCGCGGCCACGCCTTTGCCATCGTGGACGAGGTGGACTCCATTCTGATCGACGAAGCCAGAACTCCTCTGATCATTTCCGGCCAGGGTGAAGATTCCTCCAAGCTGTATGCAATGGCGGATCAGTTTGTTGCGTCTCTTCGCAAACAGGTCTTTGCCCAGACCGAGGACAAAGAGGTTCACGACGACTTTGATTGCGACTATTTTGTAGACGAGAAGGGCCGTACCGTCAGCCTGACCGCCAGCGGTATTGCCAAGGCAGAAAAATTCTTCGGTGTGGAAAATCTGGCCGACAGTGAACACACCACCTTGAACCACCACATCAACCAGGCCATGAGGGCCCGGGGATTGATGAAAAAGGACATCGACTATGTGATCAAAGACGGACAGATCATCATCGTTGACGAATACACCGGCCGTTTGATGTACGGCCGCCGTTACAGCGAAGGTCTGCACCAGGCCATTGAGGCAAAGGAAAATGTTACCGTGGCCAGTGAGAGCAAGACTCTTGCCACCATCACCTTCCAAAACTTCTTCCGGCTGTATGATAAGCTCTCCGGCATGACCGGTACCGCCTTGACCGAGCAGGAGGAATTTGGTGCCATCTACCAGCTGGACGTGGTGGAAATCCCCACAAACAAGCCCATCGCCCGTATCGATCACACGGACGTGGTCTACAAAAACGAAGCGATCAAATTCAGAGCCGTTATTGAGCAGATCAAGGCCTGTCACGAGAAGGGTCAACCCGTGCTGGTAGGTACGATCTCCATCGAACGCAGCGAAATCCTCAGCAAGCTCTTGAAAAAAGAGAACATCCCCCACAATGTGCTCAACGCCAAATACCATGAGCAGGAAGCACAGATCATCGCTCAGGCCGGTAAATTCGGTGCGGTCACCATCGCCACCAACATGGCAGGCCGTGGTACGGATATCATGCTGGGCGGTAACGCGGAATTCTTGGCCAAAAGCGAGCTGCGTAAAGTCGGCACCGACGATGCACTTCTGGCCCAGGCCGATGCCTATTCCGAAACCAGCGACCCCGAAATTCTGGCCATCCGGCAGAAATATGCTGAGCTTCTGAATAAATACAAGGATGAAATTTCCGAGGAAGCGGAAAAGGTCCGTCAGAGCGGCGGTCTGTTCATCATCGGCACCGAACGTCACGAATCCAGACGTATCGACAACCAGCTTCGCGGCCGTGCCGGCCGTCAGGGCGACCCCGGTGAGAGCCGGTTCTACCTGAGTCTGGAGGATGATCTGCTGCGGCTGTTTGCTTTTGATAAGGTCAGCAGTTTGATGGACACCATGAGCGTGATGGGTTTGGATGTAAACATGCCCATCGACTTCAAGATAATCTCCGGTGTTGTGGAAAACGCTCAAAGAAATGTAGAAAGCCGCCATTTCCGTGCCAGAAAGAGCGTTTTGGAATACGACAATGTTATGAACACCCAGCGTGAAATCATCTACGCTCAGCGGAAAAAGGTTCTGGACGGTGAAAATCTGCGGGAAAATATGCTCAGCTCCCTGCGTCACGTCATCGAAACCAGCGATGCAGACTATCTGCGAAGCTTTGAGGGTCTTTTCTTCCCCAAAGGCAGCGTGGGCGACGAGCCCGATGTGGAGGCATTGTATAGCACCGCCCTTTCCCTCTATGAAAAGAAAGAAGCCACAATCAAGCCCGAACTCATGCGTGAATTCGAGCGTGTTGTGATGCTGCGTGTGGTAGATGAATACTGGATGGACAATATTGACGCCATGGACGAGCTGAAGCAGGGCATCGGTCTGCGGGCCTACGGCCAGCATGATCCGGTCATTGCTTACAAGGAAGAGGGCTTCCAGATGTTTGAGGCCATGATCACCGCCATCCGGGAAGAAACCATTCGCCGGGTATTCGCCATCCAGGTGCGTCCTGCCCAGGAGCTGAAGCGTCGCCGGGTGGCTAAGGAAACCGGCACTTCCGGTCCTAGCAAAACTGTAAAGCAGCAACCCGTCCGGAACAAGGACACCAAGGTCGGCCCCAATGACGACTGCCCCTGCGGCAGCGGCAAGAAATACAAAAAATGCTGCCTGCAGAAGGATAAAATAAACCAGTATAACCGCTCACGGGAGTAACTCCATGCCCCTGATCAACAAGATTTCCGGCACTCTGGAATACGAGATTGCCGAAGCCATTGCCACGCCCCATTGCTTTACAACCCGTTTGGGCGGTGTCAGCACTGGGATCTTTGACTCCCTGAATCTGGCCTGCCACCGGGGTGATGACGCCAAAAATGTGGAAGAAAACTACCAAATTTTGGCAAACGCTCTGGGGTTTGACCTCAAAAATATCGTTTTAACCCGGCAGACTCACTCCGACATCATCCGGGTTGTCACAAAAGCGGACTGCGGTGGGTTGGATCACCACACCTACCCGGAGTGCGACGGCCTGATCACCAACGTACCGGGATTGGCACTGGTGGTATTCACCGCCGACTGTACCCCTATTTTGCTCCATGACCCGATCACCGGGGCAGTGGGTGCCGTCCACGCAGGCTGGCGTGGCACCGCGGCAGACATTGCAGGCAAGGCTGTCCGTGCCATGGCCGATACCTTCGGCTGCGATCCCGGCAATATCCGTGCCGCCATCGGCCCCAACATCGACCAGTGCTGCTTCGCCACCGATGCCGACGTGCCGAAAGCCATGGTCAAGGCCCTTGGCAACGATGCCCTGCAGCACATCCTCACCGCCGAAGGTAAATATTATATAGACCTAAAGGCCATCAACGCCATGCTTTTATGGAATGCCGGCGTCAAGCATATCGAAGCTTCCACATCCTGCACCATGTGCCAAAGCGACCGTTTTTGGTCACACCGGGTCACCCGGGGTAACCGGGGCTCACAAGGAGCGATCATCGTCTGTAAGGAGGGATAATATGAACCGAATACTGTCCATCCTGCTGCTCCTCTGTCTGCTTCTGGGTGTACTTTCCGGCTGCGATTACCGGGTAGGTGACTATATCCCCACCGGCGATGCTTTGGACGATCCCACGGGACAGCCGGTACAAAGGCCCGTCACCCAGGATCAGCATCTGACGCTGGCTTACTATCCCGACCGTTCCTTAAACCCCTATGCCAGCACGGATTTTACAAACCGGTCGCTTTTTCCGCTGCTGTACCAGAGCCTTTTCTCCATCGACCGTAACTATCAGGTCGTACCCATTCTCTGCGACCGCTACAGCGTGTCTGCCGATATGCGTACCTACACCATTTACCCGGCAGCTGCCACCTTCTCTGACGGAACGACCTTGACCGCTGCAGATGTGGCCGCCAGCCTGCTGGCCGCCAAAAACGGCAGCTACTATGCCGGCAGATTTCAACACATCACGGGAATCTCCGCACAGAGCGATTGCGTAGTCATCACCCTGGACACCCCCATGGAAAACCTGCCCCTGCTACTGGATATCCCCATCGTAAAGGCCTCGGAGGTGAATGCTCCCAGCCCATTAGGCACCGGCCCTTATGTGATGGATGAATCCCTGGGAACCAAGCGGCTCCGCCGCAGCAGTCTGTGGTGGTGCACCGGTGATCTGGTGGTCACTGCAGCATATATTCCTTTGATTGCCGGCACCTCCCCCAGCCACATCCGGGACCAGTTTGAATTTGCGGATCTGGAGCTGGTCTGTGCCGACCCGGGTTCGGATGCCTATGCGGACTACCGCTGTGACTATGAGCTGTGGGATATTGAAAACGGCATTTTTCTGTACCTGGTCTGCAACTCCAAAAGCACCGTGTTCTCCAACGATTCCGTACGCCGTGCCCTGACCCACGCCATCAACCGGGATTATCTGGCAGACACCTTCTACCGTGGCTTTGCCCGTGGTGCCCAGCTTCCCGCCTCTCCCCTTTCTCCATTTTACGACACCTCTCTGGCAGAGCGTTACGGCTATGACAGTGCCAAAATGTCTGCGGCTGTGGAAGCCGCCGGTTTTACCGGTGCCAATGTTACCCTTTTACTGAACGCTGACGATTCCCTGCGGCTTCGTGCAGGCCGTGCCATCGGCGATATGCTGAAGGCCTGCGGCCTGAATGTTACCTTGCAGGAAGTCAACTCCGCCCAGTTTCAGGATCAGCTGAAGCAGGGTAAGTACGATCTGTACCTGGGGCAAACCCGTCTTTCAGCCAATATGGATCTGACTGCCTTCTTTGCCAAGAACGGTACTTTGAATTACGGCGGTCTGGCGGACACCACCGCCTATGCCATGTGCCTGGAGGCACTGGCCAACACCGGCAACTACTATAACCTCCACAAGGAGGTTATGGATGACGGTCAGCTGTGTCCCGTTCTTTTCCGCAGTTATGCTGTCTATGCCACCCGCGGTCTGGTCACCAAACTGACCCCCTCCCGGGATAATATGTTCTACTACTCCATCGGCCGTAGCTTGGCAGATGCCAAGATTGAATCCTGAAAAAAGGGCACCCCAAACGGGGTGCCCTTTCTGTTTGGAATTAGCAGCAGCCGCAGTTGTTGTTGCCGCAATCGTTGCCGTTGTTGCCGCAGCAGCAGAACAGCAGGATCAGGATGATAATCCACCAGCAGTTGTTCCCACCAAAGCAATTGTTACCACACATAACGAATACCTCCAAGAAATTATTTCGAGCGGCGGTACGCTCATTCCATGGTATTCCGTGGCGTAAAAAAGGTGCATTATTCGATCACATACAAAGTAGATCCAAAATCCAGCTGGGTACGCTGCTGCTTGTCGTAGCCTGTCCCCCGGTACGCAGGCAGCATGGGGATTCCGGCAGTCAGGGCACTGCCCGATGCTGTGCCGCTGTGCTCACCGTCCGGCAGGGTGATGTGCTTGTCCGCAGTCCGCAGGATAAACCCGTTGGGATTTAAGGCCACCGGGGCAACATGCTTGACCAAAGAGCCAAACTGTCCGATGCGGTGGAACTGGGGACGGGTGCGGAACTGATAGACCTTTTCCTTCTGCAAGCCCTTGACACGGAGATAATCATATCCGGGTGCGGCCGGTCGGCAGACATAGAACACGCCCGCCAGGGTGGTATCACCGTCGCTGACCTGCCAGCCGTTCTCCGTCCGTCGGAAAGTGCCGAACTGGAAGACCTTCCGGTATTTCTTATAGAATTCTGTCTGTGCCTTGATCTCCGTTTCCTCCACCGGCAGCAGATGATTCAAATCCAGCTCGTAGCCAAGGCAGCCGAAGAAAGACACATTGCCCCGGGTGGTCAACGGCGTATTTCGCAGGGTCTGGGCATGGGGAGCTGCAGATACATGGGCACCGAAGGTGGATTGGGGGTACAGATAGCTTAAGCCCCCCTGAATGGTGAGTCGCTCAATGGGATCCGTATCATCGGAACACCAAACCTGCGGGCCAAAGCACAGCATACCCAAATCGAAACGGTTACCGCCGGAGGAGCAGCTTTCCAGTAGCACCTGGGGCCGGGGTTCGAAAATCCGCCGCAGCACGTCGTAAAGACCCAAAATATAATCGTGGGCCTTCTCGCCCAGTGCAATGCTGTGCCGGTTCATATCCCACTTGACGTAGGAGATCCCCGCACTGTCCAAAATCCCGGACACATTCTCTACGATGTAGTCCCGCACCTCCGGCTTGGTCAGATCCAGCAGCAGCTGATGACGACCCAGCAGCGGCTCAAAGGCATCTGTCAACGCCCAATCCGGATGTGCCCGATACAGATCGCTGTCCACGTTCACAGCCTCCGGCTCAAACCAAAGACCAAACTCCATGCCCATGGCATGAATCCGGTCGGAAAGACCCTTGAGGCCACTGGGCAGCTTCTTCTTGTTGACAGTGTAATCGCCAAGACCGGCACGGTCGTCGTTTCGCTTGCCAAACCAGCCGTCATCCAGCACAAACAGCTCGCAGCCCAAATCCCTGGCTTTTTTCGCCAAACCCAGCAAGATACGCTGGTTGAAATCAAACATACAGCCTTCCCAGTCGTTGTACAGCACCGGACGGAGCTTATACTGCCAGTATTCCGGCACGATATGCCGATTGACAAAGTCGTGCATCTTTCGGGACAATCCGCCAAAGCCCTCATCCGACCAGCTCATCACCGCCTCCGGGGTCTCAAAGCATTGGCCGGGCTGCAGCTTCTTGGCAAAATTCGACGGTGAAATACCCTGCACCACCCGGCTCAGGCCCTGCAAGGACCGCTGAACTCCGGCGTAGTGATTACCGGAATACACCAGATTAAAGCCATACACCCGTCCGGAATCCTCCGTCGCTCCCACTTCGGACAGTAAGAAGCCGGGATTGTGCCGGTTGGAGGAAGCACCGGTAACGCTTTCGTTCACCACACGGCTGTCCAGCACCGGGACGGTGTGCTTCCGCATTTCCGCGATCCAGCCACCGTCAAAGGTGGTCATCTCGTAATTGCCCGGCAGATCCATGAGGCTGCTCATGAACTTTTGTACTGTCACCGCACCTTCGCCGATATTTTCCAACACGCACCGCCGGGTAATGGCAGTGTCGAACAGGGTAAAATACAGCCGCAGCCGCAGGTCGGTCTGCTCCATGACGATCTCCAGAGTCCGGGCATCTCCCTTCGCTTGGGGAAGACCGCCTTCCATAGGCACGATCCCATCGATGATCCGGTAATTTTTGAATCGGAAATCTGTAGACTTACCTGCCAGCTCCAGGGGGCTTTCCCGATAGTCACCACGTCCGCTGCCGCTCCAGGCAAGGCTCATTTCGTCGGCACAGCTGCCGGCGTCCTTATCGTCCAGTAAGACCGACGACCCCCAGCCCAGCGTCCGACACACGGTCATGGCGGCTGCATCCGCCATGGTCACGGGGCCGCCAAAATGGAGCTGCTCCAAAAGGCCGTAAGCATTGACCCTGAGCATCAGGGAAATATGCTCGTTATGTAAAAGAAATACTCCGTTTTCGTGGTTAATCATAGTGTTTCACCTCAACTTTATTGTAACTGCCCCATCCGATGCTGTCAACGAGATTTTTAGGTGACAAGTACCCGTCTTTGTGATAAGATAAGGAAAATAGTAAAACGCTTCCCCCGAGGGGAAGCTGGCACAAAATACCTGCAAGGGATTTTGTGACTGAAGAGGAACACGGGTGCAAAACTGATTTTTCTGTAACATTATCAGACCTTGTAATAGGCATAGGCACAAGCATATTCCTTTATCTAAGTTTAATTCCCGCTTTCCTCTTCCGGTCTCGCTCTACTCGACCACCTTCCCCCCGGGGGAAGGGTTTGTCTATCCTACCACACACAAAGGAGTTGACCTTTATGGAACGCAATCGCTGGTACAAAGACATGGTATTCTATCAAATCTGGCCCCGGAGCTTCAAGGATGGCGACGGTGACGGTATGGGTGACCTGTGGGGCGTCTACGAAAAGCTGGACCATATCAAATCCCTTGGCTGCGACGGCATTTGGTTCTCCCCCATCTATCCGTCCCCCGGAGCGGATTGCGGCTATGACATTGCCGACTATATGGACATCGCACCGGAATTTGGCGGCATGGAGGCTTTCCGGAAGGTTCTGGACGGTGTCCACCAGCGTGGCATGAAGCTACTGATGGATCTGGTGGTCAATCACACCAGTGATGAGCATGAATGGTTCCAAAAGAGCCGGCAGCGGATCGAACCCTACACCGACTACTACATCTGGCGGCCTGCCAAACCGGGCGGCAAACTCCCAAATAACTGGGACAGCAATTTCGAAGGCAAGGCCTGGACCTACGACGAGGTCCGGGGTGAATACTACCTGCATCTGTTTGCCATCAAGCAGCCGGATCTGAATATGGATAATCCCCTTGTCCGGGAGGAAGTGAAGAAAATCCTCCGTTTTTGGCTGGACATGGGCGTGGACGGTTTCCGGGAGGATGTGATCACCTACATTTCCAAAGCGGAGGGCCTGCCGGACGACCATTTATTCCCCATCTATAAGGGTATGCCCAAGTACAATCACGGCCCCCACATCCACGAATATTTGGCCGAATTCAAGCGGGATGTTCTGGATCATTACGACTGCTTCACGCTGGCGGAGGCTCCGCTGGTGTGGCCCAAGCAGGCACTGAAATATATTGATGAAGAACACGGACAGATCGACATGATGATCCAGTTCCAGTGCCAGACCGCCGACTGTCTGTTTACAGACTATTTGCCCACAAAATTCTCCCTGCGACGAATGAAAAAGGCCTTTTCCGACTGGCAGTACAAGCTGGAGGGTAAAGCCTGGAATATGCTGTATCTGGAAAACCACGACCATCCCCGGATCGTCACCCGTTACGGCAGTGAGAAATATCAGGCCGAAAGTGCCAAAACTCTGGCAGTTTCCTACCTGTTCCAAAAGGGTACACCCTTTTTGTACCAGGGTCAGGAGATCGGCATGACCAACTGGCGTCCGGAATCAGCGGATATGTACCGGGATGTGCAGACAATCTACAACTACAACCACTCCAATTTGAAGAAGCCTCTGCAGGTGCGGCTGGAGAAAATGTGGCGTTCCTCCCGGGACGGTGCCCGCTCTCCGGTGCAGTGGGACAGTTCTCCCAACGCAGGCTTCACCACCGGCACGCCTTGGTTTTATGTAAACCAAAACTACCCGGAAATCAATATAGAAAAACAAAACGCCGACCCGGATTCGGTGCTGAATTTCTATCGCAAGGCCATCGCCCTGCGAAAGAGCCTGCCGGTAGTCAAGGAAGGTATTTACAAAGAACATTTCCACAGCCATCCCAAGCAGTATATCTACAGCCGGGAAATGCCGGGACAGAAGCTCCTGATTGTTTGTGCATTCTCGGAAAAAACGCAAAAAATGAAGCTGCCCAAAGGGTTTGACCTGAGTAGTGCCCAGTGCATTCTCCACAACTATTCGTCAACCGACAGCCTCACCCTGCAGCCCTACGAATGCCGCGTATATCTATGGTAACGAACACCCCGGAGAGCCATGCTCTCCGGGGTGCTTTGCTTGACTTCCCCAAAGGGGCTGTCATCCTGAGCGAAGGGCGTAAGCCCGAAGTCGAAGGATCCGCTCCCTCCAAAAAAAGACGGATTCTTCGGCTCTACTTCGTTCCGCTCAGAATGACATCGATTCACAGAACCTTTTACCCAATATCTTTTCCTGCGAACAGCTTCTTCAACGGCACGAACAGCACACCCGCCACTGCCAGTGCCAGCACCATGCAGGGCAGCATATACGCTCCGTTGTACACCAGCGAATAGATGGTGGCATCGTCATAGGTACCGATTCCCGGAATCTCCGTAGGCATATTGATCCGGTACACCGTCACACCGCTGATAAAGTGGACAATAAATCTTCCAATGCAGCCCAAGGCCGTACCGGGGAAAATGCCCCAGGACTTGCCCCGGAAGAGACCCGCCAGGCCCAAGGGTGTAAAGGCCAGCAGGTAATCCAAAATCATGGATTGCCAACCCCAGGCGTAGGCTCCGTCAAAGATCAGCTGTAACAGACCAAATACAAAGCCTGCCATCAGGCCCTTGCCCAAGCCCCACCGCACCGCGTAAAAGCAAATAGGAAACATGGCAAAGGTGATGGATCCGCCGTTGGGCAGATTGGGGAACAGCTTGACAAAGCTGAGGATTTGTGCCAGAGCGATCATCAACGCTCCTTCGCACAGGGCACGGATGTGCAAATGGGATTTACTCTTCTTGTTTTCCACTTAAGAAAACCTCCAAAATAAAAGTATCGCATTGCAAACCCGTCCAGGTGCAATGCGATACGATAGGTATCCCATATGTGCATCTTTCCCTACGACGGTATTGACCGTATCAGGTTCACGGGTCGAAACTGCATTAGCTTCCTCTCAGCCGGATGCATCCGGCTCCCCGAAGACTTCGTTTTTCGTGCGATCTGGGATTATTATACTACAGCTGAGAATTTTGTCAAGTATTCTGCTCCAACCAAATCAGCAGCACTGCAATATCCGCAGGGCTGACACCGGAAATTCTTCCGGCCTGGCCGATGGACATGGGGCGAATTTGGGAAAGCTTGTCTCTTGCCTCCAGACGCAGGCCCTGGATGGCATTGTAATCCAAATCCTTCGGCAGCAGCCGGGACTCTTCCTGCTTAAACTCTTCCACCTGCTTGATCTGTCGGGCAAGATAGCCCGCATACTTGATCTGAATTTCCACTTCCTCCGTCACCGCCTCCGGCAATTCCGGACGATTCGGATCGAAGGGAGCAATATCGGCATAGGTGATCTGAGGACGGCGAAGCAAGTCCGCAAGCCGGGCAGAATTGGTAACCGGAGCGGATTCTTTGGACTCCAAAAGGGCATTCAGCTCCGGGTTTGCCGCCACACCGATGCTTTCCAAACGGTTGCACTCCCGACGGACGGCGGCATATTTTTCTTCCACAGCCCGGAGCCGTTCCTGACTCACAAGACCCACCGCAGCACCAATGGCACACAGCCGCTGATCCGCATTATCCTGTCGGTGCAGCAGTCGGTATTCGCTGCGGCTGGTCATAATCCGGTAGGGTTCTTCTGTCCCCTTGGTCACCAGATCGTCAATCAGTGTGCCGATATAGCTGGTATCTCTGGTCAAAATCAGCGGTTCCCTGCCCTGCAGCTTCAGTGCCGCATTGATGCCGGCGATCAAGCCCTGGACAGCGGCCTCCTCATAACCGGAAGTGCCGTTGAACTGACCTGCTCCGTACAAACCGGACACGGTCTTGACCTCCAAAGTAGGCAGCAAAGCGGTGGGGTCGATGCACTCATACTCGATGGCATAGGCCGGCCGCATCATTTCCGCATTCTCAAGACCGGGAACGGTACGCATCATCTTAAGCTGCACATCCTCCGGCAGGCTGGAAGAGAAGCCTTGAATGTACATCTCCTCCGTATCCAGGCCGCAGGGTTCAATGAACAGCTGATGCCGCTGCTTATCCGCAAATCGGACGATTTTTGTTTCTATGCTGGGGCAATAACGGGGGCCAACACCGGAAATCGTGCCGTCGTACATGGGGCTGCGGTGGAGATTCTCCCGGATGATCCGGTGGGTTTCCTCGTTGGTATACGTCAGGTAACAAACCGCACTGTTATACAGCTTCTGCTCCGTACGAAAAGAAAACGGCTCTGCCCGGTCATCTCCGGGCTGCAGCTCCATTTGGGAAAAATCAATGCTCCGCCGGTTGATTCTGGGGGGTGTTCCGGTTTTGAACCGACGCAGGGGCAGCCCCAATTTCCGCAGATTGTCTGCCAAGCCAATGGACGGATGCATTCCGTCCGGTCCGGAGGAGATCACCACCTCACCGGTGATGCAGGTGCTGTCCAGATAGGTGCCAGTGGCAATAATCACCGCCTTGGCATCATATACCGCCCCCAGCTGGGTCACAACACCGGTTACTCTGCCGTTTTCCGTGAGGATTTCCGTAATCTGAGCCTGCTTCAGCTCCAGATTTTCCTGCAGCTCCAGTGTCTGCTTCATCACCTGCTGATACTTCCGCCGGTCTGCCTGGGCACGGAGAGAATGGACAGCCGGGCCTTTGCCCTTATTGAGCATCCGGTACTGAATGCAGGCCTTGTCCGCCGCAATGCCCATCTCACCACCCAGTGCATCCAGCTCCCGGACCAAATGTCCCTTGCCGGTGCCACCGATGGCCGGATTGCAGGGCATATTGCCCACCGCATCCAGGTTAATGGTAAACAGAATGGTGTGAAGCCCCAGCCGGGCAGCCGCCAAAGCCGCCTCGATGCCCGCATGACCGGCACCGATTACGGCAACATCACACTTGCCTGTGGGATAGCTCATGCTTCTTCCTCCACAGCAGACTTCTTCTCTTCCGGGGGCAGCTGGAAGGGCTTGCAAACAACCTCGCAGCGGTTGATGGGCGTGCCAAGGGCATGGAATTTCTCCTCATAACCCGTCATAATGCCCACGATGCCGTTTTCGTGCAGATTCCGGGTCAGGTTCTTGACCTCCAGGCCGCAGGCGGCAAATTCCTCCACGGAGAACTCGAACAGCGGTGCATTGTCGGTCTTAAAATGGAATTCTCCGCCGGTGCGAACCACACGGCAGTACTTGTCCAAAAATCCCCGGTGGGTCAGACGACGCTTGGCGTTCTTCTTCCGGGGCCAGGGATCGGGGAAATTGATGAACAGCCGGTCAATCTCCTCCGGAGCAAAAATCTCCTCAATGTTCGCCACATCCATGTCGATATAGAACACATTGGTCAGGCCCATGGACTTGGCCTTTTCCATAGCCACTACCATGGCTTCGCGGCAGCGTTCCACTGCGATCAGCAGCACATCCGGATTGGCCTGAGCGGTCTCAGCGGTAAATTTACCCTTACCGCAGCCAACCTCCACCCACAGTGCGGTGCAATCCGGCTTCAGGGAACGCCAGTTCCCCTTCATAGTTGCCGGCTCTTCAATCCGCAGATTGCCGCAGGCGGCCATCCGGGGCTGTAAATTTTTCATTCTTCTCATTCTCATATGGTATTCCTCCGAAAAGGTATAATTCTCATATTCTTGCCCCCCGCACTTGTGAGGGGGGGTGGCCCGGCTTTTGCCGGGTCGGGGGGAGCAATTTTTGAACATTCCCTGTCAACTAGGTATTATAACAGACCTTCCCCCATCCGTCAAAACATTTTACAAAAATATCCCCCCTATGGGCTTGCAAAGATACCAAAACATTGCTATAATGCAACAAAACGACAAAAGGAGGGAAATGCCTTGTCCGACCATCACCACGATCACCACGATCACCACGATGATCATCACCACCACGACCACGCCTATATGCACGAGCACGGCATTGCCCACAGCCACGGCCATGTCCACGAAAATCAAAAGGCCGTCATCAACCGCCTGGCCCGGGCCATCGGTCACCTGGAGAAGGTCAAGCGGATGGTGGAGGAGGGCTACGATTGTTCCGATGTGCTGGTTCAGCTGGCCGCTGTCCGCAGTGCTCTGGACAACACCGGCAAGGTGATCCTGCAGGATCATATGCGTCACTGCATTGTGGACGCCGTCAGTGCCGGTGACACCGGATCTATCGACGATCTGTGCGAAGCCATCGATAAGTTTATGAAATAACACAAGCCGCCAAAGGGCGGCTTGTTTCATTTGTCATGTCATTCCGAGCCAGTGTGCACACTGACGTGGGAATCTCCCCGTTTGGGATAAATATCTCGGAGATTGCCACGTCGCCTGCGGCTCCTCGCAATGACAAAACCTTGTTGTTCTATTTTCCGGACAAGATTCATAGTCTGTACCACCTGAAACACGGAGGGATCGAATATGAAAGGATTGTCAATTGTGCTGCTGGTGTGCATGGTCATCGCCATGCTGCCTACGCCTGCCGGAGCTGTGGACATGCAAATTCCGGCAAAAAGTGCCCTGCTAATGGACATAAACACCGGAACTGTCCTCTATGAGCAAAATGCCCATGAACGGCTGGCCCCTGCCAGCGTCACCAAGGTCATGACCATGCTGCTGATCATGGAAGCCCTGGATTCCAGTAAAATCAGCTGGAACGACACGGTCATTGCCTCGGAGGCCGCTGCAGCCAAGGGCGGCAGCCAGATCTACCTGAAGGTAGGCGAAGGCATGAGCGTAACGGATATGCTCAAATCCATCGCTGTATCCTCCGCCAATGACTGTGCCTGTGCCATGGCTGAGCATATTGCCGGCAGCGAAGCGGCATTTGTGGATATGATGAACGCCCGGGCGGCAGAGCTGGGCATGAACGACACCCATTTTGTCAACTGCACCGGTTTGGATGACGATCCTGCCGCCAAGGAGCATCTGACCTCCGCCTACGACATTGCCCTGATGAGCCGGGAGTTGATGAAAAACCATCCGGACATTCAGAAATTCACCACCATTTGGATGGACACCGTACGAAACGGCACCTTCGGCCTGTCCAACACCAACAAGCTGATTCGGTTTTACCCCGGTGCCACGGGTCTGAAAACCGGTTTTACTTCCACTGCCGGATATTGCCTTTCCGCCACCGCCCAGCGTGACGGCCTGGGCTTAGTGGCTGTGGTCATGGGCAGCACCACTTCTCAGGAGCGTTTTGCCGCCTGCAAGCAGCTTTTGGACTACGGCTTTGCCAACTATGCAGCCGTTTCTCCGGAAATTGTACCCCAGCTGATCCCCGTCAAACTGGGCACTTCCAACACCGTTCAGGCGGTTCCGTTCCAGCAACCACAGCTTTTGGTGGATAAATCCCAGCGGGATCAGGTGCATACAGAGACGACTCTGGAAGAATCGGTAGCCGCCCCGGTGAGCAAAGGGCAGCGGCTGGGCACGCTGTCGGTAAAGGTCGGTGAGCATACCATCGCCCAGATCCCCATGGTGGCGGCAGAAGCTGTCCCCCGCCTGACTTGGGGCGATCTGTTCTTAATGGTTCTGCGTCGCCTGACCATGGCAAAAAGTTAACGCCCTTGCCTCTCCCTCTGGGAGAGGTGCCGCCATGGGCGGCGGAGAGGGTTTGCCCTCTCAGTCCCGCTATTGCGTGCCAACTCTCCCAAAGGGAGAGCCAAGAAAAACACCCCCGAAGCGATTGCTTCGGGGGTGAATTTTCAGTCATTACTCAGCAACGTAGGGCAGCAGAGCGATCTGACGGGCACGCTTGATAGCGGTGGTCAGGTCACGCTGGTGAGCTGTGCAGGTACCGGTGGTACGGCGGGGCAGAATCTTGCCACGCTCGGACAGGTAACGGCGGAGCTTTGCAGTATCCTTGTAATCGATGCTGGTCACCTTATCCACGCAAAATGCACAAACCTTCTTGCGCTTGCGGGGGCGAACACGCTGTTCGTTAGCCATAGCGATTTCCTCCTTGTAAGTTTAGCAGAAAAGTTCAGTTTTAGAAAGGCAGCTGAGCGTCGTCATCATCCAGCATCGCGAAATCGGATGCGGGTGCGGCAGGAGCGGAATAACCGCCAAAGCCGGAAGCTGCACCGGTGTTGCCACCGAAGGAGCCGCCGTTGTCGCCGTCACGCTTGCTGTCACCAAAGTAGGCATTGTCTACATTGATCTCAGCAGAAGTACGCTTATTGCCATCTCTGTCGGTCCAGTCACGCATTTCCAGCCGGCCGTCCACAACGATCATGCGACCCTTGGTGAAGTACTTGGAGACAAATTCTCCAGTCTGACGCCAGGCAACACAATTGATGAAGTCGGTCT
This sequence comes from Oscillospiraceae bacterium, assembly GCA_015067945.1. GTDB lineage: Bacteria > Bacillota > Clostridia > Oscillospirales > Oscillospiraceae > Faecousia. The sequence continues at coordinate 18,855 of SVLM01000029.1, forward strand.
TTCTCTCGCCGCCGTCCTTGGGAGCAAAATCCCGATCGACAGCAACACAGAAGCTGGCTACGGCGACACCGCTGCCGGTACGGCGCAGCTCAGGGTCACGGACCAGGCGACCCATAATGGTGATGTGGTTCAGCATAAATTAAGCCTCCACTACGGTGGTCAGGCAGCGCATGACACCTTCGGTGATCTTCATAACGCGCTCCATCTCAGCGGGGAACTCGGGCTTGGACTCGAAGTTCATCAGAACGTAGTAGCCCTCGGGCAGATCGTTGATGGGGTATGCCAGACGACGCTTGCCCCACAGATCGATGTTAGTCAGAGTACCCTCCGCTTCCACCATTGCCTTGAACTTTTCCACAAGTGCGTTGATGCCCTCTTCGCCCTGAGCGGGGTCGATGATGTAGAGCACCTCGTACTTACCGGTGATCTTAGCCATGTTGTTTGCACCTCCTTTTGGACTTTTGGCCCACGGTCGCGCCGTGAGCAAGGATTACCTGCACACGCAGGCTCATGTATTATAGCGGTTTTACGCCCTAATGTCAAGGATATTTTTCAACAAAACCTCCCTTTTCCGGGAATTTCTGCAGTTTTTTCTATTTGCCCTTCCTCTTGCATTTTTCGTAGGGTTTGCTATAATGTTGTTATGTAAAACGGTGTCGAAATCTGTCGGCTCCCGGAAAGGATGGATCGCTATGAAACGATTGATAAGCTTGATGCTGCTGCTTTGTCTGCTTTTGTGTGCCTGTACCGCCCCGCAGCCCGGCACACCCGAGACTGCTCCCCCCACCACTACGGTAACCGATCCGTCCACGGAGCCAAGCTCTGAACCTGTCACCGAACCCAGTTCCGAACCTACCGAGCCTCCCACCGAAACACCCACCACGGAGCCCGTGCCCCTGTACACCAATCCCCTCACCGGCGAGCCTACAGACTCTCTGTGCATCCATCGGCCCTACGCCGTGATGCTGAACAACATCAAGGACGCCATGCCCCACCACGGTGTCAGCCAGGCGGATATCATCTATGAGATTCTGGTGGAGGGCGGCATTACCCGTTGCATGGCTCTGTTCACCGACATTCAGAACGTCAAGGCCATCGGTGCAGTCCGCAGTGCCCGGAAATACTATGTGGACATCGCTCAAAGCTACGACGCCATCTACGTCCACGGCGGCGGCAGCGACGAGGCCTACGCCTATATGAAGACCCTGGGCATAAAAAATATCGACGGCGTTATGGGTGCGTATGAGTATCTGTACTTCTACCGGGATCAGGATCGCCTGAACCAAGGCTATGACAAGGTGCACACTCTGTTCACCACCGGCCCGAACCTCATCGCTTATGCAGAGAAGATCAAAGCCTCCCTGACCCGTCCCGAGGGCATCGGCTATGGGATGGAATTCGACGATGACAAACTCATTGTGGGTCAGTCCGCCAATAAGATAGTGGTCAAATTCCACACCGGAAGCAAGCCCACCAGCAGCACAAAATCCACCACCCTGACCTACAACGCCGACACTAATCTTTACTATGCTTACCAACACGGTCAGGACTATGTGGACGGCAACACCGGTGATGCGGTGGCTTTCCGGAACATCCTTGTCCTCCGGGCCAACACCAGCATCCAGCCGGAAAACAACCTGCTGCTGACCATCAACACCTTCGGCTCCGGCACCGGCTACTTCGTCTGCAACGGCCAGATGGTTCCCATTAAGTGGAGCCGGGCGGGCTTGAACGACCCCTTTATCTACACACTGGAGAACGGCACGCCCCTGACCTTCGGTGTGGGCACTACTTACATCGCCGTTGTCCCCCAAAAGAGCACCGTGGAATTTCAGTAACATAACCCCATGGCTCCCACCAGAGAGGGAGCTGACACGGCATAAGCTGTGACCTAGAGGGACATATCAAGAGCCGGGAGATTTCTCTCCCGGCTCTTGTGTATTATTAAGAGATTTTTGCGAAGTAGGCATCTGCGGAAGCACTGAACTTCATCAGCAGCTTGCACAGATTCTCCAGAGTCTCGCCGGCAGCACCGGAGGCCAATGCACGGTATACATAGCTTTCCATGCTGTCAACGGCAGTTGCCAGAACATTGCCGTCAGCGTCGTAAACCACGCAGGTCACGATGGACTGGTAGTCTGCTACGGCCATGCCGATGACGGGAACCAGTACGTAATTGCTGTTGGCGTACATAGAGAAGTTCTCGCCCTCGATGCGGACAGTCTTGGGATTACCGTTGAAATCGGTGTAGGTTGCAATGGCATACAGATCTTTCCAAGTGCTGGAAGCACCGACCTTGCTTGTGTAGAAGATGCAGTCCATCTCAATGGCGGACTCCAGAACCAGAGTGGTGTTGAAGGTTGCTGCGTCCTTGATCTGGTTGTTGGTAGGAGTAATATCCGCAACGGATGCCCATGCCTTCTGTGCATCGGTCAGGTCGGCATTCACCAGATTGC
>SVLM01000030.1 GCA_015067945.1 Oscillospiraceae bacterium
ACAACCATGAGCGCATCCAGAATAAAACTGGAGTGGCGCCGCTGACGCTGCGCCACTCCGCATAAAACTAAATATTGCCTACATAGGGGGCTTTTTGTGCTGTCCGCACAAACTGGGGCTGTACAAATCTGCCGGGGGTTAATTTTATGCAGTTTCCTGTACGATGACGAAGCCGTCTACCAGATTGGCACTGACCAGATGACCTTCAATCACCACACTGCGTTCCATCAGATCGGTGAGGATCACACAGCCGTCCTTGCACTCAAGTGCCATGACGTTCTTCATAACCACCGTTTCGGGGCTTTTGGTGTTCTTATAAACTGTGGAAAGGCACATAGGGCAACCTCACTTTACATCCAGGCTGCTGAGCACCACGCTCAGACGCATATTGCCTTTTTCAAAATCGGACACAGCGGCCATGACCTGCTCGTAAGCGGTGTGGCTGCCGGCCTTTTCCAGCTGGGCGGCCAGATCTGCCAGCTCCTTGGCGTGGGCGGCATTGTGGCCCACCATATACTTCATCAGAGCCACCAGCTCCTCCATGGGAGTGTGGTTGCAACCACCGCCACAGCTGCTGCAGCAATCGCCGTTGCAATCGTGGGAATGGTGATGATCCGCACCGTGGTCGTGGAGATGATCATGCTCATGGGGATGTACATGATCATGGTCATGGCAATGGGCGTGGGGATGGGAATGGGCAACGCCATCGTGGGTGTGCTCGTGGGTGTGGGTATGCTCGTGGTCATGGCTGTGACCGCCGATATGATCGTGATGCAGATGCATAGTAATATCTCCTTTGATTTTTTCTTTTATTATAACCGCATTGGGCTATAAAGTCAAATTCAAAATACCGGCAGATTGCCTGCCGGTATTTCTGTTATTACTGTAAGTATTCAATATTGAAGGACAGTACCTCGTCGGTCTTATTATCCAGCACAATGGTAGCCGTCGCCAGCAGTGTCAAATTCTTGTCCTTGCTGGCAGGGGTTTTCTTATAGCTCCACATGGCATCGGTAATTTCCGCACCCTCCACAGCTTGATACAGTGCAACCGTGTATGTAGTTTCCTTGCCCATGAAGGGTTTGCTGGCATACTCAATGACCGCCACCGTTTTATCCGCAGCAACAGCAGACTCCTGCTGACAGATCACATCGTGTACCTTATGGTTCATTTCCACTACTTCCTCGGCAGTATAGTCCTTGGTAATGGAGTTGTTGTCATAGTAGTAGGTCAAATAGCCTACCGAGCTTACCGCACCGACCAAGACCAGGCAGACCATGATTGCAATGACCTTTTTGGTAAACTTCATCTCCGACACTGTGCCGTAGGTCAGCTTTGCCCGGTTGGTCACCGGCATCAGCACCTTCAAAAACAGCGTCAGCACAACGGACTCAATGGGGAAGAAAAACAGATTCTTAAACAGACGGGCAATGGTGGTGATGCCCATAATGGCATCCTTTGCCTTGTCAGGATTTCCCAAGTAGGTATACTGCCAGGCAAAAATCAGCTGCTGCAGCACCACATTGACCAGGAAGCAGATTAAAAACCGGCTCAGCATCACCCGCATGGGAGAGGTCTTCGCCCGGTACAGGCACAGGGCATAGATCATGGTGCTGGCGATTTCCGTAAGTACAAAGGGCAGGAAATAGTCACCGGTGGGGAAGATCATAAAGCCGATGGTATCGGAAATGATGGCCGCCGGAATGGCCACCACCGGTCCGAAGATCATGGCTCCCAATGCCGTTGCCAGCATGGCGGTTTGGATGCTCATCTGAGGTCCCAGAGGAATCGCCAGAGGCTTCAGTGCCACACGCAGGGCGATCATCAATGCAGTGATCACCAGCATTTTGACATCCTTCAGCTCCGCGGCGGCATCACACCAATAGGCTTTGGAAAACGGATGTGCGTACAGTGCAGTGGATTTTTGTGTTCTAGCCATAAAAAAGGCCTCCTTTTCGTAGTGGCTGAATACACCGGTGCAGCTTTTCTCGGGCGGCATAAACAAAACTCCCCTACGCCAATGCGTAAGGGAGTTTATCCTGCACTACACCCGGGAAAAAGACAGCAATACTGCCGGCCTATTCGCCCGACCGAGTATCGTTGCTACATAAAGGAGACGATCCTATATGCAACAGCGGGTGCGGTGACCCCATCGCGGAAAAATTCCTTCGTCCTCCGGGCAACTCCCCGTCCCGGTGGCACTTCACGCGAGGTCTCCTACTCTGTTCCCGATTATCATACACGAAAAGACAGAATTTGTAAATACCTTATTTTCAGCGGCAGCAAATCCCATTTCTCTCCCCGAATGCTGTCGGGCGGTTTTTCATTTCCCGTTGTGATTTCGCTAGGTTTCCCATTTCCCGGAACGTACAATGTCATTACCACAGACAATAAGGAGGAATGGCAATGCAATGCCAGAAATTGAAAACCTATATGGAAACCGGACGGGTGGTCTTTTTGCCCGACCGTGCCATAAAGCCCAACCCCGCTCAGCCGCGGAAAATCTTCCGTCAGGAGGCTCTGGAGGAATTGGCCGAATCCATCCGTCAACACGGAATCCTGCAGCCGCTGTCGGTGCGGCGGATTGGGACAAGCTATGAGCTGATCGCCGGAGAGCGGCGGCTGCGAGCCGCTCAGCTGGCCGGCCTGCGGGAGATTCCCTGCATCGTAATGACCATGGACGAACGAGAATCCTCCATGGCCGCCATGGTAGAAAATTTGCAGCGGCAGGATCTGGACTTTATTGAAGAGGCCGCCGGCATCGCCCGGCTGATGGATCAGTTCAGCATGAGTCAGGAGCAGGCCGCCCGGCTATTGGGAAAAAGCCAAAGTGCCGTTGCCAACAAACTGCGGATCCTTCGTCATTCCGAGCCGGTGCTTCATGCCCTGCGGGAAGCGAATTTAACAGAGCGACACGCCAGAGCCTTGCTGAAGCTGAACAGCGAATCGGAAAAAATGGCCGCCATTGCCGTCATCACACAGCATGGCATGAGCGTTGCCCGAACCGAAAGCTACATAGAAGCCCTGCTGTCCGGCAATCCCAGCAAAAACCAAAAGGTAAACCTGGGTTTATTCCTCAATAATTTGACCCAGACCCTCCAGCGAATCCAGCTTTCCGGTATTCCGGCAGTTTCCGAGCGAAAAGAAACCGACAGTCAGATCATATTGACCATTACCATACCAAAATAAGCTTTTCTTTGCCCCAAAAGGATTGCCAAAGCCGACAATATGTGCTATAATGCCGCGTAACTAGACTTTTCAGAAAGGATACACAGATATGATATTCGGCAAGCATATCAACCGGTATTACCTCAAGTATGCCGGCTGGCTGATTTTGGGTTTGCTTTCTCTCGTAATCGTGGATTCCCTGCAGTTGATCATCCCCAAGCTGTACGGCATGGTCATCAACGGCATGAATGACGGCTTTGTGATGGTAGACGGTGTGCAAGCCCCCTTTGATTTGGATTTTCTGCTGGACACCATCTGTATGCCCATGGTGATGGTGATTCTCGCCATGATCTTCTGCCGCTTTCTGTGGCGTATTTGCTTCTTCGGTTCGGCTGTCCGGCTGGAGGAGGATCTGCGGAACAGAATGTTCTCCCACGCCAAGGATCTGAGCCGGGAATACTATCAGATCAACAAGGTTGGTGACCTGATGAGCCTGTTTACCAACGATCTGGATACCGTGCAGGAATGCTTCGGCTGGGGCGTCATGATGTTCTTCGACGCACTGCTGCTGGGCGTGCTGGCAATTTTGGAAATGTTCCAGATGGATCCTGTGCTGACCCTGCTTTCCATGATTCCCATGAGCTTCCTGCTGGCATCTGCCACCATTGTGGGCAAGCAGTTGACCAAGAAATGGGATCTGCGTCAGGAGGCTTACTCCCGGCTGTCCGATTTTTCTCAGGAAAGCTTCTCCGGCATCGCCGTGATCAAGGCCTTTGTCAAGGAAGGCAGGGAGCTTTGGGCCTTCAAAAAGCTGAATCAGGAGAACGAAGTGGCCAACATGGAGCACACCAAGGCCTCCGTTTTGTTCCGGGTGCTGGTAACCATGTTCGTCGAAAGCGTCATTTGCGTGATTTTGGGCTACGGTGGTTACCTGGTCTATAAGGGCGATTTCAACGCTGGCCAGCTTTTGGAGTTCATTGGCTACTTCAACGCAGTCATTTGGCCCATTATGGCCGTGTCCGAGCTGATCGATATGTCCAGCCGCGGCAAAGCCTCTCTGGCCCGTCTGGGCGAGCTGCTGGATGCTCCCGTCACCGTACAGGACCGCGAAGGCGTGGAAGATCTCACCAATGTCCGGGGTGACATTGAATTCCGGAATCTGACCTTCCGCTACCCCGACGGTGAATTCGATGCTTTGGAAAATATCAGCTTCACCATTCAGGCTGGTGAAAATGTGGGTCTGGTCGGCAAAACCGGCTCGGGCAAAACCACTTTGGTGGATTTGATTTTGCGTACCTACAATGTTCCTGACGGCTGTCTGTTCGTGGATGGCAAGGATGTGAACGCTGTTTCCATCCGCTCCATCCGTGACAACTGTGCGTATGTGCCTCAGGATAATTTCCTGTTCTCCGACACCATTGAGAATAATATTGCCTTTGGTGTTACAGCCCATACCATGCAATCCGTTACCCAGGCTGCCCAAATGGCCGATATCCACAGCAATATCTCCGAATTCACCAAGGGCTACGGCACAATTTTGGGCGAACGTGGCGTTACCGTCTCCGGCGGGCAGAAGCAACGGATCTCCATCGCCCGGGCATTGATGAAGGATGCCCCCATTCTGATCCTCGACGACAGCGTATCTGCCGTTGACACCAAAACCGAGCGTACCATTCTGGAAAACCTGCGGTCTACCCGTGCAGGCAAAACCACCATTCTCATCGCCCACCGCATCAGCACCATCGAAAAGATGGACAAGATCGTCTTTATTGAAGATGGCAAGCTCTCTGCCGTGGGTAAACATGAAGAGCTTTACCAGACCTCCTCCGCCTACCGGAAGATGGTCGACCTCCAGAAGCTGGAAGAGGAAGGAGGCGAGCACAATGGTTGAGTTCGTTATGGAGTACCTTCCCATCATCATCGTAGCTGCCATTATCGGTGCCTTCTCCCTGGCCTTTACCTTTGCATGGATCGCCCTTCGCAAACGTAAGGAAGAGGGCGACGACCGGGAGCGAAATATCGCTGATAGTGTCATCATTAAGCGGCTGGCTCACTACGCCATTCCCCATGTGAAGAGCTTTATCGGCATTTTCTTCATTATGCTCTTCTCTATTGTCTATGATCTGCTGTCCCCCCTGCTGGTAGGCGACATTCAGAATCTCATCAAAGACAAGTTCTCTCTGGAAGACCTGTTCCTCCGGGTGGGTATTTATGCCGGTATTTTGATTGTATCTCTGATCTGCACCTATCTGCAGGCCATGATCCTGCAGAAGATCGGTCAGAAAATACTGTCCCAAATCCGGCTGGATGTGTTCACCCACATCGAATCTCTCAGTCACGAGCAGCTGAACAACATCCCCGTGGGCAAGCTGGTGACCCGTGTCACCAACGATCCCAACCGCATTTCCTTTATGTTCACCAACATTTTGGTGACCCTGATCAAGAACAGCATGGTCATCGTGGGCGTGCTGGGTGCCATGCTGGTGCTCAACTACGCACTGACCCTGATGGTTCTGTGCTTCGTCCCCTTCGTGGTGCTGTTTACCGTGATCTTCCGGCAGTTCTCCCGTCGGGTGCACCGGCAGGTCAGCAACGCCACTACCGACATCAACACCTATCTGTCCGAAAACCTCTCCGGTATGAAGATTACCCAGATCTTCAACCGGGAAGAACAAAAGCTGGACGATTTTAAAGAACGCAGCCGCAAGCTGAAGAAGGCCAAGCAGAACCGCATGTTCGTCTTCGGCATCTTCCGACCCATGGTGTATATGCTCTTCGTGGGCAGCCAGATGTGTCTGTTCTACTTCGGTGCCAAGGGCTACATCCAAAAGACGGAGTTTTTGGGGCAGATTATCGACAGTGCCATCGTGGTCTCCTTCTATATGTACATCTCCCGGTTTTTCAACCCCATCCAAACCCTGGCTGAGCAGTTTGATATGCTGCAGCAGTCCTTTGCCGGTGCGGAAAAGATTTTCAGCATTCTGGACATGGTTCCCGAGGTGGTGGACGAACCCAACGCCATCGAGCTGGACGAAATCAAGGGCGAGATTGAATTTAAGGATGTATGGTTCGCCTACAAGCCCGACGAATGGGTGCTTAAGGGTGTTTCCTTCCACATTAGTCCTAAGCAGACTGTGGCTTTTGTGGGTTCCACCGGCTCCGGTAAAACCACCATTCTCAGCCTGATCTGTCGCAACTACGACATTCAAAAGGGTCAGATCCTTATTGACGGAATCGACATCAAGAAAATCAAGATCGCATCCCTGCGTAAGCACTTCGGTCAGATGCTGCAGGATGTATTCCTCTTCTCCGGTGATATCCGCAGCAATATTGTCCTGCGTAAGGACAATGTGACCGACGAGGAGGTTTGGCAGGCCTGCAAGTATGTGAACGCCGATTCCTTTATCTGCAAGCTGGAGAAGGGTCTGGACGAGCCTGTCCGGGAGCGTGGCAACAACTTCTCTGCAGGCCAGCGGCAGCTGCTGAGCTTTGCAAGAACCGTTCTGCACAAGCCCAGCGTCATGATTCTGGATGAAGCCACCGCCAACATCGACACGGAAACCGAGATTCTCATTCAGGACTCTTTGGAGAAAATGAAGAATATCGGTACCATGCTGATCGTGGCCCACCGCTTGTCCACAATTCAGCACGCAGACAATATCATCCTGCTGTCCAAGGGACAGATCATCGAGCAGGGCAACCATCAGGAGCTTCTGCACCTGAAGGGCCGCTATCATCAGCTCTACACGCTGCAGTTTACCAAGCAGCAACTGCAGAACAATTGATCCCCAAGCAGGCACGCCCACCGGCGTGCCTGCTTTTTTCTCTCATTTCCTCAATTGCGATTGCTTTCCAGGCTATAATTGCTTCGCAAGAATTGTGTACTTTGCACGGATTATGCTTGCAAAACTGCCGTGTGTTTGGTATAATATAGTGACATCGGCAGGAGGAAAGAGAGAAATGGCCAAGCTGTATTTTAAATACGGTGCCATGGGCTCCAGCAAAACCGCCCAGGCACTGATCACCAAGTATAATTACGAAGAAAATGATATGTCCGTCTGGCTCATCAAGCCCAGTGCCGACACCCGGGACGGTGCGGATATTATGCGTAGCCGCATCGGCCTGCAGGCTCAGGCAGAGGTCATGACCCCCGACAGGGACATTTATGACCAATTCTGCAATACGCAATTAGGGCAGTGTCATGTGGTCATCGTGGACGAGTGTCAGTTCCTGACCCCCACTCAGATCGGCCAGCTGCGTACCATTGTGGACGATTTTGATATTCCGGTGCTGTGCTTCGGTCTGCGGACGGACTTCCAGACCAAGCTCTTCCCCGGCAGCCTGCGGCTGATGGAGCTGGCAGATTGCATTGAGGAGATCAAAACCATGTGCGACTGCGGCTGCAAGGCCACTGTCAATGCCCGTATCAGTGACGGCTACATCGTCACCGAGGGTGCACAGGTGCAGCTTGGCGGCAATGACAGCTACATCGCCATGTGCCACCGGTGCTATATCAACGGTATTCGGGAACATAGAAAAATCAAACTTCACGGTCAAGATTAACTACAAAAAGGAGAATATATATTATGGAACTGAAAGATATTCTGGCAAAATGCGACCACACCCTTCTGGCACAGACCGCCACATGGGAAGAAATCAAAGCCATCTGTGACGACGGCACGAAGTATGCCACCGCCTCCGTCTGCATCCCTGCCTCCTTCGTCAAGCAAGCAAAGGACTATGTTGGCGACAAGTTGGCAATTTGCACCGTTATTGGTTTCCCCAATGGCTACGCCACCACCGCTTCCAAGTGCTTTATGGCTTCCGACGCTGTGGACAATGGTGCTGACGAAGTGGATATGGTCATCAACATCGGCTGGGCCAAGGAAGGCAAGTTTGATGCCATCACCGCTGAGATCGCCGCCATCAAGGCCGCCTGCAAAGGTAAGCTGCTGAAGGTCATCATTGAGACCTGCCTGCTGACCGACGATGAGAAGATCGCTCTGTGCAAGTGCGTCACTGACGCCAAGGCTGACTATATCAAGACCTCCACCGGTTTCAGCAAGGCCGGTGCCACCTTTGCCGATGTGGAGCTGTTCGCCAAGCACATCGGCCCCGATGTGAAGATCAAGGCCGCCGGCGGTATTTCCAGCCTGGAGGATGCCGAAAAGTTCATTGCTCTGGGTGCTGACCGTTTGGGTACCAGCCGCGTTGTGAAGATCGCCAAGGGTCTTGCCAACGACGGCACTTACTAATTTGATTATTCAGGAGGAAACTACTATGTCTAACTTCCCTTCCACTCCCCATATCAATGTGCAGGACGATATCGGCTTCGGCAAAACCGTTCTGATGCCCGGCGATCCCCTGCGTTCCAAGTTTATCGCCGAAAATTTCCTGGAGAACCCCGTTTTGGTAAACAATGTCCGTGGTGTCCACGGCTACACCGGTTACTATAAGGGTGTCAAGGTCTCCGTTATGGCCTCCGGCATGGGCATGCCCGCCATCGGCATCTACTCCCACGAGCTGTTCAACAATTTCGGTGTTGAAAACATCATCCGTGTGGGCTCCGCCGGCTCTATTCAGGAGCATATCGACCTGTACGATGTTGTCATCGCCCAGGGTGCCTGCACCGACTCCAATTTTGCTGCCCAGTTCCACTTCCCCGGCACTTTCGCTCCCATCGCTTCCTACGAGCTACTGAGCGAGGCTGTCAAGGCTGCGGAAGCCAACGGTGCAAGATATCATGTCGGCAATGTCAACTCTTCCGATGTGTTCTATGGTGACCATGCGGAAGTTCCCTACGGCCTGGATACGCTGTACAATCAGAAGAAGATGGGCGTTATGGCTCTGGAAATGGAGGCCGCCGCTCTGTATATGAACGCCGCCCGATACGGCAAGCGTGGTCTGTGCATCTGCACCATCTCCGACCACATTCTCAAGGGCGTGGAGACCACTGCCCACGAGCGTCAGACCGCCTTCACCCAGATGATGAAAATCGCACTGGATGTAGCTGTCGCTATGGAGAATAAGTAAACGCAAAACTTTATACCCCTTGCCTCTCTCGGAGGGAGAGCCAAGAGGCACGCCCTCGCAACCTGATATTTTATTTTTGAAAGTAAGGTGATTTCTTGTGAAACGCGTATTTTTAATTGTTTTGGATTCTTTCGGTATCGGTCAGATGCCCGATGCCCCCGCCTTTGGCGATGTGAATGTGAACACTTTGGCCTCCTGTGCCAAGTCTGAGCATCTGCATATCCCCAACATGATCGCCGCAGGTTTGGGCAATATTGACGGCGTAACCTGTCTGCCCAAGGTGGAGTCTCCCACCGGTGCGTATGCCAGGCTGACGGAGCGATCCATGGGCAAGGACACCACCATCGGTCACTGGGAAATTGCCGGTATCGTATCCCCCGATCCCCTGCCCACCTACCCCAACGGCTTCCCCGAGGAGGTTTTGGCTCCTTTCCGGGCCGCTACCGGCCGGGGTGTGCTGGCAAACGCTCCCTGGAGCGGCACTGCCGTCATTGACAAGTATGGCGAAGAACATATGAAAACCGGCGACCTGATCGTCTACACCTCCGCCGACTCCGTGTTCCAGATCGCCGCCCACGAGGACATCGTTCCCCCGGAGCAGCTGTACGAATACTGCCGCATCGCTCGGAAGATTTTGCAGGGCAAGCACGGCGTGGGCCGGGTCATCGCCCGTCCCTTCATCGGCACACCGGGCAACTTCAAGCGCACTGCCAACCGCCACGATTTCTCCCTGGAGCCGTCCTCTGACACGCTACTGGATGTGCTAAAAAAGGCCGGCAAGGCCAGCATCGGTGTGGGAAAAATTTACGACATCTTCGCAGGTCGCGGCACCACCGACCATGTGTATAACCAGTCCAACGCCAACGGTATGGAGCATACGCTGCACTATGCAGATCAGGATTTTAACGGTCTGTGCTTCGTCAATTTGGTGGATTTCGACATGAATTTCGGTCACCGTCGGGATATTGACGGCTACGCCAAAGCCCTGAGCGAATTTGACGCATGGCTTCCCAGCCTGCTTAATAAGCTGGGCGACGAGGACTTGGTTATGATCACCGCCGACCACGGCTGTGATCCCGGCTATGCTGCCACCACCGACCACACTCGTGAGTATGTCCCCCTGCTGATTTTAGGCAAGCAGGTCAAGCCGGTGAATCTTGGCACCCGGGATAGCTTTGCGGATATCGCCGCCACTGTGGCTGATATGCTGGATATTTCTTTGGACACCCCCGGTGAAAGCTTTGCGGAGGTGATTCTATGACTCCGGAAAAGCTGGTCGAATTGGCAAAGGAGGCCATGACCCACGCCTATGCCCCCTACTCCGGCTATAAGGTTGGTGCTGCCCTGCTCTGTGCCGACGGCACGGTTTACCAGGGCTGCAACATTGAAAATTCCGCCTACAGCCCCACCAACTGTGCGGAGCGTACTGCCTTTTTCAAAGCCGTGTACGACGGCCACCGGGATTTTACCGCCATCGCCATCTGCGGCGGTAAGGACGGCGTGATTACCGGTGCATTCCCGCCCTGTGGGGTCTGCCGGCAGGTGATGCGGGAATTCTGCAAGGAGGATTTTCTGGTCTATATCATCGGCGAGGATGGCTATGAAACCCAAACTTTGGCAGAGCTTTTGCCCCATAGTTTTTCGCTATAACATCTACCGCTGTCATTCCGAGCCAGTGCTCACACTGGCGTGGGAATCCCCCGGTTGGGAGAAACATTTAGGAGATCGCCACGTCGGGCTTTGCATTTTTATTGTAATTGCTTACGCAATTGTTGATTTAGATTCGCTTCGCTACTCCTCGCAATGACATAATCACGACAAAACCGCACCGAGAAATCGGTGCGGTTTCATTTATTGCTCTTGCTTGACTTTTAAGGATTGTTTGAATGCCTTTGCCGCCTTTCTCCCCCGGCGGAAATCCCGGCCAAAGCGGAAGAATCCCTGAAATCCGTGACCATTCACCCATAGCAGTACATCCTCTGCCATCTGCCGTGTAATATATCCCTGCGTCATCTGTGCCAGACCCCGGATGGGCAGATTGTAGATGTACAAGGCCGTGGGAGCAGGATCGCCCTTGGCCCGGGCCTTTTCGATGCTCCGTCCCACAGACCTGCCGATCCACCGGGCCAGGGGATTTTTCGCATCAGTAAACCGGCTGACCGTGTCCAGAATGGTCAGCTCCTCACCAAAACGTCCGTCAGGAATTTCGTGACCCAAAAGGACAGCAAAATCCTCATCGGAAACCTTTTGAATCTGCCCCGTCCGGTAGCAGGCCGGTGCTTCCTCCGGCACGGACGCATCGGTGCCAAAGACACGAATCGTGGCACTCAGCCGGATATCCCGGACACTGGAGCCAACGGAAATATCGTAATTGGCGGTCTCCATTTCAAAGCGGTTGGTTAATGTATTGAAATAGCGGAAGGCTTTATCATCCAGAGGAATTGTAATTTTGCGGCTCTCGCCGGGCTGCAGGAATACCTTTTGGAATCCCTTCAATTCCTTCTTCGCCCGGAATACCCTGCCGTTACGGCAGGTGATGTACACCTGAGCCACCTCTGCTCCGGCACATTGGCCGCTGTTGGTTAAGGTAAAGCTGACCTTTTGCCCGTCTGCCTGCAAATCTGCATAAGAAAAGGCAGTATAACTAAGTCCGTGACCAAAGGGATACCGCACCGGCACATTGGCCGTTTCATAATAGCGGTAGCCGATATACAAGCCCTCCCGATGCTCAGCAGTGAAGCTTTGGCTGGGATAGTTTCCGGCAGTTGGGGTATCCTCCAGAGACAATGGCCATGTTTCCGCCAAATGGCCGGAGGGATTGACCTCTCCCACCAATGCCCGTGCCATGGCCGCAGCTCCGGCCTGACCGCCCAGGTAGCCGTGGATCACTGCCCGGTAACTGTTTTCCGGCAGTACAAAGGGGCTTCCACCGGAGAGCACCAGTATCACATTTTCGTTGGCCTTGCACACCGCATCCAGCAGTGCCAGCTGCTGCTCAGGCAGCTCCATATGCTCCCGATCCGCACCCTCACTTTCCGCAGTCTCATCCAAACCGATACAAAGCAGCACCACCTGTGCCTTCTTTGCCGCTTCCACCGCCTGCTCCAGCAGTTGAGCATCGACCTGGGTCTGTCCCCGACGATAGCCGGGCACATACTCCGTCAGCTGCAAAGCGGTTTGGTGAAGCCAATCACGCAAATTGGTCAGCATATTGGGGTTGACCAAGGAAGATCCGGCACCCTGATATCGGGGCTTCTCTGCAAAATCACCGATGACCGTCACCGGGGTATTGGGCTGCAGAGGCAGAATGCCGTCGTTTTCCAGCAGGACGATGGAATCCGCTGCACATTTTTCTGCAAGTCGGTGATGGCCGTGGCGATCGTAGATCTTCGCAGCGTGAACCACCGCCTCATTGGTGTCAAACACCACCGTCAGCAGCTCCCGAATCCGCTCATCCAGCACCGATTCCGCAATTTTCCCTTCCTGAACCGCCTTCATCAGCGTCAGTGCGGAATCCTCACCGGGATAGGGCATTTCCAGAGCAGAGCCTGCCCGGACGCCCTCCACATGGTCGTTATTGCCGCCCCAATCCGTCATCACAAAACCGTCAAAACCCCATTCCTTTCGCAGGATATCCTGCAGCAGGTGGGCATTTTCGTTGGAGTATGTGCCGTTCACGGAATTATAGCTGGTCATGATGGTCTTGGGATTGCCCTCTTTCACGGCGATCTCAAAACCCGTCAGATATATTTCACGCAGAGTACGCTCGTCCAGCACCGCATCCACAGACATCCGACGCAGTTCCTGAGAATTGACAGCAAAATGCTTGGGACAAGCTCCCACGCCGTTTTCCTGAATTCCGCGAATGTAGGCCGCGGCCATCTTACCCGCCAGATAGGGATCCTCAGAAAAATACTCAAAATTCCGGCCGCACAGTGGGCTTCGTTTCATATTCAGGCCGGGGCCCAGCACCACATGGACATCGTTAGCTGCCGCCTCCTGCCCCAGGGCTCTGCCCAGCTCCTGACCCAACTCCGGATTCCAGGAATTGGCCATGGTGGCCGCCGTAGGAAAGCAAGTTGCCGGCACCGATTCATTCAAGCCCAGATGGTCTGCTGCTCCGGCCTGCTTTCGCAAGCCGTGAGGTCCGTCAGCCACAAAAATCGACGGGATGCCCAGACGGGGAATATTCAAGGTCGTCCAGTTGGTTTTGCCCTGGAGCAAGGCCGCCTTTTCCGGCAATGTCATCTTTTGAATACAGGTATCGATTGTCAAACAAAATCGCTCCTTATTTGTTCCGTTTTCCCCTGCATTATAGCAAAAATTCCCATTATTTTCAACCACTAAATATTTATCTGTTACATACTATGTCCACGGCATATATCCTATGCAAAAGCGGCTACCGCTTTCGCTGTAGCCGCTTTATGTGTTAAAATTCCAACCCGCAGGATGCAAAGGCATTCTGAAGGCTTTCCCATGTAGATTCCAGCAAGCTGACCGTATCACCGGCCTGAGCCGCACGACGCTGCTCCAGCTCACCGGGATAGAAGATCTCGCTGACGCCGTCGGCCTTTTTTGCATTCTTGAACTGCTCGATCATAGTTTCCACAGAATGCACATATTCGCCCAGATCCATCATCTTGGAAATATCCATGGCCATGAACAGATGGCCGGTATTGCCGCAGTGACCGGGGATTTCATTCCAGGAGTTGATCTCGTGGGTCAATGCTGCACCGGACATGATGCCGGCCATGCACTCGACCATGACGGACAGGCCGTAGCCCTTATGGGCACCGAAGGGCAGCAGCACGCCGCCATCCAGATACTCGTCCGGCACATTGGTAGGATTGCCGTTTTTGTCCAGCACACAGCCGGGGTCCAAGAGCTTGCCCATGGATTTCAGCACCCGGATCTTGCCGTCAGCCACGGCACTCATGGCCACATCCATCATCAGCGTGCCGTATTTGCCGGCAGGCACTGCATAGGCAAAAGGATTGTTGCCAATGGTAGCCTCCCGGCTGCCGGTGACGGCCATGATGGGATTGCCGGTACTCATAACCATGCCGATCATGCCCTGCTTGGCAATCATATCTGCATAAACGCCCTCCGCACCGTTGTGATGGCTCTGCCGCAGATTCACAATGGCAATGCCGTGCTCCTTTGCAAGTTTGATAACCAGATCTGTGGCCTTACAGCTGGCAGGAATACCTAAGCCGCCATTACCGCTGGCTCGCACCCAACCGCCAAACTGCTGATCCACAGTAAACGCCGCATTCGGCAAAATGCCGCCGGACTGCAGGCATCTGACATACCGCTCCACACGCATGACACCGTGTGATGCCACGCCCCACTGATCTGCGATAATCAGCGTATCAGCAACCATTTGGGCATCTTCCTGGCTCACGCCCAGTTTTTGGAACAAAACCAGCAGTTTCTCAGTCAAAGCCTGCCGGCTGATTTGTTTTAATGTACTCATAAGAGTCCCTCCGTTTTGTAAGATACCCTTATTATACTACCAAAAACAGCATATACAAGTAGGATTGTTGAACAATCCTACAATTTATTTTTTGTGATTTTTGCCGGAAATCTACAAAGCCCTTGCAATTCACCCCTGTCAAATGCTAAAATAGGAAAAACAAAGAAATCGAGGTGTTCCCATGAGTTCTGTGCAACTGAACGTAATATCCGCTGTGGACGCAGTCTGCACAGCCTTGGAAGCCGACATTTTGAACCTGTATTTCGCCCCCGGCGAAAAAATTACAGAAAGTCTGCTGGCAGAGCGTTACAGCGTCAGCCGCAACACACTGCGTGAGGCCATGGCACATCTGGCAGCGCAGGGTTATTTGACAAAAATCGCCAACAAGGGTGTTTATGTACGAAAATTTACCGCCACCGATGTGCAGGAGATCTTCCATCTGCGGGAGCTGCTGGAATTAGAAGCGGTGAATATGATCGCCGCAGGTGACAGCTATCCCTCTGCCCTTGTGGATATTCTGCAGCAGCTGGAGGCCTTTGACCGCGTGGAGCAATGGGAGGACTATGTCCGTCTGGACATTCAATTCCACACCGGTTTGGTGGCTGCCGCAAACAGCCCCAGGCTATCCCGGCTGTACGATACGATTTTGAACGAAGTAAAGCTCTGCATCTACCAAACCCGGAATTTCGTGACCATCCCCGCTGGCAAGGACACCTCTCACCGACAGATTCTGGATGCTCTGCAGGCACAGAAATACGACGCTGCCGCAAATCTTTTACGCCAGCACATTGAGCAGGTCATAACCCGCTACTGCTCCGGTCTGGAGGCCATGAAGCAATAAGCAAAAAAAGCACAAGTTCCAAACGAACTTGTGCTTTTTTGCTTATACATCCATAATTTTTACGACCTGAGTCGGGCCTTCCAGAAACAGCTTGTCAACCTCGCCGTTTTGACCCATCACGGTCACCGCAAGGTCACCGCCCCGGTTTTTCACTGTCAGGTAGCCCCCGGGAAGCTTTCCTGCCGCCCACAGTGCCACCGCAACAGAGCCGCTGCCGGTGCCGCAGGCCAGCGTATAGTCCTCTACTCCCCGTTCAAAGGTCAAAATCCTAACTGTCTGTTCATCCAGCCAGCCATACAAATTTGCATTAGCACCCTTGGGAAATGCCGGATCAAACCGCAGAGCCTTGGCCATTTCCCATAGTGCGTCGCCCTGCTCCCAGGTCAGGCCGGGAATTTCCTTCACCGCGTGGGGTACACCGGGGTCACCCAGCTCCACATAGGCAGCATCTTCCTTTCGATGCAGATCCACAATGCTGGGCTTATTCAGCTGCACCTTGTACTGATGCTCATTCAACCGCCAGCCGGGCACCAGTCCTGCATCGGTCTGCACCACCATATCCGCTCCGGCAATGCCGTTATCATAGGCGAACCGGCAGATACAGCGGGCACCGTTACCGCACATTTCGCCCCGAGAGCCGTCGGAATTATAAAAATGGAGCCGAAAATCCGCCACATCGGAATGATCCACAGCCATGAAGCCGTCCGCACCGGTTAGTTTGCATAACTCCACCGCCATTTTCTGCAGATCCAATGTAAGTCCACGGGCATCGATGACCATAAAGTCATTGCCCGCACCGTTCATATACCAAACTTTCATTACGTTCCCCTCATCCCAGCAAGTCGTCCATATTATAGAAGCCCACTGCCTTGCCATCCATAAACCGGGCAGCATCCACCGCACCTTCTGCCAGCATGGCCCGGTTACCGGCCTCATGCCGCAAGGTCAGGGTCTGACTGGGGGTACAGATATGCACCTCGTGAATACCCACCACATTGCCCATCCGCAGGGAGGCAATGCCGATTTCATTGGCCTTCCGCTTGCCCTCGCCCGCCCGGCCGCAGGCCTCTACAGCCTCAGGCCGTACCTCACGGATGGCGTTAAACAGCATATGGGCAGTGCCGCTGGGGGCATCCACCTTCCGGTTGTGATGTACCTCCACGATCTCGATATCTGCATCGGGGAAACAAGCGGCAGCCTGCCGTGCCAGGCGGCACAGCACCGCAATGCCCAAGCTCATATTGCCGGAGAAGAACACCGGCAGCTCCTTGGCAGCCTGATAGATCAATTCTTTTTCCTCAGGGGTATGTCCGGTAGTGCCGATGACCAAAGCACAGCTCTGCTTTTTGCCATAGGCAATCACCTCCGCCACCGCACTGTGGTGGGAAAAGTCCACGATTACATCGGCCTTCACATCGCCCAACTCCGCAAAGGTCTTGGGAACGCCGTTTTCGCCGTCGATGCTGACCCGGCCAACCACTTCATCGCCCAGAATATCGCAAATCAGCTTACCCATGGCACCGTTGGCACCGCAAATAATGGCTCTCATACTTCAATTCCCTGCTTTCTCATTTCTTCATACAGCTTTGCCCGGGTGCCATCCTCCATGGGTGACAGGGGCATTCTCACATTCTCTTCACCGAAGCCCATGGCCGCCACTGCCGCCTTAGCGGGAATGGGGTTGACTTCGCTGAACAGTGCCTTGATCAGCGGCAACATTTCGCATTGCAGTGCGGCAGCCTTTTCGTAATCACCGGCCAATGCCGCATCCGACATCTCCACCGCCTTGGCGGGAACCACATTGGACAGCACACTGATGGCACCCTTACCGCCCATAGCCATGATGGGTACATTCAGAGCATCCTCACCGGAGTAGATGTCGATCTGATCGCCGCACAGAGCTGCCAGCTCCACCACCTGAGCCATGTTGCCGGCAGCTTCCTTAATGCCAACGATGTTGGGATGCTCTGCCAGCTTCGCAACGGTCTGGGGTAGCAAATTACAGCCGGTGCGACCGGGGACATTGTAAACGATCACCGGCACGGTGGAGGTATCCGCCACCGCTGTATAGTGAGCGATCAAGCCGTTTTGGGTAGCCTTGTTATAGTAAGGCGTAACCACCAGAATGGCGTCCGCACCCACCTCGCAGGCGTTTTTTGTGTATTCCAGCACATGGAGGGTATTATTTGTGCCGGTGCCGGCGATGACGGGAACCCGTCCGGCAACCCGCTCCACAGTAAAGCGGATGACTTCCTTCTGCTCCCAAGGTTCCAGGGTAGCACTTTCGCCGGTGGTACCCACAGCCACAATGGCATTGATTCCGTTGTCGATCTGAAACTCGATAAGCCGGCCCAATGCCTCATAATCCACAGATTTATCCGCCTTCATGGGGGTAACGATGGCAGTGGCCATTCCCGTAAAAACTGTTTTTTTCATAGGCGTTCTCCTTTCAGACCTTAAATTTGTTAAAGTAATCATACAGCGGTGTCAGCTTTGCAAAAAAGTCGCTGACCCGTTTTGCCAGCTCGGGGGTAAACACATCCGGGCCGAAATCCTCGTGGCGAATACAGCCAATAGCCTTTTTCCACGCAAAGAACCGCTCCAGCCGGGGATCATCGGTTTTTTCCGGACGTTTGTAATTCTCCGCGGTGATGGCCATGCCCGTGTCCTTTTCCACCTTTCGGATCATTTTCAGGAAGGGTTCGGGTCTTTCAGAAATATCCCGGTGGAATTCCTTCAGCACCGCCACCCGGGGCTGCCATATAAAGAAGCCGTAATCCACGCCCTCGGGATTGATTTCAAAGAACAGACAAGGATTCTCCGCCCACCAATCCACGTCCTGCCGGATGCAGATCCAAAGGCTTTCCTTGTAGGGCAGCGGATGATGCATTCTTGCATCCCGGTAAATGCGGCTGACTTTCAGCAATTCGCCGGGCTTGTCCAAAAAAGGCTGAAACAGCTGGGCACCCAGAGCCTTCATCGGCTCGTACAACTCGGTCACATACTGATTCTTATTCTGCGTAAACCATTCCCGGTTGTTATTCAGCCGGATTCCCCAAAGGAAATCCACCGTCTCCGGGGTAAAACCTTGGAACATACTTCCACCGCCTTCTGTGCATATTTGAACCCACTAATATCATAACCAATTTTCCGCCATTTTGCAACCATAATGTACATTCTTGATGCATTGGTATTTTTTCTGCATAAATATTTCTGTTTTTTCATTTTTTGTGAAAAAAGGGTTGACAATCTCCATAAAGAGTGGTACACTCTCTTTCGGTACGGATTTATCGAATTACTTTTGTGCAATTCCCGGAGCAGAAGAAGAATGTCTGCTCATCTCATTGTTTTCGCTTGACAAAAAGTGGGAGTTGCGATACAATGATAGAGGCATCACACGACTGACGGTTACGCGGAGCACTGCGGGGGAATGTGATGTTATAGTAGCCGACCGTCTGGGCAATTCGATTCCGCAGAATCGGGTTGCTTTTTTCATTTTTACCCAAGGAGCACTGCCATGAGCTTTACATACAAGGGCCTCACCGCCCAAATGACCCGTCACATCATCACCGACGAGGAAATCGACCGCCAGATCGAAAAGCTGCGGGAGTCCAATCCCCGGATCGCACTGGTCAACGACCGTCCCACCGAAAACGGCGACGAAGTTGTGCTGGATTACGCAGGCTTCTGCGACGGCGAGCAATTTGCCGGCGGCACTGCCGAGAACCAGACACTGGTGCTGGGCAGCGGAATGTTCATCCCCGGCTTCGAAGAGCAGCTGCTGGACAAGGTTCCCGGCGAGAAGGTCATCGTCAAGGTCACCTTCCCCACCGCATATCATGCAGAAAACCTGGCCGGTAAGGAAGCAGAGTTCCACTGCACCATCCACCAGATCCGGGTCAAGACCGCCTATGAACTGGACGATACCTTTGCTCAGGAGGTTGGCGGCTGCTACACCTTTGAGGAAATGCGTGCAGAGCTGGGCAAGAGCCTGCAGGCTTATGTGGACGAGCGTGGTGAGATGGATCTGCAGGATCAGCTCCTGCGTCAGGCTGCTGCCACTCTGGATTTCACCGTTACCGAGGAAGCTTTGGAGGCCGCTGTCACCGAGCAAATCCAGAATCTGGAAGCCCAGTTGGCCCGTCAGGGTCTGACCCTGGATATGTACTGCAGCTTCACCAAATCCACCATTGAGGATCTGCGTAAGGATGCTGCCTCCGCTGCAGAAGCCGCCCTACGGACCCAGGCCACTGTGGACAAGATTGTAGAGTTGGAGAACATCACCGCCTCGGAAGAGGAGATCGGCGAGGCTCTGGCCGTCATTGCAAAGCAGAACAACATGACTGTGGAGCAAATCAAGCCCTACTATGATGCCGAATTTGAGCAGGCGATTATCAAAAGTGTACTCACCAGCAAGGTCATGCACCTGATTCGGGATGCAGCTGACATTGCAGTGGTATAACATAAACACATTAATCATTGTGCCGCAAAGCGGCACCGAAAACAAGGAGGAAACTTACTATGGCAATCGTTTTTGACGAAAATGGCAAGTACGTGGACGAAAAGGGTCTGGTAAAGCTGGATCCCACCAAGTTCGCTGACTGGCAGATCGCCGAAGAGGCTGAAAAGTCCCTGCCCTCCGTGGATTACTTCCGCGAGAAGCTGGGTCTGCTGCCCGAGGAGATCATTCCCTACGGAAAGACCCCCAAGATCGACTTCATCAAGGTTATGAACCGTTTGAAGGACAAGCCCGACGGCAAGTTCATTGAAGTCACCGCTGTTACCCCCACCCCCTTCGGTGAAGGCAAGTCCACCGTTTCTCTGGGTCTGATTGAAGGCCTGGGCTACATCGGCAAGAATGCCGGTGGTGCTCTGCGTCAGCCCTCCGGCGGCCCCACCATGAACGTTAAGGGTACTGCAGCCGGCGGCGGCAATGCCCTGCTGATGCCCATGACCGAGTTCTCCCTGGGTCTGACCGGCGACATCAACGACATCATGAACGCTCACAACCTGGCTATGGTTGCCCTGACTGCCCGTATGCAGCACGAGCGTAACAACACCG
>SVLM01000031.1 GCA_015067945.1 Oscillospiraceae bacterium
TCCTTTGGTTTCTAAGTGTGGTTGGCAGACCTACTCTTATTCTACCAAAGGAGGATATTTTTTCTAGGCATAGCTAAAGCTTTTTGGAACCACCGGCACTGCCGGTGGTTTTCTCTTACAATAAAAACCGCCGTCCCGGGGGAGAGCCGGGACGGCGGTGGTGGGCGTGTCGCAATCGGGGTGGTTGCCCGCCTGGCTATACATTAGCAAACCTACATTGATGAAATCTAAAGAAATATGTCGAATATGCCGCCTGGGGGCGGATAAATTTCGTCAGATGCTAGATTTTTTTTGCAGGCTGTGGTATACTGAGCCACAGAACTGAAACAAAGGAGTTGGGTATTATGACGAAAATTGATATTTATTCCGGTTTCCTGGGGGCCGGTAAGACCACCCTCATCAAAAAGATGATCAAAGAGGCCTATGCCGGAGAAAAGCTGGTGCTGATTGAAAATGAATTTGGCGAGATCGGTATTGACGGCGGTTTCCTGCAGGACGCCGGAATTAACATTACCGAGATGAACTCCGGCTGCATTTGCTGCAGCCTGGTGGGTGACTTTGGCAAGGCACTGACCCAGGTGATCGCAGAATATCACCCGGACCGGATTGTGATCGAACCTTCCGGTGTGGGCAAGCTGTCCGATGTGGTAGCTGCTGTGGAAAAGGTAACCACAGATGAGGTGGTTTTGGGCAGCACAGTGGCTGTTGTGGACGCCGGCAAGGTCAAGGTGTATATGAAGAACTTTGGCGAGTTCTACAATAATCAGGTGGAAACCGCCGGTACGATCATTCTGTCCCGTACAGATTCCGTTCCTCAGGCAAAGCTGGACACCGCTGTGGCACTGCTCCGGGAGCACAATGCTCAAGCAACGCTGATCACAACTCCCTGGGGTGAGCTGACCGGAGCACAGCTGCTGGAGGCCATGCAGCATAAGCATGATTTGGAAGAGGAGTTGCTGCACGAGCATCATCATCACCAGCACGATGATCACTGCTGCTGCGGCCACGACCATGAGCACGAGCATCATCACCACCAGCACGATGACCACTGCTGCTGCGGCCACGACCATGAGCACGAGCATCATCACCACCAGCACGATGATCACTGCTGCTGCGGCCACGACCATGACCATGAGCACCATCATCACCATCATGCCGATGAGGTCTTCACCTCCTGGGGTGTTGAGACTGTCAAAAAGTTTACCCAGTCACAGATAGAGGAGGTTCTCCACAAGCTGGACTCCGGTGCGTTCGGTATGATTCTCCGGGCAAAGGGTATTGTGGCTTGTGCCGACGGCGGCTGGATTCACTTCGACTATGTTCCCGAGGAACACGATATCCGCTTTGGCAGTGCCGGTGTCATCGGCAAGCTGTGCGTCATTGGTTCTCAGTTGAACGAAGCGGCTGTTGCAGAACTGTTTGGGGTGTAAGCGATGCAGCAGATTCCAGTATATGTATTTACCGGCTTTTTGGATTCCGGTAAGACCAAATTTATTCAGGAGACCTTGGAGGATCCCCGGTTCAATGCCGGAGAGCGTACCTTGCTGCTGGTATTTGAAGAGGGTGAGGAGGAGTACGATTTCTCCACCTATCCCAGCCAGAATGTCTACATGGAGGTGCTGGATCAGCAGACTGTTTCCACTAAGGACCTCCAGGCCCTTGCAAAAAAATGCAAGGCCCAGCGTGTGGTTGCCGAGCTGAACGGCATGCAGCAGATAGGGGACTTGTACACTCGTTTGCCTGATGGCTGGGTGGTTGCACAAGAGGTTATGTTCGCTGATGCGACGACCTTTATGGCCTATAACGCCAATATGCGGAATTTGATGATGGACAAGCTGCTGGGGGCTCAGATGGTGGTGTTCAACCGGCTGGAAAAGGGTACCGATACCATGCCTTTCCACAAGATTGCACGCTCTGCCAACCGCCGCATCGACATTTTGTATGACTATACTGACGGCACGACGGAATTTGACGATGTGATCGATCCGCTGCCTTTTGACATCAACGCACCCGTCATCGAAATTAAAGATGAGGACTACGGACCTTGGTACCGGGATGTGACCGAGGAGCCGGAAAAGTATCAGGGCAAGACCGTCCGGTTCAAGGCCCAGGTTGCCATGCTCCGCCGGGAAAAGAACGGTATGTTTGCACCGGGGCGCTTTGTCATGACCTGCTGTGTGGATGACATTCAATTCCTTGGCGTGCCCTGCCATTATTCTGCAGCGGCATCACTGGAACCCCGTTCCTGGGTTATGGTGGAAGCGACCATCAATGCCGAAAAGCATCCGCTGTACCAGGGCGAGCTAGGCCCGGTGCTGACGGCAGTGAAGGTCACTAAGGGTGTTGAGCCCGGTCAGGACTATGTAACATTTTGAGAAAATCCCCTGCCTCGGCAGGGGATTTTGTGTTACAAACAAATTTTCGAAAAAGTAAAAATTTGGGTAGAAATTTGCTGCAAGATATGCTATACTATAAAAAACATTTCCAGCGAGGTGAAATCCATGTATCAGCCATTGGCGGATATTCTGCGTCCGCAGACCTTGGATGAAGTATACGGCCAGGAGCATATCCTGGGGGAGGGTGCGATCCTCCGGCGGTTGGTGGAGTCCGGCAATATTCCCAATATGATCTTTTACGGCCCCAGCGGCACCGGTAAGACCACTGTTGCGAATATCATTGCCAAGCAGACCAACCGGACGCTGTATAAGCTGAATGCCACCACGGCCTCCACGGCGGATATTAAGGAAATCGTGGCCCAGCTGGATACCTTCCTGGCACCCAACGGTGTTTTGCTGTACCTGGATGAGATCCAGTCCTTTAACAAAAAGCAGCAGCAATCGCTGCTGGAGCATATCGAAAACGGCAAGATCACCTTGATTGCATCGACTACAGAAAATCCCTATTTTTATGTGTTTAACGCCATTCTGAGCCGATCAACGATCTTTGAGTTCAAGCAGATTTCCGCAGAGGCAGCATTACAGGCGGTGAAGCGTGCTGTTGGATATCTGGAGCATAGAAACGCTCTGACTGCTCAGCCGGAAGAGGGTGCTTTGGAGCATATTGCCGGTTCTTGCGGCGGTGATATCCGTAAGGCTCTGAACGCTGTGGAAGTGCTGTTTTCTGCCGGTCAACCGGTGGATGGCGTGTTGCCTCTCACCCTTGCCGACGCTAAGGCGGTGGCACAAAAAAGTGCCCTTCGTGCGGACCGGGACGGCGATAATCACTACGATCTGCTGTCCGCCCTGCAGAAATCCATCCGGGGCTCCGACCCGGATGCGGCTGTGCATTATTTGGCTCGCTTACTGGAAGCCGGACAGATGCAGGCTGCCTGCCGCCGTTTGATGGTCATTGCCGCAGAAGATGTGGGCCTGGCATTTCCCCAGATTATTCCCATCGTCAATGCTGCGGTGGATATGGCTTTAAAACTGGGCATGCCGGAGGCCAGGATCGCTTTAGGTGATGTGGCTGTCCTGATGGCAACCTCGCCCAAGTCCAATTCCGGACATGTGGCACTGGATGCCGCATGGGAGGATGTTCGCAACGGAAAGGGAAGAGGCTTCCCAAGGCATTTGCAGAATATGCATGCCGATACCCATACTATGGAGCGGGAGCAGGGATATCAGTACCCCCATAATTACCCCGGAAACTGGGTAAAGCAGCAGTATTTGCCTGACGATATTGCCGATGTCCGGTACTATAACTATGGCCAAAATAAGCTGGAACAAGCGGCAAAGCAGTACTGGGAAACCATTAAAAGTAAGTGACCGCTGTGCTTCCGGGAAAATACTCCCACCTTTCGATTTTGCCCTCGGTAATCCGATAGGGAAGCCGCTTTGGTTTTGCAGGCTTTGGCAATACTTGCAGGATATTCAGTTTGATTTTATGCCGGTCGTGCTGAATGGAACGAATGTAGACACTGACATTGTCGCCTTCCTTCACACCGGGGACGGCTTCTGCCAATCCGGATAAGTTTGGTGTAAGCTCTACAAAAATACCATAGGGCATCACACTGCGAACCGTACCGGGTACAGTTTGCCCGGAGCGGAAATCGTTCACATTTTCTTCCCATGTGCCCAACAGCTCCCGGCCGGTCAGATGAATAAACCCGGTGTCGTCGTCAATGGCATAAATTGCAGCGAACATTTTTTGACCAATGGTATAGTGATCTGCGGTGGTCTGCAGCCGGGAAACGCAGCAGCGATCGATCCGCATCATCGCAATAATGCCGCAGCCGATATCGCAGAAAACACCGAAATTGGACGGATTCTGCACCACACCCGGCACAATGTCGCCGGCTCGCAAAGCACTCATAAAATAGCTTTTGGCATCGGCCTGGGCACTGCGGCGGGATAAAAGTGCATTGCCTGACTGGTCGAAGCCTAAAACCTGGAAGCAAACGGGTTTGCCCACCCGGGAGAGTATAGCGTATTCCTTGGTTGTGCCTTCATTGATACCCAGAGCGGCTTCCTCCCGGGGAATGATGCCCGTGCAGAACCCCAGATCCACATGAAGATTGTGAAATTCGTCGCATTTGGTACACAGTGCCTGGAAGATATCTCCGTTCTCAACGCCCCGGTGCAATGCCTCCGGTGTTGGTGTGGAGAGAAAGAATCCTTCAGGTACGTATGGATGCATAACAATTCCCCCTTCTTCAATTATGTTACGCACCGGTTTTGGCCGGTATGACAGGAGGTACTATGGATATTCAATTGGGAGACATTCTCCACATGAAAAAGGCCCATCCCTGCGGTGAAAAGCGGTGGCTGGTTCTTAGAACCGGTGCGGATTTCCGTCTTCGGTGCCTTGGCTGCGGTCATGAGATCATGGTAGCAAGATTCAAGGCAGAAAAAAATATCCGGCAGGTGGTACGTCCGGAACCCTCGACAGAATCAAACGGCAGCTGATGAGATCAGCTGCCGCATTTTTGCGGACATACCAATTTTCTTTGGTCATTTGGGACACCGGGGCTGAATTTGCGTTGTTGTGGACAAGAGAAAGCGACCGACTTTTTCACGGTATCGGATTATACTGACAGCAACGGAGGTGATCGGTATGGTGTTGTTTGCAGACCTGGCGATCCTGCTGAATTTTGCAGTTGACCTTTGCCTGCTGTTGGGCACGAACCGTCTGTGCGGCTATGACGCCTGCTGGAAACGGGCTCTGCCGGCGGCTGTACTGGGCGGCATCTATGGTATGCTGTGTATTCTGCCCGGGATGCGTTTTCTGGGAAATTTTCTATGGAGAATCGTGATTCTTGCCATCATGTCGGTCATCGCCTTCGGCTCTACAGTCAGCGGCCTGCGAAGAGGGATTGTATTTGTGTTTTTAAGTATGGCGTTGGGCGGTGTAGCCATGCTGATGGGTCAGGGCGGCTTTTGGGGAATCATGGCATCTGCAGCGGTGGTGTGTATTCTGTGCTTTGCCGGATTCCGGATGCCAATCGGACAAACACGCTATGTTCCGGTGCAGCTGGTGTATCGGGGCAAACGCCGGGAAGTCACAGCCATGCTGGATACTGGCAATCTGTTGCGGGATCCGCTGACCGGACAGCTGATCTTGCTGCTGGGTGCGGATGTGGGGCGATCTCTGGCCGGATTAACGGAGTTGGATCTAACCGATCCGGTGGGGGCGGTGCAAGGACAAAAATTGCCCGGTGCAAGGCTGATTCCCTACCGGACAGTGAGCAAGGGGAGCGGTATGCTCCTGGCATTATACTTGGACGAGGTGTGGGTCAATGGGCGACAGGTGAGCCGTCTTGTAGCCTTTGCACCGGATGTTTTATGCAGGGAAAGCTCATATCAGGCACTTGTGGGAGGGGTATTATGATGGAAAAAATGTTGGCATTTCTGGATCGATTGGGCCTGCTGCCCAGACAACCGGTATTTTACATAGGCGGCAGTGATGTACTTCCGCCACCGCTGAAGGGGCAGGAGGAAACGGATGCTTTGGTCCGATTGGAGCACGGGGATGAAACGGCAAAGAGCCTGCTGATCGAGCATAATCTGCGACTGGTGGTATACATTGCCCGGCGGTTTGAAAATACCGGGGTAAACTTAGAGGATCTGATTTCCATCGGCACAATTGGTCTGATCAAGGCGATCAGCACCTACCGACGGGACAAGAATATCAAGCTGGCTACCTATGCATCCCGCTGCATTGAAAACGAAATACTGATGCACATCCGAAAAATATCCTGCCAAAAGGCGGAGGTTTCCCTGGATGAACCAATCAACATGGACTATGACGGCAATGAGCTGCTGCTCTCTGACATATTGGGAACGGACGAGGATATGATTCTAAGACCGCTGGAAGATGATGTAGACCTTTGCGTTCTGCGGCAGGCACTGTCCGAGCTGCCTACCAGAGAACGGGAGATCGTGCTGATGCGTTACGGTCTGTACGGCTACAAAGAATTGACGCAAAAGGAAGTTGCGGAAAAGATGGGCATTTCCCAATCCTACATATCCCGGCTGGAAAAGCGGATCATGCTGCGGCTGCGGAAGGAGTTTATCCGGCAAACCAGCTGTGCATAAATAGTACTTGCATTTCCTTTGCGTAGCTGATATAATCGATAAAAAAGCATATCGATATTCTTTTTTATCGATACACGGAGGAAAGCTATGGAACGTAAGGAAATTTCCAAGTCTGTATTGAAGCGTCTTCCCGGATATTTGGCATATCTGAAAACCTTGTCGGATAACGGCTCACCCTATATTTCCGCCACGGCTCTTGCCAATGCCCTGGGTATGGGCGAGGTGCAGGTGCGAAAGGACTTGGCGATGGTATCTGACGGCGGCCGTCCCAAGATCGGCTACAATCGTTTGGCACTGATCGATGATATTGAGCAGTTTTTAGGTTACGACAACACAACCGATGCAGTGCTCATCGGTGCCGGCAAGTTGGGTCAGGCTCTTCTGGGCTACAGCGGATTTGAGGCCTACGGTCTGAACATTTTGGCTGCTTTCGATGCAAAACCGACGGCAGATAAGAGCGATGAGGGAACGCCCATTTACCCTATGGAACAGCTTGAGCCTTTCTTTCGGGCGAACAAGGTCCTGATGGCCATCATTACAGTCCCTGCCGCCCATGCACAGCAGGTCTGCGATCGTCTCATTGCCAGCGGCATTAAGGCAATCTGGAATTTTGCCCCCACCCATTTGGAGGTACCTGCCAATATTCTTGTGCAGAATGAGAATATGGCAACCTCGCTGGCAGTGCTCAGTATGCACCTGCAGGCACAGATTAAGGATAAAAAATGAGAAAAGAGCGACTCGGCTGAGTCGCTCTTTTTGCTTATTTACCGGGCTTGAAGCTGTCCTTCAGGCTCACAGAACGGTTGAACACCAGATGTTCGGGTGTGCTGTCCTTGCTGTCGGGGCAGAAGTAGCCCAAACGCATGAACTGGTAGGAAGCAGGTGCCTTGGCATCCGCCAGACTCATTTCCAGCTTACAGCCGGTGAGAATTTCCAGAGAGTTGGGATTCATGCAGGCCATGAAGTCCTTGCCTGCGGCATCGGGCTCCGGATCGCTGAACAGATTGTCGTACTGACGCACCTCGGCCTCACAGCAGTTGTTGGCATCCACCCAGTGAATGGTAGCACCCTTGACCTTGCGGCCGTCCGCAGGATCGCCGCCACGGGATTCGGGGTCATAGGTAGCCAGAACCTCGATAACTTTGCCCTTCTCGTCTGTGACACAGCCGGTGCAGGTAATGAGATAAGCACCTTTCAGACGGCACTCCGGTCCGTTGGGGAACAGACGCTTGTACTTCGGGATGGGTTCTGCCAGGAAATCGTCGGCCTCAATCCACAGATTCCGGGAGAAGCTGACCTCTCTGGTGCCGTCCTCGGGACGGTTGGGGTTATTCTCCACGGTAACGGTCTCGGACTGACCCTCGGGATAGTTGGTAATGGTCAGCTTGATGGGCTTCAATACCGCCATAACACGCTGTGCGATATCGTTTAAGTCCTCACGGAGGCAGTACTCCAGGAAGCTGTACTCAATGGTGCTGGGGCTCTTGGCGACACCCACACGCTCGCAGAAGTTGCGGATAGATTTGGGGGTATAGCCACGGCGACGCAGACCGCAGAGGGTGGGCATCCGGGGATCATCCCAGCCGGAGACATGACCGTTTTCTACCAATGCTCTCAGCTTCCGCTTGGACATAACCGTGTGATCCAGACCCATACGTGCAAACTCGATCTGACGGGGATGGCAGGGTACGGACACATTTTCTACAACCCAGTTGTACAGCGGACGGTGATTCTCAAATTCCAGAGAACACAGGCTGTGGGTAATGCCCTCCAGAGCGTCCTGAATGGGGTGAGCAAAGTCGTACATGGGGTAGATGCACCACTTGTCACCCTGACGGTGATGGTGCATATGACGGATACGATAGATAACCGGGTCACGCATATTGAAGTTGCCGGAGGCAAGATCGATCTTGGCCCGGAGGGTCATTGCGTTATCGGGGAACTCACCGGCACGCATCCGTGCGAACAGATCCAGGCTCTCCTCAATGGGACGGTCCCGGTAGGGAGACTTGGCAGGGGTATTGGTGTCACCGCGGTATTCCTTGAACTGCTCAGGAGTCAGCTCACAGACGTATGCCAGACCCTTCTTGATCAGCTCCACGGCAAACTCGTAGTCCTTCTCGAAGTAATCGGAGCCGTAGAAGAAACGGTCACCCCAGTCAAAGCCCAGCCAGTGGATATCCTCCTTGATGGCCTCGACGAATTCCACATCCTCCTTGGTGGGGTTGGTGTCGTCCATTCGGAGGTTGCACAGACCGCCGAACTTCTCAGCGGTGGAGAAATCGATGGTCAGAGCCTTGCAGTGGCCGATGTGCAGATAGCCATTGGGCTCAGGCGGGAAACGGGTATGCACGGTCTGACCTGCAAACCGACCGCCCTCGGCGATATCTTCTTCAATAAAAGCATGGATGAAGTTTTTGCTTTCGGTAATTTCAGCCATATATGAAAACCTCTCTTTGGTGAATTTACAATAATACATGATTATAACCCAAACTATGGAAAAATGCAACAGAAGATTTATGTTTGGAAACAATATACGGATACGGTGTTTTTCTTTTGTGGAAAATATAAAACTTATTCGAAAATACGAAAATTCTAGTTGTCATTTTGACAAACTTATATTAGAATAGGATAGAATAGAAACACACAGAAGGAGAGAGACGTTTTGAGCCAGATCAAATACAAAAGAATCATGCTGAAGGTCAGCGGTGAAGCCCTGGCAGGCGATCAGCGTCGCGGATTGGACTTTGATGTGATCCATGGCGTTTGTGATGCCATCAAGCAGTGCGTGGACATGGGTGTTCAGGTTGGATTGATGGTTGGTGCAGGCAATTTTTGGCGTGGTGTGAAGGACGGTGCAGATAAGATGCAGCGTTCCCATGCCGATGCCATGGGTATGCTTGGCACTGTGATGAACTCCATCGCCGTTGCGGATGCTTTGGAAAAGCACGGCGTAGATGCCCGGGTACTTAGTGCAGTGGAAATGAACAAGTTCTGCGAGTATTTTACCCGCGATACTGCCGACCGCTATCTGAATGAGGGCAAGGTGGTTATCTTTGCCGCCGGCACCGGTAATCCTTATTTCTCCACCGATACCGGCGTTGTGCTCCGGGGCGTGGAGATCGAGGCCGATGCCATTTTGATGGCGAAGAATGTGGATGCTATTTACTCTGCCGATCCCAATGTGGACAAGAATGCCGTCCGCTACAGCCGCCTGACCTATGACGAGGTTCTGGAGCGTCACCTGAAGGCCACGGACTCTACCGCCATGACCTTGGCCATGGATAATAATATGACTCTGGTCTGCTTCGGTCTTGCCGAGGAAAACAGCATTATCCGCGTGGTTCGCGGTGAAGAAATCGGAACAACCGTTAAAAATAGTTTTGAGGAGGAAGCATAAATGAACGTTGATTTTAAGGAATTCAGCAGAAAAATGGAGAAGACGCTGGACGTACTGGCCGACAATTTCGCCGCCGTCCGTGCAGGCCGTGCCAATGCCAAGGTTCTGGATCGTATCACTGTGGAATACTATGGCAGTGAGACGCCTCTGAACGGCGTTGCCACCATTTCCTCTCCCGATGCCCGTACACTGGTGATCCAGCCCTGGGATACCAAGCTGCTGAAGGATATTCAGAAGGCAATCCAGATGTCCGACCTGGGCATCAATCCCCAGAATGACGGCCGTGTGATCCGTCTGGTGTTCCCCCAGCTGACTGAGGAGCGTCGTAAGGAGCTGACCAAGCAGGTCAAGAAGTACGCAGAGGACGCCAAGGTAGCTATGCGTAACATCCGTCGTGACGGTATGGACTATGTCAAAAAGCTGAAAAAGAATAACGAGATCACCGAAGACGATCAGAAGAAGGCCGAAAAGGATCTGCAGGATATGCTGGATAAGTTCATCAAGAAGGTGGACGAGGCAACTGCTGCCAAGGAAAAGGAACTGATGGCCATCTAATGGCGAAAAAACTGTCATTGGGGGCGATTTTCGCCCCCAATGCTCTGTCAAAGAGGTTACTATGTCACAAATGGAGAAGTTAGCACCGCCCCGCCATATTGCCATCATTATGGACGGCAATGGCCGCTGGGCGAAAAAACGGGGTTTACCCAGAACTGCCGGTCACAAAGCCGGTGCCGAGTCTTTCCGCCGCATCGCAAATTACTGCCGCACACTGGGTGTGGAATATTTGACGGTCTATGCCTTTTCCACAGAGAATTGGCGGCGGTCGGAGGAGGAAGTCGGCGGCATTATGAAGCTGCTGGCTGCTTACCTGAAGGAAGCCCTGCGGGATATGTATAAGAATAACGTGTGCTTTCGTTTCTTTGGCGATCTGAGCCGTTTGAGTCCGGAGCTGCAGAAGCTGTGCCGCCAGGCAGAGGAAGAGTCTGCCGGACTTAGCGAAGTGCAGGTGAATTTCTGCCTGAATTACGGTGGCCGGGACGAGATTGTCCGGGCGGCCCGTGCCTATGCTGCGGATGTGGCCGCAGGAAAGTATTCTGCTGAGGATTTGTCTGAAGGCCTGTTTGCTTGCTATCTGGATTCTGCCGGTGTGCCGGATCCGGAGTTGGTGATCCGCCCCTCCGGTGAATTGCGTACCAGCAATTTTCTGCCCTGGCAGACCGTGTATTCCGAATTTGTGTATATGAATGTTCTGTGGCCGGATTTTGGTCCAGAGGATCTGGACAGTGCCATTGAAGAATACCACCGGCGTAATCGTCGGTTTGGAGGCGTTTGATATGTTAACTCGCATTCTGGCAGCTGTGGTTTTGCTGCCACTGTTGCTCATTGTGCTGCTGATCGCACCTACAGTATGGACGGCAATTTTGTTTGCGGCCGTCTGTGGTGTCGGTGCATACGAACTGCTGTGGGGCACGGGCATGGTTCGTAAGCTCCGTCCGGTGATCTACACGGTTGCAATTGCCGCAATGATCCCTCTGTGGTGCTACTTTGGCTGTGATGTGGCTTTGGGAAAGGCTGGCTTGCTGGCGTTCTTCTGCCTGCTGTTCATGGAAATGATGCTTTCGAAGCTGAGCTGGGGCTTTGACAAGCTGGCTGTGTGTGTCTGCGGCGGCCTGGTGATCCCGTATTTGCTTTCCAGCCTGGTTCGCGTCAGTATTCTGTTTAACGGCAGATACCTGATCCTGATTCCCTTTGCCGTGGCGTTTATGTCCGACAGCGGTGCATACTTTGTCGGCTGTGCCATCGGCAAACATAAGATGGCCCCGGTGATCAGCCCCAAGAAAAGCTGGGAAGGCTTTTTCGGCGGATTGGCTTCCGGCGTTGTCGGCATGATTGTGTACGTATTGGTGCTGCAGCGTGGCTTTGGCTTTACGGTCAATTATCTCTATGCCGCAATTTATGGCCTTGCCGGTGCATTGGCTGGTGTGTTTGGTGATCTTTGCTTCTCTGTGATAAAGCGGCAGACCGGCATTAAGGATTACGGAAATTTGATTCCCGGTCACGGCGGTGTGCTGGATCGGTTTGATTCCATCATTGTGGTAGCACCCCTCATCGAGCTGCTGCTGCACTGGTTACCTGTGGTGGTGAAATAATGGTTACTTGCGTTAGCGTTCTCGGTTCCACCGGCTCCATCGGCCGGCAGAGTTTGGATATCATCAGCCGCATGCCCGTTCGGGTTGCGGCTTTGACCGCCGGTCAGAGTGTTGACCGGATGGCAGAGCAATGCCGACAGTTTGTGCCTGAATTGGCAGTTATGGCAACCGAGCAGGCTGCTATGGAACTAAAAGAGAGAATCGCAGACCTGCCCATCCGGGTTTCCTGGGGTGAGGATGGTCTGATTGAAGCGGCTACAATCGTGAGTGCCGATTGCGTCATTACTGCCGTAGTAGGTATGTTAGGATTAAAGCCCACCCTGGCCGCCATTCGTGCGGGCAAGCGGATCGGCCTTGCCAACAAGGAAACACTGGTCTGTGCCGGTGAGCTTGTTATGGCAGAAGCGGAAAAATACGGCACGGAAATCATTCCTGTTGACTCGGAGCATTCCGCCATTTTCCAATGCTTGATGGGTCTGCACGATCATAAGGAGATCCATCGCCTGATTCTGACCTGCTCAGGCGGTCCGTTCTTTGGCATGGATCGCCAGCAGCTGCAGCAGGTGACCAAGGCCGATGCCTTAAAGCACCCCAATTGGAAGATGGGTGCAAAAATCACCATCGACTGTGCTACACTGATGAATAAGGGCCTTGAGGTCATCGAGGCCATGCGGCTTTACCGCCTGCCCTTGGAGCAGGTGGATGTGGTGATTCACCGCCAAAGCATTGTCCATAGCTTTGTAGAATGCGTGGATGGTGCTGTGATGGCTCAGTTGGGTACACCCGATATGCGATTGCCCATTCAGCTGGCCTTGACCTATCCGGAAAGAATGGAATGCCCCGTGGATCGGTTGGAGCTGACCAAATGCGGTGCACTGAGCTTTTGCGAGCCGGATACGGATGCGTTTCCGTGCCTTGCCTTGGCCAGAGAATGTGCCAAAATGGGAGGTACTGCCTGCCCGGTAATGAACGGTGCCAACGAGGCCGCAGTTGCTCTGTTCCTGGAGGACAAAATCGGTTTTTACGATATCTACCGCTTGGTCAAGGGTGCGGTGGATGCTGTACCTTTTATAGCAGAACCGACTCTTGAGCAGATTTTGGAGGCAGATCGCCTCGCACGGGTCTATGTGACCGAACAAACAGCAATTTGAAACGAGGATTTCTATGGCCATTATTTTTGCGATTTTACTGTTTAGTATACTGATTTTTGTCCATGAGCTGGGGCATTTCCTTGCAGCCAAGGCATCCAAGGTTCAGGTCAACGAGTTTGCCATATTTATGGGACCTGCCATCTGGAAGAAGCAGATCGGAGAGACCCTTTATTCCATCCGGTGCATTCCCATAGGCGGTTACTGTGCCATGGAGGGTGAGGATTCCGATACGGATAATCCCCGATCCTTCCAAAAAGCAGCCTGGTGGAAACGTCTCATAATTCTGGTAGCCGGCTCTGGCATGAATTTCATTACCGGTATTTTGCTGATGTGCATTGTTTTTATGCCTGTTCAGCAGATCGCACTGCCGGTTATTAGCAAATTTGCGTCCTACAGCACGGTAGACGGTGCAGACGGCCTGCAGGTTGGCGATAAGATT
The DNA here is from genome assembly GCA_015067945.1 of Oscillospiraceae bacterium. Lineage (GTDB taxonomy): Bacteria > Bacillota > Clostridia > Oscillospirales > Oscillospiraceae > Faecousia. The sequence continues at coordinate 13,674 of SVLM01000031.1, forward strand.
CTGGAGGTGGATGGAGAGAAAATCTATGTCCAGTCGGATTTTTCTACCATTCTCACACTGAATCCCGGTGATTACCACGATATTGTGGTGGAACGTGACGGCAAGAAGGTCACTTTGGATAATTTCTATCTGGAACGGCACCCCGTACAGCTGGAGGATGGCTCTACCCGGGAAATGCTGGGTATGAGCTTTGAGATTGCCAAAGCGGATTTTGGCACGAAGATCCAATACGCATGGTACCAGACCATTGACACTGCCCGCATCGTTCGTTTGAGTCTGCAGATGCTGGTTTCTGGTCAGGTTGGTCTTCAGGACATGGGCGGCCCGGTGATGATCGTAGATCAGATGACGCAGGCGGCCGATGCCTCTGAAACCTGGGTGGATGCCATGATGAATCTGCTGTATTACGGTGCATTTTTGGCGATTAACCTGGCCATTATGAACCTGCTGCCGATTCCTGCACTGGATGGTGGCCGTGTGGTTGGTTTGTTGCTGACCACAGCGATTGAAACGATCACAAGAAAGAAAATTAATCCCAAGTACGAAGGATACATCCATGCGGCAGGCATGATTTTGCTGCTGCTTCTCATGGCTGTGATCCTGTTTAAGGATGTTTTTACCATTGTAACGAGGTAAACTTATGACCAGACAGATCCAAGTCGGAAATGTGACCATTGGCGGCGGTGCCCCGGTGGTCATCCAGTCTATGCTCAATACCAAGACTACGGACGTAGAAGGCTCTTTGGCACAGATCCGGGCGTTGAAAACCGCCGGCTGTCAGATCGCCCGGCTGTCCGTGCAGAATATGGAAGCAGCCCGTGGCTTTGCCCAAATCTGCAAGGACAGCGAGCTGCCGCTGGTTGCGGATATCCATTTTGATTACAAGCTGGCCATTGCCGCTGCAGAGGGCGGTGCATCCAAGATCCGCATCAACCCCGGCAATATCGGTGGGGAAGACCGGGTCAAGGCCGTTGTGGACGTGTGCCGTGAAAAGCACATCCCCATCCGCATTGGCGTCAACGGCGGAAGTCTGGATAAGCGGCTGTTGGATAAGTACGACCATCCCACGGCGGAAGCCTTGGTGGAAAGTGCCTTTGAGCATTTGGAATTGCTGGAAAAGCAGGGGTTTTACGATACCTGCGTGTCCATGAAATCCTCCACCGTGCCGACCATGGTTGCCGCCGCCCGTCTGTTCCGCAGCAAATGCGATTACCCCCTGCATATCGGCGTGACGGAAACTGGTCCGGTAAAAATGGGCATGATCAAATCTGCCATGGGTATCGGTGCTCTGCTGCTGGACGGCATTGGCGATACCATCCGCGTCAGCCTGACCGATGATCCCGTGCAGGAGGTGTATGCCGCCAAGGATATTCTGAAGGCAGCAGGTCTGCGGAAAGAGGGCGTGAACATCATTTCCTGCCCCACCTGCGGCCGTACTCAGATCGATCTGATCGGTTTGGTAAACCGGGTGGATGCGGCACTGAAAGATTGCAAAAAGCCCATCACCGTTGCGGTCATGGGCTGTATCGTCAACGGACCCGGAGAAGCCCGGGAGGCTGACATCGGCATTGCCGGCGGTGACGGCTTTGGTATGATTTTTGAAAAGGGTGTTCAGGTGGAAAAGCTGCCCTATGATCAGCTGCTGGACGCGTTGCTGAAACGAATTGAAGCATTGTAAGGAGACCCATGAAAGAGAAAACCTTATTTTTAAATATGTTTTCCGACTATATGCCGCCTGAGCCGCTGCAAAGTGTGCTGTCTCAGGCGGCCATTTGTGCTGCGGATTTGGATCCGGTGTCGCGCACAGTGGATATTTGCCTGGAATGTCCGGAGTACATACCCCAGTGGCAGCTGAATCAGATCAGTGAAGATGTTGAATCACTGTACGGACTGGCCGGCTTGAATATTGAAGCCGTGTTTCCTGCCGATCAGCTTCAGAAGATTGCCCCGGATGAGATTCTTTTCATGTTTGTGCGGCAAAATTCCATGTTCCGCGGCTCCTTGGCCGGTGCCATTTGGGAATGGGAGGGCAATACACTGGTGATCCGGCTGCGTGGCAATGGCAAGAAAGAGCTGGAGGAAGCTGCAGTTCCCATTTGTCGGGAACTGTCCCATCGATTCGGCACCCCGGTGGAGATTCGCATCGAAGCCGGTAATGCATTGGAAGGCGATGCACTTTTTGAAGCAATGATGAAAATGCGTTACGAGCAGCTGGTCAATATCAAAATACCGGAAGCAGAGCCTAAGTCCGTCAAGCAGGAGGCTGCTCCCGTCAGTGAAGCAATTTTCGGCAAGCCGTTTAAGGGCGAAGTCACCCCTATGAAGGATGCACAGCTGGATATGGGCGGCCTGATTGTGGAAGGCAAGGTTTTTGCCATTGACCACAAGGAGCTGAAAAAGCGTAACGCCTGGGTCATTAGCTTTGATGTCACGGATTATACCGGTTCCGTCCGGGTAAAGAGCTTTATGGAAAACAGCAAGGCAAAGCCTTTGCTGGAGCAGATCAACATCGGCTCTGTGATTCGCATCCGGGGCGATCTGTCCATTGATCGATATGATAATGAGGTCGTTATGAAGCCCTATGCCATCATGCCCGGCACCATGCCAAAGCGGAAGGATACCGCAGAGGGCATGAAGCGTGTGGAGCTGCATTTGCACACCACCATGAGCAGTATGGACGCTCTGACCGATACCAAGGCTGCTGTGAAGCAGGCTGCGGCCTGGGGTCACCGGGCCGTCGCCATAACAGACCACGGCTGTGCCCATTCCTTCCCGGATGCCATGCATGCCGTTGAGGGCAAGGGTGCTGCAAAAATCGCCGGAACAGATGAGACAATCAAGGTGCTCTACGGCTGTGAGGGCTACTTTGTGGACGATATGGATGGCCGCGAGATTGTACTTGGCACCCAGGATATGACCTTTGCCGATGAGTTTGTAGCTGTTGACTTGGAGACTACGGGTTTGTCTCTTGAGAACGATACCATTACGGAGATCGGTGCAGTATTGTTCCGGGATGGTAAGGAAGTGGCGAACTTCCAAAGCTTTGTGGCTGTCCATCGTAAATTGGACCCGGAGAATATCAAGTTAACCGGCATTACTGATGAGATGCTTGCCGGTGCTCCTGAGATTGATGCGGTTTTGCCGGAATTTATGAAATTTGTGGGTAATAGAGTGATTGTTGCCCACAACGCAAAGTTTGACACCGGCTTCATTCGCAAGGCCTGCCAGCGTTTGGGCATTGCATATAACCTCACTGCCGTAGATACGCTGCCTCTGTCCCAGCAGCTGATGCCCCACTTGGGAAAATTTAAGCTGGACATTGTTGCCAAGGCACTGAAGCTGCCTGCCTTCAATCATCACCGGGCGGCGGATGATGCCAATATTTGCGGTCAAATTCTGCTGAAATATCTGAAAATGCTGTCAGATAAGGGGTTTACCTCAATGCAGGAGGTAAATCTGGGTCTGTCCTTCACCCGGTCCAAGGGCAGAATCTATTCCAGACCTCCGTTCCATATTCTTGTGTTTGCCAAGAATCAGCAGGGCTTGCGGAATCTGTACCATCTGATTTCCGAATCCAACCTGGAGTATTTCAAGAAGACTCCCAGAATGCCCAAATCCCTGCTGATGGAGCTGCGGGAGGGTCTGATCATCGGCTCTGCCTGCGAGGCAGGTGAGCTCTTCCAGGCGATCCTGGAAGGGAAGAGCGAGGAGGAGCTGCTGCAGATCGCGTCCTTCTACGACTTCCTGGAAATCCAGCCGATTTCCAATAATATGTTTATGCTCCGCCCCCAAAAGGAAGGCAAGGAGCCGATTGCCAAGGATATTGAGCAGCTCAGAGACTTTAACCGTACTGTGGTGCACCTGGGTGAGATCCTTGGCAAGCCCGTTGTTGCCACCGGTGACGTACACTTCCTGAATCCGGAGGACGAGATCTTCCGGCATATCCTCTTGACTACCAAGAAATTTTCCGATGCGGACAGCGATAATCCGCTGTATTTCCGTACCACGGATGAAATGCTGAAGGAATTTGCCTATCTGGGCGAAGAAAAGGCCTACGAGGTGGTTGTTACCAACACCAACCTCATTGCGGATATGTGTGATGTTATCCGGCCCGTACCCCATAATCTGTTCGCACCCAGCATTGAAAACTCTGTGGAGGATCTGAAGAACCTGGTCTATACCAAGTTCCACAGGCTCTATGGCGACAATCCTCCCGAGCTGATGGTCAAGCGTGTGGAAACCGAGCTGAACGATATCATTACCAGTCACTACGATGTGATCTATATGTCTGCACAGAAGCTGGTGCAGAATTCTCTGGAGCATGGCTACCTTGTCGGCTCCCGTGGCTCTGTGGGTTCTTCCATCGTTGCCTATATGTCCGGCATTACGGAGGTTAATTCCTTCCCGCCCCACTACCGCTGTCCCAATCCGGACTGCAAGCACACCATTTTGGATGTACCCAAAGGCTATAACTGCGGTGCGGACCTGCCGGATGCCAACTGTCCCATTTGCGGCACAAAGCTGGAAAAGGACGGCTTCAATATCCCCTTTGAAACCTTCCTGGGCTTTGGCGGTGATAAGGTGCCGGATATCGACCTGAACTTCTCCGGTGAGTACCAGGCCAATGCCCACGCATATTGTATTGAAATGTTCGGAAAGTCTCATGTTTTCCGGGCAGGAACCATCGGTACTGTAGCGGAAAAGACCGCCTTCGGCTATGTCAAGAAGTATATGGAAGCCCATGGCAAATCCGCCGGTACTGCGGAAATGAACCGCCTTGCCAGTGGCTGTGTTGGCGTTCGGCGTACCACCGGCCAGCACCCCGGCGGTCTGGTAGTCATTCCCCAAGAGAATGAAATTTGGGACTTCTGCCCGGTACAGCATCCGGCAGATGCGGAGGATTCCGACCAGATCACCACCCACTTTGAATACCACTCCATGGAAGAAAACCTCCTGAAGCTGGATATGCTGGGTCACGATGACCCCACCATGATCCGCATGATGGAGGACATGACCGGCGTGGATGCCAAGACAATCCCGCTGGACGATAAGAAAACCATGTCCATCTTTACTTCCTCCAAGGTCCTTGGCTATGAGAATGACCCCTTGCTGGGTCCCACCGGTGCGGTTGCCGTTCCGGAATTTAACACCCGGTTTACCCGTGAAGTTCTGCTGGATACCATGCCCACCAAGTTTGACTTCCTGGTTCGGATCTCCGGCTATACCCATGGTACCGATGTGTGGCTGGGCAATGCTAAGGACCTGATCACCTCCAAGACCACTACTGTGGATGGTACGATCGGCTGTCGTGACGATATTATGATCTACCTGATCTCCTGCGGCCTGCCGGAGAAACGGGCCTTTAAGATCATGGAATCTGTCCGAAAGGGCAGAGGCCTGCCCGATGGTGCGGAGGAGGAGATGAAGGCCGCCGGTGTGCCGGATTGGTACATCACCTCCTGCAAGAAGATCAAGTATCTGTTCCCCAAGGCTCACGCGGTTGCCTATGTTATGATGGCATTCCGTATTGCCTGGTTCAAGGTCTATCATCCGCTGGCCTTCTATTCGGCCTATTTCTATCGCCGCAGCCAGAAGGGCGGCTTTGACGCCATGATGATGTCCCGTGGCATGGACACTGTCAATGCCCACATTACCGAAATTGACGGCAATGACCAGGCCACAGCCAAGGATGAGGATATGCTGACCACCCTTGAGGTAGTGTATGAGTACTACCTTCGTGGATTTGAGTTCCTGCCCATCGATATTTACGAGAGCCATGCCACCAAATTCCTGATCAAGGACGGCAAACTCCTGCCGCCTTTTGTGTCCATATCCGGTCTGGGCGAAAGTGCTGCATGGGATATCATGGAGGGAAGAAAAGACCGAAAGTTCCTTTCCATAGAGGAATTTTCTGCGGCCTGCCCCAAGGTCTCCAAGACCCACATTCAGATGCTGAAAGAGATCGGTGCCTTTGGAGATCTGCCGGATACCAGTCAGGTCAGCCTGTTCTGATGTGACCGCTTGCAAAATCCGTCAGTCTATGCTATAATCATTCCATCCTTATCAATTGGAGGGATCCTTTATGCAGGATACCGGCAGACAATTTCATATTCACTGTGTTCCCGGCGATGTAGGCCGCTATGTATTTTTGCCCGGCGACCCCGGTCGCTGCGAGAGCATTGCAGCACTGTTTGATAATCCCGTACATATCGGTATGAACCGGGAGTACAATATCTACACCGGCACACTGCTGGGTCAGAAGGTTTCCGTTTGCTCCACCGGCATCGGCGGTCCCTCTGCGTCCATTGCCATGGAGGAACTGGCGGCTATCGGTGCGGATACCTTTATCCGGATCGGCACCTGCGGCGGTATCGCATTGGATGTTTGCCCCGGTGATGTGGTTGTGGCCAGCGGTGCGATTCGCTACGAACACACCTCCCTGGAATATGCACCCATCGAATTCCCGGCAGTTGCAGACTTTGACATTACCGCAGCCTTGAAGGCTGCTTCCCAGGACTTGGGTTACGGCACCCATGTGGGCGTTGTCCAGTGCAAGGACTCCTTCTACGGCCAGCACAGCCCTGAGAAGTCTCCAGTTTACTATGACCTGCTGCAGAAGTGGGAAAGCTGGAAGCGTTTGGGTGTAAAGGCCAGCGAAATGGAATCCGCCGCCCTGTTTGTG